>NC_010655.1:666025-1332051 GCF_000020225.1 Akkermansia muciniphila ATCC BAA-835 | reverse complement strand
AGCCAATCCACTGGGGGTGAAATACTGCTGGGAGATAACAGTACGCTGACAGCCAAGGAGAGGGCGGAAATCACGACAGAAGCCCTTGTCCTTTCCCAGGGCATTGCCAGACAAGATGAAGACGGAACCTACCTTCCCGGAACCAGCATGGAGGAAACCATGGGGCTGTTCGGAGACATCACCGTCGGCAACGGCAGTTCCATTGAAAACTATGACATGGATGCGCAAGGTTCCATCTTCATCGGCGAAGGGGCAAAACTGACATCCGTCACACTGGATGCCGTATCCGTGGAACTGGATTCCCTGTCCATAACCGAAGGAGAAGACGGAATCCGCACCGTGCGCATGACCACCGGAGCGGGAGACCAGGCCACCGTCTCCATTGGAGCAAACTCTACGCTGGACGATGTTGATATTTACGCGGAAGGAGGGAATATCTATATCGGAAGCAATACTGAAATTACAGGCGACAACGATCTTTCCGGCAGCCAGATGGCCGATATCTGGGCAGGGGACACAGTTGGCTCCATTGGAGACGACGGCGCTTCCACCCGTGGAACCGTCTCCTTTGAAGGGACGATCAAGCAAAACGCGGAAGGAGACTATGTGCTGGCCTCCGGAGAATATGCGGAAGGGACTTATGGCGGGAACGTAGTCATTGGAGACAATGTTACGCTGACCATGACCACCGTAGCTGCGGAAAATACCATCACGCTGGGGGACAATGTAACTTATCAGGGAACGGAAGATGCTCCCGTTTACCACATGAGCGCCTTCAGCGATGCGGACAACAGCCTTATCCGCGCCAGCATCATTGATACGGATGAAAACGGGAATATTCTCAACGGAACAGTTACCGTCACGGAACGCGAAAACAAAATCACCACGGGCCGCGGCAATACATTCATGAACAGCAAGGCCCCGGGCAGGTCCGCTGCCATGGATATCTCCAGGGGAGGCGCCCTCTATGCACATGGAGACATCGTTATTGGAGAAAACAACAGCTTCATCAGCAATACGGCAGCGGGATCCGGCGGAGCCGTCTTCGCCCAGAACAATATTGCCGAATCCATAACCTATACGGACGGGGAACGCACCTCCAAACTGACCACGGAAGTGCTGGATATCACGGTAGGAAACGGAACTGTCTTCTCCGGCAACACGGCTGGAGCCAATGGCGGGGCCATCGCTTCCGAACTGACGAGCAACCTCGCGCAGCAGGATGGCGACAATGTGGAGGACCTCTTTGAAAATGAAGGGGCCAATATCTGGCTCGGCAGGGACGTCACCTTCACGGATAATGCCGCCTCCGGGCTGGGAGGCGCCATCCACCTGATGGAGAACCGCATTCTTCTGATTGGCTCCGGAGCCTTCTTTGACGGCAACACGGCCGGGGAAGAAGCTAACGACATCTTTGCGGAAGACGGCTCCGTCATTCTGGCGGACACGGACGCGAACGATATCACCATCATCAACAGCGGCATTTCCGACGCAGACTATTACTCCCTTGACGACGGTCCGTGGACGCGTGGCGCCGCCACGCTGATTCAGGCAGGCGGCGGCGACCTGCTTTACGGAGGCTCGGACACGGAGGATAACGGATTCGGCGGAACATTGATCCAGCAATCCGGAGCCGGCTCCCTGATCGTGGGCCACCTGGCCGAAGTGGATGACATCATGGTCATGGAAGGAGCTCAATTGGGAGTTGAAGACCTGACGGACTACGAAATGAATGGCGCAGGCGTCATTCTGACGGAAGATTCCGTACTGGCTGGAGACACGTTGGAAATTAACGGAAACGCCGTGATTGAAATGGGGGAAGGTTCCTCCCTGCTCCTCAATGACATCGCGTTCAACGGCCACTCCTCCATCAAACTCTGGAATATCGATGAAGCGGGCAACGGCCGCGACCTCACACACACCGCCGCCGGAACTTCTTCCGTGGACAACGTCACCATCACCGGAGCCGAAGTAAGCGAACTGCCTCTGTTCAACACCGCTTTCGTCTCCACAAGCGCAACGCCCCATGAAAACGGAACTATCCGCCTGACACAAAATATGCACGGAGTCGCCGCCCCCATGCAGGGATATTCCGGGAACATATCCGGCGCAGCAGCCGGCATGGAACAGGTCCGGACGGGCGTCCGGGACGGTTCAGCCGCACACAGGTTCTTCGAAACCCTTCTGGGAACCTCCAGCGCAGACGCGGCGGCAGCCATGATTCAATCCGTCAGCGGGGAAACCGTGATCAATGCGGCCTGGGCTTCCAACGATGCTCTCAAGGGTTTTGCCGCCCTGGGCAGGACGCAGGGAGGCATTTCCGCCGCACAGGGACTGAATATTACGGCAGCGAAGCCCGTCCAGTCTGCAGACGCCAAGGGTTCCCCCATCGCCATGGCGCCGGTGGCTTCAGGCCGCGGCTCCGTATGGGTGGGCGGCCTGGGTTCCTGGACGGACCAACATTCGCGCAGCGGCATTGACGGCTACAAATACGACGCAGGCGGCTATGCCGTAGGCGCGGATTGCAAGCTCTCCTCCTCCGTCCTGGCAGGAGTGGCCATCGGCCAATCTTACGGAACTTTCCAGGACAAGGGAGGACTGTCCAGCTATGATGCGGATTCTTTCATGGCCATGCTCTACGGCCGCTACACGCCCGCCGGAACCTCCAAATTGTCTCTGGACGGGTATGCAGCCTTCGGAACCACATCCTTTGACGGGAAAGCCCGCCTGGCGGACACCTCCGCTGCCGGGAAATTTGACTCTGACTCTTTCGGAGCCGCCATCTACGCCACCTGGACGGAACAATTCCGCAACAAACTGGTCATCGCACCATTTGCCGGGCTGGAATTCATGACCGGGAAAACGGACAGCTTCTCCGAACACGGAGACTTGGCCCGGACCTTCAGCGGAGCGCGCGCCCAGAACTGGACGCTGCCCGTAGGCATCACCCTCTCCCGCACCTACGCGGCAGGAACCAATGCCACGCTGACGCCCAGCGTGACAGTTGCCGTGACTCAGGATCTCAGCCGCCTCAATCCCAAAGGGACTGTCAGCAGTGACCTGGGCGCCTGGACGGCGCGCGGCGTCAACGTAGGCCGCACCGCTCTGCGCGTCAACGCAGGGATAAGCGCCGCCTTCGGCAACAGGTGGGGGGCCCGCATCGGATACTCTCTGGAAAGCAGGGCCGGACTGACGGCCCAGGGAATCAACGGCTCCGTCAGTTACTCATTCTAACGGATGTCCATTCCGGCCTTCCCGGTTCCGCAGGGAACCGGGAAGGCAATCTCCAACGCTTCCTTCAACAAGGAACGCCATGTCCTGGTCCCGGCCTGCGTCATTCCGCAGCCTTCCTGCAACATCAGTTCCGGTAAACCAGGCTTATCAAGATCGCCCTCCTGCGAATACTGAAAACGGGTTACATCATCAGCATAACGGACAGCAACGGAATTTTTTACAAAATCATTTCCCTCTCTGCACAGGAAGAGGCTATTTTCCCGAAATGTACGTGCCGCTCAAACCCGTTTCCACCCTATTATCCATAATTCCGGCAAACGGGACGAGACGGAAGGGACGCTCCCTTTCCATCACCAACTCCGGGAAAACGACTTTCACCATCGGAAATAAAGAAACGCTATCCATCCACTCAAAATGAACTAATTGTCCTTTCCCTGAAAAAAATGAGCGACCGCCTCAGAATTTCCAAATAAAACATTTCTTGGAAAAACATGAATTGTTGATTAGGAACCGCTTCCCTTCACAGGAAGCGGTTCCGCTTTACCCAGGCAGTTTTTTCAATGCCGGATGCGGGCAATCCGACCATGCAGCCTGCCAGACTACAGAGCAAGGAAAACAGGCATAAAAAACCGCTTCCCGGCTATCACGGGAAGCGGCTGCTGTTAAAAGGGAAACTATTATTCCCCGCGCCGGAGGACTGCCCCCTTGCTGGCATTCGTGGCAAGCTGGCGGTAACGGCTCAGCCAGGAGGAGGAAACCCTGTTATAGGTAGGTTTCCAATCCGCACGGCGGCGTGCGATCTCCTCCTCGCTCAAACAGACGTTCAGCGTGCGGTCCGGAATGGAATACTCAATAATATCCCCGTTCCTCAGCAGGCCGATCAGGCCGCCTTCCGCCGCTTCCGGGGAAATATGGCCAATACAGGCTCCGTGCGTGGCTCCGGAAAAACGGCCGTCCGTAATAAGCGCCACTTCCGCGCCAAGGCCCTGCCCCATAATATAGGAAGTGGGAGCCAGCATTTCCTGCATGCCGGGGCCGCCCTTGGGGCCTTCATTGCGTATGACAACCACATCGCCTGATTTCACCTTCCCGGCAAGGATGCCTTCGCAGGCCTCTTCCTGAGACTCGAAAATCACGGCGGGCCCGCGGAAACTCATCATATTCGGATGCACACCCGCCTTTTTCACCACAGCGCCCTCCTCAGCCAGATTGCCGAACAGAATCGCCAGGCCGCCATCACGGGAATAGGCATTTTCCAACGGATGAATCACGGTTTCATCCGCAATGCCGCATCCCTCCACTGTTTCACCCAGCGTTTTCCCGCTGACGGTCATGGCGTCCAGATGAAGGGCTCCGGGAATTCTGGCAATTTCATGAATGATGGCACTCACCCCGCCTGCACGCAGAACATCCTGCATGTGGAAGCGGGAGGAAGGAGCCACCTTGCAAATATTCGGGGTTCGCCTAGAAATATCATTGATGCGCTGGAGGTCATACTCCACGCCGGCTTCCCTGGCGATAGCCAGCGTATGGAGCACGGTATTGGAACTGCCGCCCATGGCCATATCAATTGTGAAAGCATTGTCGATAGCGTCACGGGTTACGATGTCTCGCGGCAGGGGGCCGTCCGCCTTCGCCATCTCCACGGCGCGGCGGGCAGTCTGCTTCCAGAACTCCTTTCGTTCCTCTGAAGTAGCCAGCAGGGAACCGTTGCCGGGAAGGGCCAGGCCGATCACCTCGCTCAGGCAATTCATGGAATTGGCTGTAAACATGCCGGAGCAGGAACCGGCGCCGGGGCAGGCGCGGCATTCCAGGGAATGAAGTTCCTCCTCATTAATCTTGCCTGCCTTAAAGCGGGCGACAGCCTCAAACACGCTGTTCAGGTCCAGCACCGTGCCGTCCTCCGCCATGCCGGCGGCCATCGGACCGCCGCTGCAGAAAATAGTGGGAATATTGCAGCGCAGGGCGCCCATAATCATGCCGGGAACAATCTTGTCGCAATTAGGGATGCAGATCATAGCATCAAACGCATGGGCGCTCAGCATCGTCTCTACGCTGTCCGCGATCAGCTCACGGCTGGCCAGGGAAAACTTCATGCCGCCGTGGCCCATGGCAATGCCGTCACAAACGCCGGGAAGGTTGAATTCCACGGGAGTTCCTCCGGCCTTGCGTACCTCCTCCTTGATGAGGGCGGCCACCCTGTTCAGGTGGACATGGCCCGGAATCACTTCATTAAAAGAATTGCAAATGGCAATGAAAGGACGGCTTAAATCCTCATCCGTCATTCCGGTGGCACGCATCAAACTGCGGTGCGGCGCACGCTCGAACCCTGCTTTAACTCTATCGCTTCGCATAACAATACAACTGTTGCGGGGCAAGTGTATCACATGACGCAGGGAAGAGAAGTTGAATCTGGGCCAGCCTTGCAAAACGGAAACGCTTCCGTTACAGTATGTTTGCATAAGAAGAGGCTTTAACTGTCCGGAACCGCCTCCCGGGCGGGGAAATGTGAACGAATCGTCACATCTAATATCGGGACACCGCCCTTTCTTTCATCGTAAAAAACAGACATGGCAACCATTCTTATCGCTGAAGACGACCACGCCATTTCAGATCTTGTGGCTTATAATCTGGAACGTGCGGGCCATACGCCCCTGGCGGCCTATGACGGCCTGACCGCGCTGGAAGTGGCGCGCCGGGACAAGCCGGAACTGATCCTGCTGGACCAGATGATGCCGGGCATGGACGGACACGGCGTACTGAGGGAACTGCGCCGGGACAGCCGCACCCAGAACATTCCCGTCATCTTCCTGACAGCCAAGGCCCAGGCGGAAGACCGCATCCAGGGGCTGGAACTGGGAGCGGACGACTATGTGACCAAACCGTTCAGCCCCAAGGAACTTGTCCTGCGCGTGGCCAGCGTGCTGAAACGGTGCGAGCACACGCCGGGCAGCGTCATTGCGGAATACGGCCCCTTCACTTTTGACAAAAACGCCCTCAAATTCTATATCGACAAGGAGGAAGTAGACCTGACGGCCACGGAATTCAAGCTCATGATCCATATGGTTGAACGGGAGGGCCAGACCCTGAACCGCAACGACCTGCTCAGTTGCGTATGGGGGTACAGCCACCAGGCCCAGAGCCGTACGCTGGACACGCACATGAAGCGGCTGCGCCAGAAACTGGCTCCCTACGCGGACTGCATTGAAACCGTCCGCAGCATCGGCTACCGCTTTACCCTGCCGGGACGCCGCATCCCGGAGGAAAAGGCTTAACACTCCGGTTCCATGTCGGCCATCGACTACATCCTAACCATCCTTATTCTGGCCTCCCTGTACCTGAACTGGCATCTGGTCCAGGTATGTCGGTCCGCCATGAAAGCCCGGAAAAAAGCCTTGCGGGACGCTCAGCGCCTGCTGAAGCGCGGGGAAGAAGCGCAGGAACAGGCCATCGCGGACAAACGGCGCTTCCTGGAAGCTCTGGGAGAGGCCTTCCTGCTCATCGGTCCATCCGGACACATCGTGCTGGCTAATACGCTGGCCAAAGAACTCTTTCAGGAAGAAAAGCTGGAAGGGCGCAAAGTGGGGGCCCTGGTCTGCAACCAGGAATTGCTGGGGCATGTTCAGGAAGCATTCGATACGGACGGCCCCGTCACCAAGGAATTCACGCTGAGCGCCGCCAATTCCCCCGGCGGCGTGCAAAACGGCATCACGGCGTGGCATCTGGACAGCGCCATCACGGACGCCCCAATCAGAGAAAAGCGCATCCTGCTGCGCAACATCACGCAGAACTACCTCACCAACCAGATGCGCCGGGACTTCGTGGCAAACGCCTCCCACGAGCTGCGTACGCCCCTCACCATCATCGTGGGATATCTGGAAAACCTGATGGAGGACGATCTGGTGGAGGAAAGTCCCGGACTGGCCCGCAAATTCATCGGAGTCATGCACCAGAACAGCCAGAGGCTGATGAACATTATTGAAGACATGCTCATGATCTCCAAACTCGAATCAGGCCACAAGGCGATTCTGAAGGAGCAGTGGTTCCGCCTCACCTCCTGCGCGGACGACGTCTTCTCCCGTCTGGATTCCATCCGGGAGAAAAAACAGGCCGTCCTGCACATGGACATTCCCACGGATTGGGAACTTTATGGAGATCCCTTTTACTGGACGCAAATTCTGTTCAATTTGGTGGAAAACGCCCTCAAGCAAAACACGGAGCCGGGACTTTCCATTACTGTGGCCGCCGCCAAAACACAGGACGCCTGCGTCATCACCGTCACGGATACGGGCGTGGGCATTCCTGTGGAAAGCATCCCCTTCCTCTTCAACCGCTTTTACCGGGTGGAAACCCACCACTCCTCGGAAATCAAGGGAACGGGCCTAGGCCTCTCCATTGTGAAACGCGCCGTGGAAGCCCACGACGGAGCCATCACCGTCTCCAGCATCCCCCACCGGGAAACTGTTTTTACCATCACCATTCCCCTGAAAAGGTTCCGGGAAGAAAAGGCGGCGTAAAACGCCGATGCGGAACAGTCTGACATGGCCTGCCGTTAAAACCGGAAAAAAGGCATCCTTTCAACCCGGAGGGATGGCCCACGAGACATCCGCCTGTTTTTTCATCCCCTGCGTTATGGAATATGCGCAGGCTCCATTCCGCTCATCAGCATTATTCCGGTTTTCCTTAAAAGGGAACAGAAATGGAAGACAGACGTTGTTTTAAGCAACCGTCTCCATAGATATAACCTGTTCGATTCCCGTGACGCACAAATCCATGCACGAGTTTATATCAGGTAATCAAAAACTAAAAACATGGCCGTCTTTTTCCATGCGGAAAATTGATATGATTCCAGCCAGTCCAAATTCCTCCAGTCCCTCCCTCTCATCGACTACTTTTTTATTTCAGGAAATCATGAAACAATTTTTACAAATCATCGTCATGAGGCGGTGAAAAATAAAAAAAGTTTTATCAATGAATTCATGAGAATGATGCAAAAGCTGTGTCCATATAAAAAACGGCGTCCTTCCGTGATAAGGAGGACGCCGGAATTTTCCGGAAATCGGACAGACTGCCAGTTTGAGCAGCGAAGCGCACAAACCTTAGGACTTGTAACGCAAACGCTTCTTGTGACGGTTCTGACGCATGCGCTTGCTGCGCTTATGCTTGTTGATTTTTGCTTTACGGCGTTTTTTGAGCGATCCCATGATTGTGGTTCGTTTGTTGTTTTACTGTGGTGAGAAAAAAATCTAGTAAACCAGCTTGTTAAGCGGGTATTCAATGATGCCTTCCGCTCCCAGGGCCTTGAGCTGGGGAATGATATCCCTCACAACGGATTCGTCAATGACCGTTTCCACGGCCAGCCAGCCTTCTTCCGCCAAATGGGAAATAGTGGGACGGCGCAGAGACGGAAGGGCCTCTACCAGGCCGTTCAGGGAAGCAGCAGGAAGGTTCATTTTCAGACCCACTTTCCGGCGCGCTTCCAGAGCGCCCTTGAGCATCATGACCAGGCGTTCCAGCTTCTGTTTTTTCCACTCGTCCTGCATGGTTTCCCGGTTCGCGATAAACTGGGGATAGGAGGTCATCAGGGTGTCCACGATACGGAGCTTGTTGGCCTTGATGGAGCTTCCCGTTTCCGTGATGTCCACAATGGCGTCCACCAGTTCCGGCACCTTCACTTCCGTAGCTCCCCAGGAGAATTCCACGTGGGCTTCAATACCCTTTTCCTGAAGCCAGCGTTCCGTGATGCCCACGCCTTCCGTGGCGATGCGCTTGCCCTGAAGGTCTTCCGCACAGGTAATGGGGGAATTTTCCGGGACTACCAGCACCCAGCGGGTAGGCTTGGAGGTAGCCTTGGAGTATTGAAGATCCGTCAGCACTTCCACGTCCGCCCTGTTTTCATAAATCCAGTCGCGCCCGGTAATGCCGCAGTCGATGAAACCGTCATTGACATAACGGCCTATTTCCTGGGCACGGATCAGGAAGAGCTCCAGATCGTCGTCGTCGCAGGTCGGGCGGTATCCGCGGCTGGACACATACACATTGTAGCCGGCCTTGCGGAACAATTCCACGGTGGAATCCTGCAAACTGCCTTTGGGAAGAGCTATTTTGAGTTTCTTCGACATGATGGGACGGGAATGAAAACCCACACGGGCCCCATTGTCAAGTTCAGAACCGTATCCGGCCCATTTTACCGGGCCATGAGCCGTTCAATGTCATCAGGCAGCAAAGGCACGTCTCCCAACAGGTCGATGTTTTCTGTTTCCCCGATCAGGACGTCGTTTTCCAAACGGATGCCTATGCCTTCTTCCGCAATATAGATGCCCGGTTCCACGGTGAAAACCATGCCCGGCAACACAACGGGGTTGGCTTCGCCCACATCGTGCACATCCAGCCCCAGGAAGTGGGAACACCCGTGCATGTAATATTTCCGGACAATGGGAGGATCGGACGGTTTTTCCGCCACCTGCGCGGGTGTGATCAGCCCCAGCTTGACGAGTTCCCCGGCGGCAAAAACGCGCACCAGGCGTTCGTACTCCGATTTCAGGATTCCGGGTTTCAGAATCTTTTTGGCGTAGGTCATCATATTCAGCACGCTTTCATACACAGCGCGCTGGCGGGGAGTGAATTTTCCGTTCACGGGAACGGTGCGGGTCATGTCGGAGTTGTAATTCCCGTATTCCGTGCCTATGTCCATAAGCACCAGATCGCCGTCTTCGCACCGTTTGTCGTTTTGGATATAATGCAGCACACAGGTATCCTTTCCGGAAGCGATGATGGGTAGGAAGGAGAATTTGCGCGGACCGCGGCTGATGAATTCGTTGGCCAGGAATCCCTCAATCTGCCATTCGCCCACCCCCGGCCTGATGAACCGGAGCAATTCCCGGAAGCCTTCATTGGTGATGTCGCAGGCTTTTTTGAGAGCCTTGATTTCTTCCGGCTTTTTGATTTGCCGCATGTCCGCCAAGATTTCATAGACATTCTTCAAAACAGCGTCCGGGAATTTTTCCTTCAGCTCCTTGGTCATGCGGGCATTGCGCGTTTCCACCGGGCATGTGCATCGCGGATGCTGGTTGGCTTCCACAAAGACCATGGATGCGGACGGCACCAGGGCCTCCAGCAGCGCATCATATTCATCGGTCCAGCGCACGTCCTGGATGCCGCTCAGCTCTCTCGCCTGTTCCTGCGAGAGCCGGGCGCCTTCCCAGATGGCAATCTGTTCATTTGTCTCACGCAACAGCAGGATCTCATCCCAGCCGTCCTCCCGGATGGTCATGACCAGGACGGTTTCTTCCTGGTCAACTCCCGTAAGATAAAAGAGGTTGGCATTCTGATGCAGGGCAAAAGTGCCGTCCGCATTCGTAGGAAATACGTCGTTGGCGTGCAGAATCAGCATACTGCCGGCAGGCAGGCGGGAAGCAAGTTCTTCACGGTTGCCGGCAAAAAAGGAAGAAGGAAGCGGCTCGTATCTCATATCAACAGCATGCCCCGCTTTTCCGGCTTGTCAATCATGCATCCGGACACGGGGCAACCTTGCGCGTTTCCTTGTCGTCCGGAGTTCTTCTGACCGTGCCGTTTCCCCGCTCCGGCTATTCTTATGCCATTCGCCCATTCCCTGCCGGCCCGCCACCCGTCCGTTAGGAGGCACAAAACCGCCCCGGAATTTCCGGAGCCACCCCCTCCGGCCCCCCCCTGGCGCCAATCGGGTCATGACTCGAACACCACCCGGGCGGATACCGTCTTATTCTGCATGCACGGCGCTATTCCACGGCTATTCCTGGCGCTGGGAACAGGTTTGGTTTTTTCCTGTTCCAGTTCCCGGACAATGCCCGTTTCCCCTTTAATTACCCATCCCCTTCACGCGGACTCCAGGCAGAGCTGTTTTGGAGGCGTCTGGTATAATCCCTCGGAACAGGCCGTCTGGAATTCTCCAAGGCTGAAAGTATATGTAGCCCCCGTCAATATTGACTATATCAAAGCCAGATTCCCCAAGGAATCCCCGTCCCTGGCGGCACAATTCAGGGCCGGGCTGCAGAAAGACATCCGCAACGTGTTGGAAAACAAATCCAGACAGACAGGCGGGAGGATGAAATGGCAGTTGGTTGACCGCCCCGTTCCGGGATCTGTAACTCTCAGCCTCGCCATAGTCAAGCTGAAGCCTACGGACGTGGGCGGCAACATCATGTCCGATCTTGTTTCCCTGGTCTCCCCCCTTCCGGGAACTTCCCTGATCCTGGGGCGCTTCATGAGCGGGGACGTAGGCATTGAGGGACGCCTGTCAAATACGAATACGGACGCCGGCATCATGGAATTCAAAGCTTACAACACGGATCCCATCACCCTGTTTTCCGTAAAGGAATTTGAACGTTTTGCCTTCGACCAACGGAATTTGCGGCTTTTTTCCAGCTGCATTGCAGATATTTTCAAGGCTGGTCCCGCCAGCAGTATTCCCAAAACAGGGGAATTTGACCTGGACCCGTTTTAAACGGCCTTTCCGGACGATTCATTCCCGTCTTTCTTTTCAGGTTCATAGAAAGCGCATTCCTGAACCGTCTGCCTGGTCTTGAAGGCATATACAAAGAAAGCGGCGCCCACCAGCACGAGGAAAACGGAGAGGAACTGCCCGCGGGTTAATCCCATGGAGAAGGGGGAATCCGGCTCCCGGTACTCTTCGCAAATAATTCTGCCCGCAGCATAAAGAACGGCAAAAATACCGCAGAACAAGCCGTTCCACGCACGGGGGAACCTTACCCGTACAAACCACAGCACGGCAAAAAGAAACACACCTTCCGCAAACGCTTCATACAGCTGGGAGGGGTAGCGTGCATGATCCTGCATCATCCGCCCCACGATTTCCCTGATGGCGGGCGTATCCCTCACCCGGTCGGTCACCCAGGCGGCAGTCATTCGTTCCGGCACGGCTATGCCGGAAAGGGACAGTTTGTCCAACAATCCGGGCGTTTCATAAATACGGGAAGCCACCCGCACGAACAAGTCCGGATTCTGGGAAAGCTCCGCCGGAAAAATCATTCCCTGGGAAGAGCCGAGCGGGACAACGCGCCCATACAGTTCCCCGTTGATAAAATTGGCCATGCGCCCGAAAAACAGCCCAACGGGAGCTACAATGGCCAGGCCGTCCAGAAGCGCCACCCACTTGACGCGGTGCTTCCACGCATAATAAAATGTGTACAGCCCCACTCCAATCATTCCCCCGTGGCTGGCCATGCCCCCTTCCCACACCCTCAGGACCATGAGCGGATCCGCCAGAAACTGGGACCAGCCGTGATTGGGAATCTGGTAAAAGAGCACATATCCCAGCCTTCCGCCGATCAAAACACCAAAAATAGCCACATAAGTAACAAAATCCGCCATCCTGTCCTGGGGGACAGGATACAGCTTCCGGCGGGAAAGCCAGGAAAGCAGATAATACCCGCCGATGAAGCCCATTAAATAGGCCAGGCCATACCAGCGCAGGGCAATTGAGTCCGTTATCTGCCAGATGACAGGGTCCAGATCATGTACGTAAACGGTCGGATTCATGAGCGTTTCTTTCAGGGCAGGTAGTGGGTAAGGGCTTCCACGGCCTCCTGGTCCAGGGAACGGGCCAGAGCCACCGTCAATTCCACCGCGGCGCGGTAGTCCCGCAGATCCAGCACGCCGTTATGGGCATGAATGTACCGGGTGGGAATTCCCAGCACAATAGTGGGAACACCCTTTCCGGAAAGATGCAGGGCCGCCGCATCCGTTCCGCCGGAACGGCGCACCGTCAACTGGAATGGGATGCCCGCATCCAAAGCCGTTTTTTCGGCCAGGGCGGCCAGCCGGGGATTGGTGATGGCCGTGGGGTCAAACAGCCTGATCTGCACGCCTCCGCCCAAGGCCCCTTGGGAATCCGTCACGGCAAACCCGGGGGTGTCGTCTGCCGGCGGCCCTTCCAGAACAATCACGCAATCCGGTTGCATGGCGACGCCGGCCGTCCTGGCGCCCCGCGTGCCCACCTCCTCCTGAACCGTCGCGGCGGCAATCAGGGTGTTGGGATGCCCTTCCCGGCATAATTTCTTGAATGCCTCTATCATCACAGAAAGACCGGCGCGGTTGTCAAAGGCTTTCCCCATGACCCGGAACGGATTTTCCAACGGGGAGAATCTCACGTCCGGCACCACGGGATCCCCCAGGTGAATACCGAATTCATTCTTCACCTGTTCCGCGCTTTCAGCGCCCACGTCCACAAACAGGGCTTCCATGCTCATGACACTGTTGCGCTGGCTTTCCGGCAGAAAATGGGGAGGCTTGGAACCAATCACCCCCCGGATGCCGCGGCCCGAGCGGGTTTTTACCAAGACACGCTGGCTTAACAGGGTATGCGGCCACCAGCCGCCTATCCCCACCAACTGAAGGAAACCGTTCGACGCTATATTCTGCACCAGAAAGCCTATTTCATCCATGTGGGCGGCCAGCATCACGCGGGGGCCGGCCTCGCCGCCGGTGCAGAACAGGCTGCCGGAACCATCGGAAGAAAATTCCCCATATCCTTCAAGTTCCTGAGCCACCAGGCTTCTCACTTCATCCTCATGCCCCGAAATACCGTGGGCCTCTGAAAACTTCTTCAGCAGATCAGAATCAATCGCCATGGGCCGAGCATGTGGAAACACCTCTGCCAGGTCAAGCCCGCAGCCATGCCGCATGTTTTTTTCTTGACCGCCCGGGCAGAACCGTCGGGCGGAGCCGTGTCATGCTCCACACACGCTACATGGAAAGAAACAAGAGATTTTTGCTAGCCACAGTTCGGTTTTTGGTGTAACTAATCAGGGAATTGAATTGTGCTATGAAATCCATCCTTAACACTATCACGGCCATGCTGGCTGCGGTGCTTTTCGTCCCTGCGGCATCGGCGCAGACCACCAGCAATCCCAGAATGCAGGTGCGGGTCTCCCTGGAAAAGCTGTCCC
This sequence comes from Akkermansia muciniphila ATCC BAA-835, assembly GCF_000020225.1. Taxonomy (NCBI): domain Bacteria; kingdom Pseudomonadati; phylum Verrucomicrobiota; class Verrucomicrobiia; order Verrucomicrobiales; family Akkermansiaceae; genus Akkermansia; species Akkermansia muciniphila. Next base: position 1,317,871 of record NC_010655.1, on the reverse strand, counting down.
TGTATATGCGCCAGTCCCCCAACGTCCTGACGCAGGACGATCCCCGGCCGCTGCCGAAACCGAAGAAATGGGCGGATTTTGAAATTCCCTTCAAGGTGGAAGCCGCTCCCACCCCCAAATCCGGCTATATTGATGCCCTGACGTTCAAATTCTACATCGCGGTAGTCAATCCGGACCGCTCCCGCCAGTATCTGAAACTGTATAAGGAAGTCAAATACGTCAATGTTCCGGTAGGAGAAAACACGTACGCTTCCGTGTATCTCTCCCCGTCCTCCGTCAAGCGCATTACCGGTGTGGAAGGAGGAAGAGGAAAATGGGTGAAGTACCAGGGCGTAGTGGTGGAATACAACGGCAAGATTGTCGCCACTTATTCCTCCGAACGCGGCAAAATGGAAAAATGGTGGACCATCCAGTCCCCCAGCATCGTGGAGACCTCTTATTACCCCCTGCTGAACAAGGATGAAACTCCTTTCTCCGTGTTCTGGTACGACCGTTATCCGGAAATTATGAGGCCCAACAGCCAGCAGGCGGCTTCCAGTTCCGTCCCCGCCCCGTTCGGTACTCCTGTGGAACCTCCGGCGGACGGCGAATAACGTTCCATTAATTCTATCATTTCATCTTATTTAACAGAAATCACCCATGGCTAATTCACGACCAATCGTCGCATTAAACGTAGGTTCCCAGAGAGTTTCAATGGGCGTCTTTTCCAAGACTTCCAAAGACGCCCTTATCCTGGACCGCTATGCTACGCGCCTCGTAGTGCTGGACCCGTCAGCAGAAGGTTTGCGCCTGACGAAAATAGGGGAAGCCATCGCCGACCTCGTCCAGGAACTCAACGTCAAAGGAAGCGTCGTCAACTATTCCGTTTCCGGACAATCCGTTTTCATCCGCTTCGTCAAGCTTCCGGCTCTGGACGATACCGATGTGGAACAGCTCATCCGCTTTGAAGCCCAGCAGCACGTCCCCTTCCCGCTGGACGAAGTCGTGTGGGACTACCATCTGCTTCCCGCCAAAGGTCTGGAACGGGAAGCCATCCTGGTTGCCATCAAGGCGGAAGACCTGGACTCCCTGAATGATGAAATCGTCTCCCACGGCCTTTCCACCGGCAAAGTGGACTGCGCGCTTACCTCTCTGTACAATGCGTATGTGGACAGTTATCCGGATGAGAAAGAACCGGTCATGCTCATCGACATCGGCGCCAAATCCACGGATTTGATTTACAGCGAACAGGGACGTTTCTTCACCCGCAGCATTTCCGCGGGGGGAATCTTCGTAACCTCCGCTATCGCCCGTGAATTCAATATTCCCTTCCTGGAAGCGGAACGCTTGAAAACCACCAGCGGGCTCGTTTCCATGAGCAACGGGCAAACGGAAGGGCTGGATCCCGCCACGGCCAATCTGGCTACCGTCATCCGTACGGCCATGACCAGGCTTGCCTCAGAAATCCAGCGGACCACCAACCATTACCGCGCCCAGATGAGCGGAAGCGCTCCCGTCAAGGCATACCTGTGCGGCGGCGGAGCTTCCCTGCCCTATACCAAGGAATTCCTGGAAGATAAACTGGGCATTCCGATCTCCTTCTTCAACCCCATGCACAACGTGGGCGTGGGCTCCGGCGTGGACGTGAACACCATCTCCCGCGAAGCCTTCATCCTGGGCGGATTGATCGGCACCGCCATTCACTCCATCGGCAGGGCCTCCCTCAATATTGACCTGGAACCCACCGCAGTTGCCAAAAAGCGGGCCAACCAGAAAAAAATGCCCGCCATCATCGCCGGGGCAGCCATTGCCGTTCTTGGTGCCGCAGCTTATGCCGTCACAGGATATATGGGCGAGAAAAAGGCGGAGGAAATCCTCGCCGGCGTCCAGCCCACCGTTACTTCCATCAAATCGGCACAATCCGCCCTGCGCCAGAAAGAACAGGAGCTGAAAAAACTGGACTCCACCCTGGCTTCCTACCAGCAGCTCACGCTTCAGCGCTACGGCTACGCGGACATCATCAGGCACCTGCTGGAACAGTCGGAACACAAGGATTATCCCTACTGGTTTACGGATTTTGAACCGCTGGCCCACTTCAATCCGGAGGATACCACCCAAATTACGGGATATTCCGTCATCAAGGATTCCTTCACATCGGACAAAAATACATCCCTGGTGGATGACATCAGGACGGAGGCCTCCGCCAACGCATCCAGCGAGGATGAAGCGGGCGTTTACAGCGTCAACGCCATCCGCCTGACCGGATTCGTCCGGCGCAGCCTGGGCGGCCAGAGAATCATCCAGGACCTCCAGGCAAAAATAGACGGGAACAAGGAATCCCTGTTCACTTTCAAGCCCGGAGACGTCAAACTGGAAGCCCGCCAGATCATGGAACTGGGAGCCAAGGACGCCAAGGTGGACGCGGCGGCAGGGGCCTTTGTACCCTTCAAGCTGGTGCTTCCGTTAAAAACGCCCATTCCCGTGAACTTTAACAAATAAGATTACCCAACCCGAACAAGACATATTTTATGAGCAATTGGATTACAGACAACAAGCCCGCCGCCATGGTCGCGGGCGTGGGACTTCTCTTATTCCTGGGGTTATCCGCGACAGGGTACATCGTCAATTCCAAACGCAGTGAACTGGACAAAAAAATCAGCATCGCCGCCAAGGAAATCAAGTCCGCCAATGCTGCGGAAATCACTCCGAGCCGATCATCCAACGAAGAGCTGGAAAAAGAACTGAACCGCTATGCCAAGGCCGTGGGCAGCCTGGAAACGGCCTACAAGCCCTTCCTTGCCTCCTCCGCGCTGGTCCCCACCACGCCCACGGCATTCCAGAATGAACTGAAAACATTCAGGGATTCCCTGATCTCCTCCTGCAAGAAAAAGAACATTCTCATAACGGACACATCCTCCTGGCTCGGTTTCCAGGTTTACAGCACCCAGGCTCCCTCTGTTCAGGCGGCCTCCACGCTGGGTTTTGAATTGAAAGCCATCAACAGCCTGGTCAACAAACTGGCGGAATGCGGCCTGTCCAAATTCATCAAGGTGTACCGCCCCCAGCTCCCCATTGAAACCCCGGCGAACAATCCGGAAGAATCGGACGAAGCCGACCAGGCCCCATGGACTCCCATGCCTCTGGAAATAGCCTTCCAGGGCGACCGGGAAAGTGTATTGAAAGCCATGAACGCCATAACCGGCATGCAGGACTATCTGTTCACGGTCAACTCCATCCGTATCCGCAACGAACGGATGATGCCCCCTCCCATCGCCAATCCGGCAGCCGCCAAACCTGCCGCGGCCCAACCCGCCACGGGTGCGGCTTCCCTGACTCCGGCGGATGAGGCGGCTGCACCTGCAGCCCCGGCCATCCAGCAAGTCATCAAGCCTTACATGGGCAAGGAGCAGGTCTTTGTCCAGGTCTCCCTGAATCTGGTCCACTTCAACCAGCCCAAGGCTCAGGAACCGTCTGAAGATTAACCAAGGCAACACCAACCGCAGCAAATACTTTCAACATGTCTGAAAAACAAAATTACGACAAAATCCTGTTGGCATCCGGAATCGTCCTGGGCCTGGGAGTGGCCGCCTATGGTACGCTGACCTTTCTGGGACTGAATGACAAATACAAATTCACCACGCAGGTTTCTGAAAAAGCCATCGAACCGCCTCCCGGCATCAAGAAAGCCGCAGAAGTAGGCCAGGAGCTTTCCGCCTCCCACGAACTCAAGCCGATTGCCCAGGAAACACAGAAGTATGTGGGCTTCGTCGCCCCCAATCTCTGGATTAAGGAGGGGGGAATGGAACCCTTTGACATCATCTCCGGTCCGCCTATCCACGGCAACATCCCGAACAAATGGTTCCTGGACAACGGACTGGAAAATGAATTCGTTTACTCGGACGTCCTGACCCGGGACCCGGACAACGATGGATTTACGGTGCAGGAGGAATATGCGGCCAAAACCCATCCCAACGACCCCAACAGCCATCCTCCCCTGGTCAGCAAACTTTTTGTCGACGAAATCAAGCAGTTCGGCTTCTACCTGGCTTTCACCCAGGCGGATGGCAATGACTTTACCTTTAAGGGCATGAACCGCGCCAAACAGGAAATCTGGAAAAACATCGTCCAGACCAACGGCAAGTTCGGTACCCGTAAGAATACAAAAGACGAGCCCAGATTCGAACTTGTCAGCGTTGTCAAAAAGGAATTCAAGAATCCCAGCCTGGACATGGTGGAAACGGACGAGGAAGCCGTCGTCAAGGATTTGAAGCCGACCAAAAACGGACAAACCTACACCATCAGGCGCGGAACAAAATACGTCATTCCAATCATTGATAAGAAAGTAAACCTTACTATCACGGCCGGCCCCGAACGGGATACCAGCTTTGAAGTAGAGGAAGGTTCCGACTTCCGGATTCCGGGAGACGCCAAACAAATCTACACGCTGAAAACCGTTGATAATGCTACACAGACCGTAACCATTGCCAACAAAACCACTGGAGAACAAACAACACTGAGCAAGAAAAAATAGAGCCGGATTTAAACTTTTCTGAAAAAAAAGCTTCACAAATCCGAAAAACATGTAAAAAGAAGAACCTAACTATGGACCACGCACCACTTTATCAACCGAAGCGTTCCCTGATCGCGCTGATGGCCATTGCTGCCTCCTGCCCGTTTGCGCAGGCTGGTGATGGCGGCGCCGTCGGAACCTCCAGTGCCTTGGGATCGTCCTACGCCGGACCGGGCAGTTACCAATACCAGTCCAGTGCAGCGCGCACAGCCATGGCCCGCCGCGAAGCGCAAACCCAGGAAGCCATGCAGCTCCTTGCGGAAGGCCGCAACCTGTACCGCGAAGGCAAGTACAAGGAAGCCCTGGACAAATACAACGCCGCTTACAACATGCTGCCTTCCGCGCCGATCAACGACCAGCGCAAGGAAGCTATCGCCAACCATATTGGCGACGCCAGCATCGCCGTTGCTCAGGAATACATCAAAGTGGGGCGCTATGACGAAGCCGACAAGCTTCTGCAGGATGCCATCAAGCTCAATCCCCGGAGCGCCAAGCTTGCCAAGCAAACGCTCGAATACATGAAGGACCCGATTCGCACGAATCCGGCGCTCACCCCCGAACACGTGAAAAACGTGGAAAAGGTGAACACCCTCCTTCACATGGCCTATGGTTACTATGACCTCGGCGACTACGACAAAGCCATCGCCGAATTCAACAAGGTTCTCTCCATCGACCCGTACAACGTGGCGGCCCGCCGCGGACAGGAAACGGTCAACCGCCGCAGAATGGCTTACTATGCAGCCGCTTACGACGAAACCCGCAGCACCATGCTGGCGGAAGTGGACAAGATGTGGGAACGCCCCATCCCGATGGAAGTCCCGACCGGAGCCGACGGCACTGACAACGCACCGATCACGGACATCAACGGCGCCACGGCCAATCTGATGAAGCTCAAGAGCATCATCATCCCCTCCGTCTCTTTTGAAGACACCACCGTGGAAGACGCCATTGACTATCTGCGCAAAAAGTCCATTGAACTGGACCGCACGGTAGGCCCGAACGGTGAACGCGGCATCAACTTTGTCATCAATGATTCCCAGCCCGCTGCCGTCGCCCCCGCCGTTCCCGCAACTGATGAAGACGGCTTTGGCGAAGAAACTGCGGAAGTCACGGAAGCTGCTCCGGCAGCAGCCCCGCAGGAAAGCATCCGCACCCGCAAAATCGGCCAGTTGAAGCTGACTAATGTTCCCATGCTGGAAGTGCTCCGTTTCATCTGCAGCAATGCCGGCCTGCGCCAGAAGGTGGAAGACTATGCAGTGACCATCCTTCCTGCCGGCGGCAATGACGTGGATCTGTACCAGCGCACCTTCTCCGTGCCCCCGGGCTTCCAGTCCGCTCTCCGCACCACCGTCGGCGACGGCGGCGGCGAAGTCAGTGACGACCCCTTTGGCGGCGGTGGCGAAAGCTCCTCCGGCCTTAAGCCCATGCCCTCCATCCGCAGCCTGCTGCAAAAGAGCGGCATCAGCTTCCCGGAAGGCGCCACGGCATTCCTTGTCAACGGCAATTCCTCCCTGGTCGTCCGCAACACTTCCGGCAACCTGGACCTGATCGAACAGCTCATTGAAAACACCCGCGGCGAATCCCAGCAGGTGCGCATCATGACCAAGTTCGTGGAAGTAACCCAGGAAAACACGGAAGAACTCGGCTTTGACTGGATTGTCACCCCGTTCTCCGTAAGCAATGACCGCAGCACCTTCCTGGGCGGCGGCACGAACTACGGCACCGGTTCCACTTCCGACAGCTTTACCCAGTCTCCCGGCGGCGTGACCGGCTGGCCTGTAAACAGCGGCAGCGACACCATCAACGGCCTCGTTACCGGCGGCAACCGCACGGGTGACTACGCCATCACCAAGAACTCCGTGGACAATCTGCTGAACAGCACCAACCGCTCTGAAGCCTCCCAGAAAAACGCCGCTCCCGGCATCATGTCCCTGACGGGCATTTATGACGAAGGCTCCTTCCAGATGCTGATGCGCGGCCTGTCCCAGAAAAAAGGCTCTGACGTCCTCACCGCCCCCAGCGTGACCGCCAAGTCCGGTGAAACCGCCAAGATTGAAATCATCCGCGAATTCTGGTATCCCACCGAATACGAACCGCCGGAACTCCCCAACTCCGTAGGCAACAGCGGCTATAACAACGGTTACGGTTATGGGAACAACGGTAACATCGTGGACGGCCTGCTGGGCAATCAGATCCAGCCCCAGATATCCAGCTTCCCCGTCACTCCCGCCACCCCCGGCGTGTTTGAAATGAAGCCCGTCGGCGTAACTCTGGAAGTGGTGCCTACCATTGGCGACAACAAGTACATCATCGACCTGAACTTCAAGCCCAGCATCGTGGAATTTGAAGGCTTCGTGAACTACGGCAGCCCGATCCAGTCCACCGGCGTTGGTTCCGACGGCAAGCCGATGTCCCTGACGCTGACGGAAAACCGCATCGAGCAGCCGATCTTCTCCAAGAGGTCCGTTGAAACGTCCCTGTTCATCTACGACGGCCATACCGTGGCAATCGGTGGTTTGATCACGGAAAACGTGCAGACGGTGGAAGACAAAGTGCCGATCTTCGGTGACCTGCCTCTCATCGGCCGCTTCTTCCGCAGCAACTCCGACAACCACATCAAGAAGAATCTGATGATCTTCGTAACGGGACAGATCATTGACGCCACGGGCCAGCCCGTACGCGGCAATGCCCTTCCCACTGCGGCCGCTCCGGAAAGCGCCCTTCCCGCCTCCGAAGGCCTGCTGCCTCCCATGTAGGCTGCGTGCATAACGTCCATATTGGAGCGGGTGAAAGGGTAACCCTTTCACCCGCTCTTTATATCCCAGAAGCGCCTTACTTTCCCTTCCCCCCATGAAAACCCTGATTGTTACCGGAGGAATAGCCACCGGGAAATCTACATTCATCCGTCTGCTGATGGAGGCGGGAGGCGCGCGCCTGCGCCTGTTTGACTGTGATGCGGAGGCGGGCAGATTGCTGGATGGCGGTACGCTGAAAGCCCCCCTCTCCAGCGTCTTCGGCCCAGCCAGCGTAGACTCCTCCGGAAAGGCTGACAGGCATTTTCTGCGGGAGCTTGTTTTCCGGAATCCGGAAAGCCGCAGAACGCTGGAAGGGATCATTCACCCCCTGCTGCATCAAGAATGTCTTGCGCAAATGCTGGCGGCGCGTCAGAATACGGAGGTGGACGGGTTTGTCATTGACGTGCCCCTGTTTTTTGAAACTTCGGCGCGCTATTGCCAAGATGCCGTGTGCGTGGTGGCTGTTTCCAGGGGAACGCAGAAAACCCGCCTGGCTATCAGGAATGGATTCCGGGAGGATATGATTGAAGCCATTCTGGCGGCCCAGCGGCCTATCATGGAAAAAGTGGCTGCGGCCGACTTCGTCATCTGGAATGAAGGCCCCCCGGACCTGCTCCGCCAGCAAACCCAAAGACTTTACCAACATTTTTTTCATGACTGAAGAACTCGACAACACCCCTTCCCCCGCCGGAGATATTCCGCAGGAAACCCTCCCCAAGCCCCTGCCCGCGCCGGAAGAAACCGCCGGGGAACAGCCGGCTGCCGCTCCGGAGGAAAATAGAGGAAACGCAGTCCGGGAGGAGGAGGAAGCAGCCCCTGTTCTGGAGCAGATTGACATCAATGAACTGCGGAAACGCCCCCTGAACGATCTTCAGGAAATGGCGGAAGGGCTGCCCATCCGGAACGCGGCCTCCCTCACCAAGTCCCAGCTGGTTTTTGAATTGGGGAAACAGCTTCTGGCAAAGGGCCATGAAGTCGTAGTTTCCGGGGTCATGGAACAAGCCAAGGATAATTACGCCATGCTGAGGGATCCGGTGAAAAGTTTCCGCACCTCTCCGGATGATATTTATCTGGGCGGCAATCTCATCAAACCCCTGCATCTCCGCGTAGGCCAGCAGATCAAGGTCAGGCTGCGCAAATTGCGGCCTCATGACAAGTACCTTTCTGCAGCCTCCGTCATCAGCGTGGAGGACATCCCTGCGGAAGACTACCGGGCGCGCAGCGATTTTGAACGCCTCACCCCCCTCTTCCCCAAGGAACGCCTCCTTCTGGAAAACAAGGGGGTCAATTCCGCCGCCATGCGCGTGCTGGACCTCATGACGCCCTTCGGCAAAGGGCAGCGCGGCCTGATTGTGGCCCCCCCGCGCGGAGGAAAAACCGTTCTTCTGAAAACAATCGCCCGTTCCATCAGGGCCAATTATCCGGAAGTGGAACTGATTGTGCTGTTGCTGGACGAACGTCCGGAGGAAGTAACGGATTTTGAAGAAACCGTGGATGCTCCGGTATTCGCCTCCACTTTTGACGAACCTTCCCGGCGCCATGCCCAGGTTTCCGATCTGGTTATCGAACGGGCCAAACGCCTGGTGGAAATGGGCAGAGACGTCGTCATCCTGCTGGATTCCCTCACCAGGCTGGCCCGCGGCTACAATGCCAACCAGACGGGAGGACGCATCATGTCCGGCGGCCTGGGGTCCAATGCATTGGAAAAACCGCGCAAATTCTTTTCCGCGGCGCGCAATGTGGAAGAAGGAGGCAGCCTGACCATCATCGCCACATGCCTGGTAGACACGGAATCAAGAATGGACGAAGTGATTTTTGAAGAATTCAAGGGAACGGGCAATCTGGAAATCCGCCTGGACCGGGAACTTTCCGAACGGCGCATTTATCCGGCCATTTCCCTTTCCCAGAGCGGCACCCGCAATGACGACAGGCTGTATAACGAACAGGAATTCGTCAAAATCATGCAATTGCGCCGCCAGCTCGCCATGAAACCGGGCTGGGAAGGCCTTCAGACTCTCCTGCAAAATATCTCCAAGACACAGAATAACGCGGAACTTCTGCTGACGGGGCTGCGGTAAGATTTTCTGCCCGGCCTGTTTTTCCCCCGTCCTCCGTTCCGCCCGCCGGAACGGAGGCTTTTTTATCAGGATATCTTCCGCTGTTCCAAGATTCCGCGGCAGCATCCGGATATCGGGATGGGGGCATCCTCCCATAAACAGGGGGAGGAAGAGAGTTCCCTTTCGTCACATGTCCAGCTTCACCCGGAAAATACGCATGGAGTTGCCCACCGCAAGCAGGCAGACGCCCACATCCGCCATCACGGCGGCCCACATCCCAGCCAGCCCCAGAATACCCAGCACCATGACCAGAATTTTGACGCCCAAAATAAGAACGATGTTCTGCACAATGATGCGCTCTGTGGCTTGGGAAAGCATCATCCCCAGCGGAACAGCCAAAGGATCTCCCTTCATCACCACTACGTCAGCCGCCTGAAGAGCCGTATCGGACCCTACGCCGCCCATGGCAATTCCGATGTCGGCAGCAGCGAGGGAAGGGGCGTCATTCATACCGTCCCCCACAAAGGCAAGCAGCCCCGTTTCAGGTTTCAGCCGGCGCACATGCTCCAGCTTGCCGGCAGGCATCAGCCCGCAGAATACCCCGTCCATCCCCAGCTTAAGCCCCACTTCCGTTCCGGCGGAAGAAGAATCCCCCGTCAGCATGACCAGGTTGGAAACGCCCAGTTCCCTCAATTTCCGCACCGCACGCTCCGCTCCCGGCTTGACGCGGTCAGACAGGCGGAGGCATCCCAGAAGTATGCCGTCCAACGCCGCATAAACGGTCACGCCACGGTCTTCTCCCTCCTCCGTCCTTACGCCGGCCTCTTGAAGAAAAGACTTTTTCCCCACCAGAACCGGTCTCCCTTCCACGCGGGCTGAAACGCCGCCGCCCGTCACCTCCACCAGTTCCGCCACGCGGTCCGGAAACAGAGTCCCTTCATATGCCTTCACAATGGAACGCCCCAGCGGATGGGAGGCGGAGAGTTCCGCATGGGCCGCCCAGTACAGCAGTTCCTCCGGGGAAACGCCGTCACGGGGAAGCACTTCATCCACGGAAAAAACGCCTTCCGTCAAGGTTCCGGTTTTGTCAAACACCACCGTCTTCACCTTCCGCAGGGCATCCAGATAGTTGCTCCCTTTCAGCAAAATCCCCTGCCGCGCCGCTCTCCCTATTCCGGCAAAAAAGCCCAGCGGGATGGACAGCACCAGCGCGCAGGGGCAGGAAATCACCAGCAGGACCAGGGCGCGGAACAGACCGTCCGCCCAGCTTCCGCCCGTCACAAGGGGATAAAGCAAAAATACCAGAGCGGCTATGGAAATCACCAGCGGCGTATAAATGCGGGAAAATGAGGACAGCCTCCCCTCCAGAGGGGATTTGCGGCCTGATGCGGCTTCCACCAGTTCCTGGACCCGCGCCAGGGCGGAATGCCGCCAGTCCCGCTCCGTACACACTTCCAGCACACCCTGCCCGTTGATGTACCCCGCCAGCACGGAGCTTCCGGATCCGGCTTCCACCGGCAGGGATTCCCCGGTCATGGCGGAGGTATCCAGCACGGAGCAGCCTCCCGTTACCACACCGTCCAACGGAACGCGTTCGCCGGGGCGCACTTCAATCAGGGAGCCGGGCAGAACCTCGGAAGGAGGAACGTCATCTACGGCTCCGGCTTTTTTCACATGGACGGCCTCAGGCCTCAGACTCATCAGTTCGCTTACGGACCGGCGGGAGCTGCCCACCGCACGTTCCTGAAGGTACTCTCCCACGCGGTAGAACAGCATCACCCCCACCGCCTCGGAATAATCCCCCAGGAACATCGCCCCCAGGGAAGCAATACTCATCAGAAAATTTTCATTGATGGCGCGGCCGCGCATCATCCCCAGAAAGGCGGCCTTCAGTACATCCCAGCCTATCAGCAGGTAGGAGCCCACGTAGGCGGCCATACCGGCCAGGGAATCGCCGCCCGCCGCCAGCGCACTGATGAACAGGGCAATGCCCAGCACGGCGGGAACAGGCCCGATGGCGTCTCCGGAGCAGCAACAGCTTCCAGAACCGCAGCTTCCGGAACAACAGGAAGCACCTTCCGGAAAATGTTCGTGGGAATGTTCCGTGCTCATGACCTGTTCCGCTTGTACGCCTGCCTCTCCGGCATGGCAAGCCCTATATTAGCCCAAACTAACAAAAAGTCTGCGTTGATTTCTGGTTCTTAAACCGTTCCAAAATCCCCAGCCCCATGAATTCATCCATCGCCATGGCTCCCGCTCCCAGCAACCCCGCCTCCGCTCCAAATCTGGCAGGCAGAATTTTCAAATCCTCCATCAGGAGAGGAAACAACTGTTTCCTGAGGTTCTCCAGCAGCGGCTTCATCAACAAATCCCCTGCCTTGGCCACACCGCCCCCGATGATGAAGGCGTCCGGCACCAGCGTATACATCAGGTTCATGATCAGGCAGCCCAGCATTTCCGCCGTATCTTCCCATAATTGAAGGGCTATAGGACATCCGGACCGGGCAGCCTCGTCCAGATGCCTGGGCGTGCATTCATCCACCGTCTTGATGATTCCCGCCCCGGCATACCGTTTAACCGCCTCCGCCGCCAGTTCGTTGTTGCCGATGTATTCCTCAATGGCTCCCCGGCTGCCGAACGGTCCCGTTTTCCCCTGGTAATGAATGCTGGTCTGGCCCAGTTCCGCAGCGGAAAGCCGCCTTCCCCGCAGCATGCGGTCATGCACCACGATTCCCCCGCCTATCCCCGTTCCCATCGTCAGGCACACCAGGCTGGACATGCCGCGCCCGGCGCCAAGCTTCCATTCCGCATAAGCCATGCAGTTGGCGTCATTATCCAGCACGACGGGGAGGCCCAGGGCCTGCTCCATCATCTCTTTCACCGGAATTTCCCTATCCCAGACCCTCACATTGGTAAGCTGGTAAAGCACTCCCCGCTGGTAATCACACCATCCCGGCATTCCCATGCCCATCACACAGGCGGAGGGGAATTGTCCGCGCAGGGTGCGGGCGGACGCAATCATGGCATCAATGATTGCCTGCGGGCTTTCGAACATGGCAGTAGGGATGCGGTCGGCCGTCGCCAGAATACGATCCCCCGCCGTTACGCCCATTTTGATGCTCGTGCCGCCGAAATCAACGGCCAAGGCACAGGGTTCTGAAAAGCTCATAGTCCATACTTATGCCACCCATTCTCCGGAATCAACGTAAAAACGCATTCATCCCCACCCCTTTCCGCGGCATGGCGCACTTACCGTATAAAACACAATAAGAATCTTCCAGAAAGAGCTTGCCAGAACCGCGCCGCCCGGTCCATGATAACCTCCGTAATGATGGAAATGCCCGGTTCGGACGAATGGTTCATGCGCCAAGCCATGAAAGAATCCAGAAAGGCCCTCGTGAAAGGGGAAGTGCCTGTTGGAGCCATTGTGGTGAAGGATGGCCGCGTGATCGGCCGGGGCTGGAACCAGGTGGAGACGCTCAAGGATGCTACGGCCCATGCGGAGATGATTGCCCTGACGGCGGCACAGGAGGCTTTGGGCGACTGGAGGCTGGAAGGCTGCACCCTGTATGTCACCAAGGAGCCGTGCCCCATGTGCGCAGGAGCTATCGTCCACTGCCGTCCGGACCGCGTCGTTTTCGGCTGCCCGGATGCAAAAACCGGGGCTGCGGGGGGCTGGATCAATCTGCTGGATTCCAATCCGCCCCTGAACCATAAGTGCGAGGTGCGTCCCGGCGTACTGGGAGACGAGTGCCTGCTTCATCTCCAGGAGTTTTTCCGTGCGGCGCGTCTGGCGGCAAAAGAACGGAAAAAATTGTCTGCGCGTCTTTCTTCCCCTCCGGATGAAAACGGGGAATGAAGTCCGGAATAAAACACTTTGCATTTGCCAAAGCAGCAGAGTCACGGCAAGCTAGCGGGACTATGGAACGCCGGAACGACAATGAGACTGCGGAAGGAACGGAACGCAAACCGTCGTGGATCAAGGTTCGTCTGCCCAACGGCCGGGAATTCTGGGACGTCAAGCAGCTTGTGGAAGGCAAAAACCTCTTCACCGTCTGTGAAGAAGCACACTGCCCCAACCGTTATGAATGTTGGAACCAGGGTACGGCCACGTTCATGATTGCCGGAGAACGGTGCACGCGCGCCTGCGGATTCTGCGCCACCCGCACGGCCAAGCCCGGCCCGCTGGATCCTGAAGAACCGCAGCACGTGGCGGAAGCCGTCGTGCACATGAAGCTGCGCCACGCCGTGATTACCATGGTCACCCGGGATGATTTGCCGGACGGCGCCGCCGCGCATTTCGCCCAGGTAATTAGGGCCGTCAGAAAAGCCAGCCCTTCCACGATCATTGAAGTGCTTGCCTCGGACTTGAATGAGAAGCCCTCCTCCATCCAGACGCTCATGGCGGCCCGTCCGCATATTTTCGGACACAATCTGGAGACGGTGGAACGCCTCACGCCCATTGTCCGCTTCCGCGCCCAGTACCGGCGGTCCCTGCGCGTTCTCCGGATGGCTCTGGAGTGCGTGGACGGCAAAGTGTCTACAAAGAGCGGCATCATGCTGGGCCTGGGGGAAACGGAAGAAGAGCTTTTCCGCTCCATGGACGATTTGCTGGAGCACGGCGTCACGGTCCTGACGTTGGGGCAATACCTGCGCCCCTCCCGCAACCATCTTCCGGTGGTCAAATACGTCCATCCGGATGATTTCGCCCGGTATGAGGAAGTTGCGCGCTCCAAAGGCTTCAGGCACGTGGCATCCGGGCCGTTGGTCCGCAGCTCCTACCATGCCGCCAATTTCACCCCGGAAGCGGATGTTCTGGAAGCCATTAACGAAGACCTGAGAAAGGCCGGCGAACTTTAGAATAAATCTTGATTTTTTATCCTTCCCCTTTTACCATCCGGGCAATTCCACGTCATTGAGAATCTCATGAGCAAAACATGTTCCTTCATCAAGGCAGGAGCCATTCTGGGCGGCACGGTCATCGTGACGGCGGCTGTCGCCCCCCTGTTCCTGCCGAACCAGAATGTCAAGCCACTGACGTCCGCCCAGGCGGCGGAAATTACCGCACAGACCATGAATTCCAAATGTGCGGACTGCCACAAGCCCGGCACTCACATTTCCGAACTGGTCAATACTCTTTCCGGAGGCCTGCTGGCGCGCCATATCAGGGACGGGCAGCGCAGCTACAATATGGAAGAACCTCCCACTGCCGTCACCCTTTCCAAGCTGGAACATGTGCTTCAAATCAATTCCATGCCCCCCACTTCCTACACCATGGTGCACTGGGGCAGCACGCTCACTCTCCGGGAGAAAAACGCCATGCTCCAGTGGATCAAGGATGAGCGCCTGAAAATTTTCGGCGATATGGTAGGAGAGGAATACGCCCTTTCCCCTCTTGCCCCCATTCCGGACGCCCTCCCCACGGATCCGGCCAAAGTGGCCCTGGGCTACAAGCTTTTTCATGACGTGCGCCTTTCCACGGACAATACCGTTTCCTGCGCTTCCTGCCATTCCCTGGAAAAAGCCGGGACGGACAACCTGCCCACTTCCACCGGAGTCCGCGGCCAGAAAGGCGGCATCAATGCCCCCACCGTTTTCAATGCCGCTTTCCATGCCAAGCAATTTTGGGACGGACGCGCAGCCAACCTCCAGGAACAGGCCGGCGGACCGCCCCTGAATCCGGTGGAAATGGGGTACGAACATCCGGATGACTGGAAGAAGATCGCTGCCAAACTGGACCAGGACACCGCTTTTGCCGCAGAATTCAAAAAGGTTTACCCCCAGGGATTCACCGGAGAGACCATCACGAATGCCATCGCGGAATATGAAAAAACTCTTATCACGCCGAACAGCCCGTTTGACCGCTACCTGAAAGGGGATGAAAACGCCATCAGCGAGAACGCCAAAAAAGGTTACAAGCTTTTCCTGAAGCTTGGTTGCCAGACCTGCCACACCGGTCCCGCCATGGGAGGCCAGTCCTTTGAATACGCCGACCTCAAAGGCGATTTCTTTGCCGGACGCGCCAAGACCAACGACGATAACGGCCTGATGAATTTCTCCAAAAAGGAATCGGACAGGCACCGCTTCCGTGTTCCGACCCTCCGCAATGTGGAACTCACCTGGCCGTACATGCATGACGCCTCCGCACAGACTCTGGAGGAAGCCATTACGAAAATGTACCATTACCAGCTCGGTTACGATAAACTGGACAAGAAGGAAGTGAGACTTCTGGTGGCTTTCCTGAAGACGCTTACCGGAGAATACAACGGCAAACCCGTCCAGGGCGAAGTTTGCCCTGCCTCCTGAATCTGAAGAAAAGCTCTTTTTCCAGCCGCGCCAATGAACATTCATTGGCGCGGCTTTTTTGCATTTCCCTTCCAGTTCCTACGGCAGACACTGCCGGGAAACTTCCATTCCCCGCCTCTTCCCCGCTGGCCACACTTAGATTAAACTAATACGCAAACAATTTATATTAAACGCATTTGACATTGATTGAAAAAATATATCCTAATAATATCATTGACTTATCAGTTTGATAAAACTAACTTCTTTCCGGATTTGATTCATACACGCACCATGCCACTCTCCATGCTCAACATCGGCGATATTCGCCAAGTCAACAAAATCCATGGCAAGGATGAAACCCGGCGTTTTCTAGAAAGCCTGGGCTTCGTTGCCGGGAGCACGGTCTCCATCGTTTCCGAAAACGGCGGTAATTTCATTATCAACGTCAAAGGCTCCAGGATTGCGCTCAGCAAGGCGCTTGCCAGCAAAATATTCGTTGCCTGAGTTATTCCATCCAACAACCAACCATTATTCTATGACCAAACATCGTACATTGAGAGATGCCCTCATCGGGGAAACCGTCACCGTCGGCAAACTGGCGGGGGAAGGCCCGGTCAGAAGACGCATCATGGACATGGGGGTTACCAAGGGAACGCAGATATTCATCCGCAAAGTCGCCCCTCTGGGAGATCCCATTGAAGTTACTGTCCGCGGGTACGAACTCTCCATTCGCAAATCGGAAGCGGAGAACATCCATATCCATTGATTCCGCCTCTATTACCGCACGTTTCCTGACTTTACAGCAAGACGGGCACCCATATATCAAGACAAGGAAACCATTCATGAGCAACATTACCATCGCCCTGGCGGGCAACCCCAACTGCGGGAAAACCACGCTCTTTAACGCCCTGACAGGCGCCAACCAATACGTCGGGAACTGGCCCGGCGTCACCGTGGAAAAAAAGGAAGGCCGCCTGAAAGGCCATAAAAATATCATCATTGAAGACCTTCCGGGCATTTATTCCCTTTCCCCCTATACCCTGGAGGAAGTCGTCAGCCGGAATTACCTAGTCACGGACCATCCCTCCCTCATCCTGAACCTGGTTGACGGCAGCAACCTGGAACGCAATCTTTACCTCACCACCCAGCTTTGCGAACTGGGCGTTCCCGTCATTATAGCGCTGAACATGATGGACATTGTCCGGAAGCGCGGCGACAGGATCGACACGGAAAAACTTGCACGCAACCTCGGTTGCCAGGTGCTGGAAATCAGCGCTCTCAAGGGGACCGGCATCCGTGAACTGATAGACGCCGTAGTAACGACGACTGCGTCGGACGACGCCCGGACCCCGCAGGCCGTCCACTTTCCGGACCATCTGGAAAAAGCCATCGGAGAAATTGGGGAAATCATCACCGGAAAATGCCTGGATCAGCAGAAAAAATGGTTTGCCGTTAAAGTTTTCGAAAGAGACCAGAAAGTCGCGGACCAGCTCGCGCTCAATCCCGAGGAACAATCCCGCATCAACGGGATTATTGAAACCATGGAACGGGAAATGGATGACGACAGTGAATCCATTATCACCAATGAACGCTATAATTCCATTTCCCGCATCATCAAAGACGCCGTCGTTAAAGCCAGCCCCGGCAGCCTGACGGGCAGCGACAGGATTGATCGCATCATCACCAACCGCTGGCTGGGCCTCCCCATTTTTGCCGTCGTCATGTGGGCTGTATATTACATCTCCATTCAGACGATAGGCGCATGGGGCACAGACTGGGCCAATGATACTTTCTTCGGGGAATGGGTTCCGGAATGGGTAGGAAGCCTGCTGGAAAACGCCGGCTGCGCCCCATGGCTGGAAAGCCTGATCCAGGACGGCGTGATTGCCGGCGTGGGAGCCGTTCTGGGCTTCCTCCCGCAAATGGCGGTTCTGTTCCTGTGCCTGGGCATATTGGAGGATTGCGGCTACATGGCCCGCGTAGCGTTCATCATGGACCGCATTTTCCGCAAATTCGGCCTTTCCGGGAAATCCTTTATTCCCATGCTCGTTTCCATGGGGTGCGGCGTTCCTGGAGTCATGGCGACCCGCACCATTGAGAACGAAAAGGACAGGCGCATGACTATCATGACCACCACGTTCATCCCCTGCGGGGCCAAAACTCCCATCATTGCCCTGATTGCCGGAGCCTTCTTCCCGGAAAATTCCTGGGTGGCTCCGGGAGCCTATTTCATCGGGGTGGGCGCCATCATCCTTTCCGGCCTTATTCTGAAAAAGACTGCCATGTTCGCCGGGGACCCCACTCCCTTCGTCATGGAACTTCCCATTTACCACATCCCGGCCTGGAAGAACGTCATCATTCATGCATGGGACCGCTGCAAGGCTTTCGTGCAAAAAGCCGGGACCGTCATCTTTGTGTCCAGCGCCCTGATCTGGTTCCTCTCCAGCTATAACTGGAAGGTGGATTCCGTAGAGCAGAATGACAGCATGCTGGCCTCCATCGGCAATGTGGCCGCGCCTGTCTTCCAGCCTCTGGGCTGGGGTGAATGGAAACCCACCATGGCTACCATTACCGGATTGATTGCCAAGGAAAACGTGGTAGGCACCTTCGGCGTCCTGTATGCGGACGGCAGTTCCGGGGAAGATGAAGCGGAAAAAACGGAGGACTCCCCCGAAACGCAGGAAATGTCCCCCGCCGGCCGGGAGCTCCAGGCATCCCTGGAGGAAGGTTCCGGAGAATCCGCTGCTGAAGCGGAAGAAGAGGAAGATGAAGATGCGGAAATCAGGGAAACCGGGGACCGCCTGGTCCAAGCGGGAGCCTTCACCTTCCTGAGCGCTTTCTCCTTCATGATTTTCAATCTTCTCTGCGCCCCCTGCTTCGCGGCCATGGGCGCTATCAGAAGGGAAATGAACAGCGCCAAATGGACCTTCTTCGCCATCGGCTACATGTGCGCCCTGGCGTACTGCCTGGCCTTCCTGATTTACCAGCTGGGAGCATGGCTTTATGCGGAAGCTTCCTTCGGCATCGGGCAGGGCATTGCCCTATTGCTCCTGCTGGGGTTCGTTTACCTAGTGGCAAAGAAACCTTATACAGCCTCCAAATAACTCCTAAACCAATTCCTTAACTCTACTGACCAATATGGGAACATATATCATCGCCACCCTTCTTTTCCTGGCCCTAGCCTACGCGTTATACAAAATTTTCAGTAAGCGCGGCAAGTGCTGCGGCAACTGCGGATGTTGCGGCAACGACAGCGACGGCTGTTGCGGTGGCGGCGGAAATTGCTGCGGCGGCCACCATCACGACCACGAAAAACAGGATTAAATCCCGGCCCCGGTTATCCCATCCAGAACCTGCAAACCATTTTCTACGGTTTGCAGGTTTTTCTGCTACGGCGCCTGCCGCAGCCAGCCTCTACCCTGTCACTCAATCCAACCGTGCTGATATGCCGCCATGGCCGCAATTACCAGCGCAATGAACAGGAAGATGAACCACATCACATTGTGGCGATGGCGGTATTCCACGGCCATCAGAGGTTCCCATTCCTTTTCCACAAAGGAAAAATCGTCCCCATTGGCAAAACGATCGTAAAGCATTTCCAGCTCCTTTCCCGTCACCCCTTCCGGGGCGGCGAATACCGGCGGGCAGCAGGAATCCGTCTTGAATACAATTTCGCAATGGTACACGCCATCCGCTTCCTTATAAGACTGGAGGCACGCGCCGTCGCGGGCGCACACCACGTGGCCGGTCGTTCCTTCCTGCAAGCGGCGCAGAGCAGTATCACGGTCGGTCACTTCATCATTTGAAATTTCCCATTGAACCTTACTCATTCTGTCAGTTTAAGATAATTCCCGTTTAAGTCAATATGGTTTTAAACGCTTCGGCCCCCGGAAACGTTGCGGCTCCCATCCATCTTCCGGCGTGGCAAAAAGCCTTCTTTTCCGTTTTTTCCGGGAACGGAGACAGGGGTGGGAAAGCCCATTTTCAGGCGGCTTTTATTTTTCCCTGGGATAAAAATTCTACGGAATAGCCTTGGGGAAGCCTCCTACCTTCAACAGTCAGTATTTGACGGTAGATAAGGAAAGGCTGAAGGCCATTCCATGACCCGGCATACATTGCCGGTCCAAGCTCCGCCAGCAGGCATCAATAAAGGAGGGTAAATGGCTCCGTAATCAAATAAGCAACGCCGCATCCTCTACCTGATCGAGAATGCGGCGTTGCCGCCAGGTCATGCAGACCCCTTCTATATCTTTCTCACGCAGGATTCCGCTCACTGCATGGAGACAGACAAGGAAGATTTAATGTCATTATGTTTTCATGGAACTCCGGCCATGCCTGATTTAAGAGAAAAGGCGGCCATGTCCAGGATCAGCTGATCAGAAAGAAAAGACTGCCTGAACGCCCCAGAGAATGTTTTCGCTGGAAGTGCTGTAAGCCGGATTCGCGATGTACTGGAAGTGAGGAACAACTTTGAAATAATCATTCACCTGGAAGCTGTACATGACTTCCAGCACCTGTTCGCGGTTATGCTCAGCGCGCTCTCCGTCACAGGGGGTCTGCCCCTTGAACACACCGTAGGAAATGCCCAGGAAGTCATCTTCACGGGAAGGGAAGAGCTTAATGTTGGCGCCCACGGAGAATTCAGCGGAGTTGCTCAAGTATTGTTTGGCGGCAAATCCGGCGCGGGAGTAAATGGTCAGAGGATCGCAGGGAGTATATTCGATGCTCGCGACAAGCCCGGCATTTTGGCGGCGGCGTTCCCCGGTCCCGTCGTCCATGTCCACATCCGTGCTGGTATAGAACGGATTGATGCGGAGAGTCGCAGCGCCGTCGGCAAAGATATGGCCGTATTCGCCAACCACGGCATAACCATCGCAATAATCGGAATTAAAAGGATTGTATCCGGAATCGCATCCCGTGCGGGAAACGGCAACCATCATGTAATTATTGCGGTTGAGTTCAACTTGCAGAATACCGCCAATATTGCTGTCCACCAAAGGTAGGATAGTGGAGTTCACAAACCCGTCATTGGTGAAAGAGGAGAAGGAGTCATTGGCAATGCTGACAGCATCAAAGTAGTTGGTGAGATTCACCATACCTGCGATGAGGCAAGCGCGCTTCCCTGCAAAGTATTGCATCAGCGCCACTTCAGGGAATATTCCTTCATGAGGCCCCATCGCGTCAGCATGCAAGCCGGAAGCCGTGGCATAGGCTTCAGTGAAAAACGTATCGCTCTGTGCGGATTCACGATCCAGCCCCCATGAACCGGAAAATTCCACACGCAACCAGGTTCCCCCGTTGGCCTTGTCTTCAATAAGGCGCTGATTAAGCTGGGCATGAAGAAGAGCCAGGTTGTTATGGCGCTTAACATCGGAAACCTTTTCCGTATTCCAAAGCCCGTAGGCCATATCCACACCCCATTGGGTGCCGTATTTCTCATTGGCCTTCACCTTGCAGGCAGGATCACCTTCTTCCGGAGTGAACATGTTGATGCCCTGCAAAATATCACCAACAGCAGGGGTGCTGTCTTGAGCGATTACAGGAAGCGCCATGAGGCTCGTCAACGCCATTGCTATTATGTTATGCTTCTTCATAGAAAACGGTTAGTCTTATCGTTGGATGTTTGTGGTATAATACTTATATGATTGATCCAGAGGTGGAGAGGGGCGCTTTCCTTTTACAGGGAAAGAGCTCCGCTTCCGTTCTCCCGGGCTTGCTCTTTCACAGCTCTGCCGCATGCCCCCATACAGAACCCACAGTCTCCGCAGAGCAGACGGTATCTGGGACGCCGGATGAGCAGCCCGGCCAGTTTCCTGTACCGGCAGACCCGGCGGAAGAAACGGTGAAGTCCTGTATGGGTCAAGTTCATGCAACGCGGCAAAGTTAGATTAAACTAACTATTCAGTCAACACTTTTTCTTCCCAATGCCCTTGCCCTGCTCAGTACAACATTATGTTGGTTCATTATATTTTATTTGTTTTCAACGTATTAAAAATATCGCAAAAATATTTTCATGTCTGCTAAAAAATTAGTTTCAACTAATTCATCTTGACCAGAATACGGGGGCACGCTAAAAAAATGCAGGCTGGATTGGATATAATCCAATCCTTCCGGAAAAGAAGCGGCTGCATGCCGCCAAGGCCGGATGAACCCAATCAAAACATTACCATGAGTTACATGAACAACAAAGGCCTCTGGGGCTTCGTCGGAGGAATGATCGCCGCCGCCATCGGAGCGAAAGTAGTAAAAAGTCCCGTTGCCAGGAAATTGGCCGTCCAGGGCCTTTCCAAGGCCATGCTCATCCAGCAGAAGGCCATGGAACAACTGGCAAACATCCGGGAAGAAGCCCAAGACCTGTGCCATGAGGCCGCCGCGAAAAACAGCAGGCCGGAACAGTAGCAATCTCATTGTCCATCACCAAACAGCGGGGCGCCCGTTTCCTTCTCCGCCAGCGGAATGGACCGCCCCCAACGGGGGAAACGCACGGAGAAGGGCGTTTCCCCCTTTTCTTTTTCCTTATCCATGCATTACCAGGTTATCCATCATACGCCCGGCAGGCTCCGTGTACGCAGCGGCCGCTGCGCATTCAATCATGACCAGGCTTACGGCATCGAATGCAGGCTCCTGAAACAGAAAGGCGTATACTCCGTCAAGGCCACCCCCTGCAACGGAGGTGTGTTCATCCTGTATGAAGGAACCAGCCCCCAGGCCATTTTCCGCACGCTGGACAGGCTCAGGCCGGAAACACTCCGCAGCCACGAACCGGAAGAGCGCGCGGAGGCCAGGAAACTGGCCCGGTCCTTTTTTCTCCGCATAGCGGGGAAAGCTTCCTCTTTCCTGTTTTGCAAGGTGTTTCTGCCGCCCCCGCTCAGAATGGCCAAAGCATTCTGGAATTACAGTTCCTATTTACGGCGCGGAATGGCCGGCCTGGGAAGCGGACGGCTCAACGTAGCCGTTCTGGACGCCGTCTCCATCGGGGTTTCCATAGGCACGAAGGCTTACGGAACGGCCAATTCCATCATGTTCCTTCTTTCCATTTCAGACCTGCTGGAAAATTACACTCGGAAAAAGACCCGGGCGGCGCTTGCGGCCAGCCTGAGCATAAATATAGACCGCGTCTGGCGGGTGGAAGAAGGAGGCATGCGCCAGGTTCCCATGGAGCAAATCCGCCCGGGGGAGAAAATCCGCGTGGACGCGGGGAACGTCATCCCTGTGGACGGTACCGTGCTGTCCGGAGAAGCGGAAGTCAACCAGGCCGCCATGACGGGGGAATCGGAAGCGGCTTCCAAACGGGAAGGGTCCGTCGTCTTTGCCGGAACCACGCTGGAAACGGGTTCCCTCGTCATCCGGGTGGACGCCGCAGGAGACCAGTCCCGCATTAACAATATCATCGCCCTGATCGACCATTCGGAGGAACTGAAAGCGCGCATCCAAAGCCGGGCGGAAAAGCTGGCGGATTCTATCGTTCCCTATACCCTGCTCACGGCAGGGGCGCTGTTTCTGTTCACCAGGAATATCTCCAAGGCTCTCTCCGTGCTGATGGTGGATTATTCCTGCGCCATCAAGCTCGCCACCCCCATCTCCGTCATCTCCGCCATGAAAGAGGCCGCAGCGCGCAAGATCATGATCAAGGGCGGGAAATTCATGGAGCTGTTCGCCAAAACGGACACCATCGTTTTTGACAAGACGGGCACGCTGACCTCCGCCTGCCCTCAGGTAACGCAGATCATCCCTTTGAGCGACTGCAGCAGGGAATATATCCTGAAAACGGCAGCATGCCTGGAAGAACACTTCCCCCACAGCGTGGCGCGGGCCGTTGTGCGCAAAGCGCTGGAGGAGGGCCTACACCATGAAGAAGAACATGCGGAGGTGGAATACATCGTGGCCCACGGCATTTCCTCCCGCCTTCATGGAAAAAAGGTTCTTGTGGGCAGCTACCATTTTCTCTTTGAAGATGAACGCATCCCCCTCACGGAAGAGCAAAGGCTGACCATACGCAATCACGCCAGAGGAAAATCCAACATCTTTCTCGCCATAGGCCGCAGAGCAATCGGCATGATCGGCGTCAGCGACCCGCCCAGGCCGGAAGCCGCAGAGACGATCGCCCGGCTGAAACGGCAGGGCATTTCCTCCATCATCATGCTCACGGGGGACAGCGAATCCGCAGCCCGCGCCATCAGCCGCCAGTTGGGCATCACGGAATACCGTTCCCAGGTTCTGCCTGAAGATAAGGCCCGCTTTATCCAGCAATTGAAGAAATCCGGCAAAACAGTGTGCATGGTGGGAGACGGCATCAACGATTCCCCCGCTCTTTCCTGTGCAGATGTTTCCGTCTCCATGAAGGATTCTTCCGATATCGCCCGTGAAGTGGCGGATATTTCCCTGTTGTCCAGCTCTCTGGCTGAACTGGTTGTTTTAAGGGAATTGAGCTGTGCCGTCCTTGAAAAAATAGAACGCAACTACCGCTTTATCGTCGGGTTCAACTCCTCTCTGATCCTGCTAGGCATGTTCGGGCTGATTACCCCGGACCTTTCCGCGTTCCTCCATAACGCTTCCACAGTGTACGTCAGCGCGCGCAGCACACGCCGATGCCTTCCCCCTGTCCGGGTTCCGAAGTAAAAAAGAGAGGGATGAGCCATTCCCTCATGAACTGTCCCCCCGGAAAATCATGCGGGAGTATTTTATTCTCCTCTTTCCCTGCAACGATCCGTCAGAAGCTGGAAACGGGAGATTTCCTCCAGAGTCATGATATGTTCAATGCAACAGGCCACTTCATCGGCGCGTTTTTCCTCCATCTTCAGCACCGTAATGAGGAACTCCTTCACCATGGTATGGCAGGAAATGACCCGGTCCGCGTAATAACGGCCTTCCCTGGTCAGGACAATGGGAGAATACTGCGTGTATTCCACCAGGCCGCGTTCCTTCAACTGCTTCATGGCCAGTGAGGCGGAAGGTTTTTTCACGTTCAGAGATTCCGCAATTTCCCCTACGGTGGCGCATCCCTTTTCCAACTCAATGTTGCGGACGGCCTCAATATAATCCTCCAGGCTGTTGCTCAACTCCGGAGTGGAAAATTTTTCATGTATCATGATTGATGCTTATTAGGTTTAACTAACAAAAAACAATAACCAAGGCTCTGACCAAGTCAACCTCTTCTTGAAAAATATTAGGTGAGACAAACTTTTTTCTTGCAATATGAGTTAGGTTGCACTAACTTTGCTTCATGGTCAGCCCCAATTCGGAAAGAAACGGTGAAAGAAAGTGCTCCGGCGGCGCACCCGCCAGAATGGAGTCCTTCTTCTCCAGGTTTTTTTCCTCCTCGCGCCCCTGCTGCTGCCGGGGCTGCGCCCTGAAAAGCTCCGGGAAAAACTGTCCCGCCGGCTACCAGGGAAAACAGGCGCGGCCAAATTCTATGGGGAACGCGTCCACAAACTGTATGGACTAGTCATCCGGTGCTCTAACACATTATCGCCTAAACACGGACGCGTTCCCCTCACTTTTTTCCGTGGGCATCAATCAGCGGAGAATTGCCTCCGGGCCATCATATCCTCCGGGCGTATAACTGCGGATGGAGACTCCTCTTTCCGGCGTTACGTCCGCCGCCCAGCATCTGGCATGGCGGAAACAGGCGCCCAGGTTGATGTACAGCCGCCGCCCCTTTTTCCCGCTCACCGCCCGTCGGTGAAGATGGCCAAAAATGACGACTTCCGCTTCCGGAAAAAAACGGTCTGCAAATTTCCCCATGCGCCGCATCATCGTCAGCCATGCCAGAAGAATCCGCACGGGCCGTTCCGGCGGCCAGGCAGAATGAGCTAAAAAACGCACCAGTTTATTTTGATGTGTTCCGGAACGCGTATAAACAGGAGGCACCAGCACACTCATGGCACGGGCCAGCTCCAGCCGCCGCAGCAAATCTGCCTCCGCCTCCGGGAACGCTGCGATCAGTTCGCGGGAAACCTGCTTGTTTTTCAAATATTCCCATCCCCACGGAGCCACCTCCCTGAACAGCGCATGGCCGTGCAAAGCGCAGATGCGGCCGCCCTGCAATTTCAGCAGGCCGGCTTTCTCGTCCGGATCATGGTTGCCGGCCAGCAGAACGGGCTGCACCCCGGCATCCCGGCACATCCGCAGGAAACGGGCCCGTTTTTCCAATCCTTCCTCCCGGCAGGGGCTTTCACGGGTTTCACTGAGGTCCCCGCACACTACCAGATGGGAGCACCCCTCCAGAAGAAACCCCAGCTCTTCCGGCTCCCGGGCCAGCGCCTTGGCATGGCCGAAATGGATGTCTGAAATAAACCTGGCGCGTTCCCCCGGAGCAAGATCAAGTTCCTGAATCATAAAGACGAGGGAGGGAGAAAAACAGTCATGGAATCAGGAACGCTGCCGCACCATTTCATACAGGCATACGCCCGTAGCCACAGATACGTTCAGGCACGGAATGCTTCCCTTCATGGGAATCCTCAGCAGGAAATCGCAGTTCTCTTCCGTCAATCTTCTCATCCCTTCCCCTTCCGCCCCCATCACCAGTGCGGCCGGCCCCGTGAAGTCCGTTTCATACAGGCCGCGGTCTCCTTTGTCCGACGTGCCGAATATCCAGATGCCGCGGCTCTGGAGCTGCTTCATGGTGCGCGCCAGATTGGTCACCTGAATAAAAGGCACCTTTTCCGCAGCGCCGACGGAAACGCGCAGCACCGTCTCCGTAATGCCCACGGATTTGTCCCGGGGGGCGATGACGGCATCCACTCCCGCGCCGTCCGCCGTCCGCAGGATGGCTCCCAGGTTGTGGGGGTCCTGCACGCAGTCCAGAATAAGCAGCAGAGGGTTGGAGGATTTGTCCAGAATCCCGTCCAGCACCTCCTCTCCCAGCGCCTTCACGGCAATTTTGGACGGCGCGCTGCGCACATGCTTGTTCCGGCGCGCTTCCTGTTCGTTCCCTTGGGGTCTCATGCCCATGAATTAGCGTGTTTCACACTTCTTTTCCAGACAAATATGCCCTGCCGCCCCATCATTGGGCGTGACTTGGCAGCCCGCGTCATGGTACAATTCCGTACCATTCAAGATGAAGACGAGCGACTTTTTAGTCATTGGGGCAGGTGTTGCCGGATTGAGTTTCGCCTTGAGAGCGGCGGAACACGGCAAGGTTGCAGTCATTACAAAAGGCAAATTTCTGGATTGCAGTTCCGCCAAGGCACAGGGCGGCATCGCCGCCGTATGGGACCGCAACGATTCCTTTGAAGACCATGTTGCGGATACGCTGGACGCCGGAGCGGGCCTCTGCAACGAACAGGCCGTGCGCACTATCGTGGAGGAAGGCCCGGACGCTATCCGGGAACTGCTGGAATGGGGAGTGAACTTTGACCCCGGCAACCAGGGAGAGGATTATGAACTGGCCAGGGAGGGCGGCCACACCAAACGGCGCATCCTCCACGCCAAAGACGCAACCGGACTGGAAATTACCTCCAAACTTCTGGAGGCGGCCAAGCTTCACCCCAACATTGAACTGCTGGAAGACCATTTCGCCATTGACCTGATTACGACCACCAAGCTGGGCCTCGTCACGGAAGACCGCGTTCTGGGAGCCTACGTGCTGGACCGCGTCTCCGGGGAAGTGGAAATCTTCCGGTCAGACCGCGTGCTGCTCGCCACCGGCGGCTGCGGGCGCGTGTATCTGTACACTACCAATAATGATTCCGCCACGGGGGACGGCGTAGCCATGGCCTGGCGGGCGGGGGCCACCATCGCCAACATGGAATTCGTGCAGTTCCATCCCACCTGTTTCTTCAACACCCGCGCGGAAGGCGCGGAAGCGCGCTCCTTCCTCATCTCCGAAGCCGTGCGCGGGGAAGGCGGCGTGCTGATAGGCGCGGACGGGAAGGAATTCATGCACAAGTACGACCCCCGCAAATCCCTGGCCCCGCGCGACATCACCGCCCGCGCCGTAGATTCGGAAATGAAGAGGACGGGCAGCATGTGCGTTTATCTGGATATCTCCCACAAGCCGGAAGGGTTCGTCCAGGAACGTTTTCCCCTGATTTACGAGACATGCAACCGCTACGGCGTCAATCCCGCCAGGGAACCCATTCCCGTTGTTCCCGCAGCGCATTTCCAGTGCGGCGGCGTGCTGACGGACGTCAACGGCCAGACCAGCCTGGACGGCCTTTACGCCGCAGGGGAAACCGGCTGCACCGGTCTTCACGGCGCCAACCGGCTGGCTTCCAACTCCCTTCTGGAATGCGTGGTGGTCGCCAAGAGGGCGCTGAACTCCATGCTCTCCCTGCATCCCCTGAGAAAGGATTCCCCCACTCCTTACGACATCCCAGCCTGGCACCACGGAGATACAGCCCTGCCTGACGAACTTTCCGTCATCTATCATAATTGGGATGAAATCCGCCGCCTGATGTGGGATTACGTCTCCATTGTGCGGACCAATAAAAGGCTGGACCGCGCAGCCACGCGGCTCCGGATGCTGCACCGGGAGGTAAAGGACTTCTACTGGGGATACCGCATTACGCCGGACATCCTGGAATTGCGCAACCTGGTGGCGGTGGCCTCCCTGATCGTGGACTGCGCCATGCGCCGCAATGAAAGCCGCGGCCTTCATTTCAATACGGATTATCCCGGCAAGCTGGACCACCGCTTCGTCACCCAACTGCACCGATGGTAAACTACCGGCAGCGTCAACAGGCATTACGGAAGGGGCTCTTCGGGAGCCCCCTCCTGTCCGCATGCCTGCTCACGCTGCCGGTTCTGGTTTCCGCAGAAACCGCCAGGGCGGACATCCAGACAGGCCGGAGCGCCACCCGCGCCCTGGCGAACAGTTCCGGACGGCCCAAAGGCCCCGTCATCGTCACCCCAACGCAACGGGACCCCCTGCCCCGGGTCATCGTCAAATCGCCTGTTGCTGCAGAGGGAGGAAAGCGGCCCGCTCCCCGCATCCTTCCCAGGACGTCCAGGCAAAGCCCCGGCACCTATCCCTGGCGTCTCAACATTACCGCCACGGTCTTCTGGGTGGGGGAAGAACCCACGGAACGCAATCCGGTAGCCAACCACAAAAGCTCGTGGGATTCCGCATGGCGGGAAAACTTCGGCGGCTTCGACAACCCGGATCCCGTTTGCCGCACGAGGGACTTCCGCCCGAAAACATTCATCCCCCGGCAAAACCCCTTTTACGTGGCGCTCCCTTATAATGACGTTTCCAGAGGGGAGCATAAGGCGGAGGCGTCACGGGTCATCCCGTGGTTCCGCCGCGAATATGCGGGAAAGGGGCAATCCGTCTGCAAGGGCAGATGGGTGCAAATCGTCTACAACAAGCGTTCCTGTTTTGCCCAATGGGAAGACTGCGGCCCCTTCACCACGGAAGACTGGCCCTACGTCTTCGGAGACAAGCCTCCCGTCAATACCCAGAACAAAGGGGCGGGCATTGACATCTCCCCTGCCGTACGCGACTATCTGGGCATTACGGGAGGAACAGCCATTGTCCACTGGCGCTTTGTGGAATTTTACCGCATTCCCCGCGGCCCGTGGTCCAAATACGGGGACAACAATCCCTTTGTCAATGCCGGGCTGGGAGCCGGGAAAAAATCCCTTCAGTTACGGGAAGACCGTCTGCGCCAGCAGCAGGAAGCCATTCAGCGGGAGCTATTGAAGGATCCCGCGAAACTCAGAAGGGAACTCCAGGGATAACCCCCTGTGCCGCCGCAGCCATGCAACGCCCACGCATTCTACATATTTTCAGCCGTTACGGCGAGGTTGGGGGGGAAGAAATCTGCTTCCATGCCATTACGGAGGCTTTGGGCGCCATAGCGGATGTCACACCCTTTGTCTATTCAACGGAGGAGCTGTTCCATAGCCCCCACGGCGCCCTGACGAAAATGGGTTATTTGCTCCACAACAGGGACGTGGAGCAAAAACTGCGCGAATGCCTGCGTGAAAACCGCTATGACGCATGGATCATCCACAATACGTTCCCGGCCATGTCCCCCTGCGTCTATGAACTGGCCCTGCATCAACCCGCTCCCGTCATCCACTACATGCACAATTACCGCTCCGGCTGCCTCAACGGAGTATTTTACCGGGACGGAGCGCCCTGCTTTTCCTGCCAAGGCGGCAACTATTTTCCCGGCATCATGCACGCCTGTTGGAGGAAAAACGCCGCGTACTCATCCCTGGCCGCCGCCGTCCTGTATAAAACGCGCCGCATGGGAGCCTGGAGCCGCTTTTCCTCCTACATTGCCATCAGCCGGCGCCAGCGGGAACTTCTCATCCAAACCGGAATACCGGAGGATAAAATCAGGGTTATTCCACATTTCATCCGGCAAAACCCCGCCCCTTCCGCCGGCCCGCCCCGCCGGGACGTCCTTTACGCCGGACGCCTGACGCAGGAAAAAGGAGTCCTGCAACTGGTTCAGGCGTGGGAACTCCTATCCCCCCCCGGCCGCATTCTCTACCTGATGGGAGACGGCCCCCTGCGCGGAGAACTGGAGCGTTATATCTCTTCCCGCCATCTTGAATCCATCCGCCTGACCGGGTTCATTCCCCATGAGGAACAAGGAGCCGTCCGCGCCGCCTGCGGCCTCTCCGTAGCGCCCTCCCTCTGGGAGGAAACCTTCGGTATGGTTGTCCTGGAATCATGGCTCCACGGCACGCCCGTCATCGTTACCCCGAACGGCGGCCTGCCGGAGCTCATCACCCACGGCAGGAATGGCTGGATTGCACAGGAACCTTCCGTGGAATCCCTGGCGGAGACGCTGCACACCGCCCTGAAGCAAGAAGAACGCTGGCCGGCCATGGGCGCGCACGGGCAACAACTTTTGTCCTCCACATACTCCCCCGCCGCATGGCTCCGGTCCATGGAAGCCCTTCTTGGCGAGCTCCGCGTTTTCCATTCATCTTCCACCCCACCAACATCATGAAATGGTACACATGCACGCCGGTGTCCTTCAAGGGAGACCATACTTTCTTTTCCCGCGATTCAGGCGCTTTCTGCAAGGCCTTTCAGAGAATCGGGGTGAAAAGCAGGGCCATCATGCCCACACCTGCCCAGGAAGGAGATGATCCCGACCTCATCCGCACGGAATACGCCAACCTGAAAGATGCAGCCTGGTGGAAATCCCTGGGTATTGACGGAGTGATCCTGTACGCCTGGGGAGTGGGCAAATACCTTCCCATCGCCAGAGCCATCCATGACGCAGGAATCTTTCTGGTAGTGTACATGGACTCATCCGGGCTGTTTTTTCCGTGGCAATACTGGCTTCCCATCGCGAAAAACATGTACACCAAAGACGTTTTCATTCACGGGAAAATCAAAGGTTCCGCTTTTTTCCTGCTGCGCCTTCTGAAACAGCACACATGGAACCTCGCCAGCAGGGGGCGCAGAAAACATTTGGACTCAGGGGACATGGTCGCCTTCCCCATTCCGGCAGCCCTCCAATCCGTTGCAGATAGGGAATGGCTCTATGGAAAATCCATCGTCCGGAAACTGGCTCTGGTTCCCAACCCCATTTCTTCCACCTGCCGCTTTGCAGGAGAGAAGCGCAACATCATTATGGCCGTAGGCCGCTGGGACGACCTTCTCTATAAACGCCCCTGCCTGCTGATGTCCACGCTGGAACAGGCGCTTGCCCACGCCCCGCACTGGGAAGCGGAAATTTACGGCAATATTCCTGACTTTCTCCGGGAATGGCACGACAATCTTCCGGAGCCTCTTCGCACCCGGATTCATCTGGCTGGCTATATTCCCAATATTGAACTGCAAAAGAAACAATCCCAAGCCAGAATCAGTCTCTGCACCTCCTTGTCCGAAGGAACGCACCTTGCCTCCGCAGAAGCGCTGTGCGCCGGGGCCTCTGTCGTAGGGCCTCGCCTCACACCCCAGCTGAACTGCCTGCAATGGTACGTTTCCCATGATTCAGGCACACTCAGCCCGAACGATTCTCCGGAAAGCCTCTCCGGGGCACTTTTGGAAGAAATCCGCGCCTGGGACTCCGGAAAACGCAACCCGGAGGAAATATCCCGCTATTGGTGTTCCCTGCTGCATGCGGAAAATTCCTGCAAACGCATTATTGCCGCCTATGAAGCCGCCCAAGGCGGAAAAACCGGCCTCTAACTACCCGACAGGGCATGCGCCTCAATCCACACATCCTCCCATTTCCTGTCCGCCAGCGCCCCATAGAGAGGATGGCTCCACAACCGGGCGCGCATGGCCGCGGGAGAAGCCAGTCCCAGCAAAAAGCGCGCCAACTGGGAAGGGCGGGCCAGCGCGGGCTTCCTCTGCCCCGCCAGCTCCATGACGGCGGAGCGCAGCTCTTCCGGTAACGGGGGAAGTTCCTCTTCTTCCATGGCCGCAGGCAACATCCCACAGCACGCAGGACAATGCCCGCAAGGCCCGGACAGGTCCCGGAAACCGAAATAGGCATCCAGGCTTCTATTCAGGCAGGCGGAAGACGTCAGCGTAGAAACGCAGGTTTTCCAGCGTTCCAGCCCGTTCAGCCGGGATCTGGAAAAATACTGCTCAAATTCCTCCGCAGCCTCTTCCGCGTCAAATCCTTCCGAATACAGATGAAGGGCTGCCTGGCGCAGCTCCACTTTCCATTCCCCGGAAAGAGCCAGGTCACCAAGCCAGGCGGCGGCTTCTTCCCATGAAATTCCCCATTCCACAGCCAGATCCTCCACCTCTCCCTGCCGGCGCATATCCATCCATTGCAGCCGGGCGCATTCCTCCCCGCCGCGGCCGCACAGAATTTCCTCCATCCGGAACAGAGGGCGCACCCTGTAATACTTGAACCCCGTCCCCTTCTCCCGTACGGAACCGGAACGTTTCAGGTCAAACAGCATCCGGTCCACCGCCACATCCGGCAAATCATAAACGGAAGAAGCCTCATACAGGGAAACAATGTGCTCCCCCCTGCGGGACAACAGAGATACCAGCCCTTTCATGCCGTGCCGGTCCGGCTCCGCCGCATGCAGCCGGTTGACTACGGCCACGCTGTCGCGGGCGGACAACATCACCAGGCTGAAGGAAGGAAGGCCGTCGCGTCCTGCACGGCCGGATTCCTGAACATACGCCTCCAGACTGGCGGGGGGATGGTAATGCACCACGGAACGCACGTCCGGCTTGTCAATCCCCATGCCGAAGGCAATCGTCGCCACCAGCACGTCCGCCGTACCTGCCAGAAACTCATCCTGAACCAGCCCCCTCGTCTCCGGGGGCATGCCCGCATGGTAGGACTTGACGGAGAAACCGGCTTTTCCCAATTCGTAGGAAAGGTTTTCCGCATCTTTGCGGGTCCGCGTGTACACCACGGCAGGACGGCGGCCTCCCTCTTTCAACAATTCAACCAGCCGCGCGGTTTTATCCTGATCCTTCAACGTTTCCACCTGGCGGAAGATATTCGCACGGTACGGCGCAGCCCGGAAAATACATTCATCACTCACGCCAAACAGGCCGGCCAGATCGCGGCACACCTGCTCCGTAGCCGTGGCCGTCAACGCCATGACGCTGCGGAACCCGTGCTTTCTGAAAAAAACGGGCAGCCCCAGATAATCCGGACGGAAACTGTGCCCCCATTCCGAAAGGCAATGAGCCTCATCCACCACGAACAAGCCGGGGGGAACAAGCTCCATGACCTGCTGAATCCACGGGGATTCCAGAGACTCCGGAGCGGCAAACAGAAGGCGGACGCCTCCGGACTTCAATCTGTCCATCAGGGCGACCTTATCTTCTTCCGCCAGGGTCGAATCATACCTGGCGGCGGCCACGCCCAGTTTTTCCAGCCCCGCCACCTGGTCGCGCATCAGGGCAATCAACGGAGAAACCACAACCGTCAGCCCATTTCCCAGAACCGCCGGAATCTGATAGCAAAGGCTCTTGCCGGAACCCGTAGGCAAAATACCGATGCAGGAACGGCCCTCCAGCGCGCACTCCACCAGATCCCTCTGCATGGGACGGAACCGTTCCTTGCCGAATAAACGCAGCGTGTCTTCCAGAGCAGAGGAAAGCATGGGGCAAGAATACCATAACGCAGAATCCCGGCAAAAGGAATCCTATGACATTGACACGGCGCCGTCATCCTATATCCTCCAGGCAATATGAGACCTTTGAAAACCATCATCGCCGGAACTCTGGCCCTGCTGGCGGCAGCTCCCCTCTCAGCTCAAACCAAGGCTGAGGAAAATAAAAAACCGAATATCCTCTTTATCATTACGGACGACCACGCCTACCAGACGCTGGGCACCGGCAATAATGATTCCCCCGTGGCCCTGCCCAATTTCAACAAACTGGGACGCCAAGGCATGGTTTTTGACCGCAGCTACTGCGCCAACTCCCTGTGCGGCCCCTCCCGCGCCTGCATCCTGACCGGCAGGCATTCCCACATGAACGGTTTTGTCTTCAACGGACAAAGACCGCTGGACGGCTCCCAGCCCACTTACCCGAAAATGCTGCAGAAGGCCGGATACCAGACGGGCCTTTTCGGCAAATGGCATCTGGAATCGGACCCCACCGGGTTCGACACGTGGGAAATCTTCCCCGGCCAGGGCAGCTACTACAATCCGGACTTTATCAGCCTCAAGCCGGACGGCAAACGCCAGACAAAGCGTTTTCCCGGATATGCCACGGACGTGGTCACGGACAAATCCATCCAGTGGCTGGGAAACCGGGACAAGAACAAACCTTTCCTGCTCGTTGTGGGCCACAAGGCTCCCCACCGCGCCTGGTGCCCTGCTCTGCGCCACCTGGGCAAGGTGGACACTTCCAGCATGACGCCGCCCGCCAACTTCCATGACGACTATGCCAACCGTCCGGAATTCCTGAAGAAAAACCAGCAGACAGTCGCCAATCACATGGCGATTTATTCCGACCTCAAAGTGCTTAAGGACCAGGTTCCGGAAGAAATGCGCAAAAGCATCGTTTCCCCCGGTTACGGCTGGGACCTGGGCGAGTTGAACCGCATGACTCCGGAAGAAAAGAAAACCTGGACGGACTATTACGCCAAGCGCACCAAATCCCTGGTGGACGGCATGAAATCCGGAAAACTGAAGGACCCGAAAGCGTTTGCGGAATGGAAGTGGCATGCCTACATGGAGGATTATCTGGGATGCCTTCTGTCCGTGGACGACAGCATCGGCCGCCTTATGGAATATCTGGACAAAGAGGGGATTGCGAAAGACACGCTGGTCATCTACTGCGGAGACCAGGGGTTCTACATGGGAGAACACGGCATGTACGACAAGCGCT
This sequence comes from Akkermansia muciniphila ATCC BAA-835, assembly GCF_000020225.1. Lineage (NCBI taxonomy): Bacteria > Pseudomonadati > Verrucomicrobiota > Verrucomicrobiia > Verrucomicrobiales > Akkermansiaceae > Akkermansia > Akkermansia muciniphila. The sequence continues at coordinate 1,282,951 of NC_010655.1, read as the reverse complement.
GGATTTTTGAAGAATCCCTCCGCATGCCCCTCATCATGAGATGGCCCGGCAAAATTCCCGCGGGCATCCGCAACAACACCATGGTGCAGAATATCGACTACGCTCCCACCATCGTTTCCGCGGCAGGGGCGGACACCCCGGAAAACATGAATACCTTCCAGGGCGTATCCCTGCTTCCCACCGCTTTCACGGGCAAAACTCCCGACAACTGGAGGGATGCCATTTACTACTGTTTTTACGAAAATCCCGGCGAACACAACGCCCCGCGCCACGACGGCATCCGGACGGACCGCTACACGCTTTCCTACATCTGGACCAGCGACGAATGGATGCTCTTTGACATGAAAAAGGATCCCATGCAAATGAAAAACGTCATTGACGATCCTGCCTACAAGACTACGGTGGAACAGCTCAAGAAGCGTTACCACGAACTGCGCAAAACCTATAAAGTTCCGGAAAACAGCCCCGGAGGCAAAGGAACGCCTATCCCCAAATTCGACGCTTCCTGGTAAAAGCCACACAGGAAACTACCTTTCCAAGCGCCGGTTTTTCCGGCGCTTTTTTATTTTCGTCCATAGCAGGCCGGAGAGATCCGTCACGGAGGCCGAAACAGGCAAACTCCCCTTCCGCACACAACCGTCCATCAACCGTAAAACCCGCGGAGGGGTCTCAAGCCCGCCAGCTTCATCAATTTATTCATGGCTTTTTCATACAGGAAAAACGCCTGTTGCATGCAGCAAAGCACGGGCATTAAGGGATGCTCCGCTTTCTTTGCGCCAAGCTCTTCCAAAAACCAGTCCGGGTCTTTGTCGTCAAAACCGGGATGCCGCTCAAACGCCCGGCGGCCTTCCAGATGAATGACGCCCTTCCCGGAATACAGGCAGTCCAGATGATGTTGCGCCGCCACGAGAGACAGCAGCGTCTGATCGTGCGTATGAGCTACAAAATTATCGCGGCAACGGCTCTCTTCTTCCGTAGTGGCAGAAGACACCAATTTGAACTGACGGCACAAATCCATCCATTCACGGAGAATTCGGAGGCTTTGTTCCGATTTTTTCAAGAAAAGGAAGGAGCCCTGAATCAGGGGAGCCTGTTCAAAAGACCCGCTATCCAGCTTCAATTCATCAAAAACGCTCTGCTTGCACCACCGCGTAAGGCCTCCCGTATAATAGGAAATATTCACGCCCGGCATCATATCCTGCCCCTTCTCCCGGAGCCATTGGACAAACGGCTCCAAGGAATGATGGAAAAGCCTCCCCGGCGGGCGCCCCGCATCCGTATAAAGCAGGTAATCCCCTTCCTCCAAATGTTCCAGCTCCTTGAGAATGATGAAGGGTTTCCATACCCAAAACCCGACACCCTGTAAATTCAGGTCAAACCATGGAATAGCCTCCCTGATTCCTTCCCTTTCCAGGCGATTAAGATTCCAACAGGACAACTCCACTGAGGAATCCGCCAGCCTCAGGCTCATCATCTGCATCCATTGCCGCAAATGATAGCCGCGGGTCGCGAAAGAACAATAACGGATAGCCATACTCCCAGATTCCGGTGGAAACCATGTCCCTAAAAACGGGAACACATCTTCTGCGTCCGTACCTATAACGAGTTGTAAATTCGCTGTCAATGGAAAACTTTAACGGAGAATCATCTCCGTGCATGGAACCACGGATTGAAACAGGATTTTTTTAATTACCAAAAAACCATTCAACACAATAAGTTATTTATAGTTATCTTTTTATAACTATATCCAAACTTTTTTAAAAACAGGCGGATTTACAATCCCCCGTTCAAATACACCACAATGTCCAGAATTTGACTTATCCCCGTGTCATCTGCTCCGCAGCCAGCCTTTTATCCAAATCAAGGGCCGCCCCCATGGCCGCATCCATATTGTAGTATTCCCACTCCGCAAAACGGCCTAATAAATAAATGCCTTTCGGTTCCAGGCACTCCTTTAGTTCCCGTATGAGGGTTCGGCTGGAAACATCCTGAACGGGATAGGTATATTCTTCCCAGTGATGGGCCAGATACACAGGGGAAAAGGGAATAAGCTCCAGCTGGCGCCTGATTTCCCCTTCCATCATTTGCTCGGAAAATTCAATAGTCGCGGTGGTGATGTCCCCGTTATTATTATTTCTGGAAAAATTCCCCGTGCAAATGATCCGGTGAGAGCGGTGGGATGGAGAGGGCATGTAAATCCAGCTGTAATCATTGGGGGAAATCCGGCAAAGCACGGAAGTGGTTCCGTGAGAGCGCAATTCTGAAATCCGGGGGAAAAACGGCCGCAATTCATCCATGCAGGGAAAACAATCCCCAAGCTGCCTGACATTCCCCGTAAAGACAACTCTGTCAAACAATTCTCCCTGTACGAGCCATTTCCCGTCCTTCGGGAGGATATTTACAGCTTCCTGCCGATACCTGACCTTGAGGCCGCGAGCCAGCGTATCCGCCAGAAACTGGGAACCGCCGTTTTTCGCATAAAAGAAAGAACTGTGCACCATGGCGCTTTCATTGATGTGCCCAATATTGTTCAACAGGATTTCCGCCACGCTCGGCATGGGAAGCTTGTCTTCCAGCCAATCCATGGCAATTTGGCTGATATCCTGCCTCCACACTTTGTTATTGTACGGCGTAAAATAAAGGCTGTTCAGGGTTTTTCCGAAACGGTTCAGAAAAAACTCACCCAGGGAGCGGGGCTCCGCGGGAGGATTCCTGTAAAGTTCCAGCAGCTCATGGACGATGGAGGAACGGACGGCCTCGGGAAACTGGTCGAGGTGGTTCTCAATGGGATAATCCACCACAGCCCCGCCCTCCAGGGAAATAACAGCCCGTCTCCGGGCGGAAACAAAATCGCGCTCCCTGTCAAACCGGGACCAAAACCAGTCCAGCACTTCCTGCCGCCGGGAATTGAACACATGGCCTCCCACACGATGATACAGGTTCCCCTGTACTTCCGTGCATTTAATCAGGCCGCCGGGCCGGGAGTCCCTCTCATAAACGACTACCTCATGCCCTTTCTTCAGCAACATTCCGGCCATGGACAATCCGGAAACCCCGGCTCCGATCACAGCATATTTCATCATGGGATAAAAAAACAATTTATGGACGCCACTATCTGGCGAAACGGGACAATTTCACGGGATGGAGATACAGGTATTCCTCCGGAAAGGAGGCAAGCAGCTTGCCGAGGTCTCCTCCGGAAGAGGACACGAGCCCGTCAATGACGGCATTCATGGCTTCAAAGTGTTCCGGATCCTGGGGAAACCAGACGTTTCCCGACTTGTACTGCGTGTCCTCCAGCGTAGACAGCTTTGTTCCGGGAAGAAGCTGCAACGCCGTGGGAATGGCCAGCTCCACAAACATGTTCCATGCGGAGAACACTTCAAGGATACGGCAGAAATCGTCTAATTTCCCTTTCGGAATGCAGACAATGTCCGAATATCCGAAAACGACAGGATAGGAATACCGGTATTTTTTAATCCGGTGCTTCCAGTAATTCAGCAGATGCCATACCCTGCCCTTCAACACTTTCCAATTCGCATGAATCCCCCCGGGGCTCCATTTGGGCAGAAACATGCGTACGCGCGACAATTCATCATGCCGCATGAGGTTCCTGGATTTTAAAATCCGCCTGGCCTCCTCATAGGAGGGAACGTTCCTGTTGACGCTTTCCGCATCAATACCGGGAGGGGTTATGGAAAAATGGTGGGCTTCCGCCGTTCCCCGGTAACACACCGGCAGAGAAACGTCCACAAAACCGTCAAGGTAACACGTATCCTCCCCATGGATTCCCAGCAGGGACGGCGTTGAAAATTCGTCAAACCTGGGATTTAAAAGAAGATCGTCTCCGATAATAAGAAAATAATCGCCCTCCAACTGCCTGATTCTTTCCCTGGACTGCAAAATATAATTATAGAACTGGAAAGAATTCCCGAAGACGGAACATACGTCAGGGGCATCTCCCTTGTAGTAGGGCATTAATTGAAGCAACCCGGAAAAGCGTCTTGAATAAAGCTCTCTGATTACCGGAATGTTACGTTCATACTGATGGTTGAACAATACAACAAGAGACGTTTTCCGGGAAGAAGTATCCATGGCCGTTTGATGTTGAGAAACAAACCGTACCCTTCAACATAAATTATTGAAAAAAAAGGGATTTGCTCTCTGAGTGCACGCACAGTAAAAAGAGTGCGGGGCATATTACACGGATTCCAAATCCGGAGTCAAGGTTAAATTTTGAAAGAAAGGAACTTCTGAAAATAAGCTTCCCCAATGACCGGAATCTTCCGTCTTCATGATTCCATCCGGGTAACCCCATCAATTCCCATTCCGGCAGAAACATCCATACCTGCCGGAAAGTCCGTATTTCAAAGAAAATTATTGATCATCAGTTTTATTTCCTTTCTGCGAAGAGGCTCTCCTGTCATGCAGAAACAACCGCACGCAATCTCTTTTTAATTACAGCGGATTTGGAATTCCCCAATCGAATTTGGAATTCGTTATTTTTAGACAGTTTAAAAAAACTTAAACTGTTTATTCGATTTCATGATTTCAGCCATTCTTCTTTGTTACAATCAGAAACGTTTTATCAAGGAACAGTTCCGGGCTATTTTAAAACAGGATTATCTAGGAGAATGGGAAATAATTATTTCGGACGATTTTTCTCAGGACGGTTCTTTTGAATGCCTGGAAGAAATGGTGGAAAAAGAGGGAGAAGGACGGCGTATTATTCTCCACCGTAACGAAAGCAACCGGGGAATTGCAGGGAATTTGCAATGTGCCGTTCATTTGTCCCGGGGGGAATGGATTATCAAGTTTGACGGCGATGACATCGCACGGGAAGACAGGATCTCCTCGTTGGCATCTCTGGCGGAAAAATATCCCGGTCATCTGGTTTACTGCCATTCTTATAATGAAATCGATGAAGATGGACAACCCGCTTATGGACGCATGTTGCCAGATTCAGATTCCGTCGTCGTCAAACCCTACAGGGAATGTATTTTTGACATTTCCCATGTTTACAGCTGTTTTGGCGGAAATGCCATGTACCACAGGTCTTTGTTCAGCGACTTCGAATATTTGCCTTCAGGGGCCGGCATTGCGGACGATACAATGCTGTCCATGCGCGCCTATTTGAAAAAATCAGGCATGGTCGCATCCGGCAAACGGTGTTCGTACTATCGGAGACACAACAGTAATATCTGCAATTTTAAGAGCGGGAACCCCAGGACAATCCTGATCAAGAGATCGGAATTCCTGATAACAACCTGGATAATGATCATGAAAGAGGTATACGGCAAGCATAAGTCCGGGGAAATAACATACCAGGCCGCCGATCGCCTGATGAGGCTGATTCAGGCGGAACAGAGAAGGCTCCTGCTCTTCCCCTATGCTTCATTCGATAACAGCCTTCTTACCAAACTCAAATGGTTTTGGAACATTCTGCAATGCAGGCCGAGGCTCTGGCTGGTCAGCATTCCAAGATTGCTCCCGTTTTGCCTGCTGCAAAGGTATTTGAATATTAAAGACCGGATAAAAAGTTTTCCTTTTTTTCACTAACAGCAGGGAACCTGCATAAAAAACAGGAAAAAAAAATAAACGTACCGTTATCCTGCTTCCCTCCATCATCGGGAAAACAAAAAAGCCGTTCCGCCGGACAGGCCTGCGCGGAACGGCCAGGAAAAGAAAACCTTGACAAGGTTAATACCTGTAAAAGTCCGGCTTGTAAGGACCTTCCACCGGAACGCCGATGTAGTCCGCCTGCTCCGGACGCAGGACAGTCAGCTTGCACCCTATCTTGGCGAGGTGCAGCCGCGCCACTTCCTCATCCAGCACCTTGGGCAGCACTTCCACGCCCACGGAACGGTCTTTACGGGTATTCCACAGTTCCAGCTGGGCCAGCACCTGGTTGGCGAAGCTGTTGGACATCACGAAGCTGGGATGACCCGTAGCGCAGCCCAGGTTGACCAGGCGGCCTTCCGCCAGAAGATACAGGCTGTTGCCGGACGGGAACGTGTAGCGGTCCACCTGCGGCTTGATGTTAAGATGCCTGATGCCGGGATACGTCTGGAGCTTGTGTACCTGGATTTCATTGTCGAAGTGGCCGATGTTGCAGACAATGGCCTGGTCCTTCATTTTTTCCATGTGTTCGATGCGGATGATGTTGCAGTTTCCCGTAGTGGTCACGTAAATATCCGCCCAGCCCAGCGTGTCTTCCACCGTCAGTACGCGGTAACCTTCCATGGCTGCCTGAAGAGCGCAGATGGGGTCTATTTCCGTCACGACCACCTGGGCTCCCATGCCGCGCAGGGACTGGGCGCAGCCTTTGCCTACGTCCCCGTAGCCGCAGACGACGGCCACCTTCCCGGCAACCATCACGTCCGTGGCCCGCTTGATGCCGTCCACAAGGGACTCACGGCAGCCGTACAGGTTGTCAAACTTGGACTTGGTTACGGAATCGTTTACGTTGATGGCCGGAATCAGCAGACGGCCGGCGGCCTGCATCTGGTACAGGCGGTGCACGCCGGTGGTCGTTTCCTCGGAAACGCCCTTCAGCTCGGGAAGCCAGCGATGGAAAATGCCCGGAGTCGCCGCGGCAATTTTTTTCAACAGGGCCTTGACGACTTCCTCTTCTTCCGATTCCGACGGGGTATCCACCCAGTCGGAGCCTTCCTCCATTTCATACCCGCGGTGGATAAGCAGGGTGGCGTCTCCGCCGTCGTCCACAATCAGCTGCGGCCCCAGCCCGTCCGGAAAGTTCATGGCCTTCCACGTGCAGTCCCAGTATTCCCGCAGCGTTTCCCCCTTCCAGGCGAAAACGGGGGTGCCGGATTTGGCGATGGCGGCGGCGGCGTGGTCCTGGGTGGAGAAAATGTTGCAGCTCGCCCAGCGGACGGAAGCGCCCAGAGCCGTCAGCGTTTCTATCAGCACGGCCGTCTGCACCGTCATGTGCAGGGAGCCCATGATGCGCACGCCCTCCAGGGGCCTGGCTGCAGCGTACTTTTCACGCACGGCCATCAGGCCGGGCATCTCATGCTCCGCAATATCCAGTTCCCTGCGTCCGAAATCCGCCAGGCCGATATCGCGCACCTTGTATTGTTCCGTTTCTGAAAACATGTCTGTAAGCGTTGTCGTAGGAATTAATGAAGAAGTTGTTTCAGGGAGGCCAGGCGCGTTTCGTCCAGCTGTTCCCAGGGCAGCTCCGGATTGGTGAAATGCCCGTAGTGCGTCGTCTTCCGGTAAATAGGCCGAAGCAGGTTCAGCTGTTCCACCATATCCGCAGGCTTGAAGGAAAAGATGTTTTCCAGCGCATTTTCAATGGATATTTCCTCCACCTTCCCGGTACCGAACGTATCCACCCGGATGGAAACCGGAGCGGGGTAGCCGATGGCGTAAGCCACCTGCAATTCACATTTATCCGCCAGTCCGGCAGCCACAATGTGCTTGGCAACCCAGCGGCACATATACGCGGCGGAACGGTCCACCTTGGACGGGTCTTTTCCGGAAAAGGCTCCGCCGCCGTGGCGCCCCATGCCGCCGTACGTGTCCACAATAATTTTGCGGCCCGTCAGGCCGGAATCCCCGTGGGGACCGCCCACGACGAATTTCCCGGTGGGGTTGATGAAATATTCCGTCCTCTCATCCAGAAGCTCCGCAGGAAGCACATTTTTAATGAGTTTGACGCAATATGAGTAAATCGTGTCATGGTCCACGTCTTCCGTGTGCTGGGTGGAAATAACTACGTTTTCAATATGCGCGGGACGCCCGTCTTCGTCATAGGCCACAGCCACCTGGGACTTGCAGTCCGGACGCAGCCAGTCCACATGCCCGCGTTTGCGCCTCCTGGCCAGCTCAATGAGCAGTTTGTGCGCAAACACGATGGGGGCCGGAAGCAGCTCCGGCGTCTCATTCGTTGCGAAGCCGAACATAATGCCCTGGTCTCCGGCGCCCTGCTCCGCATGGCCCTTGCCCTCCGCCTCCCGGGCATCCACCCCCTGGGCAATATCCGGGGACTGTTCCGTGAGCAGATTCGTGAAAAAGACGGTATCCGCATGGAAAACGTCGTCGTCCTGCCTGTTGCAGTACCCGATCTCCCGAATGGCCTGGCGGGCGATTTTTTCCGGATCGATCACCGCCTTGGTCGTCAGCTCTCCGGCAATAATGACCATATTGCTCTTCACCAACGTTTCACATGCAACGCGGCTAGTTTTGTCTTGAGCCAGGCAGGCGTCTAAAATAGAGTCGGAAATGTAGTCGGCCACCTTGTCCGGATGGCCTTCTCCAACGGATTCCGACGTAAAGATGTGAGGGGTGTTTCTGCTCATATCGATAAATCTCGATGTGTTGATATATTATTCCGCTATGAAGTCAACCCTAAAAACGCTCAAACTCCTGGCAGATCCCACCCGCCTGCGCATCATCAACGTTCTGAATGAAGAATCCCTGAGCGTCGCGGAACTTCAGGAAATTCTCGGCATGGGGCAAAGCCGCATCTCCACCCAGCTGGCCCAGCTCCGGCAGGAAGGGGTGGTGGAGGACGCCCGTTCCGGCAAAAATGTCTTTTACACTCTTTCCCTGGCAGGCGATCTGCACAACGTAGCCCTGAAAGCCTGCGAGGAATTGCCGGAGGCGGAAACGGACCAAAAAGCCCTTCAGGTTATCCTGGACAAGCGCAAAAACCGCACCCAGGCCTATTTTGACGAAGTAGTGTGCCGTCTGGGCAAGAACTACGCGCCAGGCCGTTCCTGGAAAGCGCTGGCCGGAGCACTGCTCCGCATTCTGAACTATGACGTAGTGGCGGACCTGGGAGCCGGGGAAGGTTTCGTTTCCCAGCTCATCTCCCCCAGCGCCAAACAGGTGATCGCCGTGGATAACTCCCCCAGCATGGTGGAGCTGGGGCAGGAGCTGGCGCGCAAACACGGGCTGGACAATCTGGAATACCGCCTGGGCGACATCGAAGCGCCGCCCATTAAACCCGGCACGGTGGATCTGGCCCTGCTCAGCCAGGCCCTGCACCATGCGCAAAAACCGTCCAGAGCGCTGGAAGCTGCGTGGGATATCCTGAAATCCGGCGGTTGCCTGGTGGTGCTGGATCTGCTCCAGCATGGACAGGAGGAAGCCCGTGAACTTTACGCGGACCGCTGGCTGGGCTTCACGCCCGCCGCCCTGGAAAGCATGCTGAAGGAAGCGGGATTCCGGAACATCCACACGGATATTGTGGACAGGGAGCCGGACCCGCCCCATTTCCAGACTCTGATGGCCGCCGCCTGGAAACCCTGACGTACAGCCGTCTTAATCCATTTTCCTTCCGGAATAGCCGGAGCGGACTTCCGGCATGCCTCCACAAGATTCCTCACGGTACCGGCATGCCATCCATGAAAAGCCGCTACATCCCGGAAACCCTGTCTTCCGGAGGCCTTTCCGCTGGAAAGGGGCGGCTTCCGGATTGCAGGGCTTCCCGCATTCCCCGGACAATATCCATCATCTGTCCTGCAGACAGCTCCTCCTTCCCCTCAATTTCCTCATCCACCATCGCTTTCATTTCCTCCAGCAGATGCTCCGATTCCAGACGGTAAGTAAGCAACACCCGGAACAGTTCCCTTCCGGCAGCCTGCAAAGGGACCGCAGGAAAATCCGCGACACTGTTCAAATCTTTTTCTTCAAAGGAATTCAGGAGCTTTGCATACCGCAGGAAAGCGCGCCTGAATTCCTCCGGGCATCCGTCCATATCCACTGAAGCCAAATACCGGCGGAAGGAAATCTCCGCCGCCAGATGCACGGCCTCATCCCCCGTGGATTCCGCCAGCCACGTTTCCTTTTGCTTCAGATGCACAAGCAGGAGGACCTTCCTCATGGCCTCCCTCTGTCTGCCCTTGGGGCCACTTTTCAGTTTGACCAGGTCCAAATCCAGATCCGCGGCATCGGGGCTCGCCACATCCTGGGCGGGAGACACACCCAGGGAAGCCGCCATTATGACAAACGGCAGCCACCTCCTCATGCATTCCCGAATATGGACCATTGCGGTCAGCCATTACATGAAAAACGCCGGAAAATCAACCCAAATCCAGCGCCTCCGACATGAAGAAAATCCATGCCGGAATGTTGTGCCCGCCCAGAGGAACACCCGGAACCGCAGATCATTCCGACATAAGCACCATCCCACCGTTTTCCAAGCGTTCCGGGCGGGAAAAGAAGGAAAAAACGATGTCCGCATCCGCACCCGGCTGTTAGCCGGGAAGGACGGCTTCATGCCAGCCGGAGAGATTGACGGACACACGGGCATATGAGAAAAAGCCGTCTATGCTATTCGCAGTAGTGATTTTCCTTTCCGTGGTCGTGCTCGGTGTCATTGCCGCGCTGCGTTTCACCAAAGGCATCATTCCCCTGCGCACCTACGAATCCCGGGAACTGCCCGGTTTCCCCGGCCCGGCTGGATTAATCCACCGCCTGGACGGTGCGGAAAAACGCCAGCGGAAACTGGAGAAAGCCCGGTTTCCCGGAGTGGATGAAAACGGATTCATCAGCCTTCCTCCGGCATGGGAAGGCAAGGTGACCGCAGGCCGGCTGGCCTGCGTAGCCCATACCTGGGCCATGAGCAGCCTGGTCCGGGAAGACCCGGAGGCGGCAAAAGCCCGCAAAACCGCCTCTGCGCGCGCCACGATGATTCCCTTTTTCACAGCTCTTATCCTGCTGGGAATGCTGGCGACCGGACTGTTGAAATTCCAGATCGCGCTGGCCATCGGGCTGGCCTGCTGGGCCTTTTTCACTTTCTCCGCCCTTCCCACCCAGTTCCGCGAATGGAAAGCGGCGGAAATAGCCAAGTCAGGGCTGAAGGAAGCCGGGCTGTGGCCCGTGCTGCCTTCGGATGCCATGGCTGTGGAACAATGCCTGAAAGCACTGTCATGGTGCCACGTGGCAGGCTTCCGGCGTATTTTGCCCAGATAGAGGGGGGGTCCTGGCGGTGAAGCGCATTTTTCCGGTTAAACCGGCCTTCGGGAGAAAAAAATCTTGAAACGGGGATGCGTGTAACCCACTCTTTCACCGTCGTCAACTTTTCCTTACCGCTTCCATCTCTCCATGAATGAGTCCGCAAACCCCATCCTCAAATATTTTTCGGAATTCAAAATCCTGAAAACCGTATCCAAGGATTTCTGGCTTACCAACGTCGTCCAGTTCTTCGACGGAATGGCCTATTTTTCCATGATTACGGTATTCGTCCTCTACCTGACGGACTATTGTAGCTTCAACGATGCGGACGCCGCCCTCTGGGTAGGCCTGTACACCCTTTTCATCTCCGCCTTCGTCTTCGCGGTGGGTTCCATCTGCGACATCATCGGCATACGGCGCACTTACCTGATCGGCTTCATCATCCTCATTGCCGGGCGCCTTATCATGGGCTTCGGTCCGGACCTCAGCCCGACCGTGGACTCCGGAAGGCTGGCCGTCATGGCGGGCATTCTGATTATGTCCTTCGGCACGGCGTTCATGTCCCCCGTCATCCAGACTTCCATCCGGCGCTTCACCCCGCTGAAAGCGCGTTCCACGGGCTTCAATATCTACTACCTGCTGATGAACATTTCCGCCGTCATTGCGAACGTGTTCCTGATTGAATTTTTCCGCAAGCACTTCGGCGCCGTGGACGGCGGGTACTGGATCATCAACTTCGGAACGCTGATGGTGTTGCTGGGCTGCATCACCACCCGTTTTATTAATGAAGACAACTACGCGGAACCCAGCGAACGGGAGGCGAACATCAATGCCCCCCTCCGCAGACCTCTCCAGCTCTTCATGGAGGTATGGAAGGAATCCGCCTTCCGCAAACTTATCCTCTTCCTGGTGCTGACCATGGGCGTGCGCATCGTTTTCACGCTGCAATTCCTGGTGATGCCCAAATACTACGTGCGGACGCTATATGACGATTTCGCCATAGGCTCCATCAATGCCGTCAACCCGGCCATCATTGTCTCCGGCCTCATCCTGCTCATTCCGGTGCTGGGCCGCTTCTCTACCGTTGGCCTCATGATTGCGGGCATGTCCATTTCCGCTTTCTCTCTCGTTTTCATGGCCATTCCCATTGAATGGTACTACCTGGTGCCCGGCATCGAAACGCGCTCCCAGGCGTATCTGGTAGCCATTGTGGCGCAGATCCTGGTATTCGCATTCGGGGAACTGCTCTTCTCTCCCCGCTTCTCCGAATATGTGGCGCGGGTAGCTCCGAAAGACAAAGTGGCTTCCTACATGTCTCTGGCGGCGCTTCCCATGTTCATCGCCAAACCCATTAATGGCATCATCGGCGGCCTGCTCGTCGCCTACCTCTGCTATGACGGCATCTGCGCCAAGATGGATACCGGGCACATCGGCTTCTGGGACTCCCCGGAATTCATGTGGACCATTTACCTGGCCATGGCCGTAATCAGCCCCATCGCCATTATCATGACCCGCAGGACCATCACCTCGGACCATCCCGAGGAAGACGCGGCATCGCCACCCATCAGCGCCATTGAAGCGGAAACGGATCCCGCCCTGACGGCGGAAGAACTTACGGAAGCCAACTCCTGACCTTACGAGACCATGAACCAGCACACGCGCAACATCATTGTGGATTCCCTCATCCTGGTAGCTTTCAGCTCCCTCCTCGGCGGTCTCAGCCTGTTGGTCTCCAAATCTTTCTCCGGAGATCCCAACCCGGCCCTGGACCTTATCACCGTAATGAAGAAAGCGGAGGCCAAAGAAGTCAACGCTTCCTCCGAACAGGAGGAGAAGGAAGCCCGAGTCAAGGGAATGAAGGAATTCGAACAAACCCTGAAGGAAGGGGAAGAACTGGCTGCGGCAGAAGGAAAGGCTTTTGTCAACATGACGGATCCCCATGGCAGAACTCCTGTCATGTGGGTATGCTACGCCAACTACAACAACATTGAGACCACGCTGAAGCTGGAAGCCACTCGGGCCCCCTATCTGGACCGGCTTCTGGAAGACCCCCGCGTGGAAATCGACCGGAAGGACAAGGACGGGTGGACCGCGCTGCACTGGGCTTCCTGGAGCGGGCTGGACCGCCTGTCCGACATGTTGATTGAAAGGAAAGCAGACATCAACAACCGGGAGGGCAACGGCTTTACGCCCCTCATGCTGGCAGCCATGCGCGGCAATTTCCAGGTGGCGGCCCTGCTGCTGGAAAAAGGAGCGGATATGACTGCCGTCAACAAATTCGGGAAAAACGCCCTTCAACTGGCGGAAGAAGGAGCTCTCGCTTATCAATCCAGCTTTGACCTCACCAAGACGGAAGTTTCCAAAGCCCCGGTGGATTCCTTCATCCGTGCTTATGAAAAGGCCGTGGCCGGCCTGCCGCCCGAACATGCCCCGGAATTCATGGAAGCCATGAAAAAAGCCGTGGGACGCCAGTCTTTCGTGGAAACAGGGTACGTCCTCCAGCTCATCACGCGCTCCCTGAGCTCCAAAAACCTGCTCACGGAAGAACAGTCCGGTAAATTCCGGGAGGAAATCACCGGAGCAATCGCGGAAAACTCCCGGATCATTGATGTCCGCGGCGTAGCTTTTGAACACACTGTGGACCTGCTCCGCAAAGCGGCGGAAAAATAACGGCCTTTCCTTCAGGGTTCAGACATCCGCCACTTTTGCTCTTGACGCTTTCACGGCTCCTTTCTAGGATTCGCGGCATACCATGGTTAGAGCATTGCGCACCGGCATCATGCTGCTCACCCTTCTGCTGGTCGTCGTAGGCGGAACGGGTATGGTTTCCGTGTGCCCGTGCCATGAAGAAATTTTCATTTTTTCCTGTTCCTGCCATCAGGATGCCGCCCCCTGCGAATGCCACGGGGACGATGTGCCCCGTACCGGCTCTTCCAGCCCTTTGGCCGGGCACCTCTGCGAACACCGGCAGCTGGAGATTAATGATCTGACGGTTCCCGTTCCTCATGCACCTCTGCCCCAGCCTTATGTCATCTGGCAGACATTGCCGGATTTCCACCATCTGGCCCGGCCTCTTCTTTTAACAAGCCAAACATCGGATTCCGCAACACCGGTTCCCCCTGACCCCTTCAGGAACACCGGTCCGACGCATGAAGGCTTTCAACTTCCCCTGCTGATTTAACGGCTCTTTTTCAGAAACGTCCTTAAGGGCGTTTCCTGCGGTACGCTGCCTTTAATACGGCGGCCGCTTTTATTTGTTTCCGCGGAATTATTCGCCGCATTGTCCAAACCTGATTGGAGCGAACTGTTTTTATTATCTTTTCCATCATGAAATCCACACCATTCTTCGCCGGAATAGGCCTGGCAGCCCTGCTTAGCTCATGCAGCGTCTACCACAGCGCGCCTATCGACCTGAACGCGGAGGAAGCCTCCTGGAAAGAGGCATCCCGCGTAGATTCCCCTACCTCAATCACTCAGAACCAGGCTCGCCAGATCGGCCTGGTCATGAATCCGGATCTGAACAAAGCCCGGCTGAAACTGGCTTCCAGCAATGAAGTAGCCAGGCAATCGGGCTGGTGGAACGATCCCTCCTTTTCCTGGGATATTGAACAAGTCCTCCAGGAAAATACGGTCAACATGTCCGGCAGCCTGGGCTTCACCATTCCCGTAACCGGCCTCCCCGCCCTGGAAAAAAAAGTGGCGGAACAATACAAGGAGGCCGACTTCTGGACCCTCCGCCAGGCTGAACTGGATTTTCTCAGTTCCCTGGACCAAGCATGGAGCCAACTGGCCGTTACCCAGCGCCGCAAGACGGTCATCCGGGAACGGCTGGATGCCATCCGACGGGAAAACGGCATGATTGAACAGCTTATCGGCGCGGGGGAAGTGGATTTTTCCTCTCGGCAGGTAGCCTCCCAGCGGATGAATGACGCTATCCGGGAACTCCAAACCGTGACGGAAACGGAATTGGAGCAGAAGATGGAACTCGTCAAGCTGATGGGCCTGCATCCTTCTGCGGTGCGGAAACTCGGTTTCCTGACGAAACAGAGTTTCCAGCTTCCCGCCGCCGTACCGGCTCCCGGCCCTTCAGCCTTGACCGCCTCTCCAAAAATCAAGGCACAACTGGCGACCTACGCCACCACGGAGACATTATTCAAAACGGAAATCCGCCGGCAGTACCCGGAACTGGAGCTCGGCCCCTCCTTCACCCGCGACGAAGGAGAAAAGGAAGTAGGCGGAGAAATAGGGTTCAATCTTCCCCTTTGGAACCGCAACCGCAAGGCTATTGCGGAAGCCCGAGGCACACGGGACTTGTCCAGACAGGAAACCATCCAGCTTTGGAAAACGGAATTATTCAACGCCCGCCAGCTTGACGCAAGCCAGCAGATGGCGCTCCGCCACTGCCGCACGGAACTCCAGCGCATGGAATCCTTCGCCGCCTCCGTCCGGACCATGGAAAAGCTGCACGGCATTGGGGAAGCATCCCTGCTGGAACTGGCGGAAAACCGCCACCAGCTTTACGAAAGCCGCCTGGCTTTCCTGGACAATCTGGACAAGCTTCTGGCCGTTCAGGCCCAGCTCCGCTACCTCACCCACGCCAACCTTTAATCCACATCAACCCTCCACCATCTTTAATGAATATGAAACATCTTTATTTTTCCATCATGCTGGGACTGGCTCCTGCTTTCTGTCTCCATTCCGCACGCGGAGAACAGCCTGCCCCTGCGGAACACAAACACGAGGACGGTTCCGCCTGCACAGCGGATCACGGCCATGACGACCATCAGCACAAGGCAGGGGAAATCTGTACTCAGGGCCACGCCCACGAAGAACACAGGCATGCGGACGGAGCCGTCTGCACAGGCGACCATGAACTGGAAGGTCACCAGCACGCGGAAGGGGAAGCATGCACGGGCGACCATGAACGCGAAGAGTCTGCGGAAAAAAATTCCAGCCAACCGGGGGACATGATTCCCGTGCATGTGGATGAAAAAGCGCGCCATTCTCTGGACATGCGCTTTGAGAAAGTGGAGGAAACCTCCCACGGAGCGGCGAAAACCCTTCACGGGCAGATGGTCATTCCTCCCCATGCGGTAACCACATACGCCCTTCCCGCCGCAGGGCGCGTGACATTCAACGTCAAATCCGCACAACAAGTGCGCAAAGGGGAACTGCTGTACACGCTGGCATCCCCGGATATTGTGGAAATGGAAGGAAACGCCTCCCAGGCCAGGGCCGCGCTGGACCGTGCCGCAGCAGAACTCGGAACCCTCAGGGAACGCCGGGCCCAGTTGGAAAAAATCGGCACCCGCAACAGCGAACTGAATACTTCCATCCAATTCAAAGAGGCGGAAATCCACAGCCTCCGGGCTGCCCTGAACGCCAGCAACAATAAATTGAAACTGGTGATGGAGTCCGGCGTATTGAAAAATAACCTTCTTTACATATACGCAGCGGCGGATGGTTCCGTTCAGTCCGTGAACATGACCCAAGGGGCCTGGGGAGAACAGGGCGCGCCTGCCCTCGTCATGACCAATAAAGGGGATCTGGAATTTACCACGACCATTTATGGGACGGATCCCGTCCATTATGCAAAAGCCCGGCTGGCCCTGACCAGCGGTAAAAACACGGAACTGCTGAACGGCTCCCTGAGGGTGGCCGAACAGGTAGATCCCGCCACCCAGTCCAGGGCCCTGTATTTTACCCCGGACCGCATACCGGAAGGGACGCATGCCGGCCAGCTGGCCCGGTTGGATCTGTACTCCCATGACGCCGCCGCGGAGGGCTTCATTCCCGTCCCCAACAGCGCCGTCGTCAAGGTAGGGGTGAACGACGTGGTTTTCATCAAGGCGGGAAACGACACATTTGTCATGAAAAAAGTGGAAACACTGCCTTCCCGTCAGGGAAAAACTCCCGTCAAGGGGCTGATGCCGGGACAGACCATCGTCACCAAGGGCGGGTATGAGTTGAAATACATCCTGCCCACCGGAGAGGCCGGAAGCAAAAAAGCAGCCGGACACTTCCACGCGGACGGCCAGTTCCACGAAGGAGAACACTAAACGATGTACAAAATAAAAGATTAAGGAACAAATACCCCGGATTCCCTTGAAATAAACCCTTGAATCTTAGGTATTCAGCAATCAGAATCCATGAACTTTCTCATTTCATTCTGCCTGAACAACAGGATTACTGTGATCCTGCTGACGATTGCGCTGGCAATCGTCAGCATTTTCGTGGTGAAGAACATTCCCGTGGACGTATTCCCGGAACTGAAGGTCCCGCGTGTCACCATCCAGACGGAAGCCCCCGGCCTTACTGCGGAAGAAGTGGAACAATACATCACCATTCCCATTGAGTCCGCCATGAACGGAACCGCCGGAGTCAAAGGCGTCCGCTCCTCCTCCGGCAGCGGGCTTTCCTTCGTATGGGTGGATTTCGACTGGAACAAAGATATCTACCAGGCCCGGCAGATTGTAACGGAACGTCTTGGAGCAGTCCGGGAATCCCTGCCGGAAGGGACATCCCCGGAGCTGGCCCCCATCGTCTCCATAACGGGGGAAATCATGCTCATCGCCCTGACTGGAGACAAGGATACCTCCCAGCTGGACATGAGGCAACTGGCGGAATACAAGCTGCGCACGCGCCTGCTGGCCATTCCCGGGGTGGGGCAGGTCACGGTGCTGGGCGGGCGTCTGCCGGAATACCAGGTGATTTATGATCCCAACAAGCTCAAACTGGCCGGGGTGGACCTTTCCAGCCTGAAAACGGCTATTCAGGAATCCCAATCTTCCGTCCCCGCAGGGTATCTGGAGGATGTAGCCGGGCAGGAACTCCCCATCCAGCAGGATACCCGCACAGCCAATATTGAACAGCTCAACCGCGCCCTGGTTCCGGACCATGCCTCCGGAATACTCCGGCTCCAGGATGTGGCGGAAGTCAAGATAGACGGTGCGCCGCGGCGGGGAGATGCCGGATTTATGGGGGAAGACGCCGTGGTGCTTTCCGTGCAGAAGGTGCCGGGAGCCAATACGCTGGCCCTGACACAGGCCGTGGATGCAGCCGTCAGGGAATTCAGCCAAAGCCAGCTTCCCAAGGGAATGAAACTGCACACCGCAGCCTATCGGCAGGCGGATTTCATTGAAATGTCCCTGGATAACGGCACGGAAACCCTCCTCATTGCCGGAGCGGTGGTCATGATCGTCATCTTCCTGACGCTGCTGAACCTTCGCACGGCCATCATCACGCTGATTTCCATGCCCCTGTCCATCCTGTTCGGGTTGATGATGTTCCCCGTCTTCGGGCTGGCCATCAACATCATGACCCTGGGCGGCCTTGCCGTAGCCGTGGGAGACGTGGTGGACAACGCCATTATTTTCGTGGAAATAGCCTGGAGGCACCTGAACAGGAACGCCGCCCTGCCGAAAGATAAGCGCAAGAGCAAGTATGAGGTTCTGATGAAAGCCAAGAGCGAAATCGTAGGCTCCATTTCCTTCTCCTCTGTCATCATCCTGCTGGTATTCACTCCGGTGCTCTTCCTGTCCGGTCTGGAAGGCCAGTTTTTCCGGCCCCTGGGGATCTCCTACATGCTGGCCCTGCTTTCTTCCCTTATTGTAGCTGTCACCATAACTCCGGTTCTCTGTTACATATGGTTCAAGAAAAGCAAAAACGCCGCTACTCTGGAAAGCGGGGATTCCTTCAGCTCCCGCCTCATTAAACGCATTTATGCCCCCATCCTGGAATTCTGCCTGCGCTTTTCCAAAACGGTCTGCGCCATCATGACGGCCATTACACTGCTGGCCCTGTGGCTGGGTTCCACGTTCGGAACCAGTTTCCTGCCGCCGTTCAACGAGGATTGCTACACAGTCTTCGTCAGCACGGTGCCGGGAACTTCCCTGGATGAAACGGAGCGCATCTCCCGGAAAGTGATGAAAGATATTGAACAGATTCCGGGGGTTCTCAGTGTCACCCAGCGCACGGGACGCGCGGAAAACGACGAACACGCAGAACCCGTCAGCGCCTCCGAGCTGCTCGTGCGCGTGGATCTGAAGAAAGACCAGAAAGAATTGCGCGCCGCCATCAAGAAATGCATTGACGGCATCCCCGGCACCAGCTCCATGATCGGCTATCCGCTGGCCCATCGCATCAGTTCCGCTCTGTCCGGCTCCAACTCGGAAATCGCCATCAACATTTACGGCACAGAGCTGCCCCAGCTCCGCCTGGCGGCCCGGAAAGCCAAGGAAATTCTGGAGAACATGCCGGAAGTGGCGGATGCACGCGCCAACCGGGAAATTATGGTGGATACCATTCGCGTGCAATACAATCAGGAAGCCCTGGCTTCCTACGGCCTGACCATGGCGAATGCTGCGGAACAGGTTTCCACGGCCATGAACGGACAAAAACTGGGAGAAGTCATCAAAAACCAGGACCATTGGAACATTGTCCTGCGCATTGACCCCAGACTTAAAACGTCCATGGAAGATGTCAAAAACCTGGAACTCATTTCCCCCAATAAAAAAACCGTGCGCCTGGACGACGTGGCACAGGTATACCGGGAGGAAGTTTCCAACCTCATCCTGAGGGACAACACCATGCGGAAAGCCATGATTTCCTGCAATCCCTCCCCCAATTCCAACCTGGGAGACCTTGCGAAAGCCTGTCGGGAACAATTGGACCCGGTAATGAACGCCATGGGCTGTACCGTGGACTATGACGGCACTATCAAAGCACGGGAATCCGCATCACAACGGCTTTACGTCCTGGGCGCCATCGTCATGGTGCTCATCGTGCTGCTCCTTTCCTCCGCACTGGGAAGCGTCCGGCGCGCCATGCTGACCCTGGTGAACATACCGCTGTGCCTGGTGGGCGGCATCGTAGCCGTCTTCCTTGCCTCCCCCGGTACGCTGTCCTCCCTGTTTGGAGGAACTTACATTCCTCCCATTCTTTCCGTGGCTTCCATTGTGGGATTCGTGACCGTCATCGGCTTCGCCATCCGCAGCGGCCTGATTCTGCTCAACAGGTACCGGGCCCTGGAACATCAGGGGATGGAACCCGCGGAAGCCATACGGGAGGGTTCTCTGGAACGCGTGGTCCCCATCATCATGACTTCCCTGACTACCGTGCTGGGGCTGCTCCCGCTGATCTGGGCCATTGACCAGCCCGGAGGCGAACTGCTCGGCCCCCTGGCCATCGTCCAGTTCGGCGGGCTGGTGACAGCCACCATCCTGAACCTGCTTATCATTCCGGCCACGGCCAAACTCTTCTCCCGCTGGATTGCCTCCCGGCGGAAGGAATTGAAAGCAACCTCCTGATTCATTCAGGACTTCGGCGGCGGAACCGGGGAGAGGATGAGCCCCGGTTCCGCTTTTTACAGCAACAGACATAACGAGTCCTTGCCTTGCAGGCCGATAAGGGGCACACATGGAGGTTCAAGCTTCACCTTCATGCCCAAACGGAAATCCACCAGAGAGCACCTGCTCAATACGGGTGCCATGATTGTCGGGGAATCCGGGCTGCGCGCCCTTACCGTTCGCGGCCTGTCCCTGCGGGCCGGCACCAATACAGGGAGCTTTGTCTATCACTTCGGCAACCGGGAAGCTTTTCTGACCGAGCTTCTGGAACGCTGGTACGAACCTCTGTTCACCGGCATCAGGACCCATGCCAACATTCATCTTCCGGCCTTTGAAAAACTGGAAGCCATCCTGGGAGACGTCATGGAGTTCCTGCTGCGTCACGGCCAATTCATTGCCCAGCTGGTTCTGGACGCCCTGGCAGGGGAACAGGCGGCCATCCGTTTCATTTCAGGAATCCATACGCGCCATCCCCTTGTGCTGCTGGAAACCATACGGGAAGCCCAGCAGGAAGGATCCGTGCTCATGGGAGACCCCATGAACATCCTCATTTACCTTGTCTGCTGCGGGGGAGCCCCCTTTATCCTTTCCGGACAGCTCCAAGTGCACGACCCCAAAGCAGCTCGGCCCGTTCTCGACTTGCTGGGTTCTATCCTCAATGATCCGGAAAGCGCCAGACAACGCATGACCTGGGCGCTCCGCGGCATACGGCGGGTCTGAGATTTCAGCAAAGGGGCAGACCGGAAAAACGCGTCGCCTCCCGGCCCCCTGCCGAACCAAAATATCGCCGCCCTTACACGCACGCTCCCTTCTTACCTCCGCCATTGGGGTCGATGAGGCGGACGGGGAGGCGGAGGAGGAGGATTATGGTGACGCCAGTCATTGCGGTACCTGTCCTTGTCGCGGTCATGCTGGACAGCCGCCCCAATAGCGGCGCCGGCAGCCAGCGCCCCCACACCGATGGCGGCGGCTCCGCCGGGCGTTACGGAACTGTTCCCGTAGCTGTCCGTCGTGCAGGACGGCATGAAAGAAAGCGTCATTCCCGCCAGGGGAAGAAGCCAGAATGATTTAATATGCCTGTTCATGAGATAAAAAATAAGGATTAACACCGGCAGCCCGGTTACATCCGGTAAGCGCGGAATCCCTTGATGATTTGTTTAAATATGTCACAGTCCTGAACGGAATTCCCGGAATCATAACAGCTACGCGCGCAGCAGGCTTTTCATTACCCCCCTGTTCCGGCGTTCCTGAATACGGAAATCCGCATGCACTGTAAAAAAACAGACATGCGGATGGAAAAAGCGTTCATCTTCCGGAAAACTTCGGAAACGCCCGCATGGATTATTTCTGTTCTACTGCGGGCTCAATACGAACGGGACTCTGAATATCAAACAGGCTCTTGCGCAGCAGGTAGCCTCCGCTCTGCAAGGCAAATGCACTGGACGGAAATTTCTCCGCCAGTTCACGGTAAAAGGCGCCTGCGGCGGCATTGTCTTTCTTAGCCCGGGCAATGTCCCCCAGGCACATGGTGGCAAAACCGGAAAAAGTAGGATCTCCCGCATCCACCACGGAACGGAACAGCCCTTCCGCCTCATCCGCTTTCCCCCGGTTCATCAGACGGCAGGCCAGGGTAACGGAAGCCTGGGCTTTCCATTCCTCCGTGGGAGCGGAATCAATAAAAGCTTTCATTTTGGCCACGCCTTCATCCTCCTTGCCGGCGTTCCACAAGGCAATGGCCTGAAGGTAAGAGGCGGTGACGGCGGCGCGGGAACTGTCAAAGTCAGCCACTACCTGCTGAAGCCCCTGTTCGTCCAGGGAAATTTCCCCGGTTGCCGGGGATTCCGGCATAGCGGCCACCAGAGCGGCGCCTGCCTTTCTTTCCATGGAATCCTGCACGCCATTATAAATAATCCATCCGGCAGCCCCAAGGACGCATAGCAACACAACCAGCGCAACCTTGCCGTAATGTTCATCCAAAAACTGTTCATGCTTGGCCGGGCCGACGGAAATTTCCGCAAACGCACTTCCGTCGCCCATCGGCATATTGTCCATGGCCCGTTTAATATCCTTGATATCCATAATATGTTGAAGAGGTTTCTACCGTGTTGTCCCAACCAAATCAATCAGCTTTTTACTTATCTTCGCCATGTTCCAAAAGCTGCAGGGAATCCTTCAGTCCCAGATTCCTGTAGATCTCCCGCGTTGCCCGGCTCTGGTTAAGCGTATAAAAATGAATGCCGTCCACATCGGAATCCAACAGTTCGGCACACTGGCTGGAGGCGTATTGGATGCCTACTTCCTGAATAGCGTCCGGATTGGAACCCGCACGCTTCAGCGCCTTGAGCAGCCTGGCCGGAAAACAGGTGCCTCCGGAAAGCTCTGCCATGCGGTTCATGCCGGACAGGCTGGTCACAGGCATAATTCCCGCCAGGATAGGCACCTTGATGCCGGCCAGCAGACAGCGTTCCCGGTAATCCAGAAAAGAATGATTGTCAAAAAACAGCTGGGTGCAGATATAATCCGCGCCGGCATCCACCTTGGCTTTCAGGAAATCCATCTCGCGCAGGCGGTTGGGAGTGGCCGGATGACCTTCCGGGAAGCCGGCCACGCCTATGGCGAATCCATCCGGATCCGGGTGACGGCCGGATTCATTATATTCACGGATAAACGTCACCAGATCCGCCGCATGGCGAAAAACATCCGCATCGCGGTTGTAATCCTTCGCTCCCCGGGGAGGATCTCCCCGAAGTGCAAGAACGGCCCGCACTCCAGCCCGGGCGTATTGGTCCAGGATATTCCATACCTCCTCCCGGCTATGCCCTACGCAAGTAAGGTGGGGAACCGTAGGAATACGGGATTCATGCTGGATGCGCAACACCACCTCGCGGGTAAGCTCGCGGGTGGAGCCCCCTGCACCATACGTCACGCTGACGAAACTGGGGCGGTAAGGCTCCAGTTCACGGATAGTCTGGTACAAGGCCGACGCTGCCTGCTCGTTTTTGGGCGGGAAAAATTCAAAGGACAGGCTGGGACCGGCGCCCGATTGCAATCTTTCTCTCAGGTGCACTTCTCTTTACTTGGCTTGGCTAAATACGGACCCGCATCACGGCTCCATGGGAATCATCACCGGTTTGGGAGCTTCCACGGGGACGGGGGCGGAGGGAGAAGCCATACCGGACTTGTCTTCTTCCGTCATGTTTTCCTGCCAGCTCGCAGGCGGAACAATGACTTCATCCCCCGGCTTGATGGGTTCCTTGTCATTATTATCAAAAAGCGTATTACGCTTCACGTAAGACTGGAACACCTTCCCGTCCGGGTCAACTCCGTCGATAATCAGGGATACAAAAATGCTCCCGCGTCTGCGGATTCCCAGTTCCTGCCCCACTTTCAAGTCAGGCTGGCCGATGGACTGGAACAGGACCAGGTTGGCGTCACGGTAGTATTCCGTCACACGGCCCACCTGCTCCGCATCCTTGATTTCATTAAGCCATTGCAGCCGGGGATCTCCCTTTTCCATATTCTGGCGTTCCAACAAATCGCGTTCTTCTTCCGCCAGAGCATGGCGCTTCTTCAGTTCTTCATTCTCCTTCTTCATCCGTTCCAGCTCCGCCGAAACATGAGCCAGTTCCTCGCTCACTACAGGATCCGCCACCACCACCGGCTGAACGGCGGAAGCAGGAGCCTGCGTGGGCATCGGAAGATACGGGGAGGGATTGACAGGTGCCGGAGCGGAGGCCATCTGCTGCTGTTGCTGAATCACATCCATTCTTGAAGAAATATTCACATAAATCATTCCCAGAACAGCCAGCACCACCACCAGAAACGCCAGGATAAGAATGCGGAAATTACTCATGTCGTCAAACGGTAGAGAAATTATCAAACGTAATTAATAGGAATAATTGAGATAGAACTGGAATTGTCCTCCGCGGTCAATGGCGTTGTTCTTCTGAATCGGAATGGCATAGTCCACTGCCAGCGGACCGATGGGCAGGTTCAGGCGCAGGCCGATCCCGTAGTCGGAAACTATTTTGGACGTGCTGAAGTCAAAAGAATCTCCGTTGACAAAACCGATGTCATAAAACACCGCGACGCGCACTTCTTCAATCACAGGAATGGAATATTCAAACTGGCAGAAGAAGGAGGAACGGCCGCCCATCGTCTCATCACCGCTCAGGGCGGGATTGTACGGCGCCACGTCCCGGAAACGGAAACCGCGCATGTTGTATGGCCCGCCGAGGTAGAGGCGCTCAAAAATGGGCACATCGTGGTTGCCATAGGAATCCACGGTAGCCGCACCGGCATTGATGCTGAAAATGGTGTCTCCGCGCAAATTCCAGTAATAGGAGCCATTCACGCCGAAATTGTATGTATGCACATCGCCGCCCAGGCCGGAATAACCGGCCAGCACTTCAAATTTGCCTCCCTTGCGGGGAAAAATCTGCGCGTCGCGGGTATCAATGGTGTAGGAAAGTTCCACATGGCTGCGCAGGTAGTCTCCGTCCTGTTGCCAGAAGAAGATAGGGGCGTTCCCTTCGGCGTCAATACGGTACTGTTCCAGGCGGTATTCCAGTTTCACGTAATCCAGTTCCCCGATCGGCTTGCGGAGAGAAATGGCAAAGCCATAGTTCTGCTGGTCGTAATAATCGGAAAAATATGTGGAATTGCTGTAGAAGATTTCCGTCCCGAAGGCCAGCTTGCGGTGCAGGAACCACGGATCCACCCAGGAAATACTGGCATCCTGCGTTTCAAAACCGACACGGGCGTTAATCGCGAAACGCTGGCCGCCGCCCACGAAAGAGGACCAGTCATACATGTCAAAATTGGACTGGGTGATGCCTGCGAACAGGTAAACGCTTTCAATAGAGGAAAATGCCACGCCGATATTCAGGGACCCCGTACGTTTTTCCGCCACCTCGATATTGATATCACGGTAGCCGGGTCGCGTGGATCCCACCTGGGCTACGTCCACCATGTCAAAATAGTTCAGGTTCTGGAGGCGCTTCTGGGCGGTATCCAAATCCACGGCGTTCATGGGGTCATTGGACTGGAGGGGAAGTTCCTGGCGGATGACGTAATCCTTCGTGCGGTTATTCCCGGTCAGGCGGATATTGCCTACGCGGTAGGGATTGCCTTCCGTCACATGGTACACGATGTTGATTTGTCCGTAACCTGTCTTGGGATCAACGCCCACTTCCTGAATGTCCGGACGCACGGAGGCGTCCGCATACCCCCGGGAACCGTAATAACGGCGGATCATCGTCACGTCGTCGGCCACTTTCTGGGCGGAATAGGTATCCCCGTTGTACATGCTCAGGCCAGGAATCAGTTCCTGGGCCGTAAACACCTTGGTGGGGCCGAAGGCAACCTGGTTGACCTTGTAGCGGCGCCCCTCGGTAAGGGTAATTCTCATCGTCAGCTTCTGCTCATTGCCTTTGCCGGCGTCAAAATATTCCACCTTGTCCAGCTTGACGCGCAGATAACCTTTATTGCGGTAATAAGTCACCAATTCCGCCAGATCGTCCTCCACTTGTTCACGGTCAATGCGTCCGGATTTGGTAATCCAGGTCAACCAGCCCTTCTCCTTGGTTTTCATCACCTGTCGGAGATCCTTGGCGCTGATGTGTTCATTGCCCACAAAGTCAATCTTGATAATATTGGCCTTTTTTCCTTCGTTAATGTCGAAGACCACATCCACAAAGCCGGGCCGTTCCGTTTTCTGGTAAAAATAGGAAACACGTACATCCGGATACCGGGCTTCCTGGTAATAAGTGCGCAGCTTGGCAATAGCGCTGCTCAGGGCCTTGTCGCTGAGAGCTTCCCCCCCCTTCAGCCCGCATTCCTCGGAGAGGTCCCTGTTGTCGAACGCGGTATTGCCGCGGAACCCCACGCCGCCCAGCAGATTCTGGGCCGCCATTTCAAACACCACCGCCACGCCGTCGCCGGAAGGCTCCACGGCTACTGTTGTATTGCCGCCTACCAGACCGCTTTCCAACAACCGTTCCAAGTCCTTGTTGACCACTTCCGGGGAATAACTGGTGCCCGGCTGCGTAGCCAGCAAATTTTTCAGACGGTCTTCGGACACGGTCTTGCCGGTGCTTCTGTACCGCACGGAAACGCTCTTCACAGGCCGCCCCTCATACGCCTGGTCACCGGGAAGAAGCCCCGTGCCCGGCCCCAGTTCCCGCATTACCTGTTCCGGAGTCATCACGGAACCATAGGCGCCTCTGTTAAGGGAAGTTTCATCCTGGGCCAAAACAGCCGAACATGCTATCAAGGGAAAGGAAACATACAAAAAAACGGGACGAATCATGAGCGCTGAACTTAATGCTTGGGATATAAAGGACTTTTCCTCTTGCATAGTCAAGACGTGATTCCGCGTAGAACACAGTTGCCCCGTATTCTATTACATCGCGTGCGCGTGCGCGCTTAGGAGGGCAATTGTGTCATTCCTGTGCAATAGCTTGCACTCCAGATACCCTCTCATTAAAGTTATCGCCGCTCGTGTTTTGACCGCTGCCGCCATCCCGGAGCTGAAACAGAACCACTTTCAATTAACACTGACCGTATTATTTATGGAAATCAACGTTGATATTCAACCGGACTGCACAGCCACGCTGAAAGCTTCCATCCCTGCAGAAACCACGGCTGCGCGCCGCGCCTCCATTGTAGATTCCTATGCCGCCAAAGCCAAGCTTCCCGGCTTCCGCCCCGGCAAAACACCCAAGTCCATCATTGAAAAGCGCTTCAAGAAAGAAATGGAAGAAGAACTGCTGGACACCCTTTTTGAAACGGCCTGCTCCACCGCTCTGGAAGAAAACCCCAAATTGAAAGTGCTCAGCTTCGGAAAGCCGGAACAATCTCTGGATGACCAGGGCAACTACACCGCTACCAGCACGATGACCGTGGTTCCCGAATTTGAATTGCCGGAATACAAAGGCATCGAAGTCAAGGTTCCCTCTTCCGAAGTAACGGAAGCAGACGTAGAGGAAGCTCTGAACTCCCTGGCTGAACAAATCGCGGAATTCACCCCTGTGGACCGCGCCGCCCAAAAAGACGACGTGGCGATTATCGACTTCAAAACCACGTTGGACGGCAAGCCCGTAGCGGAAGCCGTAGGCAAACCCGTAGGCTTCCTGGAAGGCCGTGACGGCCAGTGGATGAAGGTGGAAGACGATCAATTCCTGCCCGGCTTCGCCTCCGCCCTGGAAGGCCTGAATGCCGGTGACAGCAAGGATATCACCGTCACCATTCCGGATACCTTCCCAATTACGGAACTGCGCGGCAAGGAACTCGTATTCCATGCCACTGTGAAAGAAGTACGGGAAAAACAGCTTCCGGCCATGGATGATGCTTTTGCGGAAAAAGTTCTTCCCGGCAAAAACCTGGAAGAATTGAAAACCGCCCTGAAGGAAAACCTGGCCCAGCGCAAAGCCATGCAAATTGATGAGGCCAAGGCCGATCAGATCACGGAAAAGCTGGCGGACATGCTTGACTTCAACCTTCCGGAAGCCGTCGTAGAACGTGAAGTGTACGGCATCCTCCAGCAGAAAATGCAGCAGGCCATGTACAGCGGAAACGCCCCGGCGGACATGGATAAGTTTGTGGAGGAAGCCCGGGAAGAAGCCAAACAGGAGGCCAAGCGCAACCTTAAGGTCTTCTTCATGCTTCAGGAAGTGGCGCAGGTGGAAAAAATTGCCGTCACGGAAATGGAGCTTTACAACGAAGTGGCCCGCCAGGCCCGCCAGCAGAAAAAGAACCTCAAATCCTACATTCGCGAACTCCAGCGCGAAGGCCGCGTGCATGGCATCAGAATGAGCCTGCTGACAGCCAAGGTTCTGGACTTCCTGACAAAAGAGGCCAAAGTAACGGTAGACGAGCAGTAACCCCTCCTCTGCACAAAACACCTTACCAGGGGGAGTTGGCGCACACATGCCCGACTCCCCCGTTTTGCATCTTTCGGACGGGTAACGTACATTGAAAAAACAACATCCAATCTTCCATAAACATGTTTCAAGACCAATCTTCCAAATCAACCCCCGCAAACTCCTATTATGTGCCCATGGTGGTGGAGCAGGACGGCCGCGGCGAACGAGCCTTTGACATTTACTCCCGTCTCCTGAAAGACCGCGTTATCTTCATCGGCTCCGCTATTGACGACGATGTGGCGAATTCCGTCATTGCCCAGCTTCTGTTCCTTCAGATGGCTGACCCGAAAAAAGACATCCACGTCTACATCAACTCCCCCGGAGGATCCGTCACGGCGGGTCTCGCAATTTACGATACGATGCAATTCGTCTCTTGTGACGTAAATACATATTGCCTGGGCATAGCGGCCTCCATGGGTTCCGTCCTTCTGGCTGCGGGAACTCCCGGCAAACGCTTCTGCCTGCCGAACTCCCACGTAATGATTCACCAGGTTTCCGGAGGTGCCCAGGGAACCGCTTCAGATGTGGAACGCACCATCGGCTTCATGTTCAACCTCAAAAAACGCCTCAACGGCATTCTGGCCAAACATACCGGTAAAACGGAAAAGCAAATTGAAAAGGATGCTGACCGCGACAACTACATGACTGCCGAGGAAGCCGTGGCCTACGGCCTGGTGGATAAAGTTCTGGCGCATCACTCTGATGACCAGGGCGACAAGAAAAAAACCAAGGCCTGACCCTTTCCCTCCGCCATTTCTCTCTCTACCTGAAAAACCATGTCCGGTTCCACCCCTCATCTTCCTGCCTGTTCCTGCTGCGGCAAGCCCGGGAACAAGGTGGACAAACTCATCCAGATTGCGGAAGACTTTTACATCTGCAACAATTGCGTTGAAATTTGCGTCAACATGATTGTGAAGGACACAGGCCTTCCGATGGCGACCCGCTTCATCCGCGGCATCCTGAACATGGAACCCTCCGCTTACGCCATGTGCCAGGCGGAGGCCCGCAAAGCGGCAGCCGCGGACATGCTCAGGGAAACGGCGGCCGGCCCGGCCTCCTATGAAGGCCCGCTGCCCACACCGGAAGAAATGTGCGCTACGCTCAACCAGTATGTCATCGGTCAGGACTACGCCAAAAAAGTGCTTTCCGTAGCCGTGTACAACCACTACATGCGCCTGCGCCAAAGTGCTGTCATGCTGGACGACAAGTCCCTGGACGATGTGGAAATTGAAAAATCCAACATCCTGCTGGCCGGCCCCACCGGCTCAGGAAAAACCCTGCTGGCGAAAACGCTGGCGAAAATGCTCAACGTCCCATTCTGCATTGTGGACGCCACCACGCTGACGGAAGCCGGTTACGTAGGGGAAGATGTGGAAAACATCATCCTGCGCCTGCTCCAGGCTGCCAACTTTGACGTAGCGAAAGCGGAACAAGGCATCATCTACGTGGATGAAATCGACAAAATCGGACGCAAAACACAGAATGTCTCCGTCACGAGAGACGTCTCCGGGGAAGGCGTGCAGCAGGCTCTGCTGAAAATCATTGAAGGCACCATCTGCAATGTTCCTCCCACCGGAGGCCGCAAGCACCCGCAACAGGAATACATCCGCGTCAATACGGAAAAAATCCTCTTCATTGTGGGCGGCGCTTTCGTCGGGCTGGAAGACATCATCCGCAAACGCCTCGGCGCCACCCAGATGGGATTCGGAGCCATCACGGAACAACGCGACCGCAAGGAATACTCGGAAGAGGAAATACTGGCACAGGCCATGCCGGAAGACCTCTTCTCCTTCGGCATGATTCCGGAATTCGTGGGACGCCTGCCCATCTTCTGTCCGCTCTCCAAGCTGGATGAAAGCCAGCTCGTCCGCCTTCTTACGGAACCCAAAAACGCCCTGGTCAAGCAATATTCCAAACTGCTCGCCATGTACGGCGCCAAACTGGACGTGCTGCCGGACGCCCTGAAAGCCATGGCCGCCGAAGCCATGAAACGCGGCACGGGAGCCCGCGCTCTGCGTTCCATCTTTGAAACCCTCATGCTGGACGTCATGTACAAAGTGCCCAGCATGAAAAATGCGGACACCGTTACCATTACCAGGGAAACGGTTACCGGCAACAAGCCGGCCCAAATCCACCAGTCCTCCTAACCTCCCCTCCCTGTTCTTCCTCCATGCCGGAATCCCTTACCGTTCTGGGAATAGAATCCTCCTGTGATGAAACGGCAGTCGCCATCCTGCGTTCTGCCGGAGAGGAAAAAGCTCCGGAAATACTCTCCTCCGTCATCTCCTCCCAAATTGCCATTCACCGCCAGCACGGCGGCGTAGTGCCGGAACTGGCTTCCCGCAACCATTCAGCGGATCTTCCCGGAATCATCCGAACCGCGTGCCGCGAAGCCGGAACAGCTCCTGCGGACATTGACGTCTTCGGCGCTACGGGAGGCCCCGGCCTGGTAGCTGCACTTCTGGTAGGCAACAGCACGGCCAAGGCTCTGGCTCTGGCAGCGGGCAGGCCCTTCGTCTCCGTCAATCATCTGGAAGGCCATCTGCTTTCCCCCTTCCTCAAACGCCCCGGCGGTCCCGTTCCCCATCTGGGCATGGTCGTTTCCGGAGGCCACACCCTTTTTGTGGATGTGCGCGGCGTAGGGAACTACCGCCTGCTGGGCCGCTCTCTGGACGACGCAGCAGGGGAAGCCTTTGACAAGGTAGGCAAAATGCTAGGCCTTCCCTATCCCGGAGGGCCGGAAATCGACCGCTTGGCGGCGGAAGGCGACCCGGAAGCCTTTTCTTTCCCCCGGGCCCTGATGAAAGAGCATACAGCCAACGTATCTTTCTCCGGCCTGAAAACGGCCGTTCTCTATACACTGCCCAAAATTACGAAAAACGGCGATCCTCACGGCCTGCCCCGGCAAACTCTGCGCGACCTCTGCGCTTCTTTCCAGCGGGCCGTGACGGACGTCCTGATTCACAAGGCGCTGAAGGCCTTGCGCGCCTCCGGTCACCGCACCCTTTCCATCTCCGGGGGCGTCTCCTGCAACAGGGAGCTGCGTTCCCGCCTGAAAACCGCCTGTGACCGTGAAAAAGTGAAACTGGTTCTCCCGGACTTCGACCTGACGACGGATAATGCCGCCATGATCGCTTATGTCACCTGTCTCAAAGCCCGAAGAGGACTGTTCCATTCTCTGGATGAAGACGTTGACCCCAATCTTAAATTGACGGAGGATTTAAACAGATCCAAACATTCAACACATTCCTGATAAATATATTATACATGAACCCCCTGTATTTGCGGCATAAAGCTGAAAAAATGTTCATGTTTTCATTGACATCCTGCATCCAAAAACGTAACATAGCGTCCGCTTTTCGTCAGGCAACACGGGAGGATGCTATTTATCCGCTAGAACCGCAGGTTTGGGCGGATTTACGACTTCTCTAGGAGCAGCGAAAGGCGGAAGAAGTCTATGCTTCTGTAGCTCAGGGGTAGAGCGCATCCTTGGTAAGGATGAGGTCGCGGGTTCAATTCCCGCCAGAAGCTCCATCTTCAAGCTAGACCCATAGCAGCCCAAACCTAAACATAATATTATGGCTAAAGAGCAATTCCAGCGCAACAAGCCCCACGTGAACGTGGGCACCATCGGTCACGTTGACCACGGCAAAACCTCCCTTACCGCCGCCATTACTTCAGTGCTCGCTAAGAAGGGTTTCGCCGAAGCACGCGGCTATGACCAGATTGACGCCGCCCCCGAAGAACGCGAACGCGGCATTACCATCTCCACGGCTCACGTTGAATACGAAACGGAAAACCGTCACTATGCCCACGTTGACTGCCCCGGACACGCCGACTATGTGAAAAACATGATCACCGGCGCTGCCCAGATGGACGGTGCCATCCTTGTGGTTGCCGCCTCCGACGGCCCGATGCCGCAGACCCGCGAACACATCCTCCTTGCCCGCCAGGTGGGCGTTCCCGCCATTGTCGTTTACATGAACAAGTGCGACCTGGTTGACGATCCCGACCTGCTTGAACTCGTGGAAATGGAAATCCGCGAACTTCTCAACGAATACGAATTCCCGGGCGACGACACCCCCATTATCAAGGGTTCCGCCGTTAAGGCTCTGGAAGGTGACGCCGCTGCCGAAGATTCCATCATGGAACTTATGGCCGCTGTTGACTCCTACATCCCGCAACCCGAACGTCCTGTGGATCAGCCCTTCCTCATGCCTGTGGAAGACGTATTCTCCATCTCCGGCCGCGGCACCGTGGCTACCGGCCGTATCGAACGCGGCGTCATCAAGAAGATGGAAGAAGTGGAAATCATCGGCATCAAGGACACCCAGAAAACTGCCGTTACGGACATCGAAATGTTCCGTAAGCTGCTTGACGAAGGCCAGGCCGGCGACAACGTTGGTCTGCTTCTCCGCGGCCTGAAGAAGGAAGACATCGAACGCGGCCAGGTAATCATCAAGCCCGGCACCGTGAAGCCCCACAAGAACTTCAAGGCTGAAGTTTACGTCCTGACCAAGGAAGAAGGCGGCCGTCACACTCCGTTCTTCAACAACTACCGCCCGCAGTTCTACTTCCGTACAACGGACGTGACCGGTTGCTGCACCCTTCCCGAAGGCGTGGA
The DNA here is from genome assembly GCF_000020225.1 of Akkermansia muciniphila ATCC BAA-835. Lineage (NCBI taxonomy): Bacteria > Pseudomonadati > Verrucomicrobiota > Verrucomicrobiia > Verrucomicrobiales > Akkermansiaceae > Akkermansia > Akkermansia muciniphila. The sequence goes on along the minus strand of NC_010655.1, from coordinate 1,250,129 downwards.
AATGGTGATGCCCGGCGACAACGTCAACCTGGAAGTCCAGCTCATCACTCCGATCGCCATGGAAAAAGCCATGCGATTCGCTATCCGCGAAGGCGGCCGCACCGTGGGTGCTGGTCGTATCAGCGAAATCCTTGACTAAGTTCCTCAGGAACTTGTAGAGGAATCTACATCAGGTTTAATGAGGGGGCCTCCCCGCAGGCCCCCTCATTTCCCACGAAAGAAGAGACTCCAACAGGTCAGTAGTTCAATTGGTAGAGCGTTGGTCTCCAAAACCAAAAGTTGGGGGTTCGAGTCCCTCCTGACCTGCCACTTCTTTCCAAATACACCACCCCACCTTGAAGCATGTTTCGCAAGATTTCTCAATTCATCGCCGAAGTTAAGGGCGAACTTAAGAAGACGACCTGGCCCTGGGAAAGCGACCCCAAGGTGAAAGGTTTCAAAAAATTCCGCGAACTCTGGGGTTCCACTCTCGTCGTACTGATTGCCATGGTATTCCTTGGCGCGTTTGTTGCATCGTTCGACATCTTTCTTCACAGCGTGGTCAACTATCTCATCCAGTTGGCAATCTAGTTTTACTCTCCCCACTTCTTTCTCCGATCATGCCCAGTACCCCAGAGCCTCACGAACAATGGTATGTCCTTCACGTCCTCTCCGGACAGGAAAACAGCGTTCGTGACCGCATCATCCGCAAGGCGAAGGACGCCGAGCTTTCCGACTTCATTTACCGGGTGGAAGTCCCCACGGAACTTATTTCCGAAGTGCGCAACGGCAAAAAAACGGAACGTCACAGCAAACTCTTTCCCGGGTATGTTTATGCCAACATGTACCTGCTGGAAGCGGACGGCACCCTGAACAAGGACCTTTGGTACTTTATCCAGCAAATTGACGGTGTCATCAGCATTGCCGGCTCCCGCAACGCCCCCCTCCCCATGCGCAAGCGCGAGGTGGAAGACCTTCTGCCCCTGTTGGATGCGGAAGCCGTCGCCGCCCGTCCCAAGGTGGAATTCGCCGTCGGCGACCCTGTGCGCGTGTGCGAAGGCCCGTTCCAGAGCCAGGAAGGCACCATCGAAGAAATCGACCCGGAAAAGGGCAAGCTGCGTGTCAGTGTCTCCATTTTTGGCCGCGCCACGCCTGTGGACCTGGAATACTGGCAGGTGGAAAAAGCCTGAATCTTCTTTGCGTCTCCCCCCATCAGTCCCCTTCCCGTTTATTTTCTCCGCTAACAAAGCAAAACCATGGCAAAAGAAATAACCAAAATCATCAAGCTCCAGATCAATGCCGGAGCCGCTAACCCCTCCCCGCCCGTGGGTCCGGCACTTGGTCAGGCCGGTGTAAACATCATGGCATTCTGCAAGGAGTTCAACGCCGCCACGCAAAAGCAGGCCGGCGATCTCCTGCCGACCGTCATCACGGTTTACAAGGACAAGTCATTTTCTTTCATCACCAAGCAGCCCCCGGGCAGCGTGCTTCTCAAGAAAGCCGCAGGCGTCGCCTCCGGCTCCGGCGAACCGAACAAAAAGAAAGTCGCCACCCTTTCCAAGGCCAAGCTGATGGAAGTTGTCAACACCAAACTCCCTGACCTCAACACGAAAGACCCTGAACGCGCCGCCCGCATTCTTGCCGGCCAGGCTCGCCAGATGGGCATTGAAGTTGAAGGTATGTAACACTCACCGCAGGAGGATTAAACCAGTCCGAACGCACTGCCAAATACACACATGTCTACCAAACGCAGCAAGCGATATCAAGAAGCAGCCAAGCTTGTTACCCCTAACAAGAACTACAGCATCACGGAAGCCGTGGAAACCATGAAATCCTTCCCGGCACCGAAATTCGACCCGACCGTCACCGTCTCCTTCCATCTGACTGTGGACCCCCGCAAATCCGACCAGATGGTTCGCGGCAGCGTTTCCCTGCCTAACGGCACGGGTAAAAACGTCCGCGTCCTCGTCTTCGCCCAGGGCGATGCCGCCAAGGCCGCCCAGGAAGCCGGAGCCGAATTCGTGGGGTTTGAAGATCTCATCAAGAAAGTCCAGGGAGGATTTGTTGACTTTGATACGGCCATTGCCACCCCCGACGCCATGACGGAGGTTCGCAAGGTTGCCCGTGTACTGGGTCCGCGCGGCCTGATGCCCAACCCGAAAACCGGTACCGTCACGGACGATACGGCCAAGGCTGTGAAGGAAGTGAAAGCCGGCCGCGTTGACTACAAGGTTGACAAGAACGCCAATATCTCCGCCGCTGTAGGCAAGCTGTCTTTCTCCAACGAAAGCATCGCCGAAAACATCGCTGCCCTGATTGATTCCGTCGTCAAGGCCCGCCCGGCTTCCGCCAAGGGCGCCTACATCGAATCCGTCACCGTTTCATGCGCCATGTGCCCCGGTCTGCCGGTTGACACCGCTTCCATCGCCAAACTGTAACCCGAACCGATTTAGCACACCATGAATCCTGACAAGCGTATCATCATTGACGACCTGACCGCTCGCGTCAACGCCTCCCCGTTCCTGATCGTCGTGGACTACACCTCGATCACCGTGCCTGAGTTCACCAATCTGCGTTCCGCCCTGGCCGCCTGCGGCGCTCAGTGCCACGTAGCCAAGAACAACTTCATGCGCACGGCTCTGACGGATGCCGGCCTTCCCGACATCGGGGAACACCTCGTCGGCCAGACCGCTTTCGTGACCGGCGCATCCGACGTAGCAGGCGCCGCCAAGGCCATCAACACCTTTGCCAAGGCTTCCAAGAAAGCCGAATACAAGGTGGCGATCCTGGATGGAGCCATTCTTTCCGCGGACGAAATCCGCGCCATCGGCGAACTGCCTCCCCGCGACCAGTTGCTTGCCAAACTCCTTGGCACTATCAACGCGGCCGGTTCCGCTCTTGCCCGAGTTATTCAGGCATATGTGGACAAAGAAAACGGCGGCAGCGAAGAACCCGCCGCCTAATACCAACCCCTTGACCGGACGGTCCGGTTGCACTCTAGCCAAATGTGTGAAAACCGGACCCGACTCTCCTACAGGTTCCTTGTCGGAACTCCGGCCGGAGAACTGAAATGCCAAGTTGGCTCTTGGCGCGACTCGAAACCAAACTAGAAAATAATACAATGGCTGATATTAACAAAATCGCTGAAGAACTCGGCACCCTTACCATCCTGGAAGCTGCCGACCTCGTCAAGCTTCTGGAAGAAAAGTGGGGCGTTTCCGCCGCTGCTCCCGTAGCTGCCGCCGGCGCTGCCGCCGCTCCTGCCGAAGCTGAAGAAGAAAAGACCGAATTCAACGTCGTTCTGACGGAAGCCGGCGCCAACAAGATTGCCGTAATTAAGGCCGTCCGCGAAGTGAAGGCCGGCCTCGGCCTGGTGGACGCCAAGAAACTGGTTGAAGGCACTCCCGCCGTCATCCTGGAAGCTGTCTCTAAGGACGAAGCTAACGCCGCCAAGGCCAAGCTGGAAGAAGCTGGCGCCAAGGTAGACGTCAAGTAAGCTTTTTACTTCCCGCGCAACAGGAGAAAAGCCGTTTTTCTCCTGTTGCGCTTCCTCGTCTTCACATCCCGCGTGACCGACTAGAGGCCTTTTATTTCGTAAAACGCTTCCAGTCGGTTCCGTCCCCCAGGGAAAGAACCGCCCAACCCGGCATCCGGGTTTTTCAGGATGCAAACCATAACATCTCCGCCACAGCAGCCCATGTCAAAGCGACTCTACTTCGGGAATATCAAGGAAGTCATCGAACCTCCGAACCTTATTGAGATTCAACTTCAATCATACTTCGATTTTCTACAACAGGACACGCCGGCCGCGGCCAGGAAAAACATCGGGTTACAAGGCGTTCTGAAGGAAATCTTTCCTATCAAGAGCTATGACGAAAACATTGAGCTCGACTTCGTCTCCTATGACATTGAACAGCCGAAGATGAGCGATTACGAGGCCATCCGCGCGGGGGAAACCTACAGCGCCGCCCTTCAGGTCACCTTCAAGCTCAAATCCGACAACGAGTCCAAGGAAGAAACGGTCTATATGGGAGAACTCCCTATGATGACCAACCGCGGCACCTTTGTCATTAACGGCGCCGAACGCGTCATTGTGTCCCAGCTGCACCGTTCCCCGGGCATTTGCTTTGAAAGCGCCCAGCATCTGAACGGAAAACTGCTCCACTCCTTCCGCATCATCCCGGACCGGGGCTCCTGGCTGGAGGTCCAGTTTGACACCAACGACCTGCTTTACGTTTACCTTGACCGCCGCCGCCGCCGCCGCAAATTCCTTGCGACGACGTTTATGCGCTACCTGGGCTTCAAAACGGACCGTGACATCGTCAGCCAGTTCTACAACATCCGCACGCTTCCCCTGAGCGAAGACATGACGGAAGAAGATCTGCACAACCTTGTGGCTGTGGACACGATCAAGGACAAGGACCTGGTTCTTGCCAAGGCTTTCGAACAGCTCAATATGGGTGTGGTTCGCCAGCTCCTCCAGTTCGGCATCAAGAAAATCGACGTCATTGACCAGAGCGAGGACGACGTGCTGATCAAAACCCTGAAGAAGGATCCCGCTCACGACGAAGAATCCGCCCTCAAGGAAATCTACAAACGCCTGCGTCCCGGAGATCCCGCTACTGCCGCTCAGGCACGCACCCTGCTTAAGAGGCTTTTTGACGATCCCAAGAAATACGACCTCACCCGCGTGGGGCGCTACAAAATCAACCAGAAACTCGGGCTGGACACCAGCCTGGACCAGCGCCTGATGACGGCGGAAGATTTCCTGGCCGCCCTCAAATACCTCCTGCGCCTCAAGAAGGGCGAAGGCATGGTGGACGACATCGACCACCTGGGCAGCCGCCGCGTACGTGCCGTAGGCGAACTCATGGCCAATCAATGCCGCGTAGGCCTTGCCCGCACCGAGCGCTTGGTCAAGGAACGCATGACCCTCATTGACCAGAACATTGAAGGCGTCACGCCCAGCAAACTCATCAATCCGAAGGCCCTCAGCGCCGTCGTGCGCGACTTCTTCGGCCGCTCCCAGCTCTCCCAATTCATGGACCAGATCAACCCCCTCGCGGAATTGACGCACAAGCGCCGTCTTTCCGCCCTGGGGCCCGGCGGCCTGAACCGTGACCGGGCCGGATTTGAAGTCCGGGACGTACACCCCTCCCACTACGGGCGCATTTGCCCCATTGAAACGCCGGAAGGTCCCAACATCGGCCTGATCAACTCCATGTGTACCTACGCCCGCATCAATGAATTCGGATTCATTGAAACACCTTACCGCAAGGTGGAAAACGGCAGGGTCACCAATACCATCGAATACGTCACCGCCGATCAGGAAGAAGGCTATCTCATCGCCCAGGCCAATAACCCGCTGGACGAACAGGGCAACTTCACGACCTCCCGCGTAACCGCCCGTGAAAAAGGCGAATTCATCGAAGTGGATCCGGCAGACGTGCATTACATGGACGTTTCTCCCAAGCAGCTCGTTTCTATCGCCGCCGGTCTTATCCCCTTCCTGGAACATGACGACGCCAACCGCGCCCTGATGGGCTCCAACATGCAGCGCCAGGGCGTGCCTCTGATGGTAGCGGAATCTCCATACGTGGGAACCGGCATCGAAGGAAAGTGCGCCAGGGACTCCCGTTCCGTCGTTCTGGCGGAAGCGGACGGCATCGTGGCCTCCGCCACGGCTGAAGTCATTATCACCACGAAAGACGGGGAACTGCCCGTGCGTCCGGAAGTATTCCTGTCCGATCCCGACAGTGTGCGCACGGACCGCGACAATGGCGTTTACGTCTATCCCCTGCGCAAGTTCATGCGTTCCAATGCTGGAACCTGCATCAACCAGCGTCCGATCGTGCGCCGCGGCGACAAAATCAAAACCGGCGACGTGCTGGCGGACGGCCCGAACACGGACCAGGGCGAACTGGCCCTCGGCCGCAATGTTCTGGTGGCCTATATGCCGTGGAACGGTTACAACTTCGAAGACGCTATTGTCATCTCCGAAAAAACCGTGAAGGAAGACACCTTCACTTCCATTCATATCTCCGAGTTTGAAGTTCAGGCCCGTGACACCAAGCTGGGTCCGGAAGAAATCACCCGTGATATCCCGAACGCCGGTGATGAAGCCCTGAAAAACCTGGATCATGACGGCGTCATCCGCATCGGCGCGGAAGTGAAGCCCGGCGACATCCTCGTCGGCAAAATCACCCCCAAATCGGAAACGGAACTGGCTCCGGAAGAACGTCTCCTCCGCGCCATTTTCGGTGAAAAGGCCGCAGAAGTGAAAGATACCTCACTCCGTGTCCCCTCCGGCTGCACCGGCATCGTGATGGATGTGCGCATTTCTTCCACAGGCTCCGGCCACCACCGCGGCGACCTCGTCGTAGACAGCGCGGAAAAGAAAAAGCAGTTCAAGAAAATCAACGACGAACATAAAAAGAAGAAGGAGCAGCTCATTGACCAGTTGACCAAGAAGCTCTCCGATATTCTTCTGGGTGAAAAAATCCCGCTGGACGTCGTCAATGAACAGACCGGTGAAATCATCATCCCGGCCAACAGGAAAATCACCAAGACCCTGTTGCGTAAACTGGCCCTGGTTCACGACCACATCGAAATCGAACCCAGCCCGATTCGCAACAAGATTCTGGAAATCATCACTTCGTTTGAAGGCCGCTTTACGGAACTGGATGACGAACGGGAACACAGGCTGGATCAGATGGAATCCGGGGACGAATCCGAACCCGGCGGACTGAAGGAAGTTAAAGTATATATCGCCGCCAAGCGCAAGCTCGGCGTGGGTGACAAGATGGCCGGTCGCCACGGCAACAAAGGCGTCGTTGCCAAAATCGTCCCGGAACAGGATATGCCCTTCCTCGCGGACGGTACTCCGGTGGATATCGTTCTGAACCCCTTGGGCGTGCCTTCCCGAATGAATGTGGGGCAGGTGCTTGAAGCCCACCTCGGCATCGCTGCCAGGGCCCTTGGCTTCAAGGTGGCTACCCCGGTGTTCGACGGGATCAGTGAAGAAACCATCTGGAATTACATGTCCGAAGCCAAGAAGGTGGACGGTTTCACCTGGATCGGTGACGGCAAGGACGGCACCGTGGGAGGGAAGAGTACCCTTTATGACGGCCTGACCGGCGAACCTTTCCATAACCCGGTGGTGGTAGGCCAGACCTACATGCTCAAACTGAACCACCTGGTGGCGGACAAGATTCACGCCCGCGCCGTGGGTCCGTACAGCCTGGTCACGCAGCAGCCTCTGGGCGGCAAGGCCCAATACGGCGGTCAGCGTTTCGGGGAAATGGAAGTGTGGGCACTGGAAGCCTATGGCGCCGCCTATACCCTCCAGGAACTTCTCACCGTCAAGTCCGACGACGTTCAGGGCCGTACCCGCATTTACGAATCCATCGTGAAGGGGGATAATACCCTGGAAGCCGGAACTCCGGAATCTTTCAACGTTCTGATGAAGGAAATGCAGTCCCTGGGGCTGAACGTACGCCCCGGCAGCAAGGATGAACAACCCTCCCTGCAACTCGGCGGCACGGATCTCACTCCCGTGGACGGCATGACGGAAGGCTTTGACAGCGACGACATGGCCGGCCTGGCGGACGTCGACTTCTCCGACCTCAAATTCTAATATCCACCGCATTCCGCCCCCGTGCCGCAAAACGCGGGGGCGGGCATCAAACATCCTTTAAACTTTCAATATATGTCTGACACCCCCACCATCAGGGAAATGCACGGCCTGAGCGACAAGCCCCGGACCTTTGACCAGGTTGCCATCACCGTGGCGGATCCGGATACCATCCGCAGCTGGTCATTCGGTGAAGTCGTCAACCCGGAAACCATCAACTACCGCACGTTCAAGCCGGAAAAAGGCGGCCTGTTCTGCGAACGCATCTTCGGGCCCACCCGAGACATGGAATGCGCCTGCGGCAAGTACAAGCGCATCAAGCATAAGGGCATCACCTGCGACCGCTGCGGCGTGGAAGTAACCAACGCGCGCGTGCGCCGCGAACGAATGGGCCATATTGAACTGGCCGTTCCGGTTTCCCATATCTGGTTTTACAAATGCATGCCCAGCCGCATTGGCCTTATGCTGGACATGACAGCCCGCCATTTGGAACGCGTGATTTACTATGAAGACTACATCGTGGTAGATCCCGGCAGTACCCCTCTGGAAAAGGGGGCCATCCTGACGGAAGAAGAATTCCGCAATGCGGAAGACGAATACGGCTATGACAGCTTTGAAGCCGGCATGGGCGCGGAAGCCATCCAGAAAATGCTGGCGGCCATTGATCTGCCCACCCTCGTCGCGGATCTTCAGGAACAGCTGGACAATACCAACTCCAAACAGAACAAGCGCAAGATTGCCAAGCGTCTGAAACTGGCCCAGGGGTTCCTTCAGTCCAACACACGCCCGGAATGGATGATTTTGAACGTTCTGCCCGTCATTCCTCCGGACCTGCGCCCGCTGGTTCCTCTGGAAGGCGGCCGTTTCGCAACGTCCGACCTGAATGACCTGTACCGCCGCGTCATCAACCGCAACAACCGCCTGAAAACCCTCCTGAGCCTCAAAACTCCAGAAGTCATCATCCGTAATGAAAAACGCATGCTTCAGGAAGCCGTGGATGCCCTGTTTGACAACGGCCGCCACGGCCGTGCCGTCACCGGCGCCGGCAACCGCCCCCTCAAATCCCTCTCCGACATGCTGAAGGGCAAGGGAGGCCGTTTCCGCCAGAACCTGCTCGGCAAGCGCGTGGACTACTCCGGCCGCTCCGTTATCGTCATCGGCCCGGAATTGAAACTCAACCAGTGCGGTCTTCCCAAGAAGATGGCGCTCATTCTGTTTGAACCCTTCATCATCCACCGTCTGAAAGAGCTGGGTTACGTGCACACGGTGCGCTCCGCCAAGAAGCTCATTGACCGCAAGACGCCGGAAGTGTGGGATATTCTGGAAGAAGTGACCAAGGGCCACCCGGTCATGCTCAACCGCGCGCCCACCCTGCACCGCCTCTCCATCCAGGCTTTTGAACCGGTTCTGATTGAAGGTTCCGCCATCCGTCTGCACCCGCTCGTCTGTAATGCGTACAACGCGGACTTCGACGGCGACCAGATGGCTGTGCACGTGCCTCTGTCCGTGGAAGCGCAGATGGAAGCCCGGCAGCTCATGCTGGCGCCCAACAATATTTTCTCCCCTGCTTCCGGCAAGCCCATTGCCACACCCACGCAGGACATCATTCTGGGCGCGTACTTCCTGACGCATACCCGTGCTGCGGAAGTACAGAACAATCAGGATAATCATCACCATCTTCCCCTCTTCGAATCCATTGACGAGGTGGAATACGCCATTGCCGCCCGCAAAATCGGCTACCATGACTGGATCCGCCTGCACAACCCGGACTACGGCAAAAAGCCTTCCGAAGTAGTGTATGGGGATGTCACCAAGAAGGTTATCATCACTACTGCCGGACGCGTGCGTTTCAATGAAATCTGGCCCCGGGAACTCGGTTACATTAACCGCAACGTAGGCAAGAAACAGATGGGCGACATCATCTGGCGCTGCTACCAGACCGTCGGCAAGGAACGTACCGTGCAGACTCTGGACGCCCTGAAAAACCTGGGCTTCAAGGAAGCAACCCGTTCCGGCTGCTCCATCGGCATCGTGGACATGGTGGTTCCCTCCCAGAAAAAGACGGAAATTGAAAAAGCCTATGCGGAGCTGGACAAGGTGACCCGCCAGTATAAGAACGGTATTATCACGGATGGGGAACGCTACCAGAAGGTGGTGGACATCTGGACCCAGACTACGGATGTCATCCAGGCGGCTCTGTACCGCAAGCTGGAACACAACGAAGGCTCCAAGATGGCCAGCCCGCTCTTCATGATGGTGGACTCCGGAGCCCGAGGCAACAAGGCGCAGATCAAGCAGCTCTCCGGCATGCGCGGTTTGATGGCGAAACCCAGCGGCGAAATTATCGAACGCCCCATCACGGCCAACTTCCGTGAAGGCCTTTCCGTGCTGGAATACTTCATCTCCACCCACGGCGCCCGCAAGGGTCTGGCAGATACCGCGCTGAAAACGGCGGACTCCGGCTACATGACCCGCAAACTCGTGGACGTGGCCCAGGATGTCATCGTCCATGCGGAAGATTGCGGCACCAGCAACGGCATCACCGTTCACGCCATCTATGACGGCGACGAAGAAGTGGCGTCCCTTTCCTCCCGTATCTACGGCCGGACTTCCTGCGAACGCATCGTTGACCCCGTCAGCGGCGAGGTTATCGTAGACATCAACGACCTCATTAACGAAAAGCAGGCGGAACAACTGGAAAAAATCGGCATTGAACGGCTGAAAATCCGCTCCGTACTCACCTGCGAACTCAAAAAGGGCTGCTGTGCCAAGTGCTACGGCCTGAACCTGGCCACCGGACAGGAAGTGAAGATCGGGGAAGCGGTCGGCATTATTGCCGCCCAGTCCATCGGCGAACCCGGCACGCAGCTCACCATGCGTACGTTCCACGTGGGCGGAACGGCTACCACGGCGTTCAAGCAGCCCATCGTGAAAGCCAAGAACGACGGCCGCGTCATCTACACGGAAGATCTCCGCACGGTGGAAAACGCAGACGGCAACTTCGTCGTCCTGAATAAAAACTGCTCTGTCCGCATCGAAAACGAACAGGGCCGCGAACTGGAATCCTACCAGCCCGTCATCGGCACCATCCTGTACGTGCCCAACGGCGGCACTATCAAGAAGGATGAAACCCTCGCCACCTGGGATCCGTACAATGTGCCCGTGATTGCAGAAAAGGGCGGCATCGTCGAATTCAAGGATATGATCGTCGGCATCACCGTTTCCAAGGAAACGGACCGGGAAACCGGTGCCTCCTCCCTTGTCGTGATGGAACACAAGCAGGAACTTCACCCGCAAGTGGTCATCCGCGATGCCAAGACCCGCGAAGTTCTGGCTCATCATGCCATTCCCGCAGGCGCCAACCTCACTGTGAAGGACGGAGAAACCATCTCCGCCGGCACAATGGTGGCCAAGACGCCCCGCAAGGTAGCCAAGACGAAGGACATCACCGGCGGTCTGCCCCGCGTGGCGGAATTGTTCGAAGCCCGCAAGCCCAAGGACGCCTGCACCATTGCACGCGTGGAAGGCATTGTGCGCCTCAGCAGCAAGAATACTTCCCGCGGCAAGAAGGTCATTACCATTGAAACACCCACGGGCGAACTGGTGGACCATCTGGTCCCGATGAACAAGCACGTCATCGTTCATGAAGACGACCACGTGCATCTGGGCGACCAGCTTACGGAAGGCCCCGTTTCTCCGGAAGAAATTCTGGATGTCTGCGGCAAGGAACGTCTCCAGGAACACCTCGTTAACGAAGTTCAGGAAGTGTACCGCCTCCAGGGGGTGGAAATCAACGACAAGCATGTGGAAATCATCGTGCGCCAGATGCTCCGCAAGGTAGTCATCACGGAACCCGGAAATACCGAATTCCTGTGGGGAGACCAAGTGGACAAGACCACGTTCGACCGCATCAATGAACAAACCGTAGCCCAGGGCGGCCAACCGGCCGCAGCCAAGCCCGTTCTGCTCGGTATCACGAAGGCCTCCCTGGAAACGGAATCCTTCATTTCCGCGGCATCTTTCCAGGATACCACACGCGTTCTGACGGAAGCATCCACCCTCGGCAAGACCGATACTCTGGAAGGCTTCAAGGAAAACGTCATCATGGGCCACCTCATTCCCGCCGGCACCGGATTCTCCCGTTACAGCAAGATTGAAGTGGAACCTGCAGAGGGCGCAGAAGAAATCGCGGCGGCCAGCGAAGAAGAGGAAGCGGCGGAACTTGCCGAAGACATGTTGAACGATACCATCAACTTCGACAACGAACGCTAACCTGTTCTCTCCACCCACACTTCAAGGGCCGTACCCCGTTTCCGGGGTACGGCTTTTTTTATGGACTCTCCTCGTTATTCCACGAAAAAGGAAAAGCGGATTGAAAATTCGGCGATGATTCCAATATTGTCCCATGCAATATAAAATTTGATATTTTATATTCAGAATGAAAGTCTTATAGTATGCCTCCCCTTGCTTCAAAAGGGGAGGTAAATGAAAAGATGAAAATCCCATTTTAGAAATTTAAAAAATCATAATGCACTTACAGTAAAAGTATGAGAATCCGGGAACTGGTATTTTCAACTTGACATCGAATTTTCAATCCGTTATATACATAAAAAATTAACATCTAACATTTTTGCAATGCGTCTCCATCTGCCTATTACCCTGCTGGCGGCTGTTCTGGCTTGTTACACCAGTGTTTCCCTGGCCGTCCCAACATCTGAATCCCCCGCATGGGGAGCGGACTCCACCTTTAATAACAATGAGCCCGCCAATGAGTATTCAGTTACTGGGAGCCAATCCGTCAACCTTGATGTAAATTCAGGAAACAACAATTATTCCACAGGACTTTATATCGGGGCAGGCTCCTCGTTTACCATTAATCAGAATGCGAACGGCGGCTGTACCATCAATTTGAACGGGGCATTTGCCGGAGAAGGAAATTTAACGCTGGTAGCGGCTAACGGCAATGCCGGCTATGCCTCCAAGTTTGTGCTTGGTTCCCAAGAAAGCAGTTTTTCCGGGAACATTATCCTTTCCCAGAAGGGGACGCAGCCCGGCGGCGCCATTCTCCAGATTACGGGAACGGCTCTCGCCAATGCAACGGTAGATTTGTCAGGCTCAATCAATCAAAGTTCCAGCGCCCTGACGTTGCAAATTTCCAATGCCGCCTCTCTGGCCGGTTTAAATGATGCCGACGGCTTCAGCGGAACACATAAGGGGCGCGTCCAGTCGGCTAATTCCTCCAGAGCGAATCTTACCCTGACGGGTAACGGAAATTACACGTATGGGGGAAGTATCGGGGCAACCACGCAGCATTCCGGAGTAAACGGCAACACTACTCCCACGGGAGGAATAAATCTGATTATGGCCGGAACAGGTACGCAAAACCTGACGGGAACCGTCATCAACGCGAATATCACAGCCCAAGGTGGCATCTTGAAAATCAATAATTCTTCCTTGGCCTATTCCGGAATAATCACCATGGCGGGAGGAACGCTGGATTTCACCTCCGCCACTCTGGGGGCAAATGCCGTTCTGAACATGAACGGCACCGGCGTATTGAAAAACGCAGCCATTGACGGAGCCAAGCTAACCTATACGGAATCCGGATCCTCCTTTACCAAGGAAAATGTAACTTTCACTTCAGGCACCATTGACATCGGCGGCGCGCTTGACAGCCTGGTGGAGGGAGAACAGGGATACACGTTTGATTTAGGAAGCAACCTCGGCGCGAATTTTACCGTTACGGGCTTAGATACAGGGCAATATAGAATAGAAGGCAGCGTGCTGACGATAGAAGACGGGGCGATATCCAGCGTGACGTGGGTATCTGCGGGAGAAGGAGGGGAATTGGAAGAAACGGTCAAGAACGCCTTTACGCTGGCTCTTGGGGAGGGGAGTGCGGCCAACGTCAGCCTGGGATATCTGAACGGGACCCTGACGACCAGCGGGGACAAAGTCTATCAAATCACCAACACCGGCGGAACCAAAATCAACCTGTCCGGAGTATACAACAGCGGGGCGACCCTGCCGTCCGGCAACCTCAACTACCAGGGGGACATCTGGATGGACATCAACGGAGGAGCATTCGGCATCATCGCCGGAGGTGTCACCAATGAATGGGGCACCAACCTCCAGACCAGCACGCTGACTGGGGACACCCATGTGCAGCTCTCTGGAAACGCCACGGCGGAACACGTCATCGGCGGGAACAACAAGGGAGCAAGCACTACCCTGACGGGAAACACCAACGTTACCGTCAAAGATAACGCCATCGTGGCGGGAGCCATCATCGGAGGAAGCACCTCCTCCCACAATGCCGTCACCACCATCACAGGAAACACGAGCGTCCTGGTCACCAACATCCAGCACAGCAACAGCGCGACCGTCAACCTGGGAGACTTCGGCAACGTCACAGCCCAAAACTTCATCACGGGCGGAAGCGCGTGGACGGCCAACCAGACTTCAGGAACGACCATCCAGGGCAACACCTCGGTAACGATTAATGTAGGCGATGCGGAACTCTCCGGCACGGAAGGGCACAACAACTTCGTCAAAAACATCTATGGAGGCAGTTACGCAAACACGAAATCCGAGGGCAACGGAGCCGTACAAAAAGTGGAAGGAAACTCAAGCGTCTCCATCAGCGGAAAAGAAGGAATCACCTTCACGGGAGACATCATGGGCGGCTCCTTCTGGAACTGGGGCAACGGCACGACGCTGACCACCAACGGAAACACCAGCGTCTCCATTGACGGAGGTTCCACCTTCACGGGCAAAATCGTGGGCGGCTCCTGGAGAGGAAGCACGTGGACGGCGGAAGATCCCACAGCCCTGCCCGTCAGCATTGGCGGCAACATCACCGTCACCCTTGGACAGGGCACCTACCTGGGAGACATCTACGGGGCGGGCAACTGTGGCACGGTAGGAGGCGAAGTCCACGTCTCGCTGACGGGAGGAAGCATCTTTGGGGAGGAAGGAGAAGAAAGCGGCATCACCATCGGCGGAAGCGCCGGAGCGGCGGTAGAAGGAAACAGGACGCTGGAACTCAAGGGAACCTTTGGAACCGGGGACTTCCAAAACGTCACCTTCACCCGGTTTGATGAAATCAATATCGCGCAGGAAGAAACCTCGGCCACCATCTACGCGCTGACCGACAGCCCGGCCCTGACCAAAACGGGAGCGGGAACCCTGACACTCGGGGCGGACGCGGCAGGAGCGGAAACCATCCTTGACGGAACTACGGAAGGAATCACCATCTCGGAAGGCAGCCTGAACCTCTCCGGCGCCGGCGGCAGCCATATGAAAGGAACGTGGAACATCGCCTCCGGCTCCCGTCTCACCGGAGTCAGCGGAACCGTAACCGTAGGAGAAGGAGGCCTGGACGGACTGACCATCGCCCTGGGAACGGAAAACATCGGCCAGGACACGCAGGCGTCTGGCGCCGTCATCATCAACGGCAGCGGAACGGGAAGCGACCCGAACCTGTCCATAGAGGGGGAAGGGCTGACGCTGGACCTGAGCAACGACGCCGTCGTCAACCTTCTGCTGGACCACAAAACCGACGACTCCTCCAGCTACCTGACCCTGACCAGCGGAACGCTGACCGTCGGCGACCTGGGCGACATCGCCTTCACTACCGACCTTCTGTCCAACTACGGCATCCGGGTCACCGGAACGGACGGAGGCAGCCTGGTGCTCAGCGGAGCGGCCACCGGCCTCTACCGCGTGCAGGAGGAAGGAGGAAACGCCCATGAAGTCAACTCCTATCAAACGCTCTCCGGCTACGCCGGCGTCGTCATCGGCGGCGGCCAGACCCTGACGGTCAACCTGGCCGGAGCCCCGGGCGAATCCGACGGACAGGGAGCTAAAATCAACAACCTGATGGGAGCCACGGGCAGCAGCCTGGTCGTCAACAACACCGGAGACGGCACGGCCGTCGTCATCCTCAACAACAAACAAATGACGACGGGAGAAGACGACATCGACCCGGCCGGCCAGGACACCGTCATGGGCGGCAGCATCACGGGAGGCAACAACGTCGCCTTCATCAAGGAAGGAACCGGGACGCTGACGGTCGGAGGAACGATGGACGTGGAAACCCTCGCCCTGCGTGAAGGAAACATCGTCCTCAACGGCGCGTCAAACACCCTGGACACCCTCACTCTGGAAGGAGGCGGCCTGACCATTAACGGCAACGCCGAAGTCGGAACCATCACCGGCACGGAAGCCGGAGGCTCCCTGACCATCCAGGGAACTCTCAACCTGACCGGAACAGGCGAAATAAACGACGGCTCCATCACCGGAACCGGCACCCTCCGCATCCAGGAAGGAGCGGAACTGGCCCTGGGCGGAGAAGCCCGGCTGGACGGAACCTCAGTCACCGCCGACGGCACGCTGGCCCTCTCCGGAACGGAATCCGGCGCCATCATCAGCCTCTCCGGCAGCGGCACCCTGTCCATGAACGGAGGCAGCCTCTCCATCTCCTCGGCAACAACCTCCTCCGGAACCTTCTCCGGCACGCTGGCAGGCAGCGGCACCCTGGACATCTCCGGGCAAGCCACCCAATACCTGCAAACCGGCAATAAGGACTACGACCTCGCCGTCCGTGACGGAGGCGTCCTGGTCCTGAAAGGCACCGCGGACGCCCCCACGCTGAACTACAACAGCATCACCGCCGGAAACAACGGCACCCTGCGTATTGAAGCCACCGGAGACGCCCAGGGCAGCGCCAACACCACGCTCAACGTGGAAAGCATCACCTTCCAGAACGGCTCCACGACGGAACTGATCTACAACTTCAACCAGGACGCCCCCTTTGGCGCCCCCATGCTGACGGCGGATACCATCACCGTGCAGGACGGAGCCGGCTTCCTCCTCTCCAACATGGAAGGAAACGCCGCCATGAACGCGGGGAGCGACCTCCATGACGTCATCCTGATGAGCGCTACCGGCAGCATCAGCGGCCTGGAAGACGGGCAAAGCCTCGCCGCCCGGATATCCGGCCTCTTCGCCGTCTACTACCAGGACGCCACGCTGAACCGCGACGGAAACGACATCCTGCTCAATGCCACACTCCGGCAGGAAAACCTCTTCGCCTCCGCGGCCGACACGTGGAACTCCGCCGCCGGAGCCAGCCTGCTCTGGGAAGCCCGCAAAAACCTGGACCCCGACTCCCAGCTGGCCCAATTCATGAACGGCGTCAGCACCATGATCAATGACGGCAACCTCTCCGGAGCCACCCGCGCTATGGCGGCGGCAGCTGGGAGCACGGTCAACGCGCTGGGGACGGCGCAGAGGGACGCCCTGCGCGACCAGATGGGCTGGATCAGGAACCGGACCACCCTCATGGGCGTCAACCCGGCCTACGTCAACGACGACCTCCCCCGCTTCCACATGTGGATGGAAGGCACGGGCTCCTACGCCAAACTGGACACCCGCGGGGATGAAAGCGGCTACCAGCTCACCACCTGGGGAGGTACGGTAGGCGTGGACGCGGACCTCAGCGACCGCCTCACAGTGGGAGCGGCCTTCACGGCCAGCTACGGCGACCTGACGGCCGGCGCGGCGGACAGCGCCGACGGGCACCTGGACAGCTACTACGCCAGCCTCTTCGGCCGCTACCAGGACAGGCGCTGGGCGCACACGCTCATCCTGACGGGAGGGTGGAACGACGCGAAACTCAACCGTACGGTCAACTACGGGGAAGGAAGCTACGGGACGCAGGGAAGCACCAGCGGGTGGGGCTTTGGAGCGATGTATGAACTCACCTACGACGTATACCTCAACGAAAACCGCAGCAGCGTGCTGCAGCCGCTGTTCAACGCCTCGGTGGTGACGACGCGGATGGACGGCTATGAGGAAACGGGTGCGGGCAACGCGGGCCTGAACGTCGGCAGGCAGGACTGGACGACGGGGACGCTGGCGCTGGGCGGCCGGTGGATGGGCCTGGTGGGCAGCAACATCTTCGGACGAGAAGCGCTGGCGGAAATCCGAGTAAACGCGGCGCAGGACCTGGGAGACCGGAGAGGGGAAACGAACGTCTCTCTGCTGGGCAACCCCGGCTTCGCGCAAAGCGTGAGGGGGGCGAAAGTGGGAACGACGGCGCTGCAGCTGGGAGCCGGACTGAGCGTGCCGGTGGGAACGAAGGGAACCATCTACGTGAACGGGAACGCGGACATCCGTGACGGGTCCAGCGCGCTGAACGGAAGCATCGGCTACCGCCACGACTTCTAACAAGAAAGAAAACACAAGGAGAGGCCCCCCACCCCCGAAAGGCCTTCCTCCTGACCCTCCAGAGCCGCTCCGGATTTATTCCGGAACGGCTCTGGATTTTTGTTTATCGGAGGATGATTCCCCTGGCCCGCTTCCTGAAAATATTAATTAATTCAAAGTCAAAAAGTTGTGTTTACGTTTCCGCAGTCAACAAATGGAACCCCGTAAACATTGAAAATACCGGTATGAGGAATAATGATGCCGCTATGAACGACGTATTCCTTCTGCAACCCTGGGAATGAATGCCGCTGCCAATCCGCAGGATGCGCTGCCCTTTCAGCCATCCTGGCTGTGAAGCCGAAACGGCAGTCATCATTCATTGTCCATGAAGTAGGCCTGCAAAATACAAATGATATGCAGGACAATAGGAACGAGTGCAAAGATGAACCAATACAGAAGGCCGTAAGCCGCACCCACCACCAGGAACCAGATGATGGCCTGGACAAAGTGGCCCTTGTACAACTGGCCGAGACCGGGAATAAATAGGCTTAAAATGGCTGCTAAAAAAGATTTCATATGCTGGCTGGGTAAGAAATGACCGCACGGGAAAAGGTTCACGTGCCTGTACCGGTTAAGAGCCTTCCTTCTTCCCTCACGTTCAATCTCCCAGCGCAGCCCCTGTCATGAATGACGGTTTTCCCGGAGCGAATGAAGCCGACGCGGCAGGGAACGGGAGGCAGTCATGTTCAAGTCTTGACCGCCGCATGGGCTATGTTACCCTCCCCGCGCACAGGGCACTCATGTTAGAAGGGTAGAGACCACCATGTCCATTGAACTGACTCGCAATTTCTCCATTATCGCTCACATCGACCACGGAAAGACCACCCTTTCCGACCGGCTGCTGGAAAAGACGAATACCATTTCCGAACGGGAGAAGCAGGATCAGCTTCTGGACGCCATGGACCTGGAGCGGGAAAAGGGCATCACCATCAAGTCCCACCCCGTTACCATTTTCTACAAGGCCGGGGACGGAAAGACTTACAAGCTCAATCTGCTGGATACGCCGGGCCATGTGGATTTCTCCTATGAAGTGTCCCGTTCCCTGGCGGCATGCGAAGGAGCCCTCCTTATTGTGGACGCAGCCCAGGGAGTGGAAGCCCAGACACTTGCCAACATGCACCTGGCCATGGATCTGAACCTGGCCATTATCCCCGTCATCAATAAGATTGACCTTCCCAGCGCCAACCTGCCCAAAGTGTACCGCCAGCTGGAGGACATCGTCTGCATCCCCCATGAGGAAGCCATCCATGCCTCCGCCAAGATGGGCATCGGCATTGACGATATTCTGGAAGCCGTTGTTCAGCGCATCCCTCCGCCTGAAACGGAACAGGACGGCCTTCTGCGCGCCCTGGTGTTCGATTCCGTTTACGACGCCTACCGCGGTGTAGTCTCCTATGTGCGCGTCATTTCCGGCAGCGTGCACCGCGGCATGAAAGTCAAACTTTTCGCAACGGACGAAGTGTATGAAGTGAAGGAAGTGGGTATCTTCACTCCCAAAATGACCCGAACGGATTCCCTGGAAGCCGGTGACGTAGGCTACATCATCGCCAACATGAAATCCGCGGCTGATGTCAAGATCGGGGACACGTATACGGATTACATGCGCCCCTGCCCATCCCCCCTGCCCGGTTTCAAGGAAATCCGCCCCATGGTCTTTTCCGGCATTTATCCGGTGGATTCCTCCGATTTTGAAGCCCTGAAAGCGGCCATGGCGAAGCTTCAGATTAATGACGCCGCTTTCTCCTTCCAGGCGGAATCTTCCGTAGCTCTGGGCTTCGGGTTCCGTTGCGGCTTCCTTGGCCTGCTCCATATGGAAATTATCCAAGAGCGTCTGCGCCGGGAATTCAACATGGATATCATCTCCACCTACCCCTCCGTGATTTATGAGGTCACCAAGACCAATGGAGAGGAAATCAATGTGGATAATCCCAGCCTGCTCCCGGAACCGCAGGAAATTCAGGAAATCCGGGAACCTATCGTCAAGGTGTTCATTATGCTTCCTGGGGAATACATCGGGGATATCATGCAACTTGTCCTGGAAAAACGCGGCAGCGTGGACAATACGGAGACCATTGACGACATGCGCGTAATGCTCACCTGCACCGTCCCTCTGGCGGAAATTCTGGTGGATTTCAACGACAAGCTCAAATCCATGACGCGCGGCTACGGCTCCATGGATTATGAATACGCCGGCTACCAGGCCGCCAAGCTCATTAAAATGGACATGCTCATCGCCGGGGAACCGGTGGATGCTTTCTCCATGATCGTTCACCAGGACAAGGCAGCCTCCCGCGGCAGGGAACTGGCGGAACGCCTGAAAAACGTCATTCCCCGCCAGCTCTTCACCGTCGCCATTCAGGCCTGCATTGGCGGAAAGATCATTGCCCGGGAAAGCATCTCCCCCATGCGCAAGGACGTGACGGCCAAATGCTACGGCGGGGACGTCACCCGCAAGCGCAAACTTCTGGAAAAGCAGAAGGAGGGCAAAAAGCGCATGAAGGCCATCGGAAAAATCAACATTCCGCAGGAAGCGTTCATCAAGGTGCTGAAAACGGGGGATTAACCCATTTTCTTCCCTCAAGGCATCCAAACGGGGTCTTCTGTTTCCTTCCCGGATTTATACATTTTTCCGTTTGAATATGGGCCATGAAACACCTCCTGCACTACTTCCCCAACCATCCCCGGGAGGAGGAATGCTACATCAGGCTGGCCGGCTACCGGGAAGAGGAGGAAATCGACGAGCTGATCTACCGGACTGTGGGCCGCATTCCGGGGTCCGAATTCCTGTTCAGGGGAAACCGGGGCAAACGGTACGAAAAGAAGCTGCGCACCAGCAGGGTGAGCCACATCAACGATCGCTACATGCACCCCCTGGATATCGCCATACGGGACCGGAAGCAGAAGGAACAGGAAGCCAGGAAATACTGAAACCGCCGCGGCCGTTGAACAATTCCCGGTTGCGCATTTTTCCCTGTTATGCTATCAGGTCAGTCATGAGTCTGCCCAGGCTGTCCATGCTCCTGTTTGCGTCCGCGGCTCTCTGTTCCTGCGTGGGAACCTCTCCGGAACAGGAAGAACCAAAGGTAAAAAAAAGCCTTTCGGAATACATGCAGGATAACAAGACCAATTCCATCGCCAATGTGCCGACGGGGCTGTTGAGCACTACTCCGAATCAGCAACAGGCCACCCATCTTACCGCCACCACACAGGAGGAAATGACCAGGGCAGACAGCGGGGCCGTCTATTACACGGACGCTCATGACCCGGACGCCCCCATCCCCGGGCTGGAAGAAGCTTTCGCCCAGCGTAAGGAAAACGAACGCTGGATCCAAAGCTATCCCACCGCCCTCCGGGAAGCCCAGAGTACCGGGAAACCCATTCTCATCTGGTTCCACCATTCCGTGGGCAGCCCTCCCAGCAAAAAGCTGGGGGCAGAACTTCTCCATACGAAGGAATTTGAAGACTGGGCGAAAAGGAATGTCGTCCGCGTCTGTTACGACCAGGCGGAAAAATTTGAAAGCGAACCTGTTTACAGGAAGCGCCAGAAGATGCTGGAGTATGTGAAAAAGGCTCCCTCCCTGTTTGGCGTGAGAGGAACGCCCGTGCTTCTGGTCATGTCTCCGGACGGCTCCAAAGTGGATACGTTGCGCGGTTATTATACCGGACAAAACGCCCTTTATTTTGACCAGATCAAGAACAGCGTCAAACTGGCGAAGCAGCAATATGAAGAGTTTAAAAAAACGCTGATTCCCAAAGGCTACCGGGTCTGGACAGGAGTCAACGGAAATACCGTCTTCGCCAAGCTTTCCCGTTATTCGGAAAAGACCCAGACTCTCTGGCTTCAGGAGCTGGACGGGCACCAGAGCAGAACATCCCTGAAAAGGCTCAGCCTTGAAGACAGAACATGGCTCCTGGAGCAGAAAGAATCCCATGAAAACAACGGCCGGAACAAGCGCTCCGGCCCACGTGGCGCCTGAACGGCTTTTCTCCTGCCGTCCGGCTGCGGAACGGCTTATTCATGGGCTTCCGCTCCATCCCCATTTTTGTATTGAAATATGAAACTGATGTTTTATTTTTCCTAAAACTCTCTTCCAGCGTTTTTTCTTTCGGGGATGTGGTCTTTTCCGGACCGGCAGGAATGCCCTTGCGGACAAATTCTGCCGCATCCCCCTCCAACCATTCGCCTGTTTAATTCATGATTTCAACAATGAACCGTCATGCCGCCACCGCCCTGATGCTTGCGGCCTGTTCCCTGTCCGCTTCCGCGGACCAGCCTCAAAAGCAGACGCCGGACCAGCGCCCCAACATCGTGGTCATTGTCACCGACGACCATTCCTACCAGACCCTGGGCACCTGTGAAAAGGATTCTCCCATGCCTTATCCGAACTTCCGCAAACTGGCGGACGAAGGCATGGTCTTTGACCGGAGCTACTGCGCCAACTCCCTGTGCGGACCTTCGCGGGCCTGTATTTACACTGGCCGCCATTCCCACATGAACGGGTACCTCTTCAACGAACATGCGGCTCCCTTTGACGGTTCCCAGCCCACTTTCCCGAAAATGCTCCAAAAGGCCGGTTACCAGACGGCTATTGTCGGCAAGTGGCACCTGGAAGCCATTCCGCCGGGCGCCAAGGGAGATACGTCCAAATATGAATCCGACCCCACCGGATTCGATTACTGGGAAATTTTCCCCGGCCAGGGCAACTATTTCAATCCGGATTTCATCACTCCCGGCAAGGACGGCAAACGCGTGGTGAAAACGGAGCCCGGCTATGCCACGGAACTGGTTACGCAAAAAAGCCTCAAATGGCTGGACCAGAGGGACAAGAACAAACCCTTCATGCTCGTCGTGGGCCACAAGGCACCCCACCGTTGCTGGTGCCCCTCCATTCAGAATCTGGGCCGCGCCAAACAGTATGCGGACGCCATTGACCCGCCCGCCAATCTGGAAGACGATTTTGCAGACCGCCCGGAATTCCTGAAAATGACGGAACAAACCCTGCTCAACCATTTCAACGTATGGTCTGACGAACACCTGATCAAGGAGGTGGTCCCCGAAGACATCCAGAAAATGCTTTCCTGCCCGGAATCCAAGACCCTGCATACTCAGTATGACTGGGAAATGCCGGAATGGGTGCGCATGGACCCGCAGCAGAAGGAAGCCTGGTACAACTACCACAAGGCCCGTACCGTACAGCTTGTCAAAGATATTAAAAACGGGAAAATCAAAACGCAGCGCGACATTTTGCTGCGCCGCTGGCGCCATTATATGGAAGACTATCTGGGCACCGTTCTTTCCGTGGACGAAAGCATCGGCCAGATCATGGACTATCTGAAACAAAACGGTCTGGACAGGAATACGCTGGTGCTCTACTGCGGAGACCAGGGATTCTACATGGGCGAACACGGCCTGTACGACAAACGCTGGATTTTCGAAGAATCCTTCCGCATGCCCCTCATCATGAGATGGCCGGGCCACATCAGGCCGGGCGTGCGCTCCTCCGCCATGGTGCAGGAACTGGATTATGCTCCCACTTTCTGCGACGTGGCCGGGGTAAATACCAAGGAAAATATGAATACCTTCCAGGGCCGCAGCCTCACTCCCCTGTTCAAGACCGGAGAACATCAGGATTTCAAAAACCGTTCTCTTTACTACGCCTTTTACGAAAATCCGGGTGAACACAACGCTCCGCGCCATGATGGCCTGCGCACGGACCGCTACACGCTGTCCTATATCTGGACCAGCGACGAATGGATGCTCTTTGACAACCAGAAGGACCCGGCCCAAATGCACAACGTCATCAACAAACCGGAATATGCGGAAACCGTGAAAGAACTCAAAGCCCTGTACGGCAAGCTCCGCAAAGACTACCAGGTACCGGAAGGCTTCCCCGGGGCCACCGGCAAACTGGCCGTCAAGCCGCAGTGGGACTGCGCTCCCTCCAGAGATTGACGCCGCCATTCACCGTTCCTCCCGAAACACGGTTGTCCGGAACACGCCATTGACGACGGAGGAACAGGGTTTAAATCCTCACACAAACAACCATTACCATACGCACCGCATGAAATCAATTTTGCTAGCCGCAGCGTTCCTGGGCTCCCTCTGCTGGGCCGGAACCAATCCCTACAACATTATTCCGGAGCCCGTCAACGTGACGACAACTTCCGGAACTACCAAAAACCTCAAAATCGTCCATGAGCAAAAAGTCGCCGGACTGGGCAATGAAGGGTATGCCATGAAACTAACGCCCGGCGGCGTGGAACTCCGTTATACCACGCCCAACGGGAAGGCCATGGCCATGGCGACCCTGTTCCAGCTCCAGGACCAGCTTTCGGATACTCCTGAGGGACTTCCCTGCGGCAGCATCCAGGATTCCCCCGACTTCGGCTGGCGCGGCATGATGGTTGACGTAGGCCGCTACCACTATCCCATGAAGGAGATCTACAATTTTGTGGACGCCATGCATTATTACAAATACAACGTCCTGCATCTCCATCTGACGGAAGACCAGGGCTGGCGTCTCCCCGTTCCGGGCTACGACAAGCTCCGCACCATCGGCGCCGTCCGCCCCTCCGCTCCGGAAAGCCAGAACAACTCCCTGCTGGCCAATGAAGGCATGTATACCAAGAAGGAGCTCCAGGACCTGGTAGCCTACTGCAAAGCGCGCGGCATCCAGGTACTGCCGGAAGTGGAAATGCCGGGTCATAACATGGCCCTGGCCGCGTCCTATCCCGAATTCTGCTGCAACACCAAACGGGCCCAGGTATGGACGCACGGCGGTGTTTCCTCCAAGCTGATTTGCCCGCAGAAACCGGCCACTAAAAAGTTTCTTAAGGATACCTTCAATACCGTCCAGCAGATATTCCCTTTCCCGTACATCCACATCGGAGGTGACGAATGCCCCATGGGGGACTGGAAGAAGTGCCCGGACTGCCAGGCCGCCCGAGCCAAAAAGGGCCAGGGGGATAATGTGGAAGCCCAGATGAGCGATTTCACGAAAAGCCTGACGGCCATGCTCGCCAAGCACCGGAAAAAGCCCATCCTGTGGTATGACATCAACAAGAGCTATTACCACAAGGGGGAAACCGTCATGTCCTGGCTGCCGGGAGAATTCCCGCGTTGCATTGATAAGACGAAGGAACAGGGCATCGACCTCATCGTCACCCCCCAGTTCAAGTATTATCTGGCGCGTACCCAGATGAAATTCCCGGCGGACGACGTGCGCGCCCGGCCCGGTGGAGCTCCCATCCTGCTGAAAGACTGCTACAACTTCGATCCCCGCAACGGACGGGACAAGAATGACGTCAAGCACATCAAGGGAATCAACCTCTGCATGTGGGCGGAATGGATTCCCTCCGGCGAATTGCTGATGTACATGACCTACCCCCGCGCCATGGCTGTTTCCGAAACCGCGTGGGGCAGCCACAAGAACCGTCCAAGCCTGGAAGAGTTTGAAAAGAAAATGGAAACCCACAAGAAACATTTCCAGAAGCGTTTCGGCTATACTCTGGAACGCACTGTGGAAAACAAACCCTACCGGGAAAAATTCATCACCCAAGAGGAAATCGAACGTATTAACGAGAATTATAAAAAGGGCCAGCAAAACGCGGACAAATAGCGTTTCCTTTTCTCCCGCCATCCTCTGATTTCTTCAAAGCCGGGGACGCGGACAACCGCGGATCCCCGGCTTTCTTTTCCCGCTTGACCGGGAAGCCCTCTTCCCTTCTAATCGTTCCGCCATGTTACACCTTTACGATACCCGCACCAGAACGGCCCAGGACATTTCTCCCATGGATGGAAAAACACTGCGCTTTTACTGTTGCGGCCCCACGGTGTACGGCCCTACCCACATCGGCAATTTCCGCACTTTCGTGATGCAGGACGTCTTCCGCCGCGTCCTGGAACTGGGGGGGGTGCCCACCACGCATATCCGCAATCTGACGGATGTGGACGACAAAACTATCCGGGATTCTCAAAAGGCTGGCGTTTCTCTGGCGGAATTCACCGCAGGCTGGGCGGATCTGTTCCACCGGGACTGTGCCGCCCTTAATTGCCTGCCTCCCCATGCGGAACCCTCCGCCGTGGGCCATATTCCCGAACAAATACGGATGGTTCAAACACTGGTGGAAAAGGGCCATGCCTATGTATCGGAAGACGGTTCCGTGTATTTCAGAATTTCTTCCTTCCCGGAATACGGAAGGCTTTCCCACCTGGACGAACGTGAACTGGATTTAGGAAAAACCGCCAATACCCGGTCCAACGCAGACGAATATGAAAAAGACTCCGTGGCAGACTTCGTGCTGTGGAAGAGCCGCAGGCCGGAAGACGGAAACAACTTCTGGCCCTCTCCCTGGGGAGAAGGCCGCCCCGGCTGGCACCTGGAATGCTCCGCCATGATCCATAAATACTTCGGCAATGACTTTGATCTCCACTCCGGCGGCGTGGATCTGGTATTCCCCCACCATGAAAACGAAGTGGCCCAGTCCCGCTGCGCCTGCGGCGGCGGCTTCGCGCGCCTGTGGTTCCACATCACGCACCTGCTGGTGGACGGAGGCAAGATGTCCAAATCCCTGGGCAACATGTACACGCTGGCGGATTTGGACAAACTGGGCCACAGGCCGTCCGCGGTCCGGTACGTGCTGGCGGGGGGCTATTACCGCCGTCCGTTGAATTTCACCCTTTCCTCTCTGGAAGACGCTAAAGCCGCGCTGAACCGCCTGTCCAAATTCGATATGCAGCTCAGGAACGCCTCCGGAACGGATTCCGTTCCCTCCTATGAGGAATTCTGCGCGGCATTCCCGGAATTGGGAATTTTCCAGCCGGCATGGGACAGCCTGAACGATGACCTAAACACTCCGGAAGCCCTGGGCCATGTTTTCAGCGCCATCAGGAAGGCGGATATCCCCTCCCTTTCACCGGAGGAGGCGGCCCGCCTGCGGAATGCCTTCCACTTTATTCTGGCCGCCTTCGGCATTATTCTGCCGGAGGAGGGACAGGAGGAAGCCCCGGAAGAAATCCGCACCCTGGCGGATCAGCGCTGGCAGGCCAAGCAGAACCGGGACTGGACGGAAGCCGACCGCCTGAGGGCGGAAGTGGCAGCGCTGGGCTGGGTCATTAAAGACCGCAAGGACGGATACGACCTGGCACGCAAATAAACAAATGGACGCCTTTTCCTCTATTCCCAATCATACGGGCTTCACGGCCAGGAACCTGTTCATGGACAGGCAGGAAATCCTGAGAGGCGGAGCCTTCGCCAAAATAGCCCCCGGCGGCGGCGGCCCCCTTTCCCCGCACCGCCATGCCCACGCTCATTTATTCATTGTCACCCGTGGAACGATTTCTGTCATGCTTGACGGAGAAGAAAGAACGGTTCACGAGTACGAATCCCAGCTCGTTCCCGGCGGCGTTCTCCATGCCGTCTGGAACAGGAATACGGAACCGGCGGAAATCCTGGGACTGACGCTGGAAACGCCTTCCTCCCCCACATCGTCAATTTAATGAGTTCCCGACAGCGCACCCTGGGCCATGCCGCCGCCCTCATGACCATTATCATCTGGGGAACCACTTTCGTCTCCACCAAGGTGCTCTTGCGGGATTTCACCCCCGTCACGGTTCTCTTTACCCGCTTTGTGATCGGATATGCCTTCCTCTGGTGCCTGAAACCGCGGGTTCTTCCATTCTCCGGCTGGAAAAAGGAGCTTCTGTTCGCCGGAGCGGGATTGACCGGGGTTACCCTGTACTTCCTGCTGGAAAACATCGCCCTGACCTATACCTTCGCCTCCAATGTGGGCATTATCGTAGCCGTGGTTCCTTTCTTCACAGCCCTTCTGGCCCATTTCCTGC
The DNA here is from genome assembly GCF_000020225.1 of Akkermansia muciniphila ATCC BAA-835. Lineage (NCBI taxonomy): Bacteria > Pseudomonadati > Verrucomicrobiota > Verrucomicrobiia > Verrucomicrobiales > Akkermansiaceae > Akkermansia > Akkermansia muciniphila. Next base: position 1,222,401 of record NC_010655.1, on the reverse strand, counting down.
TGAAGGGGGAAGGCTTTTCACGCCGTTTCTTCCTGGGTTTTTCCGCTGCCTTTACAGGTATCTTCCTTATCATGGCAAACGGAGCCTTCGTTCTGGAACTGAATCCGGCGGGGGATATCCTGGCACTGGGCGCGGCCTTCGTCTGGGCGGCGTATTCCATCCTGATGAAAAAAATCGGCGTCAACACATCCAACATGATCATCTGCACGCGCCGCATTTTCTTCTATGGCATTGCACTGATGATTCCCGCCCTGTGGGTCCTTCCTGCAAACATGGACTGGCGCCTGATGGCAAAACCCGTCAATGCCATCAATCTGCTGTATCTGGGTCTGTTCGCCTCCGCACTGTGCTTTCTGACCTGGAACCGCGTGGTGGAAATTCTGGGAGCCGTCAAATCCAGCGTTTACATTTACATGATACCGGTCGTAACCGTGGTGGCCTCAGCCATCATTCTGGGGGAACGCCTGACCTGGATATCCCTGGCGGGGATTCTGCTTACCCTGTGCGGCGTCACGATTTCAGAGTACAGAAAAAAAACACGGAAAAGCGGGAAGAAAAGGCTATCCTGAAAGAAAGCCGGTTTCTCCCGGGCCGGTTCCCTCTATTTTTCCCCTTGCATGGAAATGGGCGGAAACCCTTCCAGGCCATGTCAGGCTGATGATTTTCCGCAGCGGACAAATATTCATTTATTACTCCGCAGGAAAGATTGCCTCCGGATTAGATATCCGGTGACAACAAAATTTTTTGAAGAAAAACGAGTTTCACCACGGGAAAAGAGGAAAAATTTGGAAAGTGTTTAATACACAATAAAATTTTATTTTCATAAATCATTAGTAATGTGTGTATTTATCCATTCCCATTTTCCTATCCTCTGTCACCGGATATCTAATCCGCTAACATGGAGCTATGAAGAGTCTTCTTTTCATTTCAACATTTTTATTGTGTATTTCCGGAGTACAGGCGGCGTCCACTCTGTATGAAACCCAGTTTCATCAAACCAGCATTACTACTGGGAGCGATTTTCTGGAAGATGCTTCCGTCACTCTCACCACTCCTTCCACCGCCCTCTCCAACAATCTGGCAGCGGATCTTCTTGTTCCCAACCTCCAAATGAATGGAAATGAAACCGGTTGGACTGTCACTTTTTCCTTCACAGCTACGCAGGACATCGTCCTTTCTTCCCTCAGCCTAGGTTTTCAATTCGTCAATGCAAGCGGGGAGCGTCATAGCAATACGGATACTAAAGCGGGAACCGCTACCGTTACGCTGACTGCCGGAGATTCCTCCGCCACGGCTGACCTGAGCTTTGAGCGAGTCCAGGCTGATAAAGACGGCACGCCGACGGCCGATATCCAGGAAGCCAGCTTCAATACCCCGGTCACAGTTAGTGCGGGGGAAACCTTTACCCTCACCGTGAATGCCAAGGCTCCCAACACCGGAGGAACCTTCCTGGGGCTTTCCCAGTTGAATCTTCAGGGGGACACGGTACCGGAGCCGGCGACGGCCTCCCTCAGCCTGCTTGGCATGGCCGCCCTGCTTCTGCGCCGCCGGGTATAACCGGAAAAGCGTTGAAGTTCTGATTTTTTCCTCTGTCCGAACAGGGCTGTTCCCGGAAACAGCCCTGTTTTTTGTTGAGAAATCCTCTCAGCTTCCGGAAACGTTTCTTTCCGCCTCTTCTTGAATGCGGGCTTCCGTCTCTTCAATCTTTTCCGAAAGATCAGCCCATTGTGTAAAACAGGTTTCCAGCTGCCGGTCCGTCTGCTGAAAACGGGAGGTAAGCTCCATGACGGCTTCCGTATCAGCCGCCACTTCCGGACGCTCCAATTGAGAAGTAATTTCCGTCTTTTCCGTTTCCAGCCGCGCTATTTCTTCTTCCAGCAGCTCCAGTTTCTCCTGAAGCGGACGCAGCAGGCGCGTCTTCTTCTGACGGATTTCCGCCTCCATGCGCCTGCGTGCCCTGCGATCCAATCCGGCGCCCGGTTCCGCCGCTCCGGAGGGGGGTGAGGCGGCTGCGGCAGCCAGGGCCTGCTCCCTCTCCACCTTTTCCAAATAATCAGAAACATTGCCCAGGTAAACGCGCGGTTTCTCTCCCGGTACAAATTCCAGCACTTTCGTCACGATGGGATCCAAAAAACTGCGGTTGTGGGAAACGATGCAGTAGGAACCCGGATATTCGGACAGAGCCTTTTGAAGCACCTGCTGGGACTGGATGTCCAGATGATTGGTCGGTTCATCCAGAATCAGGAAATTGGCCGGATGCAAAAGCATGCACACCAGCGCCACGCGGGAGCGCTCGCCTCCGGAAAGCACGCCAACGCGCTTGTGTACGTCATCCCCCCGGAACAGGAAACAGCCAAGCAGATTCCGGACCATGGGCGCAGATTCCCGCGTGGCGGCAGCTTCCACGCATTCCAAAATCGTTTTATCCGGATCCAGATCATCAGCATGCGTCTGGGAGAAAAAAGCTACCTGCGTATGGCGTCCCATGGTCACGCTGCCGGAACTGGGGGCCTCTCCGCCGGAAATAAGGCGGGAAAATGTGGATTTCCCCGCCCCGTTTACTCCTACAATGGCAATGCGGTCCCCCTTGACGATTTCAAAATCCACATTCTCAAAAACGGAAACGGAACCATAATGTTTGGAAACCTTTTCCAGCCTGACCACAGAATGGGCGCCAGCGGGAGGAGCAGGAAAGTGAAAGTTCATGACGGCATCATCCTCTTCCACCTCAATCAGTTCCACTTTTTCCAACTGCTTGATGCGGGACTGAACCAGAGAAGCCTTGGTGGCTTTATAACGGAAACGGTCGATAAATTCCTTCGTTTTGGCAATCTCCCGGTCCTGAGCCTTTTTCTGGCGCAGCAGAATTTCCTTCCGCAGCACGCTTTCTTTCAGAAAATAGGAAAAATTGCCCGCGTACTCCTCCGCCCGGCCGTGGTAAAAAGCAATCGTACGGGAAACCAGGGCATCCAGAAGCGCCACATCATGGGAAATAAGGATGATAGCGCCCCGGTAGGAGCGCAGATATTGTTCCATCCACCGTTGGGACTGGATGTCCAAATGGTTGGTAGGTTCGTCCAGAAGCAGCACTTCAGGCTCCCGGAGCAGCAGTTTGGCTAATGCGATGCGCATTTGCCAGCCGCCGGAAAATTCTCCGCAATCCCGGTCAAAATCCCTGTCTTTGAATCCCAGGCCGCGCAGGATGGATTCCGTCCGGGGACGCAGCCGGGCGGAATTATGGGCATGCAGCACCAGTTCCAATTCCCCGATTTCATTGAGAACTTCAGAGTAGGCGGCGGAACGGGGATCCAGCCCCGCCATTTCCCGCGTCAGGACATCAATGCGCTCCTGAAGATCCATCAGGTCCGCAAAGGCGGACATGGCTTCATCAATCAGCCTGCGCCCTCGGATATGAATTCCTTCCTGGGGCAGATAACCCACCTGGGAATGCCTGGATTTGATAATGGAGCCGGAATCCGGTTCATTCAAACCGGCGATGCACTTCATCAGCGTGGATTTCCCCGCGCCGTTATGGCCCGCGAGGGCAATTCTTTCCCCATCCTCCACTGTAAAGGAAAGGTCATTGAACAGGACGCGCGCGCCATACTGCACACGCAGGTTTTGAACAGACAGAACCATGTACTGAAAAAGCAGAGAGAGGAAAACAGCGGAACGGGCGTCCCCGCGCCGCGCTCCGCCGAGTGAATGCCGGAATGAGGTTACTTACCAAGTGCCTTGTTCCACGCGGCAATGCGGTCGGCCTGTTCCGTAAACAGATCGTCCGCATTATCTTCAATCGTAATGCCGGAGATGGTATCTCCCTGCTTAATGGAATCCACCACGCTCTGACCTTCCGTCACCTTGCCGAAGACGGTGTGTTTGCCATTCAGCCAGTCGGTGGGCACATGGGTGATGAAGAATTGGGAACCGTTGGTGCCGGGGCCCGCGTTTGCCATGGAAAGCACGCCGGGGCCGTCATGCCTGAGGTCCGGGCGGCACTCGTCTTCAAACCTGTAGCCGGGCCCCCCCATGCCCGTGCCGGTGGGATCGCCGCCCTGAATCATGAAATCCGGGATCACACGGTGAAATTTGAGCCCGTCATAAAATCCCCTGGACGCCAGATTCAGAAAGGAAGCCGCCGTCACGGGCGTCTTGGAAGCAAACACCGTCAGCTTGATGTCGCCCTTGGAAGTATGGATGGTGATATTTTTGTCAGTTGCCATAGGTATATGTTAAACGCGCGGAAAGGCATGGTAAAGGCTTATTGCGTGCAGTCCCCGGGCCCCTCCGTCATTTCCCTCCAGCCACTCTTCCGCCTCTTTCCATGCCGGGAAAAAGACCGCCGCCGCGCCTACCTGTCATGATAGACCCTAATGACAGGAGGAACGGTTGATTTTCCACAAAGGAAGACCGAACTTGAATGGCATGAGCGAAGAACTGGTAGAAGAATTCATTACAGTTGAATCCATCTTTGTCCGCGGACGCAATTGTCTGGCGCTCAGGTCAAAATTTTCTCCACTGTTTACGGATTACTACCTTCACCTCATGCAGTACGGCCTGCGCAACGAAGAACTCTACGACAGCCTACTGAAAGAACTCATGGCCTATTTCACCCTTTACATGGTCGCACGGCCCTGGGCGGAGCAACATGCCTGGACAGTCAATCTCCGGACGCCTGCCGTCGCCAACCTGTTTGTCACCGGTTCTTCCCTGACGGAATCCGTCGTGGGGCGCGTCTTCACACAGGACATTAAGGAACCTGAAGAAAACACGCTGTATTCCACCCTGCTCCGCAAGGGGTTTGAACCGCAATACTCCGTCGTACCCATTCCGGGAACGTCTCCGGCCCGATGGGTGGAGGAATTCTACAGGCAAAGCGAACAGAGAAACGCCCGCTGCATTGAGCTCCCGGATGAATGCTACACCATGGTGACGGCCCAGCCTGACGCGGATGAAGAATGGCTTGCTTCCCTCACCCGGGAGAAAATGGCCCATCTGGAAGAAGATGAAAATACCCGAGTGCTGGAAACGCGCCGGTTCCGCTTTTACTGCGGCTGCACGCTGGACCGCATCCTGCCCACGCTCAAGACCCTTCAGGAAAACAAGGAAGACCTGTTCCAGGGAGAAGAGGAGCTGGAAGTCACGTGCCCCAGATGCGCCGCCATTTACCGTGTCACGAAAGAAAATCTGGAAGATTGAGACATACATGATTTCTTTCTGACAATTAGTCTTTTCGGCAACGAACTTCGTGCTTAAACTTTCCTTGTGCCGACTTGTCCGAAGTGTTTACATAATTTCCACCGCGGGGCGGAATCATTGTGCCCTCACTGCGGTTTTTCCCTGGAAAACCTGGACAAAAAATACGGCAAAGACGCCATACCCTACCGCCGCGTATGCGACAACGCCGGCGCTCTCCGACAACAGGACCGCATAAAGCTGAATGCCCTGCTGGAGAAACTGGAACGCCGCATCCCCCCCGTTCTCCTGTCCGTCTATTTCCCCAACATCCTGGAGCCCTTTTCCCTTATTCCGCACAGTTTCTGGACGATGAACCACCTGACGGTGGATGAGGCCGGCTTCCCCAACCATCAGGGACCGCTGGATCCCCAGTGGCTCCTGGTTCTGGTGCTGGACGTGCGCACGGACACGGCCTGCTTCATGTGGGGCTATGAACTGGACCCTTATGTAGAGCCGGACCTGATCAACAAATCCATCATGAAAGCCCGCATTCCCCTGCGGGAAAGCATGCTGCTCCAGGCTGCGGGGTCCATCATGAAAAACGCCGTCCAGCTCGTAGCCAGGAAAGCGCGCTCCAAAGTCAGGCATCCCATGCGCTACGGATTAACGCTTCCCACCCCCGAGGACCGGAAAGGAGGAGGCGCATGAACCCCTTTTTGTTCCCATGCCTGCTGGCGGCGTCCATTTTTCCGGCTCCCGCCCAGGAATTACCCGCCCTGAAATGGACCAACCGCGACCAGCAATCCCTGATGAGAGGCGCGTGGTGGAATGCCAACCCTCCCTTGCTGCCCCCTGTGGATGCGGCAGCGGCTCCCTCCGACCCCATGCCGGAACCCGCCGCCAATGCAAACTCCCCCGCAGTGGATCCCATTCCGGAGGACTTTACGGACGTCAATGAATATTTCCTGCCGGACTACATCCGCACCTCCACAGGCCTGATTGACCCCCAGAAGCTTCTTGCGGAAGTGGAAAGCAATGACGTCATCGAACTTATCAAGCTCATCAAATCCCGCTACAACGTCAACCTGTTCGTCAGCATCTTCGCGGCCGGGCAGAAAGTCCCCCCTTCCGTCAATGCTCCCACCATCGCCCGCCAGATATTCAGGAACAAGGAGCGCAACCTGCTGCTCCATTTCCACATGGGGGATATTAAAAGCGCCCAGATCGCACTGGATCCGGAGCTGAGCTCCCAGCTTGGGGATGCGGGACGGAGGGATCTCCTGTACCAGGTGAAGCAGGACGCCTCCCGATTCACCAATCCGCAGGACGAACTCATTGAGGCCATGATTTCCCTGGCCAGAAGAACGGAGGCGGACATGGCATCCGCCCCCAGGCCCACCCTTCCCGCACTGGAGCCTGACAACCCTGCCAGCATCCCGGAAGCCAACATCACCATCCAGGAACCGGAGGAAACGCAAGAATCCTCCCTCCATGCCATGATGAAAGCCTGGATGACCTTCTCCCTGGCCAATGTAGCCGGCATCATCCTGCACATCTCCGCACTGGCGGCCATAGTGGTGCTCTGGCTGGTCTGGAAAAACAAGAGAGTGGTGCATCTGCTGCCGTCAGAGCCGGACAAGCGCCTGGGCGCTCCCCACGGCGCCTCCCAGAGCCGCCCCGTGAACTACTGCATGCAGGACAGCCGCGGGCCGAACTCCATCGGACGCAGGCAAATGCGCCAGCACATGCGCGACGTCTCATGACAGAATCATCCCCACCCCCCGGAATCCGCGCCTCCCTGAATGAGGCGGGAGAACTGGTACTTACCGCGGTGAACGCTCCCCCGGAAGCCGTCATCCGAATAGACGTGAATGCGGACTCTCCCCGCATGCTCTGCACGCAGGGCCGCTATCTGGCTCCGGTGCAGGCCCCGCCCGGCGCGCGCATCCGCTTCCGCCTGTTCCGGGGAAAGCGCGGCATTACAGCCCCGGAAACCTTCATCATGCCCGGACCTCCTCCCGCCCGGGCCGTACCCTCCACGCTGATTCCCTGCACCCAGGACCGGGACTTCATGATTTACGACTGGGCGTCCCGGCATGAAGCCGCATGCCGCATCGTGCGCGAAACACACCCGGACCTCCTCTTCATCGGAGACTCCATCACGCATTTCTGGGGAGGTGCGCCCGTGGATGAACCGCACCGGGACATTTTGCAAAAATCCCCGGAAACATGGAACCTGTGCACGGCGGGAATGCGGGCGGTCAATCTGGGGTTTGGCTACGACCGGGTGGAAAACGCCCTGTGGCGGCTCCGCCACGGAGAACTAGACGGTGCGGAAGACAATGCCGTTTGCGTGGTGCTCCTGGGCACGAACAACCTTGCGGAAAACACGGACGGGGAAATCCTGGAAGGCATTCGTGCCGTCTGCCGGGAAATCACCGGCAAACTGGCAAAAGCCGTCATCATCCTCCAGGGATTTTACCCGCGCAACAGCGCCCGGGAAGGTACGGCGGAACGCATTGCCGGCATCAATCTCCTCCTGAATCGCCTGGCCGCGGAAGAAAATTTCATTTATACGGAACCGGGACGCGTCATGGCTAATAGCGACGGATACGTCCCGGAAGAGCTTTCCAGCGACGGACTGCACCCTTCTGCGGCCGGTTACGCACGCATCGCCGCCGTACTGGCCCCCGTCATCAGACAGGCGGCAGAACGGGAAAAATGACGCCGGCAAGAAACCGGACCCATCTTCCGGTGTTTTTCTTCATAGAACCCTCAGCGGAACCACAACCATGAACGAACAGGACGATACAAAACTCTGGCAGATTCTGGGACATGCCTCCCAACCTGCGCCGGGGGACGATTTTGCCCGCAAGGTCATGATGCGTATTGAAAGGGAAGAATGCGCTCCCGCCGTTCCGGTGGAATCCATTCATCACTTCAAGCGGCATTCCTTCCGCATTTGGGGAGCTGCTGCGGCGGCCCTGGTGGCTGCCGTCATCGGCATTGCAGCCCTGATGGAACCTTCTGCCCCGGAAACGGCTCCCCTTTCCATCGCTACCCTGAATATTGACGATGTGCTGGTGGAAGAAGCCGGGCTGGCTCTGGGGCAGGAAAACCTGGTAGACGCCCTCTGCGTACTGTCCTCCACGGAAACAGGCGTCATCTCCTCGGACAACATCCAGGACCTTCTTCTGTAACTCCGGGAACGGAAATACCATCCAATGCCCGTCCGGCGTCACAAGCCTCCGTGCCGGGCGTTTCCGTATTATTTTTCCCGACTGCCTTGAATCCGTATTTCAGAAACCCCACTTTTTCCGAAAACGGAAATGTAAAGAGTCTGTATCCCGGAGGGGCAACTCATCCGGCAGGAGGAACGGGGCTACCAGCCCCTGTAGGGTCTAGCTTAATTCATACACAAGCGTAGCGATACGTTCCAAACTATTAACATATATATGGCTGGTGCTGAATGGCATCCGCCATTTTTATTGGAGATAATCGGGGATTTTTCCTTCATCACGTCCGGGACGTGTTGTTGTTCTTTTTGGAATTCCTTATGTTCATTTGAGAGCTAAATGGTTAGTTCTCAAACAGGAAACGATCAGGAACATGAATAATTATATACCCCTGAACAAGGCGGTCGGCCCGAAGCTTATCTGCGACGGGGAGCAGGCTCTCATCCCGCAGAAACTCGGAGTTGACGCGATGGAGTTCAACTTTGACGGTTCGGCGTGCGAGCACGCCACTTGCGCCGGAGCGCCGGAAATGTTCATCAAGGTCGAGGAAGACGGCCTGTATTATTTCGGCGTGGAAGCCGACGACACAGGCAGCATCTCCATTGCCAACGAGAAACTTTGTGAGAAGGATGGAACGAAGCCCAACGGCAAGCTGAATCTGGCAACTGGTGCCAGATACCTGAAAGCGGGCTATTACAAGGTGGCTCTGTCGTGGACCAACAACGCCTACCCCCCCGTCAGCAACAACGCTGCCGCGTTCAACGTCACGATGGACAGGGAACCCATTCAGGCAGGGAAGTATGAAGGCAACTCGACGATGAAACGCGAATTCTCGCCGTCCCCCAAAATCAAATTGTGGACGATTGAAAAGGAATCCACCATCACCTGTGAAGAGTCCAGGAAAGTGGAGGTGACGCTCGAAGAACCTGCTCCTGTCGTTGAAGAAAGCGAAGGCATATGCGAAACGTATATCATTCCCCCCCAGATTTTTGTAACGGCTTGCAAGGATGAAGTGCTCGACGAGTGGAGACTGCGCGTGCAGCAAGTTTCCGCCGGTTCCAGGATTCTCTTGCGCACGGGAGGATACAGGGATGCCCTTAAAAATCCCCCTGTCACCGAAGAAGAAGCTATAGATGCTGTCAATGAAATGAACCGTTACCAGTCTCATAGACTCGGCGCATGGCATACTCAGGAGGCATCCCTCGCCCACGAGGAACACCACCGCCGAGAATTTAATGACGCCTTCCAATTCTACTGGGACAATTTGAGAATACAGGATACGCTTGAAATGAAGCATGAATCTTGTGAAAAAGTTCCGAAAATGGAAGAGTTTCTGGAAAATATGCAGCCATTCGTTACCGAGTTGAGGAATATGTATTCTGACGCTGTCTATAACTATGTCTTGGTATTGCCGGATGATGCCAATGATCGTCCCTACTGTGCCGGACAAAAAGTTCTGAACGAGGCGACCCGGAAGATTATTGCCCAGGCAAAGGCCAATGGATGGAGCAGGGTACCCGATGAAGTCACGGAACCGGGAACGATTGAACCGCCCTGTTTCCTTCCGCCCGTCAACGGCATGTATGCCCGCAGCGTGGCTGCTGCGGGGGAACAGGCTCCCTTGACCCTCTCCATTGCGGATACCTCCCGGTTCAGGGAGGGCAGAATCACAGTCCGCTTCCGCAACGAAGGAAACGAGCCTGTCCGGATTCCGGACGAAATCAACGACGAAACAGCCGATTATTTCTTCCTGACGGTGTTGAGGACGGAACGGGGGAACTTCCGCGTCCTGAACAGGAAAGTCGGGAAAATAACCTTCAATCGTTCCTTGAACTACCGGGAACTGGCCCCCGGCCAGGAATACAGCGTCACGATTCCGGTGTGTCTGGATGAAGTCGATCTGGAAGGCTGGAAACAATGTTCTTGTGAACTGGAAACGCGCTACTATAATCAGCAGGGTAAGGATTGTTTCCGGGGGATGCTCCGGGCGACGGCCAGGCTCGCGCTGCAATGAAAAAAATCTTCCGGTATTTAATACTTCTGGCAAACCTGTCCCTCCATGCTGCGGCGTGGGGGGACATGGCCGACAACGGAGTGGAATGTTCCGTGGTGATGGAAAAGACCCGGTTTGACACAAGAGAGACGTTCCCTGACTTCAAGCTGGTGTTCACGAACAAGGGCGAAAAGACCGTGCGCCTGTTCGACGACTTTTATCCCCTGAAGGATCATAGCCCTAATATCCACATCGAAATATGGCGAAAGGAAGGCGGGAAAAGAATTGGGTGTATAGGGAGCGTAATAAGCGATGGAAAGAAGCCTTTAGCTTGGTATAGTCCCCTGTATACAGTTGAACGTCTACCGTTTTCCATACGTTTCATTACGTTGCAGCCGGGAGAAAAGCATGAAGTTCCCATCCAGGAAGCTTATTTGTTGCTGACGTATTTAGAGCACCTTCGCAATAACAAGAGGTACGAGCTTGAAGTCAGATTCAAGGATGGATTTGCGAACTCCGGTGTTCGAAGGGAGTATGTAGGGAAAGCAGATTTTGAAACAGTGAGCCGGTCTCCCAAAGGAGCCTTGCCTTAATAGCTTTTCTGTTTTATTAAAAAGCTATGGTCTCCTACGCAAAGTTTCCCCAGAATTCCTCAAATCGCTTTCCAGGCATAAAGGCCCGGCTCCTGCGCTGGTGAAGAAAATAGCAATCCGGGCAGAGAAAATTTCCACTGCTGGCGGTTCCCTTTGACGTACACGCCCGTATCGTTTACAACGGGGCATATCCCATGCAGGACTTCCTTTCCACTGTTATTCTTCTGTTCATCGTCATCGACCCGGTGGGTCTGGCGCCCATGATCCAGGGAATGCTGAAAAAATACTCGCCCGCCCAGCAGAAGGCTATTCTGACACGGGAGCTTGTATTTGCGTTGAGCCTGCTGCTCCTTTTCTTCTTTTCCGGAAAATTCCTGCTGAACCTGCTGGGGCTGGAACCTTCCACCCTGAGCATTTCCGGAGGCATCCTGCTGTTTCTCGTAGCGCTGGGCATGGTCTTCCCCGCCAAGGATATGCTTTCTTCTTCCGGACGAGCGGACGGAAAAGACGAACCCTTCATTGTTCCCATCGCCATGCCCCTGATGGCCGGCCCCTCTTCCCTGTCCATCATTATGCTGCACGCCTCCCAGACTCCGGACAGCATTTCCCAGATGACCTATGCCGGGGCCATCGTGACCGCCTGGTTCCTCTCCGGAATGGTGCTTTTCATCGCCCAGAAGTTCCTGCGTCTGCTGGGAGAAAAAGGGACAATCGCCTTGGAACGGATGATGGGCATGGTGCTCATCATGATTTCCGTCCAGATGTTTATGAACGGCCTCGCCGGCTACGGCGTCAAATAGAAAGACGGTTCCGACCATGCTTTGGCTTCTGCACGGCAATCTGGGTTCTCCGGCGGATTGGAAACCCGTCATGGATTTTCTTCGTGCCGGAGGAGTGGAGGCTCGCGCCCTGAACCTCTGGAGGTATCTGGAATGCTGCCCCAAAAGCCTGAAGGATATGGGGCGCGTGCTTTGTTCCGAAATAGCCTCCCAGGATCGTCATCCCCTCATCTGCGGCTATTCCCTGGGGGGCAGGTTGGCCATGCAGGCCGTTTTGGCCCATCCCCCTCTCTGGAAAGGAGCCATATTCGTCAGCGCCAATCCCGGCCTGGAACATGAAGAGGAACGGGCGGCGCGGCGGGCGAAGGATGCGGAATGGGCCGTCCAATGCCTTTCCGCATCTTGGGAAAATTTTTTGAAGGAATGGGATGCCCAGGGCGTATTTGAAGGCAGTCCGCCGCCTCCGGACCGTTCTTCCCTGAAACCGTGGCGCAAATCCATCTCCCGCGCCTTTATTGACTGGTCCGCGGGCGCACAGGAAAACCTGGCCCCGCTTTTGAAGCAATCCCCTGTTCCCCAGCTGTGGATTGCCGGACAGCGCGATGCCAGATTCAGCGCCCTGGCGCGGCGCATGGCAGGAGGGCAAGCCGTCATCATCCCTCATGCCGGCCACCGGCTTCCCCTGGAAACGCCGGAAAGGCTGGCGGAATGCCTGCAACCATTTATTCTGCAAAACCTATGAACGATCCTGAAATACCAGATGCGGAAGATTTGAGAAAACTGGTGGAGGAAATCGCGCAGACCCATATCCCTTTCGGCATGTACGGTCCTGCCAAATACCCGCCCAAGGGATGTCCGCTGATGGACGTCCCCCAGGAATATCTGGCCTGGTTCCAGGCCAAAGGGTTCCCGAAAGGGAAACTGGGCCGTCTGATGGAACAGTGCCTGCTGCTGAAAGGGAACGGGCTGGACTCTCTTTTTGACCCCTTCCGGAAAGCCAACGGCGGGCGGACGAAGAAAAACGCCCGCCGCCGCGTGTGGGATTTTGAAAATGAATGACCTTCCTCTCCGGCAAATCAGGAAGGAGGAACCATCTTCACTTCCAGGCTTGCGCCCCCTTCTTCCTTAACAGCCAGCACGTAAAAAATCCCGTCCTCTTTCTTCCCACGCGTGACCACAATGGTCAGACTGCCGCGGGACAGCCTGACGCCGTCCGCCGGAACGGAAGAGATCCCCAGTTCCGCCAGGAGTTCAAGCGCTTGAATGCCGTCCCTCACACGGATGGTTTTCCCGTCGTCTGCTATCTGCTTCTTTACTTCCTGCCAGGCGGCGGCAAGCTGGCGGGGTTCCCGCTGCCGCATCTCCGCCGGAGACAAGGACGGCAGAACCATGCACAGCACGGCGGACAGGATAATCAACGGTTTCTTCATGACAGGGAGGCGGAGGGAAGCTGCTTGTCTAATGCGTTCTGGAAATTTTCCAGGGCCTGCATGGCATGGCCTGATTCTTTCCGGTCAATGTAAAGCGTCAGGCCGCAATAAGGGCACCTGATGGAGCCGGACAGCAAGTCCGGAATGGTCGTGGGGAAATACACCCCGCATTTGGGGCAGTCAAGGCCCGGAGTGCGCTGGTAGGAATAAGTTGTTTTCTGGTCCATATCGTTTTTTTCAATTAATCATTCTTTTCCCGGGAAGGGACATCCTCATAATGCGGCCTGGAAGCCAGCTGGAGAAATTGGGACAGGCCGGAAGGCATGTCAGCCTGCTGCATGGAGACATGGATTTTCATGTTCGCCTGCAGGGAGGAAGAAGCCCCTCTCCCGGACTGCGGAGCCAGGGAAGCCCGAAAATTCAGCCCTTCATCCCGCTCTTTTCCGCCGGGGGACTCCACCTCTCCCCTGTTCAGGGAAAAATGTTCATTCGGCGCGGCGGCTACGGCGTCAATGATATTGATGTCAAAATCAAAATCCGCCTGTTTGATTTGCAGCAGCGGCAGCGTCACCAGGCTGACGAGCGGCACGCTGACCTTCTTTTCCGCGCCGCCGGAAGCGTCGCTGTCCGTAAAATTGAAGCTGATCAACCTCAACGCCCCGGTGGAACCGTCCACAGGATTGTAGGACTCAAAGGCCAGGGACATGAAATGCTTCATGTAGCGTTCCGTGGACATCGCATCCGCGTCAATCGTTGCGACCAGCGGCGCTGAAATCAGCTGCTGCAGGCTCATAATGTGCCCGTTCACCTTGTTATTATTTGTAGAATCACTCATCATCTATCACTATTGCGCGGACAACCCGGAAACATCATTCTGCTCCGCCAGAACGGAGGGAATGGAAGCAGGGGATATATTCAGGCGCAGGGTCTGCACGGCTTCCTCCGGCATCTTTTTCAGCTTGTCCGCCTCTACTTCCACATCCACCACCACACTGCTTTCCTGCCTGGTGAGGACGTACTTTTCCGCCAGAGCGGCCAAGAAAGAGGAAAGGCCTTCCCGGAGATTGGCGCGGCATTCCTGCCTGAGGGGGTCTCCCCGGGTTCCCTGGAACAGGTCCTCCAGCTCCGGATTATCCATGAACTCCCTTTCCGCGACGCCTGCCAGAAGCTCCAGCAGCAATCCCCTGTCCAGCCCGGGTTCCGCCTTCAGGAGCGCGCCCTCATGAGCGGAAACGGCTGCGGAAATTTTCTTCCCCAGGTAGGAGCAGAAATTCTTTTTCCACTGTTCCTCCCTGGCCAGCAGGCTTGAGAAGTCGCTTCTCGCTTCGTCGTCCGGAAGGCTGGAATGCACCACGGCCATCACAATGGAACGGATGGCAAACGCCGGCACGCGCTCTTCCAGTTCCTGCCGGAACAGGCTCCACTGCTCCGTGTCCGCAACCTGTTTCTCCTCCACCCCGGAAGTTCCCGTCACCGCATATTTCAAATCGAATTCCAGGGAGCCTATCTGGGCGCTGGGAAGCGGGAAACCGCACGCACGGCCTCTCTTCCCATACTGGCGCGCCAGTGATGCCGCGTGGCAGTTTGCCGCATGCTGCGCTTCAATAATGTCCTTCAGCAGGGATTCCACGATGAGATTAAGACGGGACATGGCTCTGGAATGGAGGAGAAATCGCTATGGTTCGGTTATCAGGCGCCTACAGCCACCTTCCTCTTGAGTTCTCCAGCGCTCACCGTGCAGTTTCTGGCGTCTTCCCTGGAAAGTGTGTATTCCTTGCCGGAATCCGTTTTCACAATCCTGGCTTCATTCCCCGCACCGTTTTCAAATATTTCCGTCGCTTCGCCTATCCGCAGGGTGATGGCTTCCGGGTCAAACAGCCCCTCCCTGTTTTTGTAGGAGGTTATCAATTTCACGGTTCCGTCGTCCTGGATGGCATGCTGCACGTCCAGGAACCCTTCCGGAGAAACGACGGAAATGCTATTGTTCAGCATCTCCAGCACCTTGGCCATCCCGGCAGGCATACTGTCCTGTCCGGCATGGACGGCTACGTCCATGGTGTATTCCACGCTGTATTTGGAATCCCTGGTCGCAGAGGAGTCCTTTTTGCTGGAATAGCTGGCATTCATGCTGCCGCGCGCCCAAAAGCACCTTGCAGAGGCGGAAACGCTGGTGTCTACGGAACTGGAGGAATTTTCCGTCTCCGTACTGGCGGCGGACGCGCTGATATTCGCCTTGAAATTGATGTCGATGGAGTTAATGGCGATATAGGGAATGGGGACGATGGTCAGAAGGGGAACCGTAATCTGAGCCATGCGGCCGTCCTTGATGAACTGGAAGGAAACGTTCACCGTCTTCTTCTCTTCCCCATCCGCGTACAGGCCCACGTTCTGGATGAATTCCCAGGAAGTCCGGGCCGCCTGGGCCTGTGCTTCCACACAGGCGACCAGGGGACCGCCGATGATGTTGCCGAAAGGCAGCGACTGCAGGGAGGAAGTCGCCGCTTCTGCTGCTGATCTGTCAATTGCCATATATTTAATTTCTATTTCTGGTTTAGATTCATTGATATGCCGCCTTCCGGCGACGTCGTGAATGATGCGGCCATTCCGTTTCTGCTTCCATCCCGCCTTTCCGGCCGTTCCATTTCGCTTTCCCGGAACGCCGCAGGAGCCCGTGCGGCAGGCCGGAACTTATTTGGAAAACGACAGCATGTTCAAACTGCCCAGCACTTTTTTCTTCATGAATTTGCTGATGGGAATGGCAACGACGCCCACCTGGAGGAAGTTGCCCGCAATGGATTCTATATGCAGCTTGTTAACCAGGTAGGAACGGTGCACGCGGATAAAATATTCCCCATCCAGATGCTCGGATACCCGCGCCAGCGGAGCGGATACCAGGATAGCCGGCATGCCGTGCACGTGCAGCGTGCAATAACTTCCGCCCGCCTCCACATACAGGATATTCTTCATCAGGATGCGCTGGAATCCGTCATTCATTTTCACGAATACCATGGGATTCCTGGATAGGGAAATCCTTGCGTTTTTCCCTGCCGGCGGGAAAAGGGCTTCATCCTTCATTTCCATGATTTCCAGCTTATCCCCCTCTTCCAACGGCTCCGGCACCGGAGCATAGCAGACCCTATCTTTTTTAGTGACTTTAATAAATTGAACGGTCATTCAAAAATCATAACAAAAACTTTAAATCATCAATAAATCTCTCAATGAATAACAAAAATGACCTTCTGAAACCAAAATCCACTCTTTCGGATGGGAAGAGGGAACCATGCCGTTCCATGAATTCAGGGCCGTCCCCCTCCTGCACCGCTGCCTGAATCCCTCTGACGGCAGCTCTGAAAAAGCCTCCTAATGGACAGATGCCATCCATCCTCCGCAAAACGGATACTCCAGGGAGCAGGAATCTCTCATGGCAACATAAAATCAGATTCGAGCCGTGGCCAGGAAGACCACATGCATGACGGAAACCAGCGTTACAAAATACATATCCGCCCGCACGGACGGCACAGAGGAAAAGGGGCCGGCCATGCCGAGGCTCAAAGCGCCATGCGGACACCGGGAAATACAGTCGCGGCACAAGGTGCAGCGCCGGGAAATGCGGCAGGCCCCGCCCCCGCGCGAGATGGCGAGATCACGGCAGGCGGAGGCGCACCGCATGCACCCGGTGCATGTCTCCCTGACGCGCATGCGCCACGGGGACAGCCTGCCCAGCAAACTGGCGGCCAGCCCCATGGGGCAGAACCTGCTGCAATATTCCCGCACACCGTTTTCGGAACTTCTCTTCCAGGCAAATGGAGCCGTGAGAGCTACGGCGAACGCCGCCGCCAGGGCATACCCCAGCGGAACGCCCCACACGGACAAAAGGAGGGGAATCCCTACTGCCGCGGCAAGGGAAAACCACCTCCAGTCACAGGCTTTTTTCCCACCCGGCACCGGATGCCCCTTCCTGCGGGAAGAAGCGGCGGCCAGGCAGTCCCACACCCCGAAGTAGCACAAATGGCTGCACCAGGAACTCCCGGCCATAAGGACGGATACGCTGAACAATGCCAGCATGAAAAAACCTTCTTCCCGATAAACCGGGCCGGAAATCATCATAAACGGCACGGGAATATGGAGCTTCCCCGTCATCAACAGGGAGGGAGCCACCGTCACTCCCAGCAGAAACTGGAGAAAAAAAGCGGAGGCAAACACGGTCCACATCACCTGCCGCCTGCGCGGAGACGTCTGCGGATTCAACAAACCTTCCGCGCAATAGCCGCCCCACCAGGCCAGGAGAAGAATCGCCAGCCCATTAGCCCCCTGCCACGGCAAGATGCGCTCCCCCATCAGCAAACGGAAAGGAACCAGCGCATCCAGCAAAAACAGAAGCAATACGGAAACGGAAAATACGCGGCTGCGGGCCAGCTCCGGGACGGGCAAATTCTTTTCTCCGCGCCTCCGCCATAGAATGGCCGCCGCATGAAGCAACAGCGCGGCAGCCGGAATGGAAGTCCAGAACAGGAAAGGCCCCCCTTCCATCATCCACAGCCTGGCCAGACGCCAGGCTTCCGCCCCCCAGAAAAGCAGGGAAACCTGCAGCAGAAACGTGACGCTCCTGCGAAGCCAGCCGCGACGGGAAAATGAAAAAAACGCCAAGCCCATGCACAAAACAACGCCCGCACACATCCCGCCGCGCAAAAAATAGGCGGCCGTTATCAAAAAACAGAACAAGGAGATGAGTCCGGGGCCGGTCATGGCATCGTGGGGCCTGTCTGGTGCCCCCAACATAAGGGAAAAGACCGGTCGCGCCAGAAAAAAACGGTTCATCCGCCTGTTAAGATAGCCCCATTGCATCACGCTCCGCCGGAAACGCGAGGCAGGAAAATATTTCCGCGTCGCCGCTCCGTCCGGATTTTTCGAAACACGCGGAAGAACACCGCTCCACAGCGATGAATACTGCGGAAACACTCCGCCGGAACGGCAGACTCCATGCGCGGCCGCCGTTTGGCCGGGCATGGAGCCGTATCAGGATGTTAAATTACAATTTTTTGGTGTTCAGCTTTTTATCCACCACCATGCCGTCCGTGAGCTTCGGCTGGAACTTCATATCGCGACGAGCCTTGAATTTCAGCACAAACAGTTCGGAGGTTCCTTCCACAGGCTCTTTGTCTCCGATGTTGACGAAGGTGGGGTACAGGGCCTTGGTCCCGTTCGTATGAAGCCTGTCGTTCGTCAGGTTCTCCATGTTCTTCATGTTCTTCACCTCCACGCCCACGAATTCCAAATCCTTGGGGTCATACGGAAGAGCGAAGCTCAGGGCATTCACCAGCCGGAGGTTCCGGCCCTTCACGGACACCTTGACGGCATCTCCCCTGGAATACCTTTTCTTATCCGCACTAAGCAAAAGCGTTCCGTCCACGCGGACTTTCTTCTTTGCCTCCTCGGCGGATTTTTTCTTCTCGTCGTCCCCTCCCGCCTTATCCTCTTCCTCATCTTTCTTGTCGGCTTCTTCCTGCGGCTGGTCGGCTTCGTCTTCCAGCTGGGTGGCTACCACGGAAATATCGTAAGCGTCAATAAGGCCATTCTTGTTGATGTCCCCGTTACTGATGTAGCCTTCAAAGTCGGAATCGCCTTTCCGCAGGCCCGTATAGTTGATGTAGGAAGTCAGGTCATTCCGGTCAATCTTGCCGTCGTTGTTGATATCGCCCGGCAAATAGCTTTCCGTACCCGGAACCTTGAAAACGTAGATTTCCCTGCCGGAGCCGTAATCACCCGCGCTTTCCGTGACATGAAGCTTGATATAGCGCGCCGTGGGAGCATCCTTGAAGCCGAATATCTTCACGTCTCCATTTTTATCCCACTGGAACGTTCCTGCCTTCGTCCAGTTCTCCCGGTCCATGCCGTAATAAACAGCGCCTTTCAGCAGCGTTCCGTTGCCGCCGTCCTCGCGGGGAACGTAATGAAACTTCTCAAGCCTGTTAATCGTTTTCAGGTCCATGACCAGGTCAAACGGAACAGCCTTCGCATCATGCTTCGTGTGCCACACATCCTTTTCCTTGAAATCAAACAGCTTCGCCAGGGAGCTGCCCTGGTTTTCCACGCTCGTTTCACCTTCGATTCCCGGAATGGCGAACTCAAGCGGATTGGCTTTCGTCTTCGCGCTGACGGCCGTCCACGCGGAATGGCCGTCCCGGTTGGCGGCCCGCACCTTGAAGGAATAAGGAGTCTCGGCCTCCAAATCCTCAAACAGGAATTCCGTTCCCTTGATGGTGGTGTACAGCATTCCTCCAAACTCGATTTCATAAAAATCGGCGTTCGGGACGGCGTCCCACGTGGGCTTCAGGGTATAGGCCGCCGCATTTTCCTCCGTCACCGCAGCATTGGCGGGAGCGGTCAGGGCTCCGGAAGAAAGGCGGTACTTTTCAGCCGGTTCAAACCGGAACCCTTTCACGGAAAGCACCGTAGGGGCCGCCGTGATATCTGCTGCGGCCAGCTTCACCAGCAATTGCGGATTCCCGGCGATCACCTTTTTTTCAAAATCGCTGCCTTTCGTTGCGAACCTGTTCAGGTTGGGAGCCCGGTCATAAAAATAAACATTCTCCCTGGATTTGAAATCCTCCAGGGAATTCGCTTCCGCCAGGTTGATGCTGTTTCCCCCGATTTTGGCGGAAACCCCGGACGGCTTCTGCGTCACATTGATGCGGAATTCCGTGGCCTTCTTTTTCTGGAAGCCGTCGAAATCCCCCACCGCCGGATGAACAGTAACGGTCACGTTGTTTTTGCCGTCCACCCTGGACTCCACCAGAGTGCGGACGCCCCTGCCGGTTCTGTATTCCTCCGTCACGCCATCGTCGTCATACGTGGCAAAGGAGGTGCTGCCGTGCGGATAAAGTTCGTAAATGCGCAGATTGGGATTGATTTCCGAGACATTGTTGCTCGGGTTCGCCATAGGGATGATCGCGCCGTTTTTAACGAACACGGGCAGCTTCCACAAAGGAGCGTCAACATCATTGTAAATCTTGCCGCCCTCATACAAATCCCCGGTGAAATAATCAATCCACTGCCCTTCCGGCAGGTAAATGCCATGGCGGACGTCATTCCCCTCCTTATCCGCCCTGGTTTCCTGGTAAACGGGTGCCACCAGGAAGTAAGGGCCGTAGAGGAACTGGTACTGCGTCGCTTTCCCCAGCGTGTAGGGATTGGGATATTCCAGGAACATGGCCCGGATCATGGGCAGGCCGGAAACTGATTCCTCCGCAATGCTGTAAGCGTACGGAAGCAGTTCCGACTTGAGCTTGAGGTACCATCGGTTGATGGAGGTGTAAGGTTCCCCGAAGGCATGGGGATACTTCTCATTGGCTCCCCAGCCGTCCATGTTCAGTTCCATGGGGGTGAACGTTTTCCACTGGAAATCGCGGACGTTCACCAACGGGTTCTTTCCGCCGAAAATGCCGTCCATGTCCGAACAGATATTGGGCTGCCCGGAAAGGCCGGAGCCGATGTAGGTGGGAATATGGAAACGGATATACTCCCAGACGCCGCCCGTCTGGTCGCCCGACCAAATGCCGGCATACCGCTGGGTTCCGGCCCAGCCGTCCAGGGAAATAATGAACGGGCGGCTGTTATTCCCGTAGTAAGTCATGATCTGGGCTACGTCCGTAATACCGTTCAGACCGAAGGAATAGCCCGCGCCTACCCAGGCGACGTCCGTCTTCAGCACGCGCACTCCGGCGTCCCGCACTTCCTTCACGATATCGCGCTGGAGCAAAGCGCTGATTTCCGGCTTGGGATGCAGGTCGGACTGGGTCCACAAACCGATTTCCACGCCGTTTTTCCTGGCGTAGTCCGCCAGGCTCTTCAAATTCGCAATATTGCCGTCCAGGGTATCCGTCTGGCCGTACCCGGCTCCGTAGCCGTCGTTCGGCAGAAGCCATCCCAGCGGCATGTCATGGGCCTTGTAACGGTCCACGACGGCGCGGCCGGAAAACTGGTAATTATTCAATTCCCCGTTCAGGGATTCCTTAATGCCTCCGTTATCCTTCTGGCTTTCCTTGTACCGTTTCCCGTCCTCAAACAGGATGCCTTTTTCATCTTCCTTCCAGTAATCCCGGTTATAGGCGTTCAGGTGGCCCTGGTAAAAGGCGAACTTGGGCAGCAGAACGGGAGCGCCAGTAAGCTGGTAGAAATCCCTCAAAAGGCTGACCGGCCCGTCGCTGACCATGAAAAAGACATCCAGATAATTTTCATCATGCGAGAGGTTCACCAGATTCTCTTCCCTGGAACCGAAATCATACTGCCCTTTCTTGAAGGTATGCCACATGACGCCGTACCCGCCGGTGGACCAGTAAAAGGGAGTGGGGGAAGCCACGCCGCCATCCGTCCAGCTGTTCTGGTTTTCTATGGAAATGACCTTTCCCTTGTGGGAAAAACGGCCGTTCTGTACGCCGCCGCCGTAAAAATATTCGTCCGGCTTCGCCTTCAGGGAAAAGCTGGTTTTGCCCTTTCCAAAAAGCACGGGGGACGCCTGCTCCACCACCACGGAATGATCCTTCAGATTGATCACCTTGAAAAGAGAGGTCTTTTTATTTATCTCAATCCTGACCTTCCCCGTAGTGATGACAACCGCATCGCCCTGCTGGTCCACATCCAGCCGGGAAACCGGCCTCCGGGGACTGTCCGCCAGAATGCGGGCTTCCGGTTCCGCCTTGGGATCTCGGATAATACCGCCTCTGTCATCCCGGAAAATCCGGAAAACATTGTCTCCGTAAAAATCGAGCGTCATCCGGCGGTTGTTGTCAAGCAACACTTCCACGGCGGCAGGATTGATTTTTCTGGCGCCTTCAACGGCCTGGGCCTGTTGCTCCGAAACCGGTTCTTCCGATGCGGCAAGCGCGAAGCCCGAGAAGGAAATGGACAATCCGAAAGCCAGCAGGACGGACTTCCGGAACATGCCATGGTCTATTGAGTTTCCCATTATTGTAGTGTTTTATATTATTCAGCGGAACGGCGTTGCGGGAAGGATGCAAACGGTCGTCTCCTGAAGGGCAGCAGACCGCTTTCATTCATCATGCCGTCTAATGGCGCAGGTTATCTTGCCGCACCATACCCTTTGTCCGCAACCGTAACAAGGCCAAAGACGGCAGTAACGGCGCACGATCGCTCCACACGTTCATAAAATACCTGTTCATAAAAGGTTGCCTTTCCAGGATGACGTTATTTCTTCTCCACGGCATAAAACCGTAATATGAATCCGGCAGGCTGAAGCCATTATTGTACCCCCGGCAATACATTCCCTAGGCACCGGAAACTGCCTGCATGTGCCAATAGGAATACCGCGGACAACAGAACAGCTGAAAAAAGATGCATTCCTGTTTATTGCCGTTCGGAACAGAAGATTATTTTCTGTATTCCCGGCCCGGCTATCAATCCGGAACGAACCGTTCCGCTCCAGACAGAATGCCGCAGGCCGTCCGGCGACAGGGAGCGGGCGTCACGCCGACAACCTGAACTCGTTCGGGGAATATCCCGTATTCTTCTTGAACATGCGGCTCAGGTGATGGGGATACTTGAACCCCAGTTCATAGGCGATTTCACTAACGGATTTATTGGTGGCGCAAAGGAGCTCCTTGGCTTTGTCCACCAGCTTGATATGGATATGCTCCTGGGGAGTTTTTCCCGTCTCTTTCTTGACGAGATCACCGAAATAGTTGGCGGAGAGATGCAGTTCATCCGCGAAATACTGCACATAGGGCAGCCCCCATTCCTGAGGCTTGTCTCCCTCGAAGTAGGAATCCAGCAGACGTTCGAACTCCGTCAGCACATCCCTGTTCACATTCTCGCGGGTAATGAACTGGCGGTCGTAAAAACGCATGCAGTGGTTCAGGAGAACTTCGATGTTGGCCGTCACGATGGACTTGGTATGCCGGTCAACGCCCCGTTCCAGTTCCTCCCGGATCTCCGTCAGGCCGTTCAGGAATAAATTCCTTTCCCTCTCCGACATATGGAGGGACTCGGAAGCGTCATAGGAAAAAAAGGTATAGTCCTTCATCCTGCGTCCCAGGGAGGTGCCGCGGAGCAAATCGGGATGGAACAGGAGGGCATGGCCCTCTACCCGGAAATATTCCCCGTTGTCATCATTGCCCAGCACCTGGCCGGGAGATACGAAGACAAGAGTTCCCTCCTGGTAATCATAATAATGTCTTCCGTACCGCAGGTCTCCGCATTTCAGGTCCTTCAGGAAAACGGCATAGAACCCGTAAGCCTTGCGGGCATGCCGCAGCGGCGGGACCCTGGAAAAATCAACGACGCTGACCAGCGAGTGCAGCGTTTCCTGCCCCAAAAAGGAGTTGTAGTCCCCTACGGAATCCATGTTCAGAATAATGCCCATGCCCTTTCTCTGCTTTTGACCGGAGCATAGCAGGAAGGGAGCCGGCTATCCAGCTCATTCCGGGAACCTGTAATCATGGTAGCAAAACCTGTAATCCGTCTATCGGAAAAAATAGAAATCCTATGGTAGTTTTGCAGGCATGAAAACAATTAACGGGCAAAACATGACATGCAGGGAGCTGGGCAAAAGCGGCCTGAAGGTTTCAGCCATAGGCCTGGGCTGCATGGGAATGAGCCATGCCTACGGAGCGCCCGCAGACAAAAAGGAAATGGCGGAACTCCTTTCCCGGGCCGTGGATATGGGATATACATTCTTTGATACGGCGGAAGTGTACGGAACGCCCGGACACCCCCACGACAACGAAGAACTGCTGGGGAAAGCGCTGGCGCCCTACCGGGACAGGATCGTTATTGCGACCAAATTCGGAATCCGTTTCAGCGGCACGGCAGGCCCCGGACCATACCCGCTGATCACCGATTCCCGCCCCGGCACAATCCGCCAATCCGTGGAAAGTTCCCTTAAAAGGCTGGGAGTAGAACGCATCGGCCTGTATTACCAGCACCGCATGGATGATTCCGTACCGCCGGAGGAAGTGGCGGGCGTCATGCAGGAGTTGATCCGTGAAGGCAAAATCGCGCATTGGGTATTTCCGAAGCAACGGAGGAAGCCATACGGCGCGCACACGTAACATGTCCGGTCACCGCCATCCAGAACCGTTATTCCATGATGGCGCGCTATCATGAATCCCTTCTTCCCGTACTGGAAGAACTGGGCATCGGCTTTGTAGCGTTCTCCCCCCTGGCCAACGGCCTGCTCTCCGGCCGCTACAACCTAAATTCCACGTTTGAGCCGGGGACGGACTACCGCAGTTCCATGCCTCAGTTCAGACCGGAAAGCTTTGACGCCAACAAGGATCTCTTCCTCCTGCTCCGCAATCTGGCGGAAGAAAAACAGGCCACTCCGGCACAAATTTCCCTGGCGTGGATGCTCTGCAAAAAGCCCTGGATCGTTCCCATTCCGGGGACACGAAAGTTCTCCAGACTGAAAGAAAACGCAGAGGCAGCCCATGTAATACTATCCGCGGATGAAGTCCGGCAGATCGACGCAGCTCTCTCCTTCATGAATATGTCCGACGTGTTTGGAGGAAGCCCCATCACAGAAAAATCATCAACCCATTAATCAACAAATCACGCTTTTCCTCCCTTGCAAAAGCATGACAACTCAGTCTCCTTCATGAAATGATGAAAAAAAAACGGTTAATCCTCCCTGCCTTTTTCTTATCGATATTCACGCCTCCGGCCATGATTCAGGCGGGAGGCATCCCCCCTGTTCCAGCTGCGGAACAAGCCCCCCTGCTTATTGCAAGGCAGGGCAGTTTTGCCGTGGGCGGGAACATTCTGCAACGCCCGGGAACATATGACAACAGCCGTTTTCCCGGCTGGGGGAAAGCAGTTGAAGCCGGCCAGAGTTACCATGCCGACCACGCCGCCGTGGACTTCCAGATACCGGCCGATGCCCGCATGCTTCCTCTAATCTTCATTCATGGCTATGGACAGTCCGCCCGGTGCTGGCAGACAACACCGGACGGGAGGGCTTTAATGACATGTTCCTGCGCAAAAGATACGCCACCTACCTGGTTGACCTCCCAGGACGGGGACGGGCGGGCAGAACGACGGCGGAAACCGCCATCAGGCCACTTGCCGACGAGCAGTTCTGGTTCGACATCTTCCGGATCGGCGAATGGCCCGCATTCAACCCGGGAGTACAGTTCCCTACGGACAAGGATTCCCTGGACCAGTTTTTCCGACAAATGACACCCGATATCGGCACGCACGATATGACAAAAGAACTCGATGCCCTGAGCGCCCTCTTCAAGCGCGTGGGCAAGGGCATCCTGGTCACTCACTCCGCAGGGGGATTCCCCGGCTGGCTGACGGCCATCCGCAGCCCGGAAGTGCGCGGCATCATTTCCCTGGAACCGGGCACCTACGTCTTCCCGGAAGGGGAGGTTCCCGAAGACATGCCCAGCCTCACCGGCACGATGAAGGGAATCGCCGTTCCGCCGGAGGAATTCAACAAGCTCACCCAAATCCCCATCATCCTCTACTTCGGAGATTATATTCCTGAAAACGTCACCGATAAGCTTGGAGGGGAAAACTGGCGCGTACGTCTGCAAATGGGACGCAAATTTGTGGAGGCCGTCAACAGGCATGGCGGCCATGCTGCTCTGGTGGAACTGCCCAAAATCGGCATCCGGGGAAATACGCATTTTCTGATGTCCGATAAAAACAATAACATCATTGCCGACCATATGGCCGCCTGGCTCCGGCAGAACAAACTTGACAGGTGACAGGCACACTCCCCCGCACATTTACTTTCTGCGTCCGCCATCTGTAATCATGGTAGCAAAACCTGTAATCCGTCTATCGACGGGAAGAGAGCCTTTCATGATAGAATGGGAACTGTTTGAGGAAGCAAAGTACATGCCATGAAAACAAACGCCATTATTTCAATAGCCCTTTCCCTGATTTCCTTCAACCACCAGTTAAATGCGCAGCAAATGAACACAAATGATTCTCCGGTCGTTTCAACAGCCCCAGCCCGCCAAACCCCATTTACGGAAGCAAAAAGCATTAAAAGCCACAACGCCAATCCCTGGGGGCTGGTTTACCGGGGAGCCGTCACGGAAAACATGGAAGGCCGCGTCAACATCCATCCAATCACCTATACGCTGAACGGACTGCAAATTGCCGCCCATGTTTATACGCCCGCCGGATATGATGCCTCGAAAAAATACCCCGCCCTTGTCGTGGCGCATCCCAACGGCGGCGTGAAGGAGCAGGTGGCCGGACTTTACAGCCAGCGCATGGCGGAACAGGGCTACATCTGCCTGGCATTTGACGCGGCCTACCAGGGGGCCAGCGGAGGGGCTCCCCGCAATACGGACAAACCCGCCAACCGCATGGAAGACATCCGCCGCGCCGCGGACATCCTGCTGCAATATCCCGGAGCGGACGCCTCTCGTCTGGGCATCCTGGGCATTTGCGGCGGAGGAGGCTACACCCTGAAAACCGCACAGACGGACAAGCGTTTCAAGGCAGTCGCCACGCTCAGCATGTTCAACACCGGCCTGGTCCGGCGCAACGGGTTTCTCGACTCGCAGATCAACAGCGTGCAGGAACGCCTTGCCGACGCCTGCGCCGCCCGCCAGCGCGAAGCGGAAGGCGGTCAGCCGGAATACGTGGGAGACATGAAAGGAGTAACGCCGGAACAGGCGGCCCAACTGCCCTTTGACCTCTACCGGGACGGCTACGACTATTATCTGCAAAGCCACGCCCACCCCAATTCCACCTTCCGCTATACCAAAAGCAGCCTGATGGACCTCTTTGCCTTTGACGCGAGCGAAGGTATGCACCTGATTAACCAGCCCCTGCTGATGATGGCGGGCAGCAGAGCCGACACCTTCTACATGACGGAACAATGCTACAGCCGCGCCACGGGAACCCTCAACAAGGAATTGTTCCTCATTCCGGGCGCCACGCATATCAAGACCTACTACGTGCCGGAATACGTGGATCAGGCTGTCGGAAAGCTGGCGGAATTCTTCGGGAAAAACCTGTAAAACTGCTCTCCCAGGTTCATGAAACTTTTATCGTCTGTCCTGTTCTGCCTGATGTCGTGCGTGCTGGCTCTGGCGGCAAATTCCGCCCTTTCCAGCCAGGAATTGACCTCCAGGCAGAAACACATCATCACCATTGCCGCCTATACCGGCAGAGGGGATTTGCATCAGCTGCAGCCGGCCCTGAATGCCGCCTTGGACAGTGGATTGACGATAAATGAAATCCGGGAAGTTTTAGTGCATTCCTACGCCTATTGCGGGTTTCCGCGAAGCCTGAGGGGGTTGCAGGCATTCATCTCCGTGCTGGATAAAAGAAAGTCCCGAGGCATAGCCGATGCCCCGGGACAAGATGCCTGCCCCACAAAGGACAAGCGCAGCCGCTACGATCGCGGGTGCGCCATTCTTGCGGAAATCTCCGGCATTCCCGTCAATGCGCCGAAAGTTGCCTATGCCGAATTTGCCCCGGTCATGGAACGTTTCCTGAAAGAACACCTTTTTGCAGATATTTTTGAACGGGACGTTCTGACCTATGATGAACGCGAATTGGCTACCGTATCCATCCTCGCGGCCATAGGCGGTGTGGAACCAATGGCCCGCTCTCACATGGGCATCTGCCTGAATCTGGGCATAACACCCGCACAGCTGCACCAGCTGCTTGACATCGTGTCCAGGAACATCGGCCCCGGGGAAGCAGACGCAGTCCGGAAAGAGCTGAACACGCTGTTGCAGGCAAAAGGGCTGCCTGTTGTCCGCAGAACCGGACAAGATGCGGGAAAACCGCTGGTTGTTTATTTCTCCGCAACGGGCAATACCAAAGCGGTGGCGGAACAAATTGCGAAACTGACCGGAGCGGATCTCTACCGGATTGAAGCCGCCGAGGCCTACAATGCCGACCCTTACCGCGACAGCGACCGTGTCAAAAAAGAAGCTTATGAAAACCTGCGCCCAAAGGTCGCTAACTTGCCTGAAGCCTCCCTGATGGCGAAATATGATACTATCTTCGTCGGCTCTCCAATCTGGTGGCATCAGCCTGCCATGGTGATTTGCACCTTTTTAGAGGCATTTGACCTGAAAGGGAAAACGCTCATTCCCTTCTTTACTTATGACGCGACTACTTATTTAAACGAATCCATGCAACAAATTTACAGGCTTACGCCCCATTCCCGGCACATTCCGTCAACTCTTCCAGAAGACCTTGACCCAGGAGATATTACAACTCCCGGACGTGCCGATGATGAGGGAA
The DNA here is from genome assembly GCF_000020225.1 of Akkermansia muciniphila ATCC BAA-835. Lineage (NCBI taxonomy): Bacteria > Pseudomonadati > Verrucomicrobiota > Verrucomicrobiia > Verrucomicrobiales > Akkermansiaceae > Akkermansia > Akkermansia muciniphila. The sequence goes on along the minus strand of NC_010655.1, from coordinate 1,193,952 downwards.
TTGACATGCCGGGCAATGCCGCAGGCGTCAAAACATGGCTGAAAAGAATCGGCATGCTGCCATGACTTTTGCCTGGGTTCTTTCATCCCCCCTCAGTTTTTCAATCCATATGACCCATTTTGCAATACCATCACCTATGGCCGTTTTTGCATTGCCCTTTTTGCGGGAGGGCCATACCGTCCAGCTAGAGAAACATAACATATGGCTAGGAATAAAAACCGGTCATTTCAACTAATTTCATAGCCCATGGAACAACGTCTATCCAAAAAAGTCATGATATTGACGGGAGCCGGGCAAATCGGCATGGCCATTGCCCGCAGAATAGGAAGCGGCATGAAAATCGTCATTGGCGACAAAAATATCGGGAACGCGCATGCCATTGCCCGGACGATGAATCAGGCCGGATTTGACACCATCCCCTTAGAGATGGATCTCTCTTCCCGGTACTCCATCCTGCATTTGATTGCAGAAGCACAGAGGTACGGCAATATTTCCATGCTCGTCAATGCAGCGGGGGTTTCCCCCAGCCAGGCATCCGTTGAAACCATTCTTAAAGTGGATCTCTACGGAACCGCCGTATTGCTGGAAGAGGTGGGGAAAGTTATTTGCCCCGGCGGCTCGGGAGTAACTATCTCCAGCCAATCCGATCACCGCATGCCCGCTCTGACTGCCGAACAGGACGAACAACTGGCCATGACTCCAACAGAGGAATTGCTGAACCTCGAACTCCTCCAACCCGGAAATATCAAGGACACTCTGCATGCCTACCAGATGGCGAAACGCTGCAACGTCAAGCGTGTCATGGCGGAAGCCGTCAAATGGGGTGCCAAAGGCGCACGCATCAACTCCATTTCCCCGGGCATTATAGTCACCCCTCTGGCAATCGATGAATTCAACGGTCCCAGAGGTGATTTTTACAGAAACATGTTTGCGAAGTGCCCTGCAGGAAGACCCGGTACGGCGGATGAAATAGCCCATGTAGCGGAATTGCTGATGGGCGGCAAGGGGGCTTTCATCACCGGCGCGGACTTCCTGATTGACGGGGGAGCCACCGCCTCCTATTTCTACGGTCCGTTGAAACCGCAGATTCAAAAGAGAAAACCTCTCAGACAATCGAAAACGGCAGGCAAAGCACAAAATGAAGCTTACTGAAATCAACGCAGCATCAAAAGGGAAACACCGTAGATCATCCCAACAAAACAACATGAAAAAAACGACCAGCCACATTGATGGCGACGTTTCTCATGTTACCCATTTATAATAAGGACCAAAACGGATAACGGACCTCTGACCCTGACCGCACGGCTGTTCCGTCATCTTGGCATCCAGCCATGCAATATCCCCCCCCGCGAAGTTATGATGGACTCCAAATTCCGGTCACCGAAATTAAATATACGTTCCACATCCTGCACATCCCCATCCCGGGCATTTTCCTGAATCATTAGGCGGATTTCCTCTTCCGTCACTCTGTCAGTCGTATTCCTGACTCCCAGCAAATTGCATGCGAAAACTGTGCTTTTGGAAAGCACCCATACAAAGGGAGCTGCGGCACAAGAAAAGGCTTTCATCGGCACAGCCGCCAGTTTGGAAATTACTTCCGGAGCACACATTCCAACCCTCTTGGGCGCCAGTTCCCCGAATACAAAAACTCCCAGAAACAACAGACTCCCAATACTCGCCGGATGCTTTTCCATCCGTAACGAAAAAACCCTGCAAGCAATGAACTTGCAGGGTTTTCAAATGGTTACGGGAGCAGGATTTGAACCTGCGACCTTCAGGTTATGAGCCTGACGAGCTACCTGGCTGCTCCATCCCGCGATTTAGAGAGCATCTGTAGAGGAGTGCGCAACTGTTATAAGGCATTTCCGCAGCATGTCAAGTACTTTCAAATAATTTTTTTATACCCGCAATTGTATGACAAAGACGTTCAAACGTATTCCGAAGACGACGGAAAGCGATAAACGGAAACGGCCGCTCCCCGATTGATTGGCTCACAACAGGTAGGAGAGCCGCCCAGGTCCGGCATATGGAAACGGAAAAGGAAAAGCGCCTTTCCCCGCACGCGAAAAAAAGAAAGGATTCCTCGACAAGCATTGTCAAATCTGTATATCTTGAAAGGTGCGGACGGGGTCCGCGCATTAACATCAACTAGAAAGAGGTACGACAATGCAAAAGGTAAACGTAAACACACCCATTACGATCACGGGGCGCCACGTGGAAGTCACAGACGCGATTCGGGAATTCGTAACGAAAAAAATTGAGGGGATCCGCCTGGATTTCCCGCGCATTATGGAGGTTAAAGTACTGCTTGATGTGCAACGCGACCGCAAGATTTCCCAGGTAATCCTGTTCTGCTCGGATCATATCACCATTGACGCGTCCACGGAAGGGACGGACATGTACGCCTGCATTGATGAGACGATCACCAAAATCATGCGCCGCATGCGCAAGCACAAAACGCGCCTGATGAAGAATTTCCGTCCCCATCACCAGGAAACCATCCGCAAGCTGGATGAAACGGTATATGACGATTCCGTGCTGGATTACCCAGGAGATTCCCCGGAAGACCCGGAACCCCTGCTCATTCACAGAGAAAGCTACAATCTCAAAAAGCTTTACAAGGAAGAAGCCATCATGGAACTGGAACTTTCCGATAAGCCATTCGTACTCTACAGGAATGCGCGGCGAGACGTGCTCCAGATCGTGTATCGGAGGCCGGACGGGGACTACTCCATCATTGAGCTTGGGAGCAGCCTGTAAGCGCAAAAAACGGTTTTGAAACAATCCGTTTTCCATAACGCATCAAAAAGAGCAGGACTTCAGAAACCGGGGGTCCTGCTCTTTTCTGTAATGCCGTGACATGGAACAAGAAAATCTCTTGATTTCTACTTGCCACCATTTACATTGGTGCCAGCAAACCTCCGTGGATGCGGAGGTTCCAGTAGTTAACAAACACTGTATTTAATTCGAATTATGAAGAACATCGCTATCCTCGCCATCGCCGGCGCCGCTTGCCTGGTCGCTTCTTGCTCCCAGCAGCAGCAGCAACAGCAAACCACCGCTCCTGCTCCCGCTCCGGTTGTGCAGGCCAAGGGCAAGTAAGTTTGCAGCGGGGTTTTGCCCTGCAACACTAGCAAATTATCCAATTAATCCGCACTCGGTGTACGCACTGAGTGCGTTTTTATTTGCCCTGAGTCCGGATTCCCTCCGCCATTTGCCGATTCGCCGGGATTTTCCTTAAAAACGGCGGATACCGCAAACCGCCGCGGTGCAGCACCGTGTGCCGATTCCTGCCGGATCAGGCTTCCCCTTTATTCAGCGGCCGCCTTCGCCTCATTCTGCTGATCGGACTGGAATATCCGCTGAACCAGCATGGGGCGTTTCCTGGCCCACCCGGGCCAGACCAGGTGATGTTCCATGCCGTAGGAATGGCCCTCCGGAAAGGCCTTGGAAACAAATGGTTCCCGCCAGTCCTCCTCCCATTTGCCGCCTTCCCGGTCCTTCTGGGTCAGCGTCACCAGATGCCCGCAGTTCTTCCAGGCATCCAGAACAATGGAGCCCTGCAATCCCTTCCCCGCGGCATTGACATACACGCAACTGTGCTCCCTGCCCGTTCCACGGTCTCGAATCGTCAGCCCTATGCGGAAATACTTCACGGGGCGGCGGCGCAGGTCCCGGTACAAATCCTGCTGGACCTGCCAGCACAGCCCCCTGTCGCGCAGGTTGGAATTGACCAGAATATTGTTCAGCCAGCCAAACAGCACAGTCCTGTTGTCCCGGGCAATCGCGGCGGACTGGACCACGGCCGTGTCCGCCAGCCACCTGGCCTCCGCTCCGGCAGCGGGAAGAGCGGCCTGATCCGGCGGCAGCAGCGCCAGGAAGGCATTAGCCAGCCCGGACATTTGCTGCTGCACGTAAGGTTTTTGTATATAATCCTCCGCCGGAGGAGTACAGCAGGAACTCCATCCGCACAAAAGGGCGGCAGCAAGCAAAAGCCTGAATGTCTGCGTGGTCGGCATGGCGCGCCAAGGCTAGCAGACTACGCGTAAAAATCCAGTAAAGCTTTCAAAAATGCCTGCCTCCGCCCTGACGGCTCTTGCCTTCCCCTTTCCATCCCGGTAGAATACATCCTCTCTTCACCATGCTGACGATCAAAAATCTCACAAAATCCCACGCCGGACGGACCTTGTTCAGGGAAACGGAAATGACCATTAACTGGGGGGAACGGGTGGCTCTGGTTGGCCCCAACGGAGCAGGCAAATCCACCCTGTTCCGCATGATTCTGGGAGAAGACACGCCGGACGAAGGCTCCATCAGCATGGATGAATACGCCATCGTGGGCTATCTTCCCCAGGAAGCCAGCGAACCGAAGGATGAAACCGTCCTGGAAATCGCCCTGGGCATCACGCCGGAAATGGAACAGGCCATCCACACCATCCGGACGGCGGAAAACGCCAACAAAACGGATACGCCGGAATACGCGGAAGCCATTGACACCTTCAACGCCGCCAACGGTTACCAGCTGGAGCCCAAAGCCAAGAAAATTCTCAAAGGGCTGGCCTTTCGGGAAAGCGACTTCCACCGCCCCGCCCGGGAAATGTCCGGCGGCTGGATTATGCGCGCGTACCTGGCCAAGCTCCTTGTCCTGGAGCCGGACCTCCTGATGCTGGACGAACCTACTAACCACCTGGACCTCCTGTCCCTGCTGTGGCTCCAGCGATACCTGAAAAACTACCCCGGAGCCATCCTGATGATTTCCCACGACCGGGATTTCATGGATGAGCTGGTGGAAAGCGTGTACGACATCGACAACGAAGAACTGGTGGAATACCGCGGCAATTACTCGGACTTCCTCCAACAAAAGGACGTGCGCTTCGAGCAGCTTCAGGCGGCCTACCGCAACCAGCAGAAGGAAATAGCGCACATTCAGGAATTTATTGACCGTTTCCGCTCCATCAATTCCAAAGCCGGGCAAGTCCAGAGCCGCATCAAGCAGCTGGAAAAGATGAAAATCATTCAAAAACCGGTAGCCTGCAGGAAAGTATTTAAATTCAACTTCCCCCAGCCTCCGCGCAGCACCCAGAAAGTCATTGAGCTGGAAAAAGTCTGCCAATCCTATGGCGACCGCAGGGTTTATGAAAATTTGGACCTGCTGGTGGAACGCGGGGAGCGCACTGTTCTTGTAGGCCCGAACGGCGCGGGCAAATCCACTCTTCTCAAAATCCTGGCGGGCATCATCCCCATTGACTCCGGACAACGCACTCCCGGTACCACGACGCGCATCGGCTACTTCTCCCAGGCGCGAACGGAAAACCTGAACCCGGAAAATACCGTGCTGGAGGAAATCATGAAATGCAGCGCTGAAATCCGGGAGGAAGAAGCGCGTTCCATCCTGGGTTCCTTCCTGTTCCGGAGGCTGGATGTGGAAAAACGCGTCAGCGTTCTTTCCGGCGGGGAAAAATCGCGGCTCAGCCTGGTCAAATTCCTGGTGGATCCGCCCAACCTCCTGCTGATGGACGAGCCGACCACCCACCTGGACCTTTTGTCCGTAGAAGCCCTGGTGCAGGCTCTGAAGCATTATGAAGGAACACTGGTCTTCATCTCCCACGATGTGCACTTCATCCGTTCCCTGGCACAAAAAACCCTGCATGTGAACCGGGGGACCATCACCGCCTACGCAGGCGGATATGACTACTATCTGGAAAAGTCAGGCATTCTGGACGATGAAAAAGGCGGCATCACGGCGGAATAAGGCTCTTTTTCAGTTTCCCCTTTTTCCTTGCCGTGGATTTCATCCTGCCTTAAAAGAACAGGATGAAGGCTTTTCTTGTTCCTCTCTTATATTCTGCGCTTCTGTCCGGAGCCTCTCTTGCATTTGGTGAAACGGCCGCCGGAACGGCTTCCCCCGCAGCAGCGGCTCCGGCGGAAAAAATTCCTTCCGCGGAATCCCTGATCAACCAGGCCTTTTCCTTTGCCATCAATATCCAGCAGACGTTGGCAGGCGTTCAGGACAAGGAAAGCGCGGACAACGCCGTCAAAACGCTGCAGGACATTCAGAAGGACATCCGGCATTTCCTCCAGCTTCAGGATAAATTGAACGATGCGGAAAAGGAGAAAGAAGACGCCCTGATGGAAAAAATGGAAAAACGAATGGAAATGCTGGACAACCGCTGCAGGCAGGAAGGCAAACGCCTGTTTGAGGCCCGCTATTACGGTTCCGCCGCCTTAAAGGACATTTTGGAAAATTCGGATGAATTCAGCGACCTGGCAGAACCGGATGAAGACGGTGCGCCCCCCGGTGCACTCCGGGAAAATGAAGAGGCCGGACAGTAGCCCCCCGCCCCGTTTCTCCCCCCCTTTTTTCATTCCCGGCACGCCCTTTCCCCGTATGGGTTCCTGCGCGGCCAAGTCCATTTCAAGCTTGCCGGAACCGTGAAAAACGGGTTTACTGTGGGCAGCATGCAAAAGTTAGCAGGTAAAACAGCCATCGTTACCGGCGCGGGCCGCGGAATCGGCAATGCCGTCGCGCGCCGCTTCGCTTCGGAAGGAGCCAGGGTCATCCTGATCAGCCGCAGTCCATCCAGCTGCGGGGGGGCCGCAGAAGAAATCAACAAGGAATTTCCGGATTCCTGCAAGGCCTACCCCTGCGACGTAGCGGATTACGCGGCCGTTCAGGAAACCATGGCCGCCATTTTGAAAGACTTCCCGCAGATTGACATCCTGGTGAACAACGCCGGCATCACGCGGGACTCCCTGATGCTCCGCATGAAAGAGGAAGACTGGGATGCCGTTCTGGACACCAACCTGAAAAGCGCGTTCAATACGGTCAAGGCCCTCCAGCGCGTTCTCATGAAATCCCCGGCCGGGCGCATCATCAACATGAGCTCCGTCATCGGTCTCGTCGGCAACATCGGCCAGGCCAATTACGCCGCTTCCAAGGCGGGCCTCATCGGTTTCACCAAATCACTGGCTCAGGAATTCGCTCCGCGCAAAGTCACGTGCAACGCCATTGCTCCCGGCTTCATCTCCACGGAAATGTCCAATGCCATTCCCGACAATCTCAAGGAAGAAATCGTTAAGAAAATACCTTTGAAAGAACAAGGTTCCGTGGAAGATATCGCCGCCCTGACGGCCTTCCTTGCCTCTGACGATGCCCGTTACATCACCGGGCAGGTCATTGCCTGCGACGGAGGCATGACGATGTAGGGCATTCCGGTTTTCACCATTCCATGCGCGGCATTTTCCTTGTTTCCTGCTTTCTGGGAGGAAGCGTCCTGCTGGCCGGGTGCCGGGAAGAAAATAATTCCCCCCGCCCGGCCACGGAAGATGCCGCGCGCATTACCAGCGCACGCCAGTGGGGAGAAAGCCGATCCGCGCTGCAAAAACGGGAACTGGACCGCGCTGCCGGTCCTGCCCTTCCCATTCCGGATGACCTGCCGTCCCGGGAGCTGGTCGGCACGACGCGCCAAATCCATCAGCTCATTGAAGCTTCCGGAAATCCGGCACGTTTTGAATCCTACACGGAAACGGTTCCCGCGGCGGGAGCTTCCCTGCGCATGGTCGCCATACCGGGAGGAACGTTCCTCATGGGGAGTACCGCGGAAGAGCCGCACCGGAAACCGGACGAAGGACCGCAGCATAAAGTGAGCATCTCTCCCTTCTGGATCTCGGAAACGGAAATCCCCTGGGAACTTTATACGGCCTTCATGGAAAACGGGCGTCCGCGCGCCAAGGACGGTCAGCTTCTGGAGGAACAGCCGGATGACGAACTGTGGGACTCCGTTACGCAGCCTACCGCCCCCTACACCGCCATGAACCTGGGCATGGGTCACGGCTATGAACACGGTCTGCCCGCCATCTCCATGTCCCACCACGCCGCCAGCAAATTCTGCGAATGGCTGAGCGCCCAGACCGGGCATTACTACCGCCTGCCCACGGAGGCGGAATGGGAATACGCCTGCCGGGCCGGCTCCCCCGGCGCCTATTCTTACGGAAACGGGGAAGCCTCTCTGGACCAGTACGCCTGGTACTGGAACAACTCCAATGACCGCTACCAGAAAACAGGCTCTAAAAAACCAAATAAGTGGGGACTCCGGGACATGCACGGAAATGTGGCGGAATGGGTTTTGGACTCTTACGTTCCGGATGCCTACGGCAAACGGAGCGGCTTGCCCGCGAAAGACCCCCTGGTCATCATCCCCGGCGCCCCTCACATCGTTCGCGGCGGTTCGTGGGAAGACGACCCGGACAGCCTGAGAAGCGCTGCGCGCCGCGCCAGCACCCCTGCCTGGAACCGTCAGGATCCTCAAAACCCTAAAAGCATCTGGTACCTGACGGACGGAGGCATGATCGGGTTCCGCGTGGTGCGCCCCATGAACATTCCGGACGTTATGACGATGCACCGCCTCTGGAATTTCTCCAAGGGGGAGCCGTAAAGAACAACCCTTCATGATCATTGCATTAAGAACGGAACATGTCACGAGAGAAGCGCTCTGGAACTATTTCGTCCCCGGCTGCAATGAACATTACCTGCTCCATATCATGCGCGTCAGTCCTTCCTTCATCCCGGAGCTGGATACAGTCGCCGTCCACGGCAGCCGCATCGTCGGGAAACATCGTTGATGCAACGTCCGTCATCAGGGCAGACGATGGAAAAGAATATGAAGTGCTGGGCATGGGGCCCATTGCCGTTCTTCCGAAATACCAGCGCCGGGGAATAGGACGGCGAATAATATGTATGCGGCGGCCCTCCAGGTCTGTGAGCTGCAAAGGGGGTCCCTATCCGGCCTGAAAGGCCGCTATGTGAAAGCTACTGTGTACCATATGGACGAAAAGCGCGCTGCCGAATTTGACGGCATTTTCCGGTAAAGAAAAAGCTTTCCGGTACTGCGTCTCAAAAACGTTTCCAGCAAATTGCCGCCATGCGGAAAAAACCGGATACGGCCCCCTGCCCCCGGAAATTCCGTACCTTCCGGAGGGCATGAATCCCGCATACGGATAAGCAATTCTTCCTCTCTGGATATAAAAAACAAGAGCTGTTCCGCAAGAACAGCTCTCATCCGCCGATTTTTCGCCATCAGGAAGCTCAAGCCCTGCGGCGGCGCATCATCAGCGCGGCCAGTCCCAGCAGGCCCAGGGAAACCGTGGCTGGTTCCGGCACCATTTCCCCTCGGATTTCCGTGAAAATCGGGGATAATAAGCTGAAAGTATTGGTTCCGTTGGCTCCCGTAATAACGACAGAATCACCAGGCGCTCCCTCGGCGTCATAATGGCCGCGGATGCCGGGAGCAGTCAATCCGCCGCTGATCGTTACGGTATCTCCTTCCGTGTTAGCAGTAGGGGCGGCTGTTCCCCCCGCAGCATATAAATACGTTTTAGACGTATCCTGCATCAAGTCCATCACGGACTGGCTCACGGCCAGGAAACGGTATGTCAATGCCGCGTCAAGAAGCAGGGGAGAACCATCCAGGGAAGAAAAACTGAACGTCAGATTAATCCCTGCTGCAGTAGTTCCCGTATTGGTGCTCCAGCCGATGACCGAATTGTCGGAGCCATTCAGCACCAGGAAGCCGTAAGTGACATTAGCGCCCAAACCGTTGGCGGCTCCGCGCAGCGTAAAACTGTCCAGTCTGATCTCTCCGGACAGGGAGGAGGGAGAAGAGGAATCGGAAGGAGCCAGGGAAGAAGACCCCAGGCCAAGATAAAACCCATGGATGGTACTATTGTAATTATCCGTACCGGGAGTGTAATAATTAAAAACGGTCGCTGCCTCCGAGGAAACAGCAAAGCTTCCCATCGCGATTAAAAATGTCAGTGTTTTCTTCATATTTATTATTCCTTTTGGATGGCAACTTGTAGCGAATTTGGAATTCCCCAATCGGATTTGGAATCCGTCAAGTAATGAAAAAGAGGCCAAATCAATCATGAAACCAATGAATAACAAAGACTGACCCGTCATCTTAGCAAAAGGACCAGAGATATTAAAAAATCATTATTTTCAATGAATTATAAATACAATATACTAACTCTTAATATTTTTAATTGCTTGCGGATTCCAAATTCGTTATTCAAGCACAAGTACATACATTGAATCTTGCATCATTTTATTAAGATACTGACCATGAATAAATTATTATCCACCCTGATTCTTTCGGCCGGCATGAGCCTAAGCGCTACCGCGGCTACCTCTCTGCTGGATAGCTCCATCGTGGGATATTCGGACTTTGCCTCCCAAACGGCGGATTTCGGCACCCTGAAAGATTCCGTTTCCATCACGTCTGACGACAGCAATCTGACGTTATCCGGGATAACCTTCAACGGATACGGTGCCAACAACCGCGACGTTATGTCTGTGACGATGGTTCTTGACCTGACCAAAATCAACACTCCGGACGCCTATACCGCTCTGTTTAACGCCAAAAACAGCAGTGTAAGCTGGGGCGTGGGCCTGAACACGGACCGGAAACTCCAGGGATTATGGAACAACACCTCATACAACGGGCCCGTCGTTGACACCCCGCTGGGCACGGAAGGTTCCCTGACCATTTCCGTAGTCACCGGAGATCTTGGCACCCGCATCTATTTTGGAGACAGCGCTACGTACTATTCCAACAGCGGCCTGAAATTCGGCAACCAGCAAATTGATCAGATTCTCATGGACGCAGGACTGGCTGAATCCATCGAACAGCTCTACATCCACGACTCCCTCCTTTCCCAGGAACAAGTTGGTCAACTGATGAGTGAAATCGCCAGCATCCCGGAACCCGCCACGGCTTCCCTGGGCCTGCTGGGACTGGCCGCGCTGATGATGCGCCGCCGCAGGGCATAAGCCTGTACCGTCCGCCTCCCTATATTCAAAGGCCGGCTCACAAAATCGTGAGCCGGCCTTTTCCTTATCCGTTCAAACATCTGCCGGAAAAAACAGGGGGGAAGAAGCTTCCATTTGCTGCGGTACCCTCACGGCCAGCACTTGACGGGGAAATGGCATTCAGGCTCCCCCGGGAGGGTCATTTCAAGAGCTTCCGGCCCCGCCCCACTTCCGTACACGCCCCTTTTTCCCATGCCGGGACAGCCGGAACCGGAGCATGCAAAGCCCGGCTTCCCTCAGCATCCGGAACAGCCCATCCTTTCAGCAATCCATTTCCCCGCACGGTCCGGATCGCTGCGGTTTCCGTCCGTCGGCAACAGACTCCTTCCCCGAAACAGGGAAAAGGAGTGGGAAAATGGCCGAGCTTGAACCTTTATCCCCCGTTCCCGTCCATGAACCTTCAAAAACAGCAGCTGCTACTGCGCCTGTTCCGGTATTTCAAAAGCAGAAAAGGAGAACCGCGTTTTTTCAACAAACGGAATATATGCCTTCTGGCCGCCGCCGGCGCCTACATCCTGACTCCCGACGAATTCCTGTTTGACGGAATCGGCAGGCTGGGCCTTCTGGATGACGCGGCGGTCATCCTGGGCGCCGTCCTCACCGTCTTTTTCCCGGACGGGGACTAGAGGGCCGTACCCTCCGCCGCGCCTCGGGCGGAATTAGCGGGACGACACTTTCCGGAACTTCGGGGACTGTCCCATGAATGTCTCCGGATTTTCCAGGAGAAGACGTTCCGTTTCCTGCCGGGAAAAACCGCGCCTGCGCAGCTCGCAGGCCAGGGCCGTCAGCGCCAGGGGATCGGAATCCCCCCAGTCCGCCGCGGAATTGGCCCAGACACGGTCCATTCCGTACAATTCCAGAATATCCCCCGCCCGCTTGGGATTCAGCTTACTGGTGGGATAAAGGGTCAGCCCGGCCCAGTAACCGGCCTCCTTCACCAGCGGGAAGGTATGTTCCTCACAGTGATCCACCAGCACGCGGCAAGGGTCCAGATCCGGACGGTTTTTCAGGGCGGAAAGAATCATTACGGTCCCCTTAAGCTTGTCTTCCAGATGGGGAGTGTGAATCAGCACAAGCTGGTTGAGGCGCACCGCCAGATCCAGATGCTCTTCAAAAATAGTCATTTCATGGGAAGTATTCCGGTTCAGCCCTATTTCCCCGATGCCGAGGACATTGGGCCGGTCAATGAACTCCGGAATCAGTTTCATCACATCCCGCGCGAAAGCCACGTCCTGCGCCTCCTTGGGATTGATGCACAGCCATGTGTAATGGTCCATGCCGAACTTGGCCGCCCTGGCGGGTTCGCATTCCGTAAGCTGTACGAAATAATCCCGGAAACCGTCCGCGGACGAACGGTCGTAACCGGCCCAGAACGCCGGTTCCCCTACCGCCAGGCAGCCGGCCTGCGCCATGGCCCGGTATTCGTCCGTGGTGCGGCACACCATATGTATATGAGGTTCTATGAAAGCCATCATTCTTATTTGCTGAGGTTCGGGGCTCCGCAGGCCGCTTTGGCTGCGGCGGTTTCCGGCACGGTGTCATCCCTGTAGGAAAGGGCTTCCAGAATGGCCCGGACGCGTCCGGGGCCGGATGCGGACAAGAGGGGAAGAACATCCATCAGGGCATGGTAGCGGAAATCCGCCTCCCCTTCCCCGCGGTCCACCCGGTCCAGAAATGCGGCCACATCCAGAACGCCGGCGCGCGCCGCTGCGAAATCCGCGTCCAGCACCTCCTTTTTACTTCTTTTCATGCACAGACGATACGCCTATGCGGAAAGCCTCGTCAAGCCGGAACAGGCAACAAAATGATAACCATTCCAAACTGATAAACAGCAACCTCTTTCCCCGGTTTTTCAAAAATCCGAAAAGCGCCGGAAATTCAAGAAGAGGCTTGCCATCCGGGCTTGAACCGGGCATCCTGTGAAGACGCATTTATTTCATTAGAGCGCCTATGAATGCACTAGTAAAAACCATATGTACATTCGTGACATCCTCCATCGGCCGCAAAATCATTGTGGCTCTGACGGGGTTATGTTTGGTCTTGTTCCTTGCGGGACACCTGGCAGGCAACCTTCTCATCTTCGGAGGCCCTGAATGGATCAACACCTACGCCCACGGCCTGCACTCCATGCCGGAAGCAGCCCTCTGGGGAATCCGCGCGGGGCTTGCGGTGATCTTCATCATCCACGTCTGGCTGACCATCCAGCTGAAGCTGGAAAACCATGCGGCCCGCGAACCCTACGTGTTCAAGAACACCATTAAGGCAACGCTCTCCTCCCGCTACATGATCTATACCGGTTTGACCGTCCTGGTGTTCCTGATCTACCACCTGTACCAGTACACCCTGCGCGTGGGATACGACCCCGCCCAGTTCACCACCTTCATTTCCGACGGTACGGTGGAAACCTTTGACGTGTACAAGATGATCGTGACCGGATTCTCCAACGTATGGTGCTCCGCCTTCTACATCCTGGCCGTTCTGATGCTGTTCAGCCATCTGCGCCACGGGGTACAGTCCATCTTCCAGACTGTGGGCGTCGATTCCCGCAAAATCCGGCCCTTCTACAACTTTATCGCCATCGCCTACGGCGCGATTATCTGCCTGGGCTTCATCTCCGTGCCGGTCTCGGTTCTTCTGGGTATCATCAAATAACCATCAACTCCTCTCAAAGTCATGATTAATTTTCCCGTAAGCGACTGGATGCCGGATGCCAAAATTCCCTCCGGCCCTATTCAGGACAAATGGTCCAAATACAAACTTGAGTCCAAACTGATCAATCCGAACAACAAGCGCAAGTACACGGTACTTGTGGTAGGTTCCGGCCTGGCTGGCGCCTCCGCTGCCGCCACGCTTGCCGAACTTGGCTACAACGTCAAATGCTTCTGCTACCAGGACAGCCCCCGCCGCGCCCACTCCATTGCGGCCCAGGGCGGCATTAACGCGGCCAAGAACTACCAGAACGACGGCGACTCCGTTTACCGCCTGTTTTACGACACCGTTAAAGGCGGCGACTTCCGCGCCCGTGAAGCCAATGTCTACCGTCTGGCGGAAGTCTCCTCCAACATCATTGACCAGTGTGTGGCCCAGGGCGTTCCCTTCGGCCGTGAATACGGCGGCCTGCTGGACAACCGCTCCTTCGGCGGCGCCCAGCTCAAGCGAACCTTCTACGCACGCGGACAGACGGGCCAGCAGCTCCTGCTGGGTGCCTACCAGGCCCTGGAAAAGGAAGTGGCCAAGGGACACATTGAAATGTTCTCCCGCCATGAAATGATGGATCTGGTGCTGGTGGACGGCGAAGCCAAGGGCATCGTCACCCGCAATCTGGTTACCGGCGAAATCAAATCCTACGCAGGGGATACCGTCCTGCTCTGCACGGGCGGCTACGGCAACGTGTTCTTCCTGTCCACCAACGCGATGGGTTGCAACGTCACTGCCGCCTACAAAGCCTACAAGCGTGGTGCCTTCTTCGCCAACCCCTGCTTCACGCAAATCCACCCCACCTGCATTCCGGTCAAAGGCGACTACCAGTCCAAACTGACGCTGATGTCGGAATCCCTCCGCAACAGCGGCCGCATCTGGGTGCCCAAGTCCCGTGAAACCGCAGAAAAAATCCGTAAGAAGGAAATCAAGCCTTCCGATGTTCCCGAAGAAGAACGGGACTACTACCTGGAACGCAAGTATCCCTCCTTCGGCAACCTGGCTCCGCGCGACATTTCCTCCCGCGCCGCCAAGGAAGCCTGCGACGACGGCCGCGGCGTGGCCGTCACCGGCAAGGGCGTCTTCCTGGATTTTGCGGATGAAATCAAGCGCATGGGCCGCGAATGGATTGACGGCCAATACGGCAATCTGTTTGACATGTACGAAGAAATCACGGACGACGACCCCCATGAAACGCCCATGATGATCTACCCCGCCTCCCACTACACCATGGGCGGCCTGTGGGTGGACTACAACCTCATGTCCAACGTGAAGGGGTTGCACGTCCTCGGTGAAGCCAACTTCTCCGACCACGGCGCCAACCGCCTGGGAGCCTCCGCCCTGATGCAGGGCCTGTCTGACGGCTACTTCGTCATTCCCGCCACGCTGCCCGCTTACCTGACGACCACCAAGCCCGGTGCCGTCACCACCGCCGCCCCGGAATTCAAGGCTGCGGAAGACGAAGTGAAGGAACGCATCAACAAGCTCCTGAATGTGAAGGGCACCAAGACGGTGGACTCCTTCCACCGGGAACTGGGCCTCATCATGTGGGAAGACTGCGGCATGGCCCGCACGGAAGAAAGCCTGACCCACGCCATTGAACGCATTCCCCAGCTCCGCAAGGAATTCTGGGAAAACGTGCGCGTAACCGGCACGGCGGACGGCATCAACGCGGAACTGGAAAAAGCCTGCCGCGTGGCCGACTTCCTGGAATTCGCCCAGCTGCTCTGCTATGACGCCCTGAACCGCCAGGAATCCTGCGGCGCCCACTTCCGCGTGGAATACCAGCTGCCGGACGGCGAAGCCAAGCGCAACGACGATGAATACGCCTATGTAGCCGCCTGGGAATACACTGGCGTGGACAGCCTGCCTGTTCTCCACAAGGAACCGCTGACCTTCGAGAACGTGCACCTTGCCATCCGCAGCTACAAGTAAAGATAGCCAATACATTAACACTCAAAAGAAAGATTATAACATGGCTAAAACACTCAATCTCACTCTCAAGGTCTGGCGCCAGGAAAACCGGGAAGCCAAGGGCCGCATTGAGACCTATGCCGCCAAGGACATTCCGGTGGACGCCTCCTTCCTGGAAATGCTGGACATCGTCAATGAAGGCCTGGTCAAGGAAGGCAAGGAACCCATCCATTTTGACCACGACTGCCGGGAAGGCATCTGCGGCATGTGCTCCCTGACCATCAACGGCATTCCCCACGGGCCGGAACGCCAGGTGACCACTTGCCAGCTTCACATGCGCAAGTTCAAGGACGGCGATACCGTCTGGATTGAACCCTTCCGCGCGAAGGCTTTCCCAATCCTGCGGGACCTGATGGTGGACCGCTCCGCCCTGGACCGCATCATCGCCGCCGGAGGCTATATTGACGTGCGTACCGGTTCCGCGCCGAACGCCAACAACATCGCCGTGGAAAAAGTGAAGGCGGACGCCGCCTTTGACGCGGCCGCCTGCATCGGCTGCGGCGCCTGCGTGGCCTCCTGTAAAAACGCCTCCGCCATGCTGTTCACCTCCGCCAAGATCGCCCATCTCAATCTGCTGCCGCAGGGCCAGCCGGAACGTTCCAAGCGCGTCCTGGCCATGATGAAGCAAATGGAAGCGGAAGGCTTCGGCAACTGCACGAACCAGTATGAATGTGAAGCTGCTTGCCCGAAAGGCATCAGCGTGGACAACATCGCCCGCCTCAACCGCGACTTCATGCGAGCCAACGCCAAGGAAGGTCTCTGTTTCTAAAGAAGATTCCTTCTTAAGACGCTCTGTAAAAACTCCCGGCGGCATCGGCTGTCGGGAGTTTTTTTCATTATCAGGTTTCCTTGAACCAGGAATAAAATATCAGACAGTTGCTTCCTCATCGTCGCGCAGCGTAAAAAATAAATGTTACACTGGAAGGTTCCCAGTAATCCAGGAGACTGTACTTGGAAATGCCGGACGAAACCTAAGCAAGCCCCCTTCCGACAGCGACGGCCCCCATCTTTCTTCGAGAGAAAGAAACATTGATTACAGGAATTAGACTGATGCCCGGAAGGGATGGCATCCTGTCAAGGGCTCAGCATGAGAGGGAAACATTTTCTAACAAACAGACAACATTGATGTCTATTAAGGGAATGCACTGAACGTAAGAATTAT
Source organism: Akkermansia muciniphila ATCC BAA-835 (assembly GCF_000020225.1). Classification (NCBI taxonomy): domain Bacteria; kingdom Pseudomonadati; phylum Verrucomicrobiota; class Verrucomicrobiia; order Verrucomicrobiales; family Akkermansiaceae; genus Akkermansia; species Akkermansia muciniphila. The sequence goes on along the minus strand of NC_010655.1, from coordinate 1,177,252 downwards.
AATATTATCTTTTCGTGTAAAATAATGACCATCTTTTATAAAAAATCAAAAACATACAAATAAAATTCTATCGACACCGACTTCGGATCATACTATTGATAAAACGATCAGGAAAGGGCGGCCACCCCTCGCTTCATTCATTACTCCCAACTCTTGAATACCTGATGAATCCGCCTCATCGTTCCTCCTCCGCCCATCGTTCTGCCGTTCCCGCTTACCGGAAATGGTACTTTGGTTCCGGTGCCAGCCAATCCGGCTCTACTCGCCGCGTGCGCTTATCCGGCCAGCCGGATCCCGATCCGCTGCCGTTTGAAGCGATCCGGATCCATGAGGAAAGGAAAGTGGGGCCGCCGAGCACGTCGGCGGACGGGCACAGCGCGCACGGGACATTCACCATCCCGGAAGGAGCGGAGGGCAAAAAACTCTACGGCACCTGCTCGCTCTTCCTTGGGGTGGACGACTGGGGAATCCTGGAGGTGAAGGACTCCGGCGGCAACGTGGTGGCGCAGGTGGATCTGAAAGAAAACCCGCAGACGGCGGGCGAACAGGGCGGGCACAAATACCACACGGGGACTGGCGGGGCGCAGCTCCCCTCCGGCACCTACAGCTGGGAAGTCAGCCAGACCAACATCGACTACAATCCGGCAAGCGGCAACACCTCCATCTGCAACTACAGCATCGACGTGGTGCCGACGGAACCGGGGGGCAGGAAAGAACCCGAACCGTGTCCCTGCGAGGGAGACACGTGCGACAACAGCGGCGGAACGCCGCCCTCCCCGCCGCAGGCCCGGTCGTGCCCTGAGGCGGGCATGGAAAGCGGCGCCCTGGGAAACTACAGCTCGGCGGGGTGCAGCGTGACGGCGGAAAGCACGGCCACGCTGATGTACTGGTCCTGCAACTTCGGAGCGTTCCGTGGACTTGGGGGCCTTCCGGCCGGAAGGGTGGAACTGAGGGCTGAACAAAACGTCTCCGGCCTGGAAAGCCCCTCCTCGCTGGCCTACAACCATCCCCTGAACAGCCGTCTGGACGTGCCGGAAGGGGGCATTGCGCCGGGAGTGCGGTTCAACCTGGTGCAGGGAGACCGGGTGATTGCCATGCGCTGCTACACGGACGGGTCCGTGCTGCCCATCGGGGTGGACACGTCGGGCGGAGGGCGTGCGGCGCTGGCCACGGTGGAAGGACAATCCTGCCTGCGCTGGGTGGTGGAAGACGGCAGCCAATACCTCTTCTCGGCGGAAACGGGAACGCTCCTCTCCTACACCACCACGGACAGGCAGGTCATCTCCAACGCGTCATCCTATCTGGACGTCAGGCATGCCGGAGACGGCTCGCTGAGGCAAATCTGGAACCTGTGGGACGGCCTGCTCAACGTGGAAAACGTCACCTCCACGGGCTACACCATCGCGCTCTATACCCCTGGGCAAATCACCGGAACGGACGAACAGGGATTTTATACCGTTACGGGCGCTCCCTTGAAAACATTTATTCTTTCCCTGGATGCTGAGGAAAAGTTCACCATCACGGAACAGGCGCCTGCCAGGCAGCCCTACGCCGTCACCTGGTGGAACGACGGCCTGGCGTGGAACATGCGGCAGGGCACGGGGGAAGACGCCCTCACGACCCTCCGCACGCGCACGGAGCTGGAACCGGAAAACTCGGTCTGGCAGCTGGTCACGGAAATCTCCAAAAACGGAATCGTGGCGGCGCGCACCTGCGCCATCTACCAGACCACGGACGTGGGCGACCTGCTGCTCACGCTGGCGGAAGGCTACGGAAGCCCGGAGGAGCAAACCACGCAATACGCCTACGACCAGTGCGGACGGCTCAGAACGGAAACGGCCCCGGGCGGCAGCCAGACTCATTACGCCTATGACCTCTACGGCCGCCTGCTCAGCCGGGACGAACCGTGGGCGGAAAGCGGCAGGCGCATCACGCGCTACACCTACGCCTGTTCGGGAGAAGCCGACTTCAGCAACGAACCCGCCACGGAAACGGCAGACCTGCTTCCGCTGGAAGGACACGTCAAAACGCTGACATCCACCACCTGGAAATACACGACGGCCAACCACATCAAAAGAACGGAACGGCGGGTCACCGGACTGGGCGTGACGGGCACGCGCCTGACGGCGGAGGAACAATGGCTGGCCGGAGCCGCCAACATCCATGCCCGCGGACGCACGCGGTTCAGCCGGGACCTCGACGGCGTGCAAACGTGGCACGACTACGCGGCCACGACGGAGCACGGCGCCCTCTACACGGAAACGGTGGAAACGCGCATCAACGGAGAAGCCGTGCCGGGACAAAGCACGCGCGCCGTCACCTGGATCACGGCGGAAGGGCAGCGCGTCAGGGAAGAAAACTACCTCCTGCTTTCCACCGGGCAATGGGCGCTCACGGGCAGCGCCGTCTACGAATTTGACACGCAGAACCGGTGGGTGAAGCGGACGGCGGGCAACGGCCGGCTCACGGAACGCGAACTGATGTGCGACGGAGGCCTGCTGTGGGAAATCGATGAAAACGGCATCAGGACGGACTACGCCTACGACACGGCGCGCCAACTGGTGGAAGTCACGCGTTCCGCCGTGATGGACGGGGAAACCGTCATCACGCCGGAAACCATCACCACCTACGTCCGGGATGCGGCAGGGCGCGTACTCTCCACGCGTCAAGACACGGGGGCGATGACCACGCGGGAAAGCGCCACCTACGACCTTCTTGGCAGAACAACCTCCACCACGGACGTCCTGGGCCGGGTCACTACCTACGCCTACAGCCAGGACGGCTTGACGGTCACGCAAACCGTCCCTTCCGGGGCTACATTCATCACGCGCAGCGCGCCGGACGGAACGGTGATGGAAGAATCCGGCACGGGGCAGCGGCACGTCATCTACGCCATCGACCTGGTCAGCGACGGTGTGCGGACCTTCACGAAAGCCGTCTCCGGGGAAACGCAAACCGAGCTGCAGCGCAGCATTGTCAACGGAGCCGGGGAAACCCTGCGCACGGGCGTCCCCAACACCACCGGTGGCGTCATTTACACGAGGAACACCTACAACGCCAGGGGGCAGCTCACCAAAACGCAGACGGACGCGGGCAATGCGGCCACGACGATGGCCCCGACCCTGTGGGAATACGACGCCTTCGGCAACAAAACGAAAGAAACCTGGAAACTCGCCGATCCGGCCACGACATCCAACTCGCGCATCACCACGTGGAGCTACGGCGTGGAACAGGCCCAGGATGAAGTATACCGCGTTGTTACGGCGACCAGGAACAACAGCCGGGGAACGACCTATAACGAAACGCAGAAAACGCTGGCTTCCTCCCTCTCGTCCACGCTGGAAAGCAAAGTCATTTCCATCGACCCCAGGGGAAACGCTTCCGAACAATGGAGCGAATACGGTCCGGGCGCCGTCCGGACGCAGAAAAGCAGCATCCCCACCTCCGACATCACGGCCGCCGCTACGGTCATCGACGGTTTTATCATCTCGCAAACGGACCATGCGGGCGTCACGGCCACGCATACCCGCGCCTACACGGAAACCGGCGTCATCTACGCCAGCACGGACGGCCGGGGCAACACGGTCACGACGCACACCGACCTTACCGGGCGCACGATCTCGGTGACGGACGCGGCGGGCAACACGACTTCTACCGCCTACGGCCCCTGGTTTGACCAGCCTGCCGTCGTCACCAACGCCCTGGGCAACACGACCTGCTACGGCTACGACCTCCGGGGCCGCAACACGGCGCAATGGGGAACGAGGGCCCAGCCCCTGCTCTTCGGCTATGACGAGGCGGACAGGATGATAAGCCTCACCACGTTCCGGGAGGACGCGGGCGACATCACCGCCGACCCCACGGGACGCACGGACGGGGACGTCACTACGTGGAGCTACGATGACGCCACGGGCCTGCTCATCCGCAAAACCTGGGCGGACGGCACCCATGAAGACACCGCCTACAATGCCCTGAACTTCAAATCCACGCTCATGGACGCGCGGGGGGTGGTCACCACCTGGGGCTACAACCTGAAGAAGGGGGTCAACAACTCCGTCTCCTACAGCGACTCCACGCCCGGCATCCAGTACGCCTACAACCACCTCAACCAGCTGACCCAGGTCACGGACGCCTCCGGCTCGCGCGTCCTCACGTACACCCCCTGCAACGAACCGGACACCGACAGCATCACCATCGGAGGGAGCTCTTACCAGCTCCAGGAACACTACGACACTTACGGACGCTCCTCCGGCTATACCCTGAAACAGGGAACCGACGTCCTCCAGGAAGCCAGCCAGGGCTATGAAACCGACGGAAGGCTGGCCAGCGCCGGAATCAGGCACGGGGGAACGGAGCAAAGCTTCGCCTACGGCTACCTGGCAGGAAGCAGCCTGCTCTCCAGCCTTGCGATGCCCGACGGCATCGTCCGGGAACTTGCCTATGAACAGCGCCGCAACCTGGTCACGGCAATCAACTGCCGCCTGGGGGAAACCGTGCTGGTCTCCCGCAGCCAGGGCTACGATGCCCTGGGACGCCCGGTCACCCGCACCCAGCAGCGTGGAACGGAACCCGCCCGCAGCGACAGCTTCAGCTACAACGGCAGAAACGAACTCACCGCCGCTACCCTGGGCGCCGCCCCCTACGGCTACAGCTACGACAACATCGGCAACCGCAAGACGGCACGGGAACCGGCCGAAGAACTCGCCTACGCGGCCAACGGGCTCAACCAGTACACCGGCATTGAAGAAAGCGGGGAAGCTCCTTTTGTGCCGACGTACGACGCCTCGGGCAACCAGACCCTCATCAAGACGTCAACGGGCATCTGGACGGCCGTGTACAACGCGGCCAACCGCGCGGTGAGCTTCACCAGCCGGGACGGCGCGACAGTCGTGGAATGCGGCTACGATTACCAGGGACGCCGCTACATGAAGAAAGTGACCCAAAACGGCACGGTCGCCAGCCACGAACGCTATCTATACCGCGGCTATTTACAAATAGCGGCATTGGATATGCTGGACAACCGTAACGTGCTTCGCACGCTGTTGTGGGATCCTCTGGAACCGGTGGCCACCCGCCCCCTGGCCCTCGCGCAGGGCGCTTCCCTGTACTGCTACGGCATGGACTTCAACAAGAATGTGTCGGAGGTCTTCGACGCACAGGGAACGATCGCGGCGGCTTACGACTACTCGCCCTATGGGATAGTTGGCAGCACAGGCAACCTCGTCCAACCCGTACAGTGGTCCGGCGAGATGCACGACGAAGAACCCACCCTGGCCTATTATAATTACCGCTTTTACAACCCCAAAGACGGCAGGTGGATCAATAGGGATCCCATCGCTGAACAGGGAGGGTGGAATTTGTACGGGTTTGTTGATAATGGAGTGGTATTTTCTATTGATTATCTCGGAAAAGAAACTAACGAATTTGGCTACACAATGACTATTCCTGCGGGTTACATACCCATTCTTCTTATTATTGAGGGAAGTATATCAATAGAAAAAAAGAAAAATTGTGTATGCATTGAAGCAAAATTACGAACAGATGTTGGTATAGGTGTAGGTATAGGGCTTAAAATTAAACAAAAATGGTGGCCTATTCTTCCTGATATTGAATATTCTTTAAAAACTATGATTGCTGGATTAAGTAATGAAAAAATACTTAAAATTGACAATTGTAATGGCAAAACTTTAACATCCTATCGGGAAGAATTATTAGGATTTTCTCACAGAATTGATGCAGGCATTACACTATCATCTTATATACAAGCATCTTATTCTATCGATTTTAAGATAAGTTCTGGATTAACTTTGAACGCAAAACCAATATATTTAACTTTAGATGCAACGGAATATATTAAGATTGACGCTACTTTAAAAATCCCATTTATCATAGATCAAAACGAAGAACTTGTTAACAAATCTTTTAATGAAAATATAAAAATATGGTCTAAATAATGAACGAAATATAATTAGTTACCTGTATTATGATTTACCCTGAGTCTCCTTTAACTGTATATGAATATTTTGAATTAGTTTATGGATGTGTTTTTGTAATCCTATTTTTAAGAATTCTTGTTTGGTTAAAAAAAATACTCTTAATTTTTCATTTAATAACTTCCCTTTTCCAATTATCAAACTCACAATTTATTTATTTCTGATCTCTGGAATAATTGGAATTTTGTCAACAATGTATCATGGTATAAATCTATTATGGGAAAACTTTTCGAATGAACTTTTAATATCATATACAGTATTAATTCTTGGTTATCTCATTATAGTCATTGAATGTTTCAGAATAACATATGTCTTGAAAAAAATAAAAAATAAATCTGATTCTAATTGAAATAATCATGAAAAAAATCTTTTCAGACTTATTTTATAAGAAGCTAGTGTATTATAAAGAATACAGGAAGAGAATTGAATCGGAAGATTTTCCAATGATATAATAGTATCAGAACAATTGTATCAAAGATGACAAAAAATCATAAAAAATGTGGATTCCCTAAAAATCCTTAAATAGAATGACCGTAGCTACTTGTAACTAGCGTCGCAGGATATGATCAACAACCGTAACGTGCTTGGCACCCTGCTGTGGGATTCTCTGGAAGAGATGGCCACGCGCCCCCTGGCCCTCGTGCAGGGCGCTTCCCTGTACTGCTACGGCGTAGACTTCAACAAGAATGTCACAGAGGTCTTCGACGCACAGGGAACGATCGCGGCGGCTTACGATTACTCCCCCTATGGGGCCGTGACCAGTACGGGCAGCCTCGTCCAGCCCGTCCAGTGGTCCGGCGAGATGCACGACGAAGAATCCTCCCTGGTCTATTACAATTACCGCTTTTACAACCCAAAAGACGGCAGATGGATCAACCGCGATCCCATTGCTGAAGAAGGGGGGTGGAATTTATATGCGTTCCTCGGGAACAGCCCTCAAGATAAGTTTGATGCTTTGGGGTTAAAAAAGGGGTTTATAAAAACAGGGGATCCATGTTCAAAATGTTGCAAAGAATGCAAAAGATCACAGGAACATCCGATCATTCAGGATGCAGGAACAAAAGGAATTAATGTTAAAGCATCGGTTAAAAGTCCTAATTTCACATCTGAATGTGATCATAATAATATATGTAAAGAAAATTGTTGTTATGTAGTTTATACTTGGTTTGATTGTTATAACAAAACATGTTATAGTCAAACAGGCGATACTTTCAACAGAAAAATCCGACCTTCGAGAGGAGAAGGCAGATCTCAGAGCGCATTAGGGGTAAGTGTTCAGGCTTATAAATGGTGTTCCTGTAATAGGGGAAAATGGAAATGCCACAGCGTAATAAAGAAAAGCAATATAATATTATATAAAGTCGATAATCCTCAAAACCCGAAATCATGGGTTCTCACAACACCTCCCAAAAATTAAAAAATGAATAAAATATTATATTTAGTGTTCATGTTATTATACCCAAGTTGCTCCAACATTGAGCAGAAAAACATTAACAGAAAAGAAAACAATGAATCAAATATTAATACAAATTTAGCTCTCATTTATACAGAATGGTTTGTAAATCAAGCATGTTCTTTAAGAAACCTTGCACCAGGAAAATATATTTTTTCTAAATTTGATGTCACTCCAAATGATATTATAAAATTTCAAAAACTAGAAATTATAAATTTATACCTCAAGAAAGACGATCCACAAAGAAAAGAAAAAATAGATACTTGGATAGAAGATCAAAGAGACGCAGCTAAAGCGTTAAATATGAAAGATCAGATAAAATCAGAAAGATCAGAAATTCATTATTTAATAAATATACTTGATGAGCAAGCAAAATATGTCAATAAATTGTACCTACAAATGTCAACTCTAGATTGACTTCATGAGAGCATGATCTACTCATAAACTATGATTTTTTAGACGCCGGGCCGCACTAGGGAACGGAGTCTGTTCACAGCAACAACTTTAGCTACAACGGCAGAAACGAACTCACCGCTACCACCCTGGGCGACGCCCCCTACGGTTACAGTTACGACAAACATCGGCAACCACAAGACGGCACGGGAACCGGCCGAAGAACTCTCCTATGTGACCAACGAATTCAACCAGCACACCGCCATCGAAGAAGAAAACGGGCCCCTCCTTTGCGCCTCAATACAACGCCTCGGGCAACCAGACACTCATCACTGCCTCAAGGGCATCTTAGACCATGGCCTGTCTTGAACTAAAAATGTAGATTTATGTCTTCTATACTGTGGGTTCTCATTTCGTTCTTTTTGATGTGTTTGTTAACATCAAAGACAAAGCAAGAAGAAAAGTTCTATAAAAGGAGACAAATTCAGAATATAGTTAGAAAATACAAAATCAGTGCTGAAATTATAGGATCTTTATTTCTCATTGTTTTATGTGCACTCATTCTGTTAGCTCTGTACCAGTCTGGCGGATGCGTTGTGATCGCTATATTCCTAAATTCTGTGTACACATTATTATTGATGTCCTGTGTGGCTATAGTTGTATACGTTCTTTGTAAGATAAATGAGCATTGGAATCCAGATGAACTTTATCTTGTAATTGCTATCCGAGGAAATATGTCTTTCAGACGATTAAAACAAGTACAATTTTTTCTTTTAGGAATGGCTTTTTCAGGTTTTATGTATTCGCTTATTTATTTAATATTAGATATGTAATTTATATTAAAAAACATACGTCATATGCAATTTGTACATTTTTAAATCTATGCTGCTGGCTAGCTATTCTATGGGAAAATATAGGTACTCTTAAAAACAGGATTTGCATGAACTGCCATAGCCATATATTAATTTGTTCCAAATTTTTCTCTTCTAATTGGATTCTGAAATAATAATATTATATTTTTCACTTTGATGTTTATTCTGCATTTTGAATACGGCTACTCGAATATGGAGAATAAGAAAAAAATAACAGAGTATATAGAAAACAAAGGGCTATAAATGTAAAGGAAAGATATTTAGATGATCAGTAAACTTAATCAGTATACACCAGTATTACCCATTCTACTCTCAACTCAGACGTTAATTAAGCCTTTCAGGGTGGCTGGACGATCTGTATAATACGGCCAACTGCGCGGTGAGCTTCACCAGCCGGAATGGAAACACGATTATTGAATGCGGCTACGACTACCTGGGACGCCGCTACATGAAGAAAGTGACCCAAAACGGCACGGTCGCCAGCCACGAACGGTACCTGTACCGGGGGTATTTGCAGATAGCGGCATTGGATATGCTGGACAACCGGAACGTGCTTCGGACACTGCTGTGGGATCCTCTGGAACCGGTGGCCACCCGCCCCCTGGCCCTCGTGCAGGGCGCTTCCCTGTACTGCTACGGCGTGGACTTCAACAAGAATGTGTCGGAGGTCTTCGACGCACAGGGAACGATCGCGGCGGCTTACAATTACTCTCCCTATGGACAGGCGGCTGCTACGGAAAATTTCGTCCAGCCAGTAGAACTCCGGCCTTAGCTATTTCAGGGCCAGGTTCGGATCTGTGCAGACGTAATATTCCTCCTTTCTCAAGGACAGATTTTCAGGAGGAGCAACAGATCTATCGGCAATATTTTTCTATGTTTATATGGAGATAGAGAGAAAGCAGGAAACCGGGGCAAAGTTAAATATATAAGATCCTTTCTCTCATTCCCTTTTCCTGGAATCCATGAAAATAGTCACCGGGCCGTCGTTAATCAGGGAAACCTGCATATCCGCGCCGAATTCGCCGCTTTCCACCCTGCCTTCCAGCAAAGACGCCAATTCCTTCTTAAACAGCTCATACAGGGGAATGGCCCGCTCAGGCCTCGCGGCGCGGATGAAAGAGGGCCTGTTCCCTTTCCGGGTGGAGGCATGCAGCGTAAACTGGCTCACCACCAACACGCTTCCACTCACTTCCCTTACGGAAAGATTCATCTTTCCGTCCGCGTCGGAAAAAATGCGCATGGCCGCCGCCTTGTTGGCGAGCCAGCGCACATCTTCTTCCGTATCCGCCTCTTCAATGCCCGCCAGAATCAGCAGACCGGGCCCCACGGCCCCCGCACAAACACCGCCGATATGAACGGCGGCCTTACTGACACGCTGAATAACCAGCCTCACGGTTCCTCTCCTTTCCCCCTCAGGATAGTCACCTTCGTTCCCGGCCTGGTCAGCATGGCCAGTTCATTGCAGTCCTGCCGGCTCAGATAAAACCCAGGCGAGCGGGGCGTACCGCGGGCAGCGTCAATGACATAGCCTCCCGCCGCCAGCACCAGCGTCTTATCCGCAGAAGGAAACTGCCTGCTGTAGATGGACACGGGGGCCTGCTCATCCTTTACGGTCGTTTCCACATTCTTTTTCCCCCCGTCCTTCATGGAGAGGATGGGGTATCCCTTGACAAAATCCGTCCCGTCGTAAAGGCAGATTTCCTTTTCCGGCACGTTCACCACTACATGGAAATCCAGAGGCCGGTACTTGAATACATCTCCCGCATGAAGAGCGGGAATATCCATCAAACCGTTCAGGTGAACCACCATGGCCTGAGAGCAACCCAGTTTTCTGACCATGCGTATCCAGGAATCTCCCTTCCGTACGGTATATTTTTTCACGTCCGGTCCGTTGGGATCCAGCAACTGGCGGATGCGCAGCCTTCCGATGAGTTCCTTCGCCTCTTTCCCCACCACGCCTCCCTGTTCCGCCAGAGGCTGCAGCAGTTCCAGAGCTTTTGGCAGACTGCCGCAGTCCATCAGGCGGCGGGCTTCAGCAAGGGCCTCCGGACGGCGCGGCCAGAGGGAATAATTTTCTCCGTCCGCCAAAACTCCCTGGACACAGAAAGCCGCCGCCAAAAGGCTAAAGAAGACCTTTGCGCTTGAAGTCAAAGATATTGATTTCATGGGATTTTTGTATCATTTCCACCGTGAATTTCAAGAGGGAGACCTCCCATGCGTCATCCACTCCCTCAATGAGAGCCATAAATGTATCTTCTCCATTGCGCACCTGGTCCAGCAGCCGGCCGCGCACGGAATCAAGCGGTTCATGCAGAATTTCCTCGCTCACCTCCGACCGTTTGAACCTGAACCCGTATTCCAGCAACGTCAAAAAGCCTGGCCCGTTTTTGGAGAGCCAGTCAAAAAAGCGCTTGGCTTCTCCGGAAAACCCCTCCGTACTGATTTCATTGTAAATGGAAGGCCGTATGATTTTCGGTTTCTCCGCTTCCACCCAGCCGCTGCGCACGCGCACCACGTTCACCTCATCCATCAGTTCGCTGAGGAGAAGAAAATTAAACCTGGTATCGCCAAAAGTATCAATGCGGCGGTCCGGTTCATACACCACCCGTGTCATCTCCGCCGCATAGCGGATATCGTCACGGGAAAAGGAAGGCAGGTCGCTCATGGAAGAAAAGGCGGAAAGGCTTTCCATGAAAAAGCGGCTTCCTTGCCTTGGACAGGGAAGCCGCTTTTGTAATAAAGGATTTTTAGCAGTTTAACTTAACCCTGAACCTTTTCGATGTAAGCAACGACGTCGGCAACAGACTGAAGCTTTTCGGCTTCTTCGTCGGGCACTTCGATGTCAAAGTTTTCTTCGAAAGCCATCACGAGTTCAACGGTATCCAGCGAATCAGCACCGAGATCCTCGATGAATTTCGCATCAGCAGTCACTTTATCGGATTCAACGCCAAGTTGGTCGACGATGATACTTCTTACTTTTTCTTCGATGCTGTTGTCAGACATGATATTTATTGTTAAGGTTCATTGATACTACATGGGGTATGCGCCATTTGCAACACCTATTTATGAGTTTTTATGCGTCATCCGGCCACGGAGCCGGAAGCAGCAGGTTTCCAGCCGATTTTGGCCGTTCTTTAAAGATTCAGTCCGGCGGCTATGCGCAAGCCGTTCAACGTAATGTCAGGGTCCACATGGTCAATGCGCTCCACTCCCCTGGCGATCAGAGCTGCATCCCCTCCCGTAGCAACCACGGCCGGACGCACGCCCAGCTCACCTTCCAGCCGGGCCAGAATTTCCTTCACCAGCCCCCGATAACCGTACACGGCGCCGGATTGCATGGCCTCTACTGTGCTAGTTCCAATGACACGGGACGGCTCCTGGGGGTCAATGGCGGGAAGAAGCGCCGTATTGCGCTCCAGGTAATCCCCCATGCTGGCAAGCCCCGGCGCAATAACGCCGCCCATGTAGGTGCATTGGGGCCCGATCACGTCAAAAGTCACGGCGGTGCCAAAGTCCACCACAACGCAAGGATACCCGTAATAGGCCGCGGCTCCTACGGCATTCGCCAGCCTGTCGGCCCCTATCTGGCGCGGGTGGGGATAGTCGATGCCCACGCCCAGCCGGGAATCGCAGGAAAGGAAATGGCACGGTTTGACGATCCAGTTTTTCAGTTCTTCCGCCACGCGCGGCACGACGGAACACACCACGGCGGCATCATAACGAACGCCGGCCAGCACCTCGTCCAGCCGTTCCCCGCTCACCTCCCGGGTGGGAACCATATACCGTTCCGGCAACAGGGCTTCCGGCGAAGAGAGCACGAATTTGGTGCGTGTGTTGGAATTGTCAATCAGAAGATAGGTCACGGGAATCAGTTAGTATGTTCCTCCGCCAGTTTCAAGGCCAAATCCGCTATTCTGCCGCTTCCTCCGGTCATCCCGGCCCGCAGCAGGTTTTCATGCATGCGCCTCCACTGTGCGCCACCGTCCGCCATCATTTCCTGAAGAGCGGAAGCCAGGGCACGGGCGTCCGGCACATGGCTGCCGCCTCCCAGTTTTTCCAGGAGGCGGGTATTGCCCTCCTCCTGGCCCGGAAGAAGAAAGTTCACCAGCATGGGACGTGCGGCCGCAAGCACCTCGTGTACGGTGGCTCCTCCCGCTTTCCCGACCACTACGTGACTGGCGGCAAGATAAGAAGGCACGCGGCGCGTCCAGCCGCGCACCGTCAGCCTGCGTCCGTATCTGGCGCGCAAATCCCGGATGCGGGGATAAATGCGCCGGAACCGGCGCCCCAGAATACAGGTTACATGCAGGGCGGGATTCGCATCCAGCATACCCGCCAGCTCCGCCCGCGCATGCCGTGCGGAACGCTGGGCAAAGTAAAGCACCCGGAACGGCTCCCCTTCTTTCCAGGAAAGGGGATGTTCCTCCGCCAGCGCTCCCAGCACGGGATTGACGGGAAATCCCGTAACGCGCAGCCTGTCCTGCGGCAGCCCCTTTTCCTCCATAATTGCCCTCGTCCAGGGGTCCGTTACGGCCCAGAGGGGGGACTTGGAACACAGCCATGATTTATTGATGACGAAGGAATCCGTCACGACGGTCAGGTAAGGAACCGCCCTGCCCGTGCGGGAGGCCAGGGAATCCAGCATGTAGGGATATACCATGTAGGTGCAGACCACGGCATCCGGCTTCCATTCCCGCAGCAAACGTTCCAGCAGGCGCTCCACGGGGGCAATTCCCCTGACGGGCTTCTCCGCCATATTGCGCCTGTCGCTCACCTCGTACATCCATTTCCAGAGACGGGGCATGCGGGAGATCGTCCACAGGTAGGCGGCGCGCGTCAGGCGGAACATCCGGGGCATCGCCTCCGCGCACAGGTCCGTAACGCGGACTTCCGCGCGCCCTGCGAGAGCATCCCTCACGCCCCTGGCTGCGGAATTGTGCCCTTCCCCGTATCCTGCGGTCACAATCAGAATGCGCGGCAGCCGTCCTTTCTGCATAGAACAGGGTATACCAATATTCCGCTCCGTCGAAAAGAACTTCTTGCAGGAGGGAGGACATGAGGGGAAGCGGCCGGAAAAAACATTATCCTCCGGTATTCCCTCCGAACGGAAAGGAACGGGAAAAAACGGCCTTTCTTCCCTATTATTCCCTTCTCAAAACCGGATTTAACATTGACCTGCGCAGGCCGTCAGGGCAAGCTTCCAGCCATGCGCATCGTCTTCATGGGCACAGGCGACATTGCCATTCCCGCCTTCCGCAGCCTGATCCGTCACTCGGACCTGGCAGGCCTGGTCACGCAGCCCGACCGCCCTGTCGGCAGGCATCAGGTGCTTACAGCCCCGGCCATCAAAAATATTGCCAGGGAAGCGGGCATTCCCGTGCTCCAGCCGCATTCCCTGCGCAGCCCGGATGCGCTGAGCAACCTCAGGAGACTGAATCCGGATCTGATCGTCGTCATGGCGTACGGGCAGATCCTGAGCCAGGAAGTGATTGATATGGCGCCCATGGGCTGCATCAACGCCCATGCCTCCCTCCTGCCGCGCCACCGCGGAGCGGCCTGCATCCAGTCCGCCATCAAATCCGGCGATGCAGAAACGGGCATCACCATCATGCACATTGTCAGGAAGCTGGATGCCGGAGACATCATCGCCCAGATCAGCACCCCCCTGGAAGGCTCGGAAACCGGAGGCACCCTGCATGACAAGCTGGCCAGGATGACACCGGATGTCCTGCTGCCCGTCATCCATTCCATTGAAAAAGGGACGGCCACGCGCATCCGCCAGCAGGAAATCCTGGCAACATACGCCCCCAAGCTCCTGCGGGCGGACGGAAAAATCGACTGGACGCGCCCCGCAGAAGAAATCGGCCGCATGATCCGGGCGTACGACCCGTGGCCCGGTACCTTCACCAACTACTGGAACCGCAAAAAACGCATCCGCAACATGAAAATTTTCCCCGGCTTTTCCATCCTCCCGGAAGCGGAGGGGAAACCGGGCCAGGTGCTCTCCGCCGGGGAACAGGGGCTTTTGATCGCCTGCGGAAGCGGAGGATTGCTGGTGACAGACGTCCAGCTTGAAGGCAGCACGCGCATGAATATCTCCCAGCTCATTGCCGGCCACCCGAATTTGAAAGATATCCATTTTGACGTATAAATGGCCAAGTCCTTTTCCATGGAGAGCCTGAACGCGGCCCAGAGGAAGGCCGTGCAGACCCTGCAGGGGCCCGTGCTGATCCTGGCCGGGGCCGGAACGGGTAAAACGCGCACCGTCACCTGCCGCATCGCCCATATGGTGGACCGTGGCATCAGCCCCAAAAGCATCCTGGCCGTGACGTTCACCAACAAGGCCGCTCTGGAAATGCGGGAACGCGTAGGCCAGATGGTGGAACGCAAGGCGGCGCGCCAAATAATGGTGAGCACTTTCCATTCCCTTTGCGTTCGTATCCTGAGAGAGGATATAGGACGCCTGGGGTACAAAACCAATTTCACCATTTACAGCGGTTCCGAGCAAAGCGGCCTGATCCGGCGACTGATTGTGCGCCACGGCGGCATTACGGAGAAAATCACGCCCAAAGATGTGCTTTCTTCCATGAGCCGGATGAAAAACAGCGGTCTGGGCCTTGACTCCATTGAAGACAACCTGACAGCCAACATCGCCGCCTCCTACCAGCGGGAACTTCAGGCGCAGAATTCCGTGGACTTTGACGACCTGCTGATTCTGGCGGACAAATTGCTGAAGGAGCACCGGGACGTCAGGGAGGCGTGGCAACAGCGCTTCCGCTATATCACCGTAGATGAATTCCAGGATACCAACAGCCTCCAAATGAGCCTGCTGGGCCATCTGGTAGGTCCGGAACACAATGTCTGCGTAGTGGGAGACGACGACCAGTCCATCTACGGCTGGCGAGGCGCCCAGATCAGCAATATCCTGGAATTCGAACGTTTTTTCCCAAATCCCTCCGTCATCAAACTGGAAGAAAATTACCGCTGCACCGCCCCCATTCTGGACACGGCCAATGCCCTGATCCGCCACAATCTGGGCCGGAGGGACAAGACGCTGCGCGCCCACAAAGGCGGAGGAGAAGCCGTCCGGCTCATTTCCATGCCCGGAGACGCGGAAGAGGCGGAATTCATCATTACGGACATTGAAAACGTCCGCAGGCAGGAAGGCCGGCCCTGGGAGGATTTCGCCATTCTGTTCCGGGCCAATACCCAGAGCCGCATCATTGAACAAACGCTCCGGGAACACAAAATTCCCTACCGCATGGTGGGCGCGCAAAGTTTTTTCGACCGCAAGGAGGTGAAAGACCTCATTTCCTATCTGGCGACTATCGAAAACCCGCAGGCTGACGAATACCTGCTGCGCATCCTCAACACGCCGCCGCGCGGCATCAGCGAGCTGACCAGCCATCTGGTCATCGACTGGAGCCGGGAGCACGGCAACAGCGTCTGGGCAGCCCTCCAGGACGAAGAATTCCTGGCGGCCCTTTCCACCCGCGCCCGCAACAGCGTGCAGGCATTCAATGAACTGATTGCAAAATACATTGACCTTTTCCAGGATAAGGAAACCGACTTCGGAGACATCCTGGAGCAGCTTATTGAGGAAACCGGATTCAGCGAATACGTCACGCGCCTGTGCAAAACGGAAGCTGAAATCCAGAAACGGCTGGTGTCCATCGGGGACGTGAAAGCCTCCCTCCGCAACTTCTGGCAACCCGGAAAAACCCTCCGGGACTACCTGGCCCAAGTCACCCTGGACAAGGAGGATAATGATGACGACGTGGAAAACAAGCCAGGCGTATGCCTGATTACCATGCACGCCGCCAAGGGACTGGAATTTCCGGTAGTGTACCTCGTGGGGCTGGAGGAAGGCATTCTTCCCCACAAGCGTTCCCTGGAAGACGGCAATTGCGACGAAGAACGCCGCCTGCTTTACGTAGGCATCACGCGCGCCCAGGAGAAACTCATGCTTACTTATTGCGCCACGCGCCTGCGCTACGGGGACCGCATGCCTTGCCAGCGCTCCTCCTTCCTTAGTGAAATTCCTCCCCACCTAATGGAATATTACAAATGGGAGGATCTCATGAACGCGGAAGCGACGGAAGAGGAATCCGGAAACTTTTTCGATTCCCTGCGCAGCATGCTTCTGGAAGAGGAATAAGAGGCGGTATGGCGTTTTGCCGGCCTCTTTTCAACCATGGCCTTATTTTATCAGAGAACAAGGCGCCGTTTCCGTCCGGAAACGCCAGTCTGCCGGCTTTCCGCCTCCAAAATATTCAGCCGCGCCAGCTGCATGGTCTGTTCCGGACGTGAAAAATCCTCCCGGCCTGAACCGGGAGGATTGAAAATACGGGACTGGAGGTCTTCCCTGAATTACCAGAAGATGATGTACAGGGCAACCGTCGCGGCAACCACGAGCCATCCGAAGATTTTAGCCCGTGAAGAGGACTGAAGGGCAACCACGCCCCTGTCGGGCAGCACGATAGGCTGTCCGCCGCGGGCGGCGTTCACCGCCGTGAAGATGAAGCCGATGACCACTACCGTGATGAAACACACGGCCATGCGGTTCAGGAAGGCCATTTCCGGCTGCCATACCTTCAGGATTCCGTACAGGAGGGCATTAATGACGATACCCAGCCAACCGAAGATGCGCGGGCACTTGGGCACAAAGAAGCCGAAGAGGAACACGCACAGGGCGCCCGGGCTCAGGAAGCCCTGGAATTCCTGAATGAAGTTGAAGATGCCGCCAAAGGCCGGGCTGTCCAGGAACGGAGCAATGGTCAGGGCGATCACGGCGCACACCAGCAAACCAATCTTGCCGACGGTAACCAGCTCCGTGGGCCCCGCATTTTTGCGCAGCTTGTTGTAAATATCCATCGTAAAGATGGTGGACGCGGAATTCAACATGGATGCCAGGGAAGACACCACCGCTCCAAAGAGGGCCGCAAGCACAAACCATGTCCAGCCCGTGCCGGGAAGCAACTTCCTGATCAACGTGCCGAAGGCGGAGTCATAGTCAAAGCCTACCAGCGTATCCGTCAGATAGTAGTTATCCGAGTTGTCCACGGCCGGCTTGATGATTTTGTTGTTAAGGGAAGCGATTTTTTCCACGAACGGGGCGCGTTCCGCCAGCGTAGTCTGGTCGTTGGCGGCATCCGCCTTCAAATCGGCGCAGGCCTGTTTCAAATTGGCCATAACATCTTCGCCCACCTTCATTACTTCCGCGTTATGAATGGCATGGGCACAGCCTTCCTCCACGTTTTCCACCAGGAAGCTGTCCGTAAGCTTGTAGATGACGGGGCGGCCCTTGACTGCGGCGGGATCTTCCGTCTTACGGATTTCCGCCGCGTATTTTACTTCCGCCTGTTCCTTCAGGTCATTGCGGTACAGGTTATAGGCCAGGATGCCGGGGACCACCACCACGAATGGGATGATGAGCTTGAGGAATGCGGCGAACACAATGCCCATCTGACCTTCCGCCAGGGATTTGGAAGCCAGCGTACGCTGCATGATGTACTGGTTGAGGCCCCAGTAAAAGAAGTTGGGAATCCACAGGCCCAGGCAAAGAGCCGTCCACGGGATTTCCGCATCATCCGCAGGACGGATCATGTGCAGCTTGCCGCCCACGGTATTTACGCCGCTGGCCGCGTCACCGGAGTTCAGCTCAAAAAAGCGCGTCACCCCATGCCAGAGGCTGTCCGAAGGATTCCCCAGGGAGGCGACCGTCGCGCCGGAATTGGCGGCGGCGGATTGAATCAAATGGTTCGGGTCTGCGCCGCTGAGCTCCGTCAGGGCAAAATAGGCCACCACGCCGCCGCCCACAATCAGGGCGGCGCCCCAGAACAGGTCCGTCCAGGCGCAGGCTTTCAACCCGCCCACGAACACGTATACCGTGGCGCAGAAGGCAATGATAACGCAGCCGACGGTGATGTCGCCGAAGTCAATGCCCATGGCAGAGTATCCCGTGAAGAACACGGAAATCACCTTGGCGCCGGCGTAAATCACGCCCGCAGTCGGCACGCCTACCAGAATCAGCAGCGTAGCAATGGCCATCAGGGAACGGGCCAGCGTGTTATACCGGTATTCCAGGAATTCGGGAATCGTATATACGCCGCCTTTCAACAGCTTGGGGAGGAAGCAGAAGGCTACAACCACCAGCGTGATAGCGGCCAGCCATTCATACCCGGCAATGGCCATGCCCACCCAGTTGGCCGATTTGCCGGACATCCCCACAAACTGTTCCGTGGAAATGTTGGCGGCAATCAGGGAGAAACCCACCAGCCACCAGGTCAAACCGCGGCCGGCAAGGAAATAGTCTGAAGCGCCCTTGGCCTTCTTTTCCTCTTCCGTTTCTTCGGGGTCACGGCTCTTCCAGATGCCCAGGGCGATCACGCCCACCACGACCACGCAGAAGAGAATGACTTCCACCATGGAAAGAGGGGCCGTTTTAGGCTCCGCAGAGGCGGTCTGTTCAGCCTGTACTGCCTCTGCGGCGGGAGCCGCCGGCTGAATTTCCGCTGCCGGCTGGACTTCAACAGCGGGAATCGCGGCCGGAGCGGCCAAGGCGGGCTGCGCATCAGCCGCCGTTGCAGGTACGGGACCCTCCTGGGCAGCTGCGCCCCACGTCATCAGGGCGAGCGCCCCGAATATGGTTGCTAGTGTTTTCATCATCAGTATGGATTAAGCTTGGTACAAAACACGGGCGCCTTCTCCGGCACGGGTTACAAGATACGTAGTTTCAATGCCCGTTTCCTGGCAGTAGCCGTCCAGAAGCTCCTGGGCCACCTTTTCCACATCCTCCGTCTTCACCAGGGCCACAATGCATCCGCCAAACCCGCCGCCCGTCATGCGCGCGCCGTAAATGGAGGATGCGGAGGGAATGCGGTCACAAAGTGAAACAAGGGTATCCACCTCAGCACAGGAAACTTCATAGTCGTCCCGCAGGGAAGCATGGCTGCCGCGCATGGCTACGCCGGCCTCATCCCAATCGCCGCGGGCAAGGGCGTTCGCAAAAGCGTTCACGCGCGCATTTTCTCCAATGACGTGGCGGGCGCGGCGATAGCGCACATCGCCAAGCTGTTCCCTGAAGGATTCCAGCAGCTCCAGCGTAGCTTCCCGCAGGGAGGGTACGCCCATGATGGAAGAAGCTTCCTCACACTGCTTGCGGCGCTGTCCATAAGCTCCGTCCGCCAGGGAATGCTTCACAGCGCTGTCCAGAACCAGCACGGAGACGGATTCATTGTTCATCGGAACCAGCTCATATTCCAGCGTGGCGCAATCCAGCTTGAGAGCCATGCCCTTCTTGCCGTTGGCGGAAATAAACTGGTCCATGATGCCGCAGGGAACGTTCACGAATTCATGTTCCACGGCCTGCCCAATGAGGGCTACTTCCTTGGGATCTATTTCAACGCCGGCAAAAGCGGCGAGCGCCGTACAGACGGCAACTTCAAGAGCGGCACTGGAGGAGAGGCCGCCGCCGCGGGGCACATTGCTGTCAATCAGCATATCCACAGGCCCGATTTCTATGCCGCGCCTGTGCAGGTTGGCCAAAACGCCGCGGACATAATTGGACCAGAACGGTTCGCCGGGAACCAAGGCGTCTTCCACTGCAATTTCATGGATCTGGTCACCCAGGGAACCGCAAAAGCGGTGTTTGCCCACGGGGGAGGGAGCCACAGCCACAACACAATGGTTATCAAGCGCCATAGGCATCACAAAACCGTTATTATAATCCGTGTGCTCACCAATAAGGTTCACACGTCCCGGTGCCGCTGCCACATGAGTAGGCGCCTGACCGAAATACTCGATGAAATACGGAGTCACCGTTTCTTTAGAGATTTCTCGCTGAACTAAATCCATAGTAGATTGATTCTGCCCCATCCCTTTCCGCACCTCAAGATTAAAGTCTCTGTCCGGCAATAATTTTTTTCATTTTCCACAGAATACACCAATTCCATCCCTCTCCCGAATTGCAGTATTCTTAAAACAGGCCTGTTCCACCGGACAGAGAACCCCAGCCGGATTCCAAATTCCCGGCAATAACGGCTGACGGCCTGCAATCCAGGGAGACCAGGAAGCTACTTTGCCCCACGGGCGAAAAGCACTGCCGGGACGGTTTTCAGAAGCAGTTTGATATCCAGCCACAGGGACCAGTTGTCAATATACTTCATATCCAATTCCACCAGCTTTTCAAATTCCCGGATGTTGCTGCGTCCGGCAATCTGCCAGTACCCCGTCACGCCGGGCAGCACGCTCAACCTGCGGCGGTGGGCATCGCTGGTAAAGGCTTCCGTTTCATAAACGGGCAGCGGGCGCGGGCCGACCAGGCTCATTTCCCCTTTCAGCACATTAATGAGCTGGGGAAGCTCGTCGATGCTGAATTTGCGCAGGAAGCGCCCGAAGGAGAAAATGCGAGGGTCGTGCTCCAGCTTAAAGATGGGGCCGTCCATGTCATTGCCGTACTGGGCTTTCACTTCATCCAGCCTTTTATCCGCATCCCGGTACATGGTGCGGAATTTCCACATGCCAAACTCCCGGCCATACAGCCCGGAACGTTTCTGGCGGTAAAAAACCGGGCCGCGATCCGACAGCTTGATTCCCACAGCCGCCAGCACCCACAGGGGTGACGTTCCCACCAGAAGCGCCAGCGCTCCCGTCCAGTCCAGCATTTTCTTCAACTGCCAGGAGGTGGTATAGGGAATGGGGGTGGATTTGTACACCAGCATTCTTGTTCCTCCAATCACGCCGAAATAGGTTTTATGCACGGCGGGCATGCTTACCACCATGCTCGCGTAAAAATCGACTCCCATCTTGCCGCACAGTTCCACCAGGCACCGCGCCACGGAAGAATCCACCTCCTCCGGCAAAAACACCACCTTGCTGACGCAGTTCTTAATCAGCAAATTCCTGACTACCGCACTGTCCACCTCTTCAGGCGCCATGACCAGCAACCCATTCCTGAAGTCCACATGATTGCTCTCCAACGTCCTGCGGAATTCTTTCACATGATCCGGAGTTCCCACCACCAGCGTAGGGGCTTCCTCCACCAGCCTTTTTTCCGCCCGGAACCGGCTGATACGCAGCCAGAGGGAACCCAGGAAGGTAAGCAGATACGCCAGGGACTGGACACCGACATCCGCGGAAAAGGGAACAAAGAACTTCCATATCATCACGCTTAACACCACAAAACAGGCATATGCCACCACAAACCGCCGGATGCTTTCCCAGAGCGTCTGGCAGCGGTAGTAAACGCCGAACTGGTCACAGCACACATACAGCAGCAGAGACATCGTCAGCGGCGTCAGCACCAGCGTCCGCAGACGCCACGGTTCCGGAGCGACCCCATCCCATTGCCAGGACACAAATCCGACAACGAAGAAAACGACGAACGCAAGGACGAAAACAACAATCTTATTAATCCCGTAGGTAGTACGGTCTGCATTTTGAATCAGCATCGAGAGAATATGTAGATTAGTCGGCATTTAAAATGCTCCGTCCTCGTCTTTTTGTCAAATTGTTTGCTCACTCTGAGCCATGCCCGGCACGGAAGCCTGCCTCCCGGACGGCCTTCCCGCCTCCGGGCGGTCGGAAAGCCTAAAATGACGAGATACCGGCTTGCAAGAATCCGGCTCCCTGTGCATTGGTATACGCGTCAATCGACCGGACTGGTCACGCGCCTAGCCTGATCGCCCCCCTATCAGACCATGCATGGACCGTTGATCGGGGCATGGGGCCCCCTTACTCCTGGCTTTTCTCATGGCAGCGGAACGTCCCGGCGATCCTCCGGATGGAATTTACTGCACACAGCGATAAATCCGGCATGACACCAACATAATCACCAACTTAGCATTATAAGTATGTCACAACACAACACACAGGGAAGACAGGGCCAGGGAGCCCGCCGCCGCTACAACAAGGGCGGACGCTCCTATGGCAATGACCGCCGCGATTCCAGCGGTTACCGTCCCAAGTACAGAAAAGAAGCGCCCGCCAAACTCTCCTTGTGGCAGCGTTTCCTGGGCCTCTTCGGCATTCGTCCGTCCAAGAATAACAAGCATGCGGCCAGGGATAAAGCCGCCGCCAAAACCAACACCCGCGTAGCCCGCAACAGGCAAGATCGCGTTTCCGCACCCAAACAGCCCGTCTCCAACCGCCGGCTTTATGTGGGCAATCTTTCCTATGAAGCTACGGAAAGCGACCTGGAGGACGTGTTCAAGGGCATCGGGGAAGTCAATTCCGTGGAAATCATTTACAACCCCCGCACCCACAAGTCCAAGGGGTATGCTTTTGTGGAAATGAAGAAGATGGAAGACGCCATCCGTTCCGTGGACATTCTCCACAACCAGCCTTTCATGGGCCGCAATCTGCTGGTCAGCGGAGCCAATGAACGCCAGGAACAACCCCGGCAGCCCCGCGAAGACCGCGCGCCCAGGGAAGAACAGGATTCCATGGCGGAAGTGAAAGAAACCTCCACTCCCCTGCTCCAGCCGGAAGCTCCCGCTCCCCAGTCCCAGGAACAATAACCGTTTTACCATGCGGAAGCCGGCCTTTCTTCAAAGGCCGGCTTCCTGCATTTACGGAAAAGGGAACTCCAGGCAGCAACGAACGTGCAGCACGGCACGGGAGCCGCACCATCCAACAGCCCTTCCATCCGTAGGGTTTAAACCACTCCCCTGTCCGTCCCGGGGCGGCGGAACAGGCGTGCCTGCAAAGGCGGATTCTGAAAATATCACGGCAGCCCCCAGGCTCTGCGCAGGCGCAAATATTCCCTGGCGGGGAGCAGAATATAAAGGGGGTGTCTGGAAGGATCCAGCCATGCAATCATGGCCCTCAAATTTTCCTCGCTCATCGCGGTGCATCCGGCCGTAGGGGCTCCTCCGTCCCGGCGCCAGATATGGAAAAAAATGGAGGAACCCGCACCCGGCACGGGTTTCTGCCGTCCGTCTGCGGCATTATGCCGGATAAACAGTTTCAGACTGTGGGCGTAATCATTCAGCTTCATCTGCT
The DNA here is from genome assembly GCF_000020225.1 of Akkermansia muciniphila ATCC BAA-835. Lineage (NCBI taxonomy): Bacteria > Pseudomonadati > Verrucomicrobiota > Verrucomicrobiia > Verrucomicrobiales > Akkermansiaceae > Akkermansia > Akkermansia muciniphila. Next base: position 1,153,538 of record NC_010655.1, on the reverse strand, counting down.
GCTTGAACTCCCAAGGCGTGACGGGATCATGCTTCAGCACAAAGTGCTGGTTATACAGGGGAGAAGCAGGGTCATCCACCCACATGTCCCGCGGCGTAATGCGGCGGTACGGCATGGAACGCTTTTTCTGCGGCGCGGGAACAGTTCCATATACGCCCCCCAGTTCAAAAATTCCCGCGGGAGAGCGCAAGTCCCCCTCCTTCTTCACCGGCCCTCCGGCGGGAGGGAGGCTGACGCCCCTGCCCCAGACCAGACCGGATTTTCCCAGACGCGCCGGAAACGGCCCCTTCACCATCACCCAGCCCCGCGGCCCCTTCTCCAAAAGGCTCAACTGCACATGGGAACTATTCCACCCGTCCGCGGAACCTACAATCACCTGGCTGCAATCCGCAGGGAGCGCCGCGGCCGGAAAACAGAACGCCGCCAGCATGCACAAACACAGGTATACTGCCTTCATGAGCCGTAGCATAACGGCACCGTTCCGGAAGAAAAGCAATTACTCCGTCTCCGCAGGCGCGCCGTCCGGCGGAATCCACCCGCCTAGTTCAACGGAAGAACTTCTTCCAGCAGGGACTCAATTCCCTCCTTGGCAAACCGGGAATACAGATACAGCCTTTTGGCTTCCATGTATTTACCCAGGGCAGACCCCACTTCTCCCGCATTCCTGCATTTTTCCGCATCATTCAGCAGATTTACCAGTGTGCTTGCCTTTGTCGTCAGGTCCAAATACCGGGCATTCAGCTCCTGGTCATTGATGAACAGTTCCTGGTCCCTGGAACGCAGCTGTTGAAGCTCCTCCCAGGCGCCGTATACGTCCTGCATGGCTTCACGCTGGCGCGCTGCGCCCAAGGCACGCTCAATAACGGCCATTTTGCCCAGATCTTCCACAAACTGCTTCTGGAGCTCCGGATCATCCTTCACCAGAACGGCAAATTCATGCTGGTTGTCAAAAATGCGGCGATAATTCTTATTCTTGTGGAAACGCTTGAAATCCTCCAGAGCGTGGGATTGCTGACCTGCGGCCATCATGGCGTTCCGCAGCGGAAGAAGACGGGGATTCTTCGGCCAGATTTCAATGGCGCTTTTCAGGCATTCCTCCAATTTGGCGCGGTCCCCCCTGGCCAGGGCTTCCTGCCCCTGGGAAATATAGGCGTCACTGGCGAATACGGCGGCGCTGATAGCGGACTCCGCACGGCCCGTACTGAAATCCCTGGAAGTCTTCTTAAGGTTCTCCACCAGGGAAAGGGCTTCTTCGTAATCTTTGCCGTTCATCAACTCGAACAACTTTTCCACGTCCCGTTTGAAGGCATACAGTTTTTGCTTCTTCTCATACGGAAACGTATTCACGGCAGGCATGAATTCCCCGATCAGGAGAGCTTCGTTCAGCCGTTCCAGCGCATCCACGTAATGATGGGAATCCACCAGGTTGTTCACGGCCTTCATGTGCCGGTCGGAGTCACGGGCCAGTTCCCGGGAAAGGTTGTCCAGAATAGCGACGGTGGGAGGAGCGCCCAGCGTACCGCTGAACATCTTGGCGGCATCGGAATTCTTATCCAGCCGCAGCTTGGTATCCCCGTCATTGAACAGGCGGCTGTAAACGCCGCAGCCTATGGAAACATGGTCAAAACGCCGCTGGGCAAACAATTGAACCAGCGTAGACTGAAAAACAATCTTCGCTTCCGTCACCGTCAGAACCTGTTCACTTTCCAGCTTCAGCTTGCGGGCTTCCATCTCCACTACACGCTTTTCCAGATATTTGTAACGGGGGTTATTTTTGGCGGGATGATTGGTGGAAGTTCCCTTTTTCCCGCCCTTCTGGCCGGAGGGCGCACCGGAAATCGTCGTCACGCCGCTTTCCATCAGGCTCATCTTCTGGGCGTTGCTGCGGATTTCCCTCTCCACCGCCTCAAGCATCTTCCCCTTGTTTTTTCCATTGCTCCTGGCCTGCCACGCGGTGTAAATGGCCTGGCAGAGAGCGTCGGAAACGCCTCCGTCCAGCGGGTTGCTGGAAGCGGTGGTCAACAGGTCCACTACCTGCCGCACCACATTATCCGCCACCAGTTTTTCCTTGCGCATGGAGAGCGTTTCGTGGAGCTTTTCAAAAATTTTCTGATATTCCTTCGCATCTTCCGTACTTTCCTCCGGCTGGCTCAGGTACTTGTTGAAACGCGCTTCAATCTCCCGGAAACTGCCCATATTCAACGTCGTTCCGTTGATGGTCACCGTGCCGTCCTGAGGGTTCAGGAAAGGAAGCTCATTGCCGTACAGGGACTTGGCATCCCCCTGCCTGGAAGGCTGGTAGGCATTCGGCTGAACGGCGGGAGGGGAGGCAGGGGACGCGGCAGGCGCACCGCCGGCTGCAGGAGGGTTGTACATCATCTGCCCCAGGGCGGGAACCGCGCAGGCCAGGGTCATCAAAAAACAGCATTTCATAGGACGAGGGAGATTGTTTATTTAGGCTGAATGGATGTAGCTACGCACACGCCGCGCACCTTCGGATTGATATCTTTCACCCGGAACTCTATCCTGTATTGCTGGTCCCGGTTGATGTTCAGTCCGTTCCTGGCCTCAGCGGAAACACAGACGGGAATAATGTACTCACGCCCGGAGGCGTCTTTGTACAAGAAGGCAATAAGCTCGGACTCGCCGCGCGGAAAACGGTCAATCACCGTTCCGTCCAGTGCATAGTTGTTATTGGAAAGCTGGGAGGCGTTCGCCGCCAGAATGTCCAGAGGTATATCCGACCCGGCCTGCGGCTTCTCCCCGGCTCGGAACATGACAATCCCCACAATAACGGCCAGCACAAAAACCGCCGCCCCGACCGTCAAAACCAGTGCGGATGATGAGGAACTTTTCTTTTTTGCTGCACGCCGTCTCGCCATAATTTCTGATGGAAAAAGTATATAACGTACTTCCCGCAAGCGCACGCATTAAATTAAAGCTCCCAGCGCGAACGGCGGATTCCCGCGTAGGCGGCCGCAATGCCGCACGCAACATGCACGCCCAGAACAATATAGCAAACCAGGGAGGGCGTCAGGTCCGTATCCAGCACATTCTTGACGGCGTAATATACATCGTCCTTCAGGGCGGAGATGCTGCCGGACCACGCCCAGTACGCGGAAATGAAGGGCCGTATGAAACCCTCCGCATATTCCGGAAGCGCCAGCACCGCTCCGGAGAGAGGAAGCTGGAAACCCACCAGATAAATGCTCAGCAGGGAAGCCTGGTCCGCACTCCGGGCCAGGGCGGAAATGCCCAGGCATACAAAAGTCATGGCGGCGTTCGCCAAAATCAGGAACAGCAGATGCGTCAGGCCGCCGCCACGGTCCCAGAAAAAATCCACAAAGGCAAACATCCAGACGGATTGCACCAGCACCAGAACGCTCAGATAGGACAGCTTGCTCGCCAGGTAGGCGGAAGGCCTCATGCCCGCATACTTTTCCTTTTCCATGACGGCGCGTTCACCGGCCACCTCGCGGGCGGCATTGTTGGACCCCATCAGCCCCAGCAAAATCACCTCAAACATGATGATGCCGGAGACGGCGGACCCCGTTTTCATGTTCAGCTGCTGGGCTTCCATATCCTTCTGGACAGTCTGGACATCCTGCGTGGCGGAAAGCCCCACGATTTGCCCGGAGCCCTTGTCCGTAAACATGGCTACCAGCACGGGAAACAGCAGCACCATGACCAATTGAAGAACCAACTGGGAACGGTCGCGGAAAAAGATGCGCCAGCGCCGCCCCAGCAAGCAAAAGAACTGGGTGAAGAATCCGGGAACTTCCGGAATGTTTTCCTCCACGGCCTTTTCCCGTTCCGTTCCGGATTCTCCGGAGGCCCCCTCCTTCTCCGCCTCCGCAGGACGGACGGCATCCGGATCCGGCAGTTCCCCGGAAAGAATTTTCTTCTCCCTTTCCTGTTCCAGACGGGAATAATAGGAATCCCGGTGCTTGCTCCAGGACCGGCTCCAGGAAGGGCCTTCACGATCCTGGAGCTTCGGGTAAATCTCCTCCAGCGAGGAAACGCCGAAGTAATGCAGCATGGTTTTCGGAGAACCGTGGTAAGCCACGCAGCCCTGGTGCATGACCAGGATGGAATCATACCTGTCCAGATGGGAAAGGCTGTGCGTGACGGAAATGACGATGCGGCCTTCCGAACGGGAGATTTCATGCAGGAGGAACACGATATCGTGTTCCGACCTGGGATCCAGTCCGGACGTCACCTCATCGCAAATCAGCAGCCGGGGATTGGATACCAGTTCCATGGCCAGCGCCAGGCGCCTTTTCTGGCCGCCGGAAAGAATTTTCACATCCCGGTCCGTAATCCCCTCCATTCCCGTTACCTCCAGGGCATTGTCAATGCTGTCGTCCAAATCGTCCACGGAATTGAACCGGCAACGGAGCCTGGCGGCGCTCTCCACATTCTCATCCACGCTCAGCTGGTCATAGGCAATGCTGAACTGGGGAACGAACCCGATTTCCGAAGGTTCAAAGTCTTCTTCAGCCAAATCATGGCCATTCCAGAAAAAACGCCCGCCCGTTTCCGCAATCATGCCTGCAATCGCCTTCAATAAGGTCGTCTTTCCGCAGCCGGAAGGACCAACGACCGCCATAAAATGACCGCGAGGGACATTAAAACTGACATTGTCCAATAATTTCAAAGGACCATCCGGTGTTTCTATCTCATACGTAATGCCGTCCGCCTGCAACATGGTTCTTTTACTTTAACGTATCAACTTCCGCATCATCAAGGAAAATCGGGCATTTGCACTCTATCCCGCCAGCAACGGAGAACATGCTCTCCGGAAACCTTCCCTGCCAGCCGCGGGAACGCTCCCGCGGTCAGGCTCCTCCTGCCCCCGCTCATCTCGGCATCCCCCGCGGCCGTATCCGTGCCGCAAACCGGGCTGCACGGAATTCCCCCGAAAAACCGGATGGACAGACACAGCCCTCCCGAAAGGGAGGTTTGAAGCCTCCGGGAGCGTTTATTTCATCATCTTCCAAACCGCCAGCCGTTTTCAAAACGGAAAATCCGCATCCCCCACCGGATCCACAGCTTTGTCCTCAAACTTTTTAACAGCTTTCTGCTGGGGATTTACGGCACGGACCACCAACGCCCGGGGGGGCATTTCCCGCCGCCTTCCGAACTCGCATTTTTCCTCGCACAAATCGCAGGAGTTCCGGCGTTCGCGTTCCTCAGGCCGTTCCGCGGTAACGGGACAGGCGTGTTCGCACGCGCCGCAGCCGATGCACAGGGAAGGATCCAGCCTGGGCAGGCGGTGCTCCTGGCCGTCACGCCCGATATAGGGCACCGTGTAAAGGGCCTTGGTGGGGCAATGCTCCGTACAGGCTCCGCAATCCATGTCCTCCCGGGCAACCAGGCAGCGGCAGACGTAAAACCGGGCCACGGCAATGCGCGTAGTATCTTTTGTTATTCCCTCAGTATCCCTTTCCGCGGTAACAGGCATCCTGCGTATGGCCCCCGTGGGGCAGACTTCCGCACACCGGTGGCAATCATAAAGGCAGTATTTGGTGGCAAAATCCATCCGGGGTTTCATGAATCCCTTCAGGCCAAGCTGCAGGTATGAAGGCTGAAGCACATGGGTGGGGCAGTTGGCAACGCACATCTGGCAGCCGGTGCAGATATCCAGAAAACGTTCCAGGGAACCGGCTCCGGGAGGAAGAACGCACTGGGTGGGGTCCAGCTTCCGGGCGGCATCTCCCCGGCATCCGGAAAGGGCGGCCGTAGCCAGCCCGGCCGCAGTAGCCTCCAGGAACTGGCGGCGGGAACTCCCGGCAATGGAGGGAACTGCGGCGGAAGAAGAGAGGGCGGTATCCGGGGAAGCCTTCTTTTTTTGGGCCGGAACCAGTTGACGGGCCCTGGTAAACCAGCGGTAGCGTATTCCCCCCTCACTGCAGGAGCGCACGCAATCGTAGCACGCCACGCAGCGTGAGGAGTCTATTTTGTATTCCTTCAGGTTCAGGCATTGCGCCTTGCAGGATTTGACGCATTTGCCGCATTTCTTGCAGGAGGCGGGATCAAAGCCCAGCCGGAAAAGGGAGATACGGGAAAGCAGGCCAAGCAGCGTGCCGACGGGGCATACCGTATTGCAATACAGGCGCCCCTTCCAGGCACTCATGACGGCCACCAGGCCGAGCATGCCGGCGGAAGCCAGCAGAACCGGGAAAGCCGCGGGGAAATAATCCATCTGGACCAGGTCCGCAGAAGAACTGTCCGCCGCCAGCAGGTTATTGCTCCAAATGGCGGCCGGCCATGCCAGCACATACATGATGCGCCCGAAAATGCTGTAAGGGTCCAGCCAATTCAGAGACAGACCGGCCAGCCCCGTCACGCAGCAGGCGGCCAGCAATGCCAGCACCCCATACCGCACCCACGGCACAGGCCGGGAGAATTTCAGGAAACGCTTCGGCGCCAGCCAGCGGCGGATTCTGAAGACAATATCCTGGAGAATCCCCAGCGGGCAGATGAAGGAACAGTATACGCGGCCGAACAGCAGCGTAAGCAGCAGCAAAACCCCCAGAATCACGGCGGAAACGGCTGCCCCGCTCAGGGTCCCCAGCACGGACGGCACAAATTGCCACCGCGCCAGGGAAAAGGAATCTTCCATCCCCTCTCCGCCCCCCGTCATGTTCGGCACGTTCCACGCGGGAATGTGGTGCAGAAAAGCGTATGCAATCCCAATAAAGAAAATGACGGCCACCGTCACGCGGAGCCACTTCAGAGGACTGACGAGAAAGGCTTTGATAACTGACATATTTATCATAAACCCGCCGGAGGCGGAAAGTTGGCCCCCCACCGCGTCATCCGCAGACGGGAGAAGGAGCCGCCGCGTCAGGCCATGCTGATACGGCGGATATTAAGCCTGGAAAGGTCGGCGACGCCCAGCCCCATTTCCTCCCCAAGCTGCACATGGCGAATTTTTCCGGCCTTGTTCAGCAGGGCGGCGCCCGCAGCGTCAATGGCCACGATGTCACGGGAAGCCAGAAGGGTTTTGCGCTCCACCAGGTCATTCGTATCCTTCCCCACGGGGCCATTGCGCACCATGGGCATGTAGGCGTCCAGCACGCACAGGTCCGGCTTGCGGAAATACACGGCGTCCGCGATGCACTGGTGCAGGTCGTTCTTATGCATGGCCCCGCGGTCCCAGACGGTGCCCATGACATTCTTCATGCAGGCGGTCATCTCGGAACCGCTGTGGTGCTTGAGGGGCGGGCAGGTGATATAAACATCCGCTTCCAGCACGGCCTTATGCACCTTGGCGGAGGTGAATTTCCGGGCTTTCGGGTTTTCCGTCCGCACGTACTGGCTCTCATTGCCGCCGTCCACCATCACACCGCCAGCCTTCTCTACGGCCTCTTTCACGCCGCTGCCCTCATAAGCGCCGTTGTGGCAGCAGTGGTCAAACACCCTTACTTCCTTCGCCCCGGCCTTCCTGCACAGCTCCACCAGCGTGGCGACGGTTTCAGGATGAGTGTTGGCGCCAAATTCCGGAGCCTTGTTCCAGCCGATGTTCGGCTTGATGACGACGGTCTGGCCCGGCTTGACGAAAGCCTGCATGCCGCCCAGCGTCTCCACGGCCTTCCTGACCATCTCCGCACGGGTACCGTTGCGAACGGCCACCAGATCCGGGATGCCGGAAGCCGCCGGAGCTCCGGCCTCCTGGGCGAACAGGGAATCCATGTCCGATATGGCCGCCAGCGCCCCTGCGGCGGCAGTCCTTTTCAAAAAAGTGCGTCTGTCAGTCATCTTCATGGCAACGTCTGTGGTTTATCCCCGCATGCGGGAACACGCAGAAGGTTTTATGCCTCTTCCTAACACACGCCCTGCCAAAAAACAACCTGTCATTCTTCCCGCACCGGAATTTCATAAACGAATTGTCATACAGGCAAGGCTTCTGTACAACCCGGTCATGAAATGTTCCCTGCTCAGCCGCCCCATGACCTGCGCTCATGACTGGATCAGCCGCGTCGTCTCCCCCGGGGACGCAGTCGTGGACGCCACGGCGGGCAACGGGCACGATACGGTTTTCCTGGCCCGGCTGGTTGGCACTTCCGGCCAGGTGCACGCCTTTGACGTGCAGGAAGAAGCCATCCGCGCCACCAGGGAGCGTCTGGAGAAGGAAGGGCTGCTCACCCCTTCCGTCCAGCTCCATCTTGCCAGCCATGACCGCCTGGCGGAACTGGTCGGAGGCCCCGTGAAGGCCATCGTTTTCAACCTGGGCTATCTGCCGGGCGGGGACAAAAAAACGGTCACCAGGACGGAATGCACCCTGGCGGCGCTGGAACAGGCCGCCGCTCTCATTGCCCCGAACGGGCTTCTCAGCGTCATGTGCTATCCCGGCCACGAAGGAGGAAAGGAAGAAGCGGAAGCCGTGGAAGCCTTCCTGTCCCGCCTGCCCCATCATTCCTGGCGCGCCGGCAAATACCAGCTCCTGAACACCGGAACACCGGCTCCCTTCCAGATATGCGCCTTCAGGCTGGACTGACCTCCCCGCCGCCAGGCGTCCGGGAAAGACCTCAGGCCCGGCGTTCCTTCATCCACTCCACCACCTGTGCCAGAGCGCGGGCGCGGTGCGACATGGAATTTTTCACTTCCATGGGAAGCTGGGCGAAACTCCGGTCATGCCCTTCCGGGACAAACAGCGGATCATAGCCGAACCCTCCTTCTCCGGCCGGCTCCGTCAACATGTAGCCTTCCACGGAACCGGAAAACTCCGCCAGCACGCGGCCGTTCCCGGCAAGCACCATGACGCAGCGGAACCGCGCGGAAGGCCTGTCCCCCGGCTTCACGCCGGCGCGCCGCAGTTCCTCCATCATGCGGAGGTTATTCCGCGCATGATTCCCTTCCTCCCCGCCGAAGGAGGAGGACCAGACTCCGGGGCGCCCGTCCAGCACATCCACCTCCAGCCCGGAATCATCCGCCAGCAGGACGCCGGGGATGCATCTGGAAGCGGAAAGCGCCTTGAGCGTGGCGTTCTCCGTAAACGTGACTCCCGTTTCATCCACGGGCGGAGCCTGGGGATAGTCGGAAAGATCCTTCACTTCCCATTTCCCGGCCAGCATGGCGCGGATTTCCCCGGTCTTGTGGGCGTTGCGCGTGGCAACCACCAGCAGCGGCAATTCCTGTTCCATAATCATCAATCTTTTACAGTTGAAAATCATCTGAAAGACCGCGCTCAGCAGTCAATCTCCAGGCTGACGGGGCAATGGTCGGACCCCGTCACATCCGGATGGATGGCGGCATCCTTCACCCTGGAAGCCAGCGGATTGGAAACGCAGAAATAGTCAATGCGCCATCCGATATTCCGGGCGCGGGCGCCCGCGCGGTAGGACCACCAGCTGTACCAGCCCGGCTCCTCCGGATGCAGGGCGCGGAACGTATCCGTAAAACCGGCCTCAAGCAGCAGCGTGAACCCGGCGCGCTCCTGGTCGCTGAACCCGGCGGAAAAACGGTTCTCTTTGGGACGTGCAATGTCAATCTCCTCATGGGCCACGTTCAAGTCTCCGCAGAAAACGACCGGCTTGGTTTCCGCCAGTCCCGCCACATACTCGCGGAACGCGGCGTCCCACTGCTCCCGGTACGGAAGGCGCACCAGTTCATTCTGTGAATTGGGCGTATAGCAGTTGACCAGGTAAAACCCCTCGAATTCCATCGTGCAGACGCGCCCTTCCCGGTCATGCTCCGGCCAGCCGATTCCGACGGACGTGGAAAGAGGCCGCACCCGGCTGAGGATCAGCACGCCGGAATAGCCGGCCTTCTCCGCCGGATTCCAGAGCTGGTGCGGCCAGGAGGAAATCCACAGGTCTTTCACCTGTTCCGGACGCGCCTTGATCTCCTGAAGGCAGAGGACGTCCGGCTCCAGGGCATCCACGGCGTCCGCCATTCCCTTGCCCAGAACCGCCCGCAATCCGTTCACGTTCCATGAGACGAGTTTCATGCGCGCATACTTCCCGTTTTTCACGGGTCCGTCAAGCCCTCAAACACCGTTGTCCCGCCCCCTCCCGGAGGGCTCCGGAAAATTCTTCTTCCGGAATCATCCCCAGTCTTTTGCATGCCGCATAGAACAAGCGTTTTTTCTTGCCAGAACCTCCCCCTCGTGCTTACTTAAATAGGCAAACACCCCGAGAGGCACTCGAGAGTGGGTCTGTCGACCCGCTCTTTTTTGTCTATCCATCACACTCCTCCACACTCATGACAAACGATATTAAAGCTTTGATTGACTACTACGAGAGGGAAAAAGGGCTCTCCCGTGAAAAAATTCTCCTCGCTCTGGAGTCCGCCTTTCTCTCCGCCTACCGCAAAATGGTTCCCGGTTCCGGCAGCATCAACTACCTGAGGGCCGAAATCAACGTGGACAAGGGCAAGGTGCGTATTTTTGCGGACCTGGAAGTGGTGCCGGATGAAGAATATTCCGACAAATTCAACCAGATCCCCCTTTCCCTGGCCGTCAAGCTGGACAAAAACGCCGTGCTTCACGACCTGCTCCCCACCAACATCACGCCCAAGGGCTTCGGCCGCATCGCGGTGCAGACCGCCCGCCAGACCATGCTCCAGAAACTGCTGGATGCGGAAAAGGAAATGCTCTACGACGAATTCAAGGACCGCGCCGGAGATCTGGTAACGGGCACCATCCGCCGTTTTGAAAAGGGGGATATTTTTGTGGACCTCGGCAAATTCGAAGGCGTCATGACCTCCCGCGAACGCGTGCCGAATGAAGACTACAGCGTCGGCGACCGCATGCGCTTCTACGTGGTGGAAGTGCGCACGGAAGCACGCGGCCCGGAAGTCATCCTTTCCCGCAGCCATCCGAACCTGGTGCGCCGCCTCTTTGAATCGGAAGTGGTGGAAATAGGCGACCAGACCGTGGAAATCCACGGCATCGCCCGCGAAGCCGGCTACCGCACCAAAGTGGCCGTCATCAGCCATGACGACAAAGTAGATCCGGTAGGGGCATGCGTAGGCATGCGCGGCGCCCGCGTCAAAAACATCGTCCGGGAGCTCAACAATGAAAAAGTGGACATCCTGGAATGGACGGAAGACCCCGTCACCTTCGTCCGGGAAGCTCTCAGCCCCGTGGAACCGCGGGAAATCACCGTGGACGAGGAAGCCAGAAAAATCTTCGTTATCGTCCAGGACGACAAAGACCTCTCCAAGGCCATCGGCCGCAGGGGCCAGAATGCCCGCCTCACCTCCCGCCTGATGGGCTGGGATGTCCAGGTGCGCGTCTTTGATGTCCAGGAAGCGGAAAAACGCCAGAGCCAGGCTGCGGCCGAAGAAGTCATGCGCCAATGCCAGGCTGCGGCCAAAACCCTCAGCGAACAATTGGAAATCCCGGAAGAAACCGCCATGGGCCTGGTGACCATGGGCGGAACGGACCTGGTGGCCCTCACCGGATTTGAAGCTTCCGACATCGCGGAAAGCATGGGCATTCCCGCAGAGGAAGCCGCCCAAATTCTGGACAAGGCCCGGGACCTTATCTCCCAATAACCGTTGAGCGCGGCGCTCAACATCTAACAACCTTAAATCAAGATGCCTAATAAACAAGAAGAGAAAGAACCCAAAAAGGAAGTATTGGATCTGATCGGCGGATCTTCCAAAAAGAAACGCGCACCCCAGCCGGCCCCCGCACCGGCGCCCTCCCGCCCTGTTCCAGTCAAGAAAGAAGCTCTCGACTTGCTTTCCGGCAACAAGAAAAAAGCGTCGCGCGCCGCTGACGCCGCTCCGGCGCCCGCCGCTGCCCCGGCCGCCGCAGAACCCGCCGCGCCCGCACCCCAGGAAGAACCCTCCGCAGACGATAAAATCATCAACCTCAAGCCGCCCGTCTCCGTTTCCGAGCTGGCGGGCATGCTGAAAGCCAAGCCCTTCCAAATCATCAAGGATCTGATGGGCATGGGCATCTTCGCCAACCCGAACACGCCGCTGGATGCGGACGCCGTCAGTTCCATCTGCGACCTCCACGGCTACACATTCGCCCGTGAAAAACGGGAAAAGGGCGGCGGCGTGAAAGCCCAGCAGGAACCCGTCAAGGAACCGGAACCCGTGCCGGTGGTGGAAGAACCCAAAGCCACCCTCATCACGCGCACGCCCATCATCACCGTCATGGGCCATGTGGACCACGGCAAAACATCCCTGCTGGACTACATCCGCAAAACGCGCGTGGCCAAGGGGGAAGCCGGGGGCATTACCCAGCACATCGGCGCCTATACGGTTGACTACAACGGCAGCACGCTCACCTTCCTGGATACGCCGGGCCATGCCATCTTCACGGAAATGCGCGCCCGCGGCGCGGACGTCACGGACATCGTGGTTCTGGTGGTGGCCGCCAATGACGGCATCATGCCCCAGACGCGGGAAGCCATCGCCCACTCCAAGGCAGCCGGCAAAACCATCATCGTCGCCATCAACAAATGCGACCTTCCGGCCGCAGACCCCGTCAAGACCAAGAGCGGCCTGATGGAAGAAGGGCTGGTTCCCACGGACTTCGGAGGCGATGTGGAATGCGTGGAAGTCTCCGCCCTGACCGGGGCCGGCATTGACGACCTTCTCGGCCTTCTCGTCCTCCAGTCAGAAGTGCTGGAACTCCAGGCCAACCCCAAGGCCAACTGCCGCGCCTCCATCATTGAGGCCCGCGTGGAACCCGGCACGGGCAGCTCCGCCACGGCCATCGTGGAAAGCGGCACCATCCGCGTCGGAATGCCTTTCATCTGCGGCCCTTACGCCGGCAAGGTGCGCGCCCTGGTCAACGACCACGGCGAACGCGTCAAAAAGGTAGGGCCCGGCATGCCCGTGGAAATCACCGGCTTCTCTGAAACCCCGAACGTGGGGGACGAACTGGTGGAAATGGAAAACGAACGCGCCGCCAAAAAGCTTGGGGAAGAACGCCAGGAGGAACTGCGCAAGCAGCGCCTGGCCCAGCCCCGCAAGGCACGCATGGAAGAACTGCTCGCCATGATGGGGGACGGCACCCAGAAAGCCCAGCTCAAAATACTCCTGAAGGGGGATGTGCAGGGTTCCGTGGAAGCCATCAGGAAAGCTGTTCTGGACATCCAGTCGGACAAAGTGGAATGCGTCTTCCTGAACGCCTCCGCCGGCCCCATCTCGGAATCGGACGTTCTGCTGGCCTCCTCCTCGGACGCCGTCATCCTGGGCTTCAACGTCAAGGTGGAAGCCAACGCCGTCAAACTGCTCAAGCGGGAAGGCGTGCAGGTAAAACTGTATTCCATCGTTTACGAACTCATTGACCAGGTGCGGGATGCCATGCTGGGCCTTCTGGAACCGGAAACGCGCGAAACCATCATCGGCCACGCCAAAGTGCTCCAGGTCTTCAAGCTCAACAAGGGCCGTGCGGCAGGCTGCATGGTGGAGGACGGGAAAATCCTCCGCAGCTGCGAGGCGCGCGTCATCCGCGACAAGACGCCCGTCTTTGACGGTAAAATGTCCACCCTCCGCCGCTTCCAGGATGAAGTGGAAGAAGTCAAGGCAGGTCTGGAATGCGGCATCCGCCTCGGAGACTTCAACGAATACGAAACGGGCGACATCATCGAATGCTACACGCTGGAAAAAATCCAGCAAACGCTGTAACCCCCAACAAAAATCATCCAACAGGGACGGAGCTCCTTGCACGCTCCTCCGGGCGTCCGGGAAACCTCCGTCCCTGTCCTTTCCCTTATTCCTCCTTCTCCGATTGAACCAATCGGTCCCTTCATCACTCTATCCCTTCATATGAGCAGACGCACTGACAAGGTAAACGAACTCCTGCGCCGGGAAATAGGCACCACCATTCAGCGGGATTTTGAATTTCCCGGAACAATCGTCACCGTGATTGAAGTGGAAGTGACGGACGATCTGAAAGAGGGGAAAGTATGGGTGGGCGTCGTAGGGAAAATGGCTCCCTCCCAGGTGCTGGAAAAACTGAACTCCCGTCACGGCCTTATCCAGTCCGCCGTGGCCAGGCGCGTGGTGCTGCGCAATACGCCGCGCCTGACCTTCCGTCTGGACGACTCCGCCCAGCGCGGCGTTGACCTGGTCAACCTTCTGGAAGACATTGACAAGAACCTGCCCAAAGCCCCCCCTGCCGATGCGGAAAATGACGGGGAGTAATATTCTTCCCCTGGCTAAGGCACGGTGTCCCCGGCCGTACCGCGCTGGATGCGCCGGGACAGCGGAGGGCCGGAACACGCAGAATCACGCTTCCGGAAAAAATCCGTAACGGGAGGCAGCAGGGCCGGAAGGCCCCTGTTCCCGTAAGGAATCATCATCGGGAAACGGAAAGAGAAACCGGTGATTCCCTATCTCGTCACCTTTAATCTCAGGAACCGGCGCTCCGGAGAGCCTTTTCCCAGCGCAACCGTATCGCGGAATTCCCCGCAGGCCCCGTCCGGAGTGACGGCCCCTTCGTCAGCCCATTCCTCCAGGTCGGAAGAACTTTCCACATGGAACGTCACATCCGTCGCCTCCGGATTCACAGGCCAGGAAAGCACGAGGTATTTCCCGCCCGCTTCCTCGCGGACAGCCAGCTTCGTCACGCTCCCGCAGGGCTGGTTGGGATCCATGCCCGTAGCATATTTCATCAGATTGGAAATTCCGTCTCCGGCGGGACAGGCATCCGGGGCCATTTGCTCATCCGGCGTCCCATCCGCAAAATGGTCCTGCTTCCACTTGTCGTACCCTGCCGGGGCAGGAGCAGCTTCCTGGCGCAGCGTGAATGTCCTCTGCTCCCCGCCGCATACGACGGTGACAACGGCTTCCCGCTCCGTTTGCAGCCCGTTTGCTTCCACGGCAATATCCAGCACTGAGGTTCCGGAACCGGAAACGGGGGAAACCGTAACCCATGGCTGGTCGCAGGAAACTGTCCAGGGAAGATGCGTCTGCACGGTCAGCCCCGTACCGGAGGCGGCGCATCCTACCGTTTCCTCCGTCTTTTCCAGATTGAAGGGATTCACGTATTCATAGGAAAACGCGCTGGCGGGAATGGGTTCCCTGCCGCTGGTTTCCGGCCCCTCCCATTGCAGGGAAAGGGAGGAGGAAGCCGCCTTCCCCACATAGCCGATGCGGATGGGATGCAGCCCCGCGGTAAGCTTCACCGTCTGAACGGCATTGGGCTGCACATCGCCGGAAACGCCTTCCCGCGCGTTGGAGGCAGCCTGCGTTCCGGGAGTATAGGCATAATCCGCATCAATGAGCTGCATATCGTGCAAATGGACAAAAGCCCTGGAGCCTTCATTGGAATCCGTCTGAAGGTAAAATTGATATTCCCCGGTGACAGGCACCCTGAGATAGCCCGTCAATTCCACCCCCTTCTGACCGGAAAGCCCCGCCTTGACGCTGAGCACGTCGGAAACATCCGTCGCACCCGTAGAACAGGGCCCCTCCTCCAGCTGCCGGAAATCCGGCACCCAGTCAAAAGAGCGGTTCCACGCGCGCCAGCGCAGCCTTCCCTCCCGCAGGCCAGCGGGGGCGGAAACGGGCGCGATATAACTGGTGTCAAAACTGGTGGAGGCAATGGGGGAGGAACGGCGGGAGCGCAGCGCCTGCGCCTTCATCTTCTCCTGCAGGTCCGGACGGGATGCCGCCAGATTCGCCGCTTCCTGCGGGTCTTTTTCCGTATCGTAGATTTCAAAATCCGTAGCGGGGGCGGCATTCCCCATCCGAATCCCCTTGAAGCCGTCCACAAATATAATCTGCTGCTGCTGCCGCCCTCTCCCCCTGTGTTGCTGGAGGAAATCGCTGTAATTCGGAGTGCTCCCGCTATAGGCATATTCCGCATAAATAACGCCCGTTTTCTGGCGTTCCGGCACCCCTGCCAGCGTAGGCAGCAGGGAAACGCCGTCACAACGGGACGGCACGGGCACTCCGGCCACGTCCGCAAAAGTAGCCATCCAGTCCTGGAACTGGCTGGCATTCAAACTGATTCCGCTGGGAACCACACCGGGCCAGCGTACCACGGCCGGAACACGCATGCCGCCTTCCCAGCAATCGCGCTTAATGCCGTCCATCATCCCGTAGCTCATGAAATACGCGGGATCCTGCGCGCCGTTGCCGTAATTGCCGGAACCGGGTTCATTGTGGGGGCCGTTGTCGGACGTGAAGACAATCATCGTATTGTCATCAATGCCTAAATCCTTAAGCAGCTGGATCATGTCCTTCAGGACGTCATCCACCCGGCGAATCATCGTGGCGTGGCGGGATTCCGTTCTTCCAAAAACCTCATGTTCCGGGTAGATATAGGTATCCGGAGAAAAATCCCCCTCCACCCCCGACCATCCGTCCGCAGCGGTATTGCAGGCTTCATAGCCGTCTTTTTTCTCCCACTGGAGGCCGCCGTCCCTTCCCAGCCCCGCCGGATAGGCACAGGCGGGAGCGGACAGACAGCCGTGGGGAGCCGGGAAAGCCAGATACAGGAAGAAAGGCCGGGAAGGAGTTTTCTCATGGTGGTCCACAATCCACTGTTTGGCGCGGGCCCCGAACAAATCCGTATCATAGGCGGTGCCCGGAACTTTCGCGCTGACGCTCTCCCACGCCGGAGCCGCGGCCTGGTCATTATATTCGTAAATATCCTGGGAACCCGCCGTCAAATAATGGTAATGCCCCGCCAAATGCTTGATGATTCCGTAAAAATAATCAAACCCGCGCATGTGGGGAGCCGCGGTCAGAGCCTTGCCGCTCTGTCCGCCTCCGCCCACGCCCCATTTCCCGATGGCCGCCGTATGGTAACCCGCGCTTTTCAGCAGCGTTCCCAGCGTATGGGAATTCTCGATAGGGTAATCAAACGTATTGTTGCGCACCACCCGGGAATGCCCCTGGTGAACGCCCAGCAGCAGGGAAGCGCGGGCCGGAGCGCATACCGGAGCCGCACTGTAATGGCGCCTCAGTTGCATGCCCTCCGCCGCCATCGTGTCCAGGGTAGGCGTCTTGAATTCATTCCTGCGGGTCACCTGCCTGCCGTTTTTATCCTGCTGCGTCCAGTTGACGCTCATATCCCCCCAGCCCATGTCATCCACCAGGACAAAAATAATGTTGGGCCTGGCTCCGGAAACATGCGCCGGCATGTCCGGCTTTTCCGCTACATCCGTCTGCAGCGTCAGCCAGCCGGATGCGGCATCATAATTCCATGAAACCGCCCCTTCAGGCAGTTCCTTTACGGTGACGGGGGCGCCCATATCCGGCCGGAACTGCACGCCCAGCGTATGCCTGCCCGGCCATTCGGAAATCAAATCCTCAAA
The DNA here is from genome assembly GCF_000020225.1 of Akkermansia muciniphila ATCC BAA-835. Taxonomy (NCBI): domain Bacteria; kingdom Pseudomonadati; phylum Verrucomicrobiota; class Verrucomicrobiia; order Verrucomicrobiales; family Akkermansiaceae; genus Akkermansia; species Akkermansia muciniphila. The sequence continues at coordinate 1,136,298 of NC_010655.1, read as the reverse complement.
GGAGGAATCAAACAAAACCACATATTCCCTTGCCTGCTGGGCAGGGGTTTCCGGCCGGACGGCGGAGTTTTGCGGCACGCCGTCCAGCGTAGCCACATGGAGACGCCCCAGCGTCAGGGATGAACTGGGCAGGGAAATATCCCCATCCACAGTCAGGGTGCCTCCCGGCGCATAAGTAATCGTTCCTGAAAAGGCGCCGCTGCCGCCCAGTGCGCAGCTGCCCTGCACCACCAGGTCCACCTCCGGAATTTCTCCGTCAAAATGCATGGAGGAATTATTCAGCGTTATCGTCACATTGCTGCCTACGCTCCGGATTTCCCCCGCCTTGACATTCCTGTCCGTATAAGTGACCCGGGCATCATCCAGAAGCGTCTGCCGCAGCGTTCCCTTATCCCCGGTAATGCCGGAAGAGCCGGAAAGAATCACGTTGCCGTCCACACCCGCCTCCGTCAGGTCCAGCGTGGAATTTTCCAGCGCCAACTCCGTGTCCGCGCCAATGTTCCATTGTCCGGACGCCTTGGCCTCCGTTCCGGAAAAAGTCACGGACGCGTTTTCCCGCGTCACCAGGGCCCCCTGGTACAAAGACATGCCTTCCAGGCGGGCAGCGTCTTCCACCGTCACCGTATTGCCCATGCCCCGGTCCGCCAGATCCAGCGTCGGAATTCCCTTTCCGGCGTTCAGCACAAAACCGATGAGGCCGGAAATATTGTTCAGCAGCATCCCTTCCCCGATGCGCACGGCGCCTCCGCCCGTCACTGTCACGCGCCGCGGAACATCGCCTTCCGAAGTCAGGGAACACAATCCCCCGGACGGAGCGTCATCGTCATGCCCCACATACAGGCTGCGCCCTTCAGCCACATGCCACTCCTGGTCCGCGGCTACGCGCAGCTGGGCGACCCCGAAATCCGCAGAATAACCGCCTTCTCCGGCATTTTCCACGGTAATGCCGCCCTCCTCCACGCGCAAATATACATCCTTGTTCGTGTTTTTAATGAACAATGGGATTTTGCCTTCCGGCTGGCTGTTAAGCCCCTCAATCCTGACGCCCTTCAAATAGCGGCCCCCCGCGCCCAATCCGCCGACATCCGTCCTTCCCGCGGAATCCGTTCCATTGGTTACCATCCAATGTTCATAGGCGGAAGCGGCGGCCCCTGGCGCGGAAGAGGCGGCAATGCCTCCGACACTCCAGTTGGACAGGGAACCCCACTGGTAATCGACACCCCTCCAGACATATTCAACATCAGCAGACCTGGCTGGAGCAAGGAACAGAAGAAAAAAGAGGAGAACGGAAAAAAAACGGTGCGGGAACATGGCTGGCTGGCGAAACGATGACCCGGAGGACATCACGCCGAAGAACGGACTGCCTGGGGAATCATACCGGTTATTGATGTTAAATGTTAAAAATGCCGAATTTTGCCGGCAGAAAATGAACAAGCCGCCAGTTTTAAAGAAAAACGGACGGCTTGAACAAATGATACAGGGACACGAAACTCAGAGTCTGCGGCGGCGCATCATCAATGCGGCCAGCCCCAAAAGCCCCAGGGAGGCCGTGGCGGGTTCGGGAACCACTTCCCCATTAATCTGAATTCCAGTAAGACCGATAAAACAGCCGCTGCCGTAGGCCTCGTTTTTGGAAGCCGTAACAGTTAACGTCATGGATTCCCCGGCTTTCAACAACACATCGCCATATTCATAGCTTCCCGTATGAACGCCATCCCAGGATCCCGTGGATGTATTTGTACTGGTGGCGCCATTATAGGCCAGCGTCTGATTTTCCTGCCCGCTCATGCCAAGGGTGATATTGACAGGTTTGTTCAAATTGCCGTTGGCTCCCCCAACATAATTGTTATTGGCCACACCGCCCCCGGCATTCTGCGCGGCGCCCGACCCATTGAACCCTATCATGGAAAGATCAATGGAAGAAATCAGCATATCCTGGGAGCCGTCGTTGGTAAACGTGAAAGAAACGCTCCACGTATTATTCTGATTATTACCCACGTTGGAATTGGGGGAGAATACGGAGGCCGGAATAGAACCTGAAGCCAGCAGGTCACTGCCCGCAGAGCTCTTGCTGAAATTCTCGGAAGCAATCGAGGTGGAAGTGGAGAGTCCCGCATCGGAGACCGTACTCACAGTGACGGTATCCAGGGAAGTCCCGGTTCGGTTAAACGTAGTGGTACACAGCACCGCGGCCTGGGAAGCCGCCGCGCCAAGAGCCAGGGACGCAATGATTATCAATGTTTTCTTCATAACTGAGAAAGGTTGAATGGTGTCAACCTTTTCCGTTTAGCGGATTCCTAATCCGAAGTCAACACTAAACGATAAAAACGAGATGTTTATACAAATACATGAACAGAGGAGTCTTATAACCAGGAATTTTCCTGCGGGAGATTTGAAACTATCATAAAATTCACAAATCCAATTATTTATGCATAATAAAGAGACGTGGATTTATTTTTCGGATTAGGAATCCGTTCCATATCCCTCCCTTCACTAACGGCTTGCCAGAAGGCGGGAGAAAAGTTAGGTTCCGTGGACGGACAGCCTGTCCATGAGATGGCTGGCCCTTTTTCCAACATGAACGGTTACTGCTATTTCATTCTGGGGATATTGGTCCTGGCGGCCGGTTATTTCACTTACGGGCGGGTGCTGGAAAGGATTTTCCGTCCGGACGCCTCCCGGCAAACTCCCGCCGTGGCCTGTACGGACGGCGTGGATTATGTGGTCATGCCGCGCTGGCGCGTTTTTCTCATCCAGTTGCTGAACATTGCAGGGCTGGGCCCCATCTTCGGCGCCGTCATGGGCGTGCTGTACGGGCCGGCCGCGCTTCTGTGGATCGTTTTCGGCTGCATTCTGGGAGGAATGGCGCACGACTACTTCTCCGGCATGATTTCCCTGCGGCACAAGGGGGAAAACCTGCCGGAAATCCTGGGGCGCTACCTGGGCAGCCAGGCCCAGTGGGTCAGCCGCGCCGTCTGCATCGTATTCAGCGTGCTGGTGGGCGTCGTCTTCGCCGTGGGGCCCGCCGCCATCCTGTCCCCCATGACGGGCTGGAGCGTTTCGGCATGGATTTGGATTATCTTCGGCTACTACTTCCTGGCGACCATTCTTCCCATCCAGGCTATCATGGGAAAGGTCTATCCTCTTTTTTCCGTCGCCCTGATCATCATGGTCATGGGCATTCTGGGCGTGATGCTCCTGGCTCCCTTTGCGGATTCCATGCCGGCCTGGATGCACCTGCCCCGCATGGAAGTGCTTCCGGATCTGGACTTTTTCCATAACCGCCATCCGGCGGATTTCCCGCTTTTCCCCGTGATGTTCATCACCATCGCCTGCGGAGCCGTGAGCGGCTTCCATGCCACACAGTCCCCGCTGATGGCGCGGTGTCTGAAAACGGAGCGGGAAGGGCTGCCCGTCTTTGGAGGGGCGATGATTACGGAAGGCATCATCGCTTTCATATGGGCCGCCGCCGCGCTGACCTTCTACGGCTCTCCGGAAGCCCTGGGAGGAGCTACCGCCAACGGAAAGGCTCCGGCGCTGGCCATTCAAACGATTTCCGAATCCTGGATGGGGAGCGTCGGTTCCATCCTGGTCATGATCGGCGTGGTCATCCTCCCCATCAGCACGGGGGACGGCGCCCTGCGGGTCACGCGCCTGATGATTGCGGACAGTTTCAAGCTGAGCCAGGAACAGCTGAGCCGCCGCCTGATGATCGCCATCCCTCTCTTCGCCGCGGCCATTGCCGTCAGCAGCATGGACTACGCCGTCATCTGGCAGTACTTCGGCTGGGCCAACCAGCTGCTGGCCGCCGCCACGCTCTGGGCCGTTTCCATTTACCTGCGCAGCAAAAAACGCTGCTACTGGCCGGCGGCGGCCCCCGCCGCCTTCCTGAGCCTGGTAGTATTCCAATATCTGTTCTCCAGCCCGGAAATGTGCGGTTTCAGTGAAGAAGCCTCCCTGATTGCCAGCACCCTGCTGACCGCCGTCATCGGCGTGCTGTGCCTGTTCCGCGGCTCCGGCCTGGAAAAAGCGGAGGAACCCAGCCTGTAACTTCATGAATTCCAGCGTCCACACGCCAGGACACGCCCGCAAAGTTCCATGGGGAGCTTTCTGGCGGCTCGTGCTGATTCAGGCGCAGAACTCCTTTAATGAAAAAGGTGCTCAATTCCTGCTGATTCCCCTGGGCGTCTGGCTGTACGGCGCAGAGGGGGACCTGGAATATCCGCTGGGGGCCATCATCGTGCTGCCCTTCATCCTGTTCTCCCCATTCGTCGGCTGGCTTTCGGACCGTTTCTGCAAGGCGCGCATCATCCAATTCATGGCCCTGCTCCAGATATGCGTGCTGGCGGGCATGTACTGGAGCCTGCGCGTCCACAATCTGAACGGGGCCATCCTGTGGTTCTGCGTCTTTGCCGTGCAGGCCACCGTCTTCAGCCCGGCCAAAAAGGGAATCGTCAAGGACATCGTGGGGACCTCCCGCATGGGGTTCGCCAGCGGCATCGTGGAAATGGCTTCCATCCTCAGCCTGCTCATCGGGCAGATCGGCGTCTTCATCTGGTTCCGCTACCTGCTGGAGCCTTCCACGGATACCATCTGGCACCGCTGGCTGGGGGAGGGCTTCTTCCAGTGGTTTGACGCATGGCTGAAACCCTCCGGCATCAATGACGGATGGTATGCCGCCTCTTTCCCATGCCTGGTGTTTCTGCTCCTGGCCGTTCCGGTGGCGGCCTCCAGCTTCCGCCTGCCCCGGTACGCTCCCGGGGGGGGCCGCCCCTTTTCCTGGTCCCTGTTTTACGAACACTTCCACCAGCTGGACAAGCTGTGGAAAAACCGCAATCTGCGCGTCAGCGAGATGGGCATCGGCTATTTCTGGTTCTTCGGCGGCACGGTCATGCTGATGACCATCCAGATGGCCAAGGAAATCTCCGGTGGCGGGGATGACTTCAGCTCCGTGGGAGCCGTGCTGATGGCCTGGATGAGCGGGGGAACGGTGCTGGGGGGCATTCTCGCCTCCGTGATTTGCCGCCGCCACATCCGGATGAATGTTTCCGTGGCGGGAGGCGTGCTGATGGCGGCTAGCTGCGCGGCCCTGGCCGCAGTCTCCATGGCTTCCCCGGTCTTTAATGCCCTGCTGATGGCGGCGGGCATTTCCGCCGCCCTGTTCCTGGTGCCTCTGAATGCCTTTTTCCAGGACCGGGCGGACAATGACAAACGCGGGGACATGATTGCCGCCGGCAACCTGGTGGACTGCGCGCTCGGGTTGCTGGCCGTCGGGTTCCAATACGCCATGATGCTGGTCATCCCCCCCTCCTGGCAATTCGTCGTCATGGGAATCCTCAGCCTCTTCATGGCGTGGGCGGTCTTCCGTTTTTCCCGCGCGGCTTCCGGCTCAAGGTAGTCCTGGGCCGGCAACCGGGCGCCCATCCTTAAAAATCCCTTCTTCAGAGAAAAACCTTCCCGCATTGGCGCGCCCCGCGCCATTCTCCCGTCAGGGCGCGCGATTTACTTGCAACCCTGCTTTTATTCGGGCAACATAGGGGGGAAAACAAGAAGCCATGAAAAAATATCTCACCCTTCTGTTGTGTTCCCTGTGCGCCCTGGCGTGCTTCAGCGCCTCCGCGGAATCCACAGCCGGCCTCAAGGACGTCAATGTCGTCATCTCCACTACCAAAGGGGATATTGAACTGGCCCTTTACCCCTCCAAGGCGCCCGTCACCGTAGCCAACTTCCTGAACCTCGCCAGCAGAGGGTACTACAAGGGCATCACCTTCCACCGCGTGATTCCGAATTTCATGATCCAGGGCGGCGATCCCACCGGCACGGGCATGGGAGGCCCCGGCTACAGTTTTGAAGACGAGTTTTCCCCGGACCTCAGGCATGACGGCCCCGGCGTGCTTTCCATGGCGAACGCGGGCCCCGGCACCAACGGTTCCCAATTTTTCATCACCCATGTGGCCACGCCCCATCTGGACGGCCGCCATACGGTCTTCGGGAAGGTGCTGAAAGGGCAGGACGTCGTCAACTCCATTGTCCGGGGGGACAAAATCAAGGACATCCGCATTCTGGACAAGAACGCCGCAGCTGCCGTGCTGAAAGCGGAAGCCGCCCGCGTAACCCGGTGGAACAAGGCCCTGGACGCCGCCAGATAACCAGGAAGCTGCCAGCGGCATGAACGATCTCCGGTGCGCCGCCGCCCATTCCCGGTTTTCCGCAGGAAGCGGAGGCCAGGCGGGAAGACGCGGACGAACGGAGAAAAACGACGATAAACATCCATCCAACAACCATTCATTTTTATGAAGACACTCATTAAAAACGCACGCATCATCTCCCCCGGCATCGATATGCCCGGGGCTGCCGTGGAAATGGAAGGCAAAACCATTACCGCCGTCTATCCCGCCGGGAGCGAACTTCCCGCCGCAGACAAGGTCGTGGATGCGGAAGGCCGCATGCTCCTTCCCGGCTTCATTGACATCCACAGCCACGGCGCCGGCGGCTGCGACACCTGCGACGCCAAGCTGGAAAGCCTCCGCACCATTGCGGAATGCAAAATGAAGGAAGGCGTCACTTCCTGGCTGCCGACCACCCTCACCCTGTCCCCCAAGGTGCTGGAAGACGTATGCGCCTCCGTGGCGGAATACATGAAGAACCAGGAATTCGCCAAGACTCCCGGCGTCCACCTGGAAGGGCCGTTCATCAACCCCAAATGCTGCGGCGCGCAGAATCCCGCCTTTGTCCGCCAGCCGGATTACGATGAAGTAGCCAACCTGAACTCCATCGCCAAGGTGCTGCTGGTCTCCCTGGCGCCGGAAATGCCCGGAGCCATTGAATTCATTGAGAAAGCCACGGCCAACGGCATCCGCTGCTCCGCCGGGCACAGCGCCGCCACCCATGAGGACTTCAACAGGGCGAAGTCTGCGGGGCTGGCGCACCTGACCCACTACTGCAACCAGATGTCCCCCCTGCACCACCGTGAAATCGGCCTGGTGGGGTCCGGCCTGCTGGACAGGGAAATCAAGATTGAAATCATCTGCGACACCATCCACCTCTGCGCGGACATGCTCAAAACCGTGTTCAAGAACAAGGATTCTGACCAGATGCTGATGATTACGGACTCCCTGGCCTGCTCCTGGATGCCGGACGGCCCCGGAGACCTGGGCGGCCTGCCCATCATCGTGAAAGACGGCGTGGCCCGTCTGCAGGAATCCGGCGCCCTGGCCGGCAGCACCCTCAAATACGCCCACGGCCTGAAAAACGTGCACCGCCTGACAGGGAAACCCCTCAGCGACCTGGTGAAAGCCACCTCCTGGAACCAGGCGCAGTCCCTGGGCCTGGAAGGCCTGGGCAAAATCGCCCCCGGCTTCACGGCGGACATGGTTCTGCTGGACGATGACTTCAATACCTGCAAGGTATTCATCGACGGCGTGGAAAAATACAGCGCGTAACCGCGTTTCCGCGCGCCGGAAGGAGACGTCCCGCCCCTTCCGGCGCGCCTTCCTCCCTTTTACCATATTTCAACATTCACCTCCATGGCTATTACCATTGAAATGCCCCGCCTGTCCGACTCCATGCACGAAGGCACCGTCCTGAGATGGCTCAAAAAAACAGGGGACTTCGTAAAAGTCGGCGACCATCTGGCCGACATTGAGACGGATAAGGCCCATGTGGAGCTCCAGGCCTGCGAGGACGGCACCCTAACGGAAATTCTGGTGCCGGAGGGAGGTTCCGCCGCGGCGGGAGCGCCCATTGCGCTGCTTCAGCCGGAATTCGGCGCAGCCGCCTGCGGCGGCCCCCCGCGCCCGTCCGCAACATGCAGCCCGCTGGCCGCCAGGCTGGCGGCGGAAGCCGGCCTGAACCCCGCCACGCTGCGCGGCACCGGCCCCCGGGGCAAAATCATGGCCGCGGATGTACGGGCCGCCCTGCGCCCCGCGGACGGCCCCGCCCGCCGGGTGCAGACCCCGCTGGCGCCCCGGGACACGCGCCACGCCACGCGCGTAGACAACTTTTACCTGTATTCCCTGGAGGCGAACATGGCTTACCTGGCCGCCATCAGCACGCCCATCGCCGTCCAGTGCGAAAAACTCATCGGCGGCCGCTACAGCCTCTTTGACTACGTGGTGCGCGCGGCGGTGAAAGCATGCGCCAGCGAGCCGGAATGGCTGGCCGGAGACGCCGCCGCAGAACTGCTCATGGTGCTGGACAAGGGGGAAAAATACGTCTTCATTGAAAACGCCTCCGGCAAGACGATTTACAACATCGCCATGGAACGCCTGGCCGCCCCCGCGGCAGGCCCTCTCCCCGCGGGCAGCGTCGCGCCCAACATCCTTCTTTGCGACAGCGGCGTGAACGTGGCAGCCCAGCGCGCCGTGCTGCCGGAAATGCCCCACAGCATCATCAGCATAGGAGGCACCACGCCGAAAACGGGCATTGAAGCGGGGCGCCCCGTGTCCAAACTCATCCTGCCCGTCACCCTGTACGTGAACGCCGGAATTCTGCCGGAATGCAAGGCTTCCAACATTGCCGCCGAATTCAAAACCCTGCTGGAAAACCCGGTTCTTCTCCTCCTGTAGGGGTACCGGAACATGCTGCTCTTTTCCTTGAACGTTCCTCTTCCTCCCCCTGTCTTACCAACCATGAAAAAAGTCGCCATACTTGCCGCCCCCGGATTTGAAGAAATCGAACTCATGGCTCCGCTGGACATCCTGCGGCGCCTGAACATGGACGTAGTGCTTGCCGGCGTCCAGTCCGACAAGGTGGTCAGCACCCATGAAGTAACCGTCAGCACGGACACCATGCTGGATAAACTCCATGCTGACAAGCTGGACGCCCTGATCCTGCCCGGCGGCGCGGGCTCCTGGGTACTCCGCGACACGCCGGAAGTCATCCATCTGGTCAAAAAAATGCATGAAGCGGGCAAGCTGGTGGCCGCCATCTGCGCCGCCCCCATCGTGCTGGCCAAAGCGGGCCTGGTCAGGGACAGGAACGTCACGGCCTACCCGGCCCAGGACGTTTACCGGGAACTCAACGAAGCCGGCGCCCATATTGTGAAAGATGAAAATGTGGTGCTGGACGGCAACATGCTCACCGCCAACGGCCCCGGCGCCGCCATGCTCTTCGGCTACTCCATCGGGGAATATCTGGGGGAAGACCTCCAGGTGGCCCAGCTCAAAGAGCAGATGTGCTACACGGGCCTGTAGGATGCCGGCAGGCATTCCGCCTTTCCGCAGCCCCATGCGGCGCCGGAACAGCAGGGAAAGGGGGGAGAAAATTTCCCCTTTTCACTTCATCAGGTGCCTTTTCAGGGTATAGTAAGCCCCCCGGCGCCCCTTGCGGGACGACATCAGGCGGGAATGCAGGGCAGAGAAAAAATTGCTCCGCAGGGGGCAATCCAGCAGAAGGCGGCAAAAAGCCCGGTCCCACCGGTCCAGACGGGGAAGGACGTTCTCCGCGCCCACCAGCTCCAGCCACTTTTTCCAGCCGGAAAGCAGAACTTCCCGGTCTTCCGGAGACGCTTTGAAAAAAGCTCCCTCTTTCATGATGAAATGCCTGCGCATCAACTCCATGCAGTAGTCCACCAGACCGAAGGCGGCGGGAGAATCAAGGAGCCCCCGCTCCCCCCAGAAACGCGCCAGAGATTCCATGCCCATCAAATCCATGCGGAAATCCCCCAGGCGGGGATCCCGCCCGCAGGAGGCGGAACCGGGGCGTTCCCTCCGGTAATGGTACAAACGGTCGGGAAGGATCAGGAGCCGCGGAGCAACAGTCAACAGCATCAGACAGAAATACAAATCCTCCCCCTGGCGCAATCCGGGAACGAAACGCACACCGTTTTCTTCCAGCAGCTCCCTGCGGATCAGCTTATTCCACACCGTTCCCGCGCACCGGCTCCAGGGCGTCCCCCGCCGGAACCGCTCCGCTTTTTCTTCCGGGAAAAACCCGGCTGACGGCGACCAGCCGCTTTCAGGCATATCCATGCCTCCGCGGTCGCAGAACTCATGGTATCCGCACACCGCTACGTCCGCATCTTTTTCCACGGCCGCATCAAACAGGCGCCGGAACATATTCCGCTCCACCACGTCGTCCGGGTCCACAAAGCCGATATACTTTCCCGCAGCCGCTTCCATGCCGCTGTTCCTCGCCGCGGAAACACCGCTGTTTTTCCGGTCAATTACCCGGACGCGGCCGTCCCTGTCCCGCCATTCGCGCAATATCTCCGCCGTACGGTCGGAAGAACCGTCATTGACGCAAATGATTTCGATATCTTCCATGCTCTGGCCGGCCAGGCTTTCCATACACTGGTCCAAATAAGCGGCAACATTATAACAGGGAACAATGATGGAAACGGATACGCTCATGGCGGAAGCATCCTTTTTTATCCGGATTGAAAATTCACATCAAGAAAAAACAGCAACGCCATCTGTTGAAAAACGGAACACCCGGAAGAGGGAAACTATTTCCGAAAAGAAATGCAAAGGCTGCCTCCCGAAGGAAGTTCCCGGGAATAACGGAAACGGAGGGCTGTGGTACGGCTGCAATACGGCGGAAAATTCAAACCGTCAGGAATACTCCGGCATCATGCGCCAAGGAGTTTTTTTGATATTGCTTTTCAGTATGAATTTATTAAGTATTCAGCCCTCGTCACACAACGTATTCTTTTTTACCCGGCGGGGGAAAAACCGCCCGGAACGGTAACAAGGGCCATTCATCATCCGCGTCAGGCGATATTCATTATATTTCCTGCAATTTTTCACCATGAAACCAATGACACATACGCAGACAGTCATGCTCCGATTGCTGACCATGTGTATTCCGTTTCGGAACCTGCGTAAAAAATGGCGCACTTTCCTGCGCGATTTTCTGTCCGACTATGACCGGGACGCCCGCCGAAGCATGCGCGCATGGCGCAGGCATCCAGTGGCCGGCCGTACCATCCTTATTCTGGAACCCAACTATTGCCACGGGGAAGTCATCCCCGGTTTCTGCCGCCACCTGCTCGACATGGGATACCGCGTTGATGTCCTGATGCATCACAGCCTGGCCAGGCAATCCCCCCTGTGTTGTTTCAAGGAAGGCGATATCCATATTTTCACGGCCATGTGCACTTCATGGAAGCGCCTGGCCAAAGCGCGCGTCCTCACCCGGTACGAAGCCATCCTGGTATCAACATCCGCCTTTTATGACATTCCGGGTTGGGCAAGTTTCCTTCACATGACGGGGCTTGACAAATTCGCCAATCTTCTGGCCGTCGAACATGAATTAAAGGACATCCCCCGGTTCGGGGAAGAAGAACTTGACCGCCAGGGACGGCTGCTGACGCTGGGCTCCTTTCCCAGGGGCATGATGGTTAATCCGCACTTTTTCGGGGAAATCCCGCCTGCGCCCCGGAACCGCGAACCCGTGTTCATCACCGTAGGGTCCCTCTCCGCACAGCGGAAAAACCACGAACTCCTGGTTGAGGCGCTGGAAACCGTCTGCAATGAAGGGTACAGGAACTTTTCCGTCATCATCGTGGGGGAAGGAGAGCTGGGAAAAATCCCCGGCCATCTGCGCCCCTTCCTGCATGTGGCCGGAAAGCTCGACTTCCCCGCCATGTACGAGGCCATGAGGCGGGCGGACTATTTCCTGCCCCTGCTTGATCCCGGCAATCCGGCGCATAACCGCTACATTACCACCGGCGTCACCGGTTCCGCCCAGCTTGTTTACGGATTCGCGAAAATCCCGGTCATCCATGAGAAATTCGCTTCCTTCTACGGCTTCAACGACAGGAACGCACTCCTTTACAGGGAAGAAACGCTTGGCGGCGCCATGCTCCGCGCCATCAGGCAAACGGAAGAGGAATACGCAGGAATGCAGCAGGCGCTTCTCCAACTGGGCAGGGATATTGACGGGGAATCCCGTTCCAATCTGGAGCGGGCCCTTGCCGCATGCTCCCCCTCCGAACCTCAACAGGCCCGCTCATGACCCGAACCCGCCCGCCACAGCCCCAGGTTTCCGTCATCGTTCCCGTTTACAATCAGGAACAATATCTTGAAGAGTGCATCAGCAGCATCCGCCGGCAAACCCTTGCGGAGTGGGAATGCATCATCGTCAACGACGGGTCCTCCGACTCGTCAGGGGAAATCGCCCGGCGCTTTTCAGAGGAGGACTCAAGAATCCTCTGCCTCGAACAGGAAAACAGGGGCGTTTCCTCCGCCCGCAATCTGGGCATGCGGCACGCTTCCGGGCGCTATTTGTGTTTTGTTGACGGTGACGATTTCATCGACGCGGCCTTTCTCAAACATCTTCTGGACGCCTCGGACCGCGGAGCAAGCGATTTGACCGTAGCGGGAAAGCTGTTCTGCGACAGGTTTCCGCTGGACAAAATCCCCGCCCTCCCCACCTGCGGCATATTTCTGCGCCGGGAGTTCCCCTTGAAAAACAATCTGGAATTCCCGGAAGGCATTCACCCCTGTGAGGACGGCCTCTTCTCGCATTTCGTGCTCGCGCTGACAGAAAAAATTTCCTTCTGTCCGGAGGCCGTTTACCATTACCGCCAGCATGAACAGGGCAACCACCACCAGATACGGAAAAGAACCGCCGACATCCTGCCCATGATCCCCCGGTGGCTTTCCCTGATTGAAGAGTTTTATGAACAACGCCATCTCTGGAAAAGAAAAGCCGGCCATCTCGTCCGCTTTATTGAGCATGAACCATTTGAACTGAGGCTGCTTGGCATGCCTTTCTCCCCGCCGGAGCAGGAAATACTTTACAGCATCATCCGGGACTTCCTGAACGCCCATTGCACGGCCGCCGAGTGCCGGAGGGCCTCCCTGCATCTTCCTTTCCGCCTGTTGTTGCAATCCTCCGGCTTTTCAGACTTCGGAAGAAGGCTCCGGAGGGCCGGCAAAAACACCGGAATCCGCCGGAAGCTCCTCCATTTCTGCCCTGTCCCCTCATGGAGGAGGAATGGCAGGGCACAGCTGCGGCAAGTACGCGAACAGCTGGAGGAAATACGCAGGAATATCACGTTTTAACCCCTTCCCCTGCTTGAACATGGCAAAAGGAAAAATAATAGTCATGCGTCTTTTCGGAGGGCTGGGAAACCAGCTGTTCCAATACGCCTTCCTCTTCGCGCTCTCCCGGCAAGGGGGAAAAGCAAGACTGGAAACCTCATCATATGAACATGATGATAAGAGGGTCTGCGAACTCCATCACTTCCGGGTTTCCCTTCCCATTGAAGGAGGCCCTCCCCCCTGGGCTTTCCGCAAGTCCCGTATTCCCGCCTGCCTGCGTTCCCTGTTCGCCGCTCCCAAATATCCTCATTTCCGGGAGGAAAAACGGCACGGGTTCGATCCCGGTCTCGCAGCTCCTCCCCGCCGCCATACCTATTTCAAGGGATATTTTCAGACGGAACAATACTTCCTCCACTGCCGGGAACAGCTTTGCAGGGAATTCCGTCTGAAAACTCCCCTGACTCCGGAAAACGCCCGCATTCTTGAAGATATCCGTTCATGCTGCTCCATTTCCCTGCACATCCGCAGAACGGATTACCTCTCCAACCCTTACCTTTCTCCGCCGCCTCTGGAATACTACCTCCGGAGCATGGCTGAAATGGAAGGAAGGCTGCGGGCGGCAGGCGCTCCGCAGGAATCCCTGCGTTACTTCATCTTTTCGGACGACATAGAATGGGCCCGGCAAAACCTGAGGCCCGCCCTGCCCCATGTCCATGTGGATATCAATGACGGCGGCACCGGCTACTTCGATCTGGAACTGATGCGAAACTGCCGCCACCACATCATCGCCAACAGCACTTTCTCCTGGTGGGCGGCCTGGCTCAACGAACACGCGGAGAAAATCGTCATCGCGCCGCGCATCTGGTTCAACAGGGAGGAAGGCGACCGGTACCATACGGATGACGCGCTCATCCCCGGCTCATGGCTCCGGATATAACCCCGTTTCCTATACAGCAGACCATGCCTCTCCCCTCACCCCTCATTTCCGTCATCGTCCCCATCTACAACATGGAGCCTCTTCTTCCGCGCTGTCTGGACAGCCTGGCGGCACAAACCCTCCGCGACCTGGAAATCATCTGCGTGGACGACGGTTCAACCGACGGGTCCGGAGGCATCGTCCGGAAATATGCTTCCGGAGACAGTCGTTTCCGCCTGATTACACAGGAAAATTCCGGCAGGGCGGAAGCCCGTAACGCGGGAATCAGGGCAGCCGCGGCGCCTTACCTGGGTTTTGCGGATCCGGATGACTACGTTGAGCCGGACATGTACGAACGGCTCTACCGGCTCGCGGAAGAAAGCGGGGCGGACATGGTCCAATGTTCCTATTCCCCCTTCCTTCCGGCTGAAAGCGGAGAATCGCGCGGAATGGCTGAGGAAAAACTCCTTCATATTGAAAACACCGCCTGCGACGGCGTCTTTACGGAGAAAGGAGAAATATTCAGGCTCTTTCTGGAAGACAGGATCACCGGCGTCGTCTGGAGCAAATTGTTCAGGCGGATACTCCCCGGCTGTTCCGCCCCCCTGGAAGTCCGCCTGCCTTCTTCCTTCACCAGCGGAGAAGACACCCTTTACGTTTCCCGGGCCATCGCCCGCTGCCGCAGCGTCGCCCTCACCTCTGAAAAACTCTACCACTACGGGCTGGGCGGTCCCCAATCCGTTTCTTCTCGCAACCGGAAAGCGGAAACCCGGCCCGCAAGTTATTACGCCGTATTCGAGATGCTCACCAGGGAAAAACTCCGGGAAGGGGTTCTGGGCAGCAACCGCACGGCCTACATGAATTATATTGTCCCCCTGCTTTTTCCGGACAATGAAATGCCGGCCGGGCGGCTCAGGCATTGGGCGGAACTCTGGCGGGAGGCGGACATCACTTCCGAACACGTTTGCGGGATGCCCAGGGAACAGAGGGCTTATCTTGAGGCCGCCCTGGCCGGACGGTGGATTTACCTGCGCCTCCTTCAATGCTTCTGGAAGTTCAAGACCGCCAGAAGGAAAATGTTTCGGCTGAGGTTTTCCAAAAACGGAATAGACACGCTCCAAATCCTCGGATACACTCTTTATTCTGCAAAGAAGCTCCCCCGATCATCCCTGTAACTGCTGTTTTTCCCGTGTTCATCTATTCCTACCAGCAACACGACCACCTCCTGCCCGGCAATGACAGAATGCTGGTGATCGGCAGTTCCGCTCTGGCAAAAAACCATGGCCATCTGAAATCGTCCCGACTGGCCGCCGACACGCTCATCTTCAATTTCCCGCTCAACCATCCCCGCCTGTGGCGGCAAATGGAGCACAGCCTTTCCGGCGCCCGCTACAGCATCATTCTTTTCATGTGGCCGCCCCTGCATCTTTCCCCGGCCAACGGCAGGCTCATGGAAAAGCCCCCAGAAGGGGGCGGGCCCACGGAAAGCGCCGAAGATATGCTTTGCAGGCTTTTCGCCTTTCTGCGGAAACAGACGCGCCGCCTGATCCTCCTGTCATCCCCGCCCTCCGACTACGGCAGCGCCCGGCACCCCTACGCGGAAGAACCGGGCGTCCTTGAAGCCTGGAACGCCCTTCTTCGCACGCTGGCAGGCAAGCTGAACCTTCCATTCATTGACTTTTGCGGCGATATGCTGCAATACCGCCCCCTGCCCGGCTCCGGGGAAGAAGATTTCCCGGAAGCTTACCGGAATCTGGGGAAACAGGTCCTCCACCGGCTGCCTTTCGGCCAAACGTGGGTGAGAAGGCGTTCCGGGAAAATACACCGCCTGCTGGAGAAAAGAAGAAAACGCCGGAAAGAACGCATGCTTGCCCGATGGAGGACATTGGCGGCCCCTCCCCATTACCGTGAGGAAACCGACTGGATTACGGCCATTCATTCAGAAAAAGGGCAGGCGCGCATACTGCTCATTGGCGGTTCCGTCATGCGGCATTTGTGGCGGCCCCTTGCCTCAGAACTTCAGGAAGACATTGATTTGTTCTCCTCCACGCTGATTCCCGGAGATCCGGACTATCTCCCCACTCTTGCAGGATATTTTCCCTCCGCCGGATACGAAGCCGTCATTGTTTCCTTCGGTTCCCACGTCACCAATAAAGTCTCCGCCATTTCCGTGGATGACTTCCGCAAAAATTACATGGCATTCGTCTCCCAGCTCAGCAAACGCTGCCGTTTCCTCATCCTGGCAACCAGTACGTCCATCATGGATGGGCCGGACGGCACGCTGAATGAAGAAAAAGAGAAAATCATCACCGCCTTTAATGCCATTGTCCGCGAGGCGGCATCTTCCCTGCCCGGCGCGGTTCTTTCAGACCACCATGACTTCATGCAGGGGCGCAGATATATAGATCCCTTCCATTTCTCCCCTCCGGACCGCGCGTACCAGGCAGGGAAAACAGCCGGACTGCTCCTGCCCCTTCTCTCCGCCCGGCAGGAACCGCCAAAGGAACAGGAATACCCGCAAAGCCGCCCCGAACCATGAAACGGACAAATGAACGAAAACCGCCAAATTATTTTCCATGCGGGGAAAAACGGTTACCCCCCGCAAAAATCCCGGCCCCGGCATTTAAAGACTTCAGATTCTCCCTTCTTCAAATAACAGACATCCCTTTTCCGGCCTGAACGGAGCCTCCATGCTCTTTCCCTCCTCGGCCTATTCCTTCCCGCAGCCCCTTCTTCAAGACCCTTCCCATGAAATTCCCCGATGCCATGACAACCCCGCCCGTTCCCGCATCCCCGGAGAAATCACGCATCCCCGTCATGTTTTCCGCCACCGGCGGCTGGGGCCTGCCCCTGGGCGTAGCCATTCACACCCTTTGCCTTCACGCCAGTTCCGGACGCTTTTATGACATTCACATCGTTCACGACGGAATGGACGCGCGAATAATACAGGAGCTGAACCAGGTTGCCGCCCCCTTTCCGCAGGTTTCCCTTTCTTTCCTGCAACTTCCGGAAGAATTCCGCCATCTCTTTCAAAACGGCAACAAGGACCGCTACTCCCCCCTTGCGTATGCCCGCCTGATGGCCGGCAGCCTGTTCCCGCAGTACGGCAGGATCGTTTATCTGGACGCAGATGTCCTGCTGGCCGGAGACGTAGCCGAACTGTATTTTTCCGATTTGCGGGGAGCTTCCGTAGCGGCGGCCGGAGACGGCCTGGCCCTCTGGAGCATTGAAAAAGGAACGATGCACCCCCATCTGGAATATATGGGCAACTACCTTTCCTTCCCCCTTTCCTACTGCAATTCCGGCGTCCTGGTGCTGGATCTGGACCAGATGCGCCGCCGCAACCTGGAACACCGGCTGCTCCAACAGCTCCGGAGCCGCCCGGACCCCTTCCCCTATCCGGACCAGGACATCTTAAATATCGCCCTGCACGGAGACATGACGACGCTGCCTCCGGAATGGAACTTCCAATTCCTGTCCTGGACCTGGGATGAAGAAAAAACACGGCTCCTGCGCGGAACCGAATTTGAAAACGTTCCGACCATATCCTGCGGGCGTTCATGGAAACTGCTGCACATGGTAGGCCCGGAAAAACCATGGCGGCTCCCTGACACCCCCGGAACCATGGGGCAGTTCCACTGGATCCTGTACTCCTTTTTCTGGTGGCCGGAAGCAAAGAGGCTTCCCGTGTTCCGGGAGGAACTGGATGCGATTTCCCAGGGGCTGGCCCCGCTCCTCCAGCGCCATATCCGCGGCCAGCAATGGAAACTGTTCTTCTCCCGGGGCCATATTTTCCGGAAACGCCGGGACAAGATCAGGTGGCTGAAAAAATTGCTGTCCATTCTTGACGGCAGAAAACCGTAACCGGCTTCCCCCCTCTCCGGGAAACATGGGCAGCCTCCGCAGACGGCCGGAAAACCGGCGTACTCCGGAGACTGTTCCCGGCGGACCTTCAAACGCCCGTGATGAGCGCCTTTAATGCGGCGTGTGCGGTTCCAGCATCTGCTGGCGTTCCCGTTCCTTGTCCTTGGCCAGGCGGCGCGCCTCCTTGGTCAGGTACTGCTGCAAACGGAAGGCTTTCTGACCCTTTTTCCGGACGACATGTTCGGAAGTGCCGTCCGGCAGAATATTGCAGGCCTGGACATTGTCCCTGAAGCAGGCGTCCAGAATGGATTTCAGGCGGCGCGCCAGCTTCCCGTTGGTGACGGGCACCATAAGCTCCACCCTTTTATCCAGATTCCGGGTCATCCAGTCCGCACTGGCGATGAAAAGCTGGTGGTTGCCGCCGTGGTGGAAAAAGAAAATGCGCGCGTGCTCCAGATACCTGTCCACGATACTGACCACGCGGATTACCTTGCCGTTGGGCCGGGGGCCCGTTTTCAGGCAGCAAATGCCGCGCACGTTCAGTTCAATGTCCACCCCGGCGTCCGCGGCCCTGTACAGGGCGTCAATGATTTCCACGTCCTGGAGGCTGTTCATTTTGGCGGAAATGCGGGCGGGTTCCCCCTGCCGCGCGCGTTCCGCTTCCCCTTCAATAAGTTCAATAAGGCGCGCCTTCATCAACACCGGGGAGGGATACAGCTTGCGGAAGCGCATGAGCTTGGTGCGCCCCGTCACGGAATTGAAGAACTGGGAAGCGTCCGCTCCCAGCTGGTCGTCGCAGGTAAGGTAGGAAATATCCGTGTAAATCTTGGCAGTGGTCTCATTGTAGTTCCCCGTGCCGAAATGGCAGTAACGCCGCAGCATGCCCTGTTCCCGGCGCACCACCAGGCAAATCTTGGCATGGGTCTTCAACCCCTTGACGCCGTAAACAACCTGCACGCCGGAACGCTGAAGCTCCTCCGCCTTTTCCAGATTGCGGGCCTCGTCAAAACGGGCTTTCAGCTCCACCAGCGCCGTCACCTGCTTGCCGCTCTCCGCCGCTTTTTTCAGGGCGGCCACGATGCGGGAGTTCCTGGCGGTACGGTACAGCACCTGCTTGATGGCGATGACGTCCGGATCTTCCGCTGCCTCCTCCACCAGGCGCAGGACGGGTTCAAAACTTTCATAGGGATGATTGAGCAGAATGTCCCCGCCGGCAATGTTTTCAAAAATGCTGACGGCCGGATTCACGGAAGGGGACGGCTGCGGGGACCACTGCTCCACCTTCAACTGGTCATTGCCGGGGGCAAAAGCCATTTCCATGAAGTCGGAAAGCATCAGGGGACCCTTGAGGTCATAAGTCTCCTCCTTCCCGGCGCCTACAATCCGCATGATCTTGTCATGCAGGGGGGCGGGCGCGGAGGACTCTACTTCCAGCCTCACGCATTCGGAAAATTTCCGGGCTACGAGCACTTCCTCCATCTCATCCGCCAGGTCCAGGGCGTCTTCCTCCTGCACGGCAATGTCCCCATTGCGCGTGACGCGGAACACCGCTGCGGAAAGAACGGTCTCACCGGGAAAAACGGTGCCGATGCACTCCCGGACCAGGTCCTCCAGCATCACGTAGCGCTCCGCCTCCGCGGAAGGGACGGGAACGCGCCGCGGCAGGCCGTCCGGAAGGGCCACCACGGCGGAGCGCACCTCCCCGGTCTCATTGTCGCGCAGTTCCACGCCCATCAGCAGCTTGAGGGATGGCAGCGCGGGAGCTTCCGGAGCATCCATGTCCAGCGGCGTCAGAAGCGGGAATATCTGGTTGTTGAAATACTGCTCCAGCGTCAATTTCTGGGAAGTGCTGAGATCCTCCATCGCCAGGGGATTGATGCCGTTGATTTCCATCCACGGCAGAATTTCCTCATGGAACAGGCGGTATTGGTCCTCAATCATGCGGCCCACGCGGGAGCGGATGGCTTTCAGCTGGCGGGTGGGCGTCAGCCCGGAAATATCCTTCACGCGGGAACCGGAATGCCGCAGCATCTGAAGGCCGCCCACGCGCACCATGAAAAACTCATCCAGGTTGGAGGCGGTAATAGCCAGAAACTTCAGGCGTTCCAGGAGGGGAAGATCCGTTCTTACGGCCTGGTCCAGCACACGCTGGTTGAATTCCAGCCAGGAAAGTTCTCTGTTGATATATTCGTCAGACATGGGAAAAATGGAAAATGGAAGTTTTTTAAATCAGCCTACCGCTGGGGCGCCAGCACGACGTCATAACCGAAGATATCCGCAAACAGGTCGCCCTTCAGCCGCAGGGCCAGGTCTTCCACGGCGGTTTCACGCACGCCCTGAAGCTCCAGCTCCAGCATGCGCCCGCGGATGTGCGCCCGGACGCCGTTCACGCGCTGGGCATGGCCGCGTTCCAGGGCATCCGCCACGCGCAGGATGGCGGCCATCTTGGCTACGCGCATGCGGTCCCTCAATTCCAGCTCCCCGTACATGGGATCGGAATTGGCGGGAACCTCATGCCGGTGGTAGCGGGCCAGCAGGGCGATCGTTTCCACATCATCCCGGGAAAGGCCGAAGATTTCACTGTTGAGAATGATATACTGGGAATGGAGCTGGTGATTCTGCTGGTTGATAAAAGACCCAACCTCATGCAGAATGGAGGCCACTTCCAGCAGCAGCCGGTCATGTTCGGAAAGGCGGTGCAGGTCCTGAAGCTGGTCAAACATTTCCATGCACAGGCGCGCCACATGCTCGCGGTGCCCTTTGTCCGCCTTGTACCTGTCCGCCAGAATCCCGGCGAAATGGAGAACCTCCGCCTCCAGATCCCCCGGATGCTGTTCCGCACGTATCAGGCTGCTTGAAAACTCCTCGTCATAACCGCTCGCGGGAATGATGACGTCATCCAGGTTCAGGCTGCGGGCAATCATTTCCGTCATCAAAACGGCGGGCAGCAGGGAGTCCACCCCGGCAAAATCCGCACCGTAAACATTCATGCGCTGTTCCAGAGTGGTGCGGGACATCCGCTCCGCCTCCGCCGCCAGGGAGGAACACGCCACCTTGCCTTCCGGCGTGGGGGCCAGGCGGTCCCGGAGCTGCTGCATTTCCTGGCCGATGACGATAAGGCCCGCCAGGCCCTTCACGCCCCCGTAATCCAGGCAAATCTGGTCCACCTGCCCGCGCATGTGCTCCCGCAGAATGGAAAGCTCCGCCACATCGTCTCCGTACTCAATTTCCCCGACGGCCTCCCCCGTGCGGTGCGTTCCCAGCCTGTAGCAGGAATAACGCACGATGCGCCCCTTCTGGAACAGAAGCACGCGGGTATTGCCCGGCCCCGTATGGACCACAAGCACCTTTTTCTTGCTGAATCCCGGATACTGGGCCAGAGCCTCCTGCACCTTCACGTAAATGAGGCGCGTCATCTTGCCGTCGTCAATGCGGCGCCCCCGCAAGCCGTGGGCCACGTGCATGCGGTTCACGAACACGTCCACATTATCCGCCTCGGAAATGATGTTGGAAATCATGAACCGGACGGAAAGCTTGCTGCCGGCTCCGTATTCCTTGAGAATTTCCAGATAGTCGCCGATGATTTGCACGCAGCGGTCCATGGTATGCCGGGAAATGCGGTGGAACCGGAAAATGTCACGCGCCATCGGAACGGGCTGCTGAAGGAAATCCAGCAGGCGAATCCTGTCCCGGACAGCCTCAGCCACCATCAGGCTCATGGAGCTCGGGCCCAGATAGATCACCGCCTGAGTTGATAATTCCGAATCCTGAACCTGCTCGCCTTGAATCATTGCCATACCATGTATTGTTTCCCGGCCGTGGAGCAAGAACGGCAACGTGACAAAAAAGCCGCTTCCGCCCCTTCCAGCAAAGGAAAGAATAAAGAATTTGCCTTTTGACGGCAAGAGATAAGCGCGGCTCCCTTCCCGTCCCGGCGGAACGGCTCTTCAAGACGGCTATTTCCCATAGGCCCCCAGCAGGGGAACCAGCCGCGGGGCAAATCTTTTCATGCAGAAAAAAAGCCCCGCCAACACGGCGAAAATGACCGGAACCAGAAAGAGCCAAAGCATGTCCCAGGCCGCCCCCTTCCATGTAATCCAGCCGCTTTCACGCAGCAGGATGATGACGATGTAATGCGTTCCGAAAATGAAAAAACATGCCGGAGCCAGCCCCGCCACCCACCTGGCCGCGCGCGGGAACCATTCCGTGAACAGAATGGCCAGGGACATCAGCCCCAGCATGCCCAGGGCGATGAGCATGGAGTTGTGCTGGTCCCGGTGGCCTGCCAGCCACCAGGTAAGCGCAAGCGTGGCGACCAGGAAGGGCACCGCGTACCGGCGCACGGATTCCGTCAGGAACGAGAGGGAATACCGGGAAACATACATTCCCAGCAGGAAAAATCCCAGGCTGTTGGCGATGGGATAATCATGATCCGCCAGATCCAGCGCAAAATAGTTCAGGGACAGCATGACCATGCCCGCCCAGAGCAGATAGTCCCCCAAACGGTAAAGAAGGGGGGCCGCAGCGGTATAGATGATGATATCGCGCAGAAACCACATGGGAGCGTCCACCGGATGCCCGGCAATGCCCAGGCAGCGGCCGAACGCCGCGAGAGCAGGCCAGAACCCGGCTCCCTTTTCCCCTCCCAGCCATTCATACATAGGCCGGTAGGACGCGTAATATTCGTGCAGGGGGGACCAGCCGATCAGAACGGCCGCAGCCAGTCCCCACACCAGGTACGGACGAAGAAGAAACCAGCTCCGCCGCCAGAGGAAAAGGCTCCCGCCATCCAGAGGGCCAAAAGACCCTCTTCCCACAAAATAGCCCGCCGCCAGCAGAAAAAAGGGCGTGCGCGCCGCCAGGAACTCCGCCCATATCCACCGGTACAGCTCCGCCGAATAGAAAGCCATGTGATTCGCAATAATCAGGATGCAGGCGGCCACGCGGGCCACATCCACCCACACCATCCGGCGGGCGGCGGTCTTCTCCAGAATCACGGGAACGGAGGCTTCCGGCGGCGTCATTCCCTGGAGAGGCTGAAGTTACAAAGGAGCAATGCCGAGCTGCTCCGGCAACGCGATGCGGGGGCGGTCCGTCACAATCAGGGGCGCGCCGTCCGTTACGATAACCGTGTGCTCAAAGTGGGCGGAAGGCTTGCCGTCCGCCGTGACGACCGTCCAGCCGTCATCCAGAATTTTAACGGAAGGCCTGCCCGCATTCACCATCGGCTCAATGGCCAGGGCCATCCCCTTTTTCAGGCGCGGAAGCTTGTAATGGGGGCGGTAATTGGGAATCTGGGGTTCTTCATGCAGGTGGCGGCCTATGCCGTGCCCCACAAAATCCCGAACCACAGTAAAACCGCGGGGACGCACGAAGCCCTCCACCGCCGCGCAGACGTCCGCCAGCAAGGCGCCCGGCCTTACCAGTTCAATGGCGCGGAACAGGGATTCCTCCGTCACGGCCAGCAGCCGCAGTTTTTCCGGATCCACCATGCCCACCGGAACGGTCATGGCGTTGTCTCCATGCCAGCCGTCCACAATGGCGCCCACGTCCAGGCTCACAATGTCCCCGTTCTGGATGCGGCGGGGGCCGCCGCTGCCGTGCACCACCTCTTCATTGATGGAAATGCAGAGCTGGCCGGGAAACCCGCGGTACCGGTAAAAGGAATTGCCTACCTTGTGCTTTTTAAAAATTTCACGCGCGATATCATCTATTTCCCGCGTGGTGCGTCCCACCTGGACTTCGGCCCCGATCTCCATCAAGATTTCCGCCGTTACAGCCCCGGCTTTCTGCATCTTGGCTACCTCGCCGGGAGACTTGATGTGGATTCGTTCTGCCATGGGATTATTCTTTCTATTGCCGGTACTCTTCCAGCTTGCGGGCCAGATCCCGGGAAACATCGGCAGGTTCCCGTTCTTCGGACACCGTCATTTTAACGACCAGGCCGCGGGCCTCGTAGTACCTGGCTACGGGCAGCGTCATGGCTTCAAAATCCTTCCAGCGGCGGGCGAAAGCTTCCATGTTGTCATCCTTGCGGGAAACCATTTTCCCTCCGCACTTGGAACATTCCTCTTCCGGCGTCTGCACCACGTAACCGCATGTGGAACATTCCCGGCGGCGCATGATGCGCTGTTCAATGAGTTCCCTGGACACATCCATCCAGACGACTACATCCACGGAGGTTCCCCGCTGGTTTAGAAAATGGTCCAGCGCTTCCGCCTGCGCAACCGTGCGGGGATAGCCGTCCAGCAGCCACGCGCCATGGTCCATCTCCGACAGCCAGCCGCGCACCATGTCATTGACAATTTCGTCCGGAACCAGCATGGCCCTGTCCATATAGCTCAAGGCTTTCCGGCCCAGTTCCGTGCAGGATTCCACTTCCCTCCGCAACAGGGAGCCGGTGCTCAGGGAGTGAAGGCCGAAGGTATCAGCCAAAAACCGGCCCTGGGTCCCTTTGCCGGATGCGGGAGCCCCAACCAGAATGAAATGCTTGAGTTCCTTCATATCTTTACTTTCAGTAAAAAAGGGGGCTTACTGCATGGCGTTGTAGGCGATGGCTCCGGCCAGCACAAGCAGAGCGATAACAATCCACATGACGGTAACGGTGCGGCTGCCCGCGGCGGCGCCGGTACCTTGGATGTGCCCGTATTTGCCCTTGAGCTTGCCTTTTTTCAGGAAGCCGTCGTAATTGCGGGAAAGAAGGGTCGTTTCCACCTGGCGCATCATGTCAAGCAGTACGCCCACCAGAATGAGAAGGCTGGTGCCTCCGAAGAACTGGGTAACCAGGTAGGGGATATTGCCCCCGATATTCAGCAGGGAAGGCAGGAAGTAAATGAGGGTCAGGAATGCGGACCCGGCAAAGGTCAGCCTTTGCATGGTCTGGTCCAGGAAGAGGGCGGTGGGGGGGCCGGGACGGATGCCGGGAATATAGCCGCCATTGCGCTTCAGGTCTTCCGCGATCTGGGAGGGCTGGAACATGGTCGCCACCCAGAAGTAGGAGAAGAAGAAAATCATGAGGCCGGAAATAATGTAATAGCCGGAAGAAGCGGGATTCAGCCAGTCATTCATCTTGGTCGCGATCCACTGCAGCGTAGTGTTGTAGTGGGCGATCTGGGAGAAGAGAACCTGCGGAAGGGAGAGGATGGCCGTAGCGAAAATGACGGGCATCACGCCGGAGTAGTTAAGCTTGAGAGGCAGGTACTGCGTGGCACCGTTGAACATTTTATTGCCCATGACCCGCTTGGCGTACTGCACGGGAATGCGCCGCTGGGCCTGCGTCACCGTCACGACGAGCGCCACCACGACAATCAGGAAGGCAATCAGGGCCACGAGCAGCATGGCTCCCATGGGGACAACCGCGCCGTCCTTGTACACCAGGGTTTTCCAGGCCAGGGTGACTGCTCCCGGAAGGGCGTGAATAATGTTGACGGAAATGATGAGGGAAACGCCGTTGCCGACGCCGCGTTCCGTAATCTGGTCGCCTATCCACATCAGGAACATGGTGCCCGCCACCATAATGAGCACCGTCATGAGGGCGAACTGGATGCCGGGGTCAATGACAAGCTGGCAGTCCGCGGGAATGTTGAGACCCACGGCCTGCAGGCGTTCCGGGTGTTCTAGCGTGCCGACCAGAAACCAGCCCTGCACAAGGGCAATGACGATGGCGATGGCGCGCGTCCACTTGGTCATTTTCTGGCGGCCGCCTTCTTCCCGCACCATCTTGGCCCACTGGGGAACCACCGCGGAAAGGAGCTGGGTCATGATGGAAGCGGAAATGTAGGGCATGATGCCCAAAGCAAAAATGCCGCACTGCTGGAGGCCGCCGCCGGAGAAAATGGTCAGCACGGTAGCCAGACCCGCTCCGGGACCGCTGGCGTTCGCGGAGGCTTCAATCACTTTCTGCAGCTCCATGACGTCAATGCCCGGCAGGGGAATCTGTACCCCCAGGCGGACGACGACAATCATCGCCAGTGTGAACAAAATCCGGCGCCTGAGCTCCGGTACTTTCATGGAGTTTGCAAATGCGGATATCATGGTCCTGTAATATAAAAGTTGGCGCGCAGCTTGGCTTGCATGTCGCGGCGGTTTGCACCCGGGGCATCCATGGGAACCGCAACAGTAAACACAATGATGCGAACCGGGTCAAGCTGCATGACCCGGTTCGCCAAATGTGATTAGGCTTCGCTAAGCACGGTGACGGTGCCACCGGCCTGGGTCACCTTCTCGCGGGCGCTGGCGCTCACGAAGTCCACGACTACGTTCAGGTTCTTGGTCAGGGTGCCGTTGCCAAGAAGCTTCACGGCATCGCAGGGACCTTGGACGAGCTTGGCCGCACGCAGGGTGTTTTCATCAACCGTAGCACCGGCTTCAAACACGCGTTCAAGCTGGGAGAGGTTGACGATAAGGATTTTATCCTGGAAGCGGGTGTTGTTGAACCCCTTCTTGGGCAGACGGCGGTGAAGGGGCATCTGGCCGCCTTCAAAACCCGGCCGGATCGTGCCGCCGGAACGGGCCTTCTGGCCTTTGTTGCCTTTGCCGCAGGTCTTGCCGAGACCGGAGCTTTCCCCGTTGCCGAGGCGCTTCTTGCGGTGCTTGGCTCCGGGATTGGGCTTAATCGTATGAAGCTGTAACATGTTATTTACAATGGTTGGATTTCTTGGAGGCGGCGGCGCCGGGCTGCCGCCTCCGGATCAGATTAGATGGCCTTTTCCTTCTTCTTGCCGCGGTCGGCAAGAACCTGGTCGCTCGTGCGCAGGGAAGCGAGAGCCTGCAGGGTAGCCTTCACCACGTTGGCGTGGTTGGAGGAACCGAGGGATTTGGCAACAATGTCACGCACGCCCGCTGCTTCCAGCACGGCACGGATGGTGTTGCCGGCAATCAGGCCGGTACCGGGGGAGGCGGGCTTCAGGAGCACCTTGCCGCCGCCGAATTCGGAGTAGACTTCATGCGGAATCGTGCCGTTGGCGATGGAGACCGGGCGAAGCTGGCGCTTGGCGGCTTCCGTAGCCTTGCGGATGGCGTCTGCCACTTCATTAGCCTTGCCGAAGCCGAAGCCTACGCGGCCTTCCATGTCTCCGCTCACGACGAGGGCGGAGAAGGAGAAGCGGCGGCCGCCCTTGACGACCTTGGCGCAACGGTTGATGAACACAACCTTTTCAGCGAGCTGGGGGCCTTCTTCCACGGGAGCTTCGGCCTGAGGGCCACGGCGTCCGTCACGGCGGGGTCCACGGGGACCGCGGCCATTCTGGCCGTCACGGCGGGGTCCGCGGGGTCCGCGGCCGCCCGTTGCGGGTTGCTGCGCTTGAGCGGGAGCGGCGGCTTCCGTAGCAGGAGCAGTGTTTTCCGTTTCGTTATTCATTTAAGGAATCTTTCAATTAGAATTTCAAACCAGTTTCGCGGGCGGCATCGGCCAGGGCCTTCACCTTGCCGCAGAACTTGAATCCACCGCGGTCGAAAACGACTTCAGTGACATTGGCGGCCTTCGCGCGTTCGCCGATCAGATTGCCCACCTTGGTAGCGGTAGCGCAGTTGGCGAGTTTGGAAGGATCGGCGATGGAAGCATCGGCCGTGGAAGCGGAGCAGATAGTCCTGCCCACCGTATCGTCGATGATCTGGGCATAGACGTGGCGGTTGGAGAAATAGACAGCCAGGCGGGGACGGGAAGCCGTTCCGGAAACCTTTCTGCGGATGCGGCGGCGAACCTTGGCGCGGATGGCTTTGCGATTGATAGTACTCATCGTGTATAAATATGTTGTAATAGTTATTACCTGAATTACTTACCGACGCTCTTGCCTTCCTTGCGGCGGATAACTTCACCGACGAAACGCACACCCTTGCCCTTGTAGGGTTCCGGGGGATAGTACGCACGGACTTCAGCGGCAAACTGGCCTACGACCTGCTTGTCGATGCCTTCGACCGTCACTTTCGTGTTTTCAGTCACGGTTACCTTGAGACCTTCCGGGATTACCTGGTTGATCGGATGGGACTTGCCCAGGTTCAGATCCAGAATGTTGCCCTTGACGGCGGCACGGAAACCGACGCCGACGATTTCAAGGTTCTTGACGAAGCCTTCGGAAACACCGATGACCATGTTGTTCAACAGGGAACGGTTCGTACCGTGCAGGGCGCGAAGCTGGCGGCTTTCGCCGGCGCGGTCAACAGAGAGCTGATTGCCTTCAACGGTAGCGGTAATGCCTTCCGGAAGCGTCCAGGAAAGCTTGCCTTTGGGGCCTTCCACCTGAACGGAAGAGCCGTTAACCTTTACCGTTACCTTGTCCGGCAATGTGATGGATTTTTTACCAACTCGGGACATATGTTTAGGAAATGTTAATGGTTACCATACAAGGGCGAGAAGTTCGCCGCCGATGCTCTGCTTGCGCGCCTGCGCACCGGTCATCACACCGCGGGAGGTGGAGACGATGGCAATGCCAAGCCCGCTGAGAACGCGGGGAATGTCCTCGGAAGAAACGTACTGACGGCGGCCCGGCTTGGAGCTGCGCTTCACATCGGTAACGACCGGCTTGCCCTGCGGGGTAAACTTGATCTTCACCTTGATTTGCTTCTTGGAGCCTTCTCCGGTCACTTCATAGTTCCAGATGTAGCCTTCTTCCTGCAGAATCCGGGCGATTTCCACCTTGATGTTGGAGCAGGGAGCGGTAAATTCCTCGTTGCCGGCCAGGCTGGCGTTTTTCAGGCGGGTGAGGAAGTCGGAAATGGGATCACTTAATACGGCCATGGTAAGAAATAGTTAGGCGTTGGCGGTTTGGGTTTCTTCGGCCTTCTTCGGTTCGCGCATGGGGACGCCCAGAGCGCGAAGCAGGTCGCGGCCTTCATCGTCCGTAGGAGCGGAAGTCACGAAAATGATATCGAAGCCGATCTGACGCTTGATCTGGTCAAGTTCGATTTCGGGGAAGATGGACTGGTCGGAGATGCCGACGGCATAGTTTCCGTTGCCGTCAAAGGACTTGTAGGGAAGACCGCGGAAGTCGCGAATGTTCGGAGCCGTAATATTGATGAAGCGGTCCAGGAATTCCCACATGCGGGCGCCGCGCAGCGTTACGCGGGCTCCCAGAGGTTCGCCTTCACGCACCTTGAAGTTGGCCACGCTCTTGCGGGCATAGGTGACGGAGGGCTTTTGTCCGGTGATTTTGGCGATTTCATTAACGGCATCTTCCACGGCCTGCTTGCGGTCCGGGTGCTTGCCCATGCAGGAGGTGACAACAATCTTCTCCAGGCGGGGAATCTGATGCACGTTCTTGTATGCATGCTTCGCTTGAAGGCCGGGAACGACCTTTTCACGGTAGTATGTTTGCAGTGTTGGTGTACTCATTGTTTTAGCGGGTCAGCTCTTTATTAATGATTGATATGGCTTAAGCGCAGGGTCAGACCAGATGGCCTAGCCTACTTTTTTCACGTTGGAGATGTGAATCGGGCCGTTGATTTCCTGAATGCCGCCTTCCGGGTTCTGTTCGGTCGGGCGCACAGCCTTTTTCAGGGTGCGGGCGCCTTCTACGATGACAGTACCTTTGGAAGCATTCACGGCGAGAACGGTGCCGCGCTTGCCCTTGTGGTTACGTCCGGCGATGATTTCCACTTCATCACCTTTTTTCACGTGGGTCTTCATATATGACTATTTCTTACGCGTTTATGCGATTAAGATCTACCACCCCCTTGGTGGCAGGGCAGGAAGAGTATTATAGGATAGGCCTTTTCGTCAAGCCCGCATCCTAAAAAAATCGTTTTACCGCCCCTGCGCCAATGCGGAACGATAAATGGGAAACCGTTCCCGGATGCAGGAATTCCACAGTGAGGGGACAGCCCGCCGGAGGCCGGCCTTCCGCAACGGCCTATTCATCGTCCGAGGGGATTTCCGCCCCCTGCCACCGCAGCTTGGCCCTCAGCAGGGCGCCGAAATTCTGCTTCCGGAGATGAACCAGGGAAAGCGTTTCCGGCGCCTTCCGGATTACCAGGCTTTCTCCCACTTCGATGGGATAGGCGGAACGGCCGTCCAGGGAATAGACCATGGAGTCAAAGCGGCCGCGGCGCTCGCGGGGCCGCAGGCGTATGGTCATGTTGTCAGGAAGCACCACGGAACGATTGGTCAGGCTGTGCGGGCAGATGGGGGTGACGCATACGACACGGGACATGGGCCAGACCAGAGGCCCCCCGGCGGAAAGGGAGTATGCCGTGGAGCCGGTGGGGGTGGAAACCAGAACGCCGTCCGCATGGTAGCGGTTCAGCAATTCTCCGTCTATCTCCGCATCCAGGTCCACCATCTTGCCGGACTGGGCGCGGATCAGGGAAACTTCATTCAAGGCCAGCTTGCGCGGAGGTGCCGCAACGCCGTCTTCCCCCACCCGGACCACTTCAAGCATGGAACGTTCATCCGTCAGGTAGGAACCTTCCTGAAGGGCATACGCCAGAAGCGGCAGTTCCTGCACGGAACAGGTGGTCATGAACCCCAGCCGGCCCAGGTTCACTCCCGCCAGGGGAACGCGGTGCATGGCCGCCAGAGAAGAGACGGTCAGCATGGTACCGTCCCCTCCGAAGGTCACCAGCATGCCGCACCGTCCGATAGCCCGTTCCAGAGCATCCGGCGTTTCAATGACGCAGGAGCCCAGCCCGTGGCGGGAAAGTTCCCGGCGCATGATGCGCAACGCTTCCCCCAGTCCCGGTTTTTCCGCCAGAGCGACCAGGCCGATTACCTTGGAAGGATTCATGCGGGAGATCATACTGCATTTTTCCGGGCCACTCAACTGGTAAACCGCAACCGGGAAAAGATTGTTCCGCCCTGCTCTATTCCTTAAATTTCAACTCTTGTTCCTTTTTTGTTATACAAAACCATCAATATGTGTTAAACGTAAAAAGCGTGAAATGGTTCCTCCCCGTCCTGTTGCTTTTTCTGATGCCGGGCTGCTCCACTACGGAGAAGTGCGCTCAGAAAACGGAGCCATCCGTTCAGGAGGCAGAGGCGCATGTCAAAAATGCGCCCTACCGGGTGCGTGGAAAAAGGTATACTCCCATGAGCGTGGCGGATGCCCTGCAATACCATGAGACCGGCTATGCCTCCTGGTATGGCGGCAAAGCGCGCCGCCTGAAGACATCTTCCGGAGAATACATCAATCCCCAGCGTTCCATGACGGCGGCCCACAAAACCCTGCCGATGCCGTGCAAGGTGAAAGTCACCTGCCTGGAAACCGGCAAATCAACCGTCGTCAGGATCAACAACCGCGGGCCTTTTCACAGCAACCGCCTGATAGACCTCACCACCGCCGCCGCAAGCCGCATCGGCCTGCATAGACGCGGCGTATCCAGGGTCCGTCTGGAAGTCATCTCCGTGGGTGACGGCCCGCATGAGGTTTCCGCCCGTTAATCCCATCTCATCCTTTTCCGTATATTTATCATTTTACCCTGCATGATTCCGCTCCGCATTGTTCTTGCCTCCCTGGCATGCCTGTACCCGTTCTCTCTGGCTCAGGAGCCTAAATCGGATCCCGATAAAACGCTGATTATCATTTCTACCAGCGATATCCACGGCAATCTGGACAATTTCCCAAGACTGGCCACACTGGTAAAGCAATACCGCGCTAAATATCCGCACGTGCTGCTGGTGGATTCAGGTGATTATTTCATAGGCAATCCCTATGTGGACGACTGTGAAAAACGGGGCGAACCCCTTACTATCCTGATGAACAAGCTGGGGTATGATGTAGTGACCATCGGAAACCATGATCTGGATTACGGGCAGGAGGCCCTGCGCGACCATATCAAGGGAATGCCCTCCACCAAGTTTGTCATTACCAACGCCAGCCTTTCCCCAACTCTGGAAAACTGTTTTTCTCCGTATGTCAGCATCCCGATTAAAGGAACGTCCATTTCCGTAGGGGTCATAGGACTGGCAGACCTTCAAACCACGGATGTGAGGAGGATGACCGGCATCTCATGGAAGCTGCCGGATGAAGAAGACTACAAGGGAATCACGGACAGGTTCCGGCTCCACCATAATACCATCAACGTCATCCTCAGCCATCTGGGATACGGCAATGATCTGAAAATGATGAAGTATTCTCCGAATATCGACGTCATTCTTGGAGGCCATACCCATGTCATGCTGCCCAGCGGTCATCTCAGAACCGGAACCCTGCTCAGCCACACGGGACACAGCCTGAGCCATGTAGGCGTTACGGAAATTATTTTCTCCACGGAACATCCCGTCTCCATCCTTTCCAAATCAACCAGGGCCGTTTCTTTGAATGAGGAAATTCCCGATGACCCGGAAGTAAAGGAAATTGTCCGCCGATTTTCCGGAAATCCGCTTTTCAACCAGCAAGTGGGCGTCGCCGGAGAAGAAATCACGCACGTCACCATAGGCACCCTTTTCTGCAAGGCCATTCAGCAGGCCTCCCATTCGGATATTGCCATTTACAACCGCGGCGGAGTACGGTCCAAAAACCATCTTAACAAAGGACCCGTTACCATCAGGGACATTTACGAGCTGGAACCCTTCCGGGAAAAGATCGTCACCTGCTCCATGAGTAAAGCGGACATTGAACAACTGATCCTGTCCAAATTCATGTCTCCGACCGATGACGAAGGAGGCGTTCTGGAAGTGTACTGCTCCGGATTCTCCTACCAGATCATGGACGGTGTTACGCCCAGCATTACCAGCACCTTGAAAAACGGGGTCATTTACACTGTCGCGATGGGAGACTACCTGTGCAGCAATTTCATATTCCCCCAACGGGGGAACGGCAAACCGACGGGAATAGATGTCCGCAAAGCCCTGATTGATTACCTGAAACAAATCAAGGAGCTGCTCAATCCTCCGCCGTCCAAGCTACCTATCATCAAAGATACGACGTTCGCCCTGTGAACTACGGCTGCAAGCACACGCTACATTCCCGCCAGCCATGCAGCCGGATCCCTATCATGCAGTACCGGAAGAGAAACGGAATATCAATGGTTTCCGCATCCTCCCCTCCGGTGCTTTGGTGACGGACACACCGCCTTTCGACCGTCTGTTTGAAGAAGGAACCGGAAACGGGCTGTATGCCCTGGCGGTATCCAACTGGGAAACCGTTTCGGATCCGGGCGCCTTCTTTATCAAGAACATGGCGCGCCAGGCGCTTACCCGCATGGCGCACGCTGCCGCAGAAAGGCCGGACGAGGTAGATGCCGTTCTGGACCACCTGCTGGCCTCCGCTACGGAAAAAGCCTTTCTGGCGGAGCAATTTCCCCCCGTACCGGGCGCGGAATATGCCACTCCGGACATCATTGCCGGATGGTTTGAAGATTTGCGGAAGGCAATAGCAAAGGAAATCCGCGCCCGAGGCATTACCCCCGCCGAATGGTTGAACGGCCTGGGCGCGCCCTGGAACCAGATAGGCAAGGTATTTTTCCACCTTGCGGAAAACCGGGATGACGCCACAGGCTCCCGCCCCTTTGCTTTCATGGCTACCTTTGCGCATCAAAGCGCTGCGGACAACCAGGTGCGCCACCTCCCCCTTGCCACCGCCCTGAAACTTCATGAAGGGAATTACACCGCCTTGCTGGCCGTACTCCAGCCCTTAAAAGAAGCGGCGCAGGAAAGCCCCCTGCTGAAGCGCCTGCTGGATAACGGAAAAATTTATACGCCGATGGCCTGGAGCGCTCCGGAGGCCCGGGATTTTCTGCAGGACACGCCGCTCTACGAACGCGCAGGCATCATTGTGCGCATGGTGAACCTATGGAAAAAACCCCCTCCCAAACTACAGGTAAAAGTTACGGCAGACGCATCCGGAAGTGAAAAAACGGTTCATTCTTCCGGGCTTTCCGTCCGCAGTCTGCTGAAATTTTCCGTATCCGCCACTCTGGGAGGCAAAGACTTGACCCCGGAGGAGCTGGGGGAATTGCTCAGCAACGGAGACGGCCTGATCCGCTTCAAGGGGGAATGGGTGCGTGTGGACGCCCGAAAGGTCCGGGACTTAATGGACCGGTGGAATCAAGCAGCACGTATGATGAGCTCCCTCGGCATCCCTCTGGTCCAGGGTCTGAGAATGCTGGTTAACGGCCCTTCCGGCCAGCTTGTACAGATTCCGGAACCGGACGAAGACTGTGTCATGGCACCGGGGCAAAACCTCCGGCAGACCCTGGACATCCTGGCGGGGAAAGTCCCAGTCTCCATACCGGAGCTTCCTTCCCGGCTGGACGCCCTGATGCGCCCTTACCAGAAAGAAGGGTTCTCTTTCCTTTACCGGATTACGGAACGGGGTTTCGGCGCCTGCCTGGCGGATGATATGGGGCTGGGAAAAACCCTTCAGGCTATTGCGTGGCTGGACGCATTGCGGAGAAAAGGCCGGCTGGAGGGCCTGCCGGCTCTGATTGTGGCTCCGGCCTCCCTCCTGTCCAACTGGAAAGAGGAAGCGCAACGCTTCGCTCCGGAGCTTATCCTGCGCATCATGCACCCTTCCTCCCCGGACCCGTGGCAGCCGGAAAATACCCTGCGCCGGAAAGACTGCCACGCCGTCATCACTACGTATGGCATGGCTGCACGCACGTCCGCCCTGGCCGAACTGCATTTCCCGGCCATTATTCTGGATGAAGCCCAGGCTATTAAAAACGCAGGCTCCGCCCGTTCCCGCGCCATCCGTTCCCTGCATGGGGAACGACGCATAGCCCTGTCCGGCACGCCGGTGGAAAATAACCTGAATGAACTCTGGAGCCTGATGGAATTTCTGAATCCGGGGCTGCTGGGCAGCAGAAAAAGCTTCGAATCCTTCACCCGTTCCCTGGAACGCGGTTATGCCCCGCTGCGACGCCTGGTGCGCCCCTTCATCCTGCGCAGAATGAAAACGGATCCGGCGCTGGTTCCCGACCTGCCGGACAAAATGGAAATACCGGCCTATTGCTCCCTCACGCCGGAACAGGCCGCCTTGTACCAAGCACAGATAGACATGCTGCATGCCGTACTGGACGAACCGGACCCAGCTGCCCGCCTGATGCTGATTTTACCCATTCTGGCACGCCTCAAGCAGATCTGCAACCACCCCGCCCAGTTCCAGGGCACGGACGATTATGCGCCGGAACGCTCCGGAAAGTTCCGGCGGCTTCAGGAACTGTGCGCCTCCATTGCCGCCAGGCAGGAAAAAACCATTCTCTTTACCCAGTTCCGCTCCATCATTCCCCATCTGCACGATCTCCTGTCCGGAGTCTTCGGCCGTTCCGGGCTTACCCTGCACGGGGGAACGCCTATTCCGGAACGCCAGAACATCGTCACCGCCTTCCAGAAGGAATCCGGCCCTCCCTTCTGCATCCTGTCCCTGAAAGCCGCCGGAACCGGCCTGACGCTGACCCAGGCATCCCACGTCATCCATGTGGACCGCTGGTGGAACCCCGCTGTAGAAAACCAGGCCACGGACCGGGCCTACCGCATCGGGCAGCACCGGAACGTACTCGTGCACCGCCTGATCTGCCGGGGCACCATTGAGGACCGCATTGACGCCATGCTCAAGGACAAGCGCCGCATGGCGGACGACCTGTTCTCCGGAGGCCCCGAACAATGGCTCATGAACATGAGCGCGGAAGAATTAAACAATCTGTTTTCCGGCAGTCCTTGCTGAGCACCCTGCGTAAGAACGGATTCTTTCCTGAACTCTCCGGAAGAGGGCAGCGCCCCTTCATCCCCGGCGTTATTCATGAAACCACGGCCAGCGGCATGGTGGTTTTCCAGTCTCCGCGGGTAAAATCCGGAAATTCCACAGGCATCCCGCCCTGGGCGATGGAACGGGCTGTCAACGGCAGCAGGGAAGACCAGGAAGCTCCTTCGTAAACGTTCTGATCCATTGGTTCTCCGTTCCGGAGGCATTCCACGATGCGGGAAAGCATCACAAAGTCCATACCGCCGTGACCGCCCATTTTCGTGGCCAGCTCCCCGATGCGTTTCCAGAGGGGATGATCGTATTTTTCATAAATAGCGGCCAGTTTTTCCCTGCCTTCAATCCATTCATGATAATTGCCGTTGCCCAGCTTTTCACCCGCCACGCGGGTTGGGAAACCAGCCAGCGTGCCCTCCGTTCCCTGGATCAGGTTGGCGCGGGAGTAAGGCCGGGGGGACGTCTCATCCAGCTGGACAAGAATGGTCCGCCCCAGCTGCGTCTTGACAACAGCCGTATTCATGTCACCGCAGATGAATGGAGTATTGTTCCAGCGGTGATCGGCGGGAAGATGCTTTTTAGCGTAGGCATTGCGCCCGAGAGCAGGAGAAGCGAACGCCGCCACACGGCAGAAACGGTCCTCTCCACGCTCCAAATTCATATATTGAGCCACCGGCCCCAACCCGTGGGTGGGGTACAGGTTGCCATTGATTCTGGTATGATATTCCGGCCGCCAGGCCCCTTCCCCGCGCGTGTCCCCCAGCTGCGTCACCAGGCAATGGATATACGCGGCCTCCCCGTGAAGCAAATCGCCGATGACGCCCTGCCGGACCATGTTCAGGAACATGAGTTCATCCCGCCCATAGTTGACGTTTTCCATCATCATGCAATGTTTCCTGGTGGCCTCGCTGGTATCCACCAGGCTCCAGAGCTCCTCCAGAGAGACGGCCAGAGGAACTTCCACAAAGGCGTGAGCGCCGTGCTTCATGCTGTCGCAGGCGATTCTGGCATGCGAACTCCAATCCGTACTGATGATGACGGCATCCGGCTTCAGCTCCTTCAGCATGGTCAGGTATTCCATATCGCCGCCGGAATAGCCCAAAGGGCTTTTCCCCATTCTGGAGAGCACGCGATCCACGCCGCGTTTCGTCAACTCTTCCTTCAAATCACATATGCCCACGATTTCCACTCCATCCATCACGCACATTTGCGCCAGGTGGGAGAACCCGCGCCCTCCCACGCCGATGAAGGCCAGCCTGATGCGACCCAGCCGGGGAGCCTTGAACCCTCCCATGTATGTGGAACCGGAAGGCCTCGGAGCCGCCGGAGAGGCGGATTTCCAGAGATGGTCTCCGGCAGGGATTTCCACAGCCTTCCCAGGGAGGGCATTTCCGGCGGCAGCCGCTCCGGCCGCAAGCCCCAAAGATTTGAGAAATTGTCTGCGTGATGAGAAAATAGACATGGCTTGAAAGTATGGCTTCAAGGAAAACTACGCCCCCTCCGGAGTGAATTTATCATCATTCTCCCTATTGAGGGGAAAAGCTCCGGATGGCTGATTTTAGAGTTTGCAAAATCCGGCGGAATTCCCACTATGAGATTTACTTCTGACTCTACCCTTTTTTTCATTGATGCGTTACCTACTTCTCATCCTGTTGCTCGCCGGGGGATACTACGGCTGGGATTATTATCAAAACGGCCTTGCACCCAGGCATGAAGCCCTCAAAGCCATGGAGCAGGAACCCTGCCCGGAGCTGGATGCGGCCCAAGCCCGTTTTGATGAAGCCGCGGAACTTCACGAACAGCAGGTGGTGCGTCTCCAGAAAGCTATTCAACGGAAGGAAGAAGCCGTCCGCAAATACTGGGATGCTCGAATAAAGCAAGCCGGCCAGGAAAAAGACGGGAAAAAGACGCCCTCTCCCGTAAGCGGAAAGCCCAATGCCCGAAGCGCGGAAGCCCGAATAGCCCATCTGCTGGAACAATATGACCGGCGCGTTGCGGAAGTGGAAGAACTCAAAAGCAGGAGGGACGCCACCAGACAACAATTGGACAGCGCCCGAAACCGGCTTCAGGAACAAATACGCCAGGTGGAAACCCGTCTGGACATCAACCGCATCCAGCTCGCGGAGGCGTCCAACACAAAAAGCAGGAATTTTAAAGTGACGGAGAACAGGACGGATCTGCTCAAACTTCAGGCCAGTCTTCCGCAGGAACTGGAGCGCATTACCGACCAGGGGGAAGCCGCTCTGCGCGACCAGACGGAAGCTTACGAAAAGGCCAAAAGAGAGTTGGGCCTGTTCCAAAACAATGTGGACAGGCAGATCGCCAGTCTTCGGAACACCATGAACTCCCCTCTGGCGGAAGATTATGATGAGACGGAAATACTTTCGGAAGACCCCGAATTCCGCACGATGATTGCTCCTTACGACCAGGCCGTCAGCCATGAGGAAACGATTGTCATGCGAACGGAGGCGGATGTGGAGGAACAGGCCAAAGCCCTGCACGGGCTGCAACGCGTCAGAGACGCGAAACTCGAAGAGGAGCGCAGCCGGCTCAGACAGGAAGAAGAAATTTTCTTCACGGCGGCAGTCGTTATCGGCGTAATATTGCTGATCTCCATTCTGCTCTCTTTCGCCAGAAGGAGATGATGTCTTTGAAGGTTGACACTGCACTGCAAACCTAGTTTACTGGGTGAGCCGCCGGGAACCCCGTGGAGGCACGACTGGCAAACCCCGCCAGGACCGAGAGGTAGCAACGGTAGCTTGTTCGTGTTTGCCGCGTCCGTTCCCGGCGGCATTTTACAGTCCCCACGCCATACCGGAGTTGAACGGGAGTTTTCCCGTGGTAAAATACCGCCCATGAATGTATCCGCCGCCCTTGACTGGCTCTTTTCCACCCAATTTTTCGGGATCAAGCTGGGGCTTGATAATACCAGGAAGCTGCTGGCGGCAGCCGGGGCGGACCGGATAAACGCCACCGTGGTCCACGTGGCCGGCACCAATGGGAAAGGCTCCACCTGCGCCATGATTGAGGCCCTGGCCAGGGCGCAGGGTTATGTCACGGGCCTGTTCACTTCCCCCCATCTGGTAGATTTTTCTGAACGCATCCGCGTCAATGGGGACATGATCACTCCGGATGCCCTGGCAGAAGAAATTTCCTTCCTGAAACAGCTGGCGGAAGGCTGGGAACAGCCGCCCACCTTTTTCGAGCTGGCTCTGGCCGTCGCCCTGCGCCACTTCCGGAAAAACAGCGTGAACTTCATCATTCTGGAAACAGGGCTGGGCGGAAGGCTGGACGCCACTAACGCCGTGCCCAAGGATATCGCCGTACTGGCCCCCATCGGCCTGGACCACCAGCAGTATCTGGGAGATACCCTGGAAGAGATCGCTGCGGAAAAAGCGGCCATCATCGCCCCCGGAAAACCGTCCGTAACTGCCGTGCAGCACCCGGGTGTCATGGCCGTCATCGAACGGACGGCGCAAAACCGCCGTTCTCCCCTCACGATTGCCCGGGCGGACCGGAAAACGCCCATCCCATCCCTGCCAGGAGCCCATCAGCGGGAAAACGCAGCCCTGGCGCTGGAAACCATGAGGCGGCTCCATTCCCTCCCCTCCCCATCCGAAGCCGCCGCAGTCCTGGCCAAGGTACAGTGGCCCGGACGGTTCGAACGCCTTGAGACGCCCCCCCTGGTGTTGGACGGCGCTCATAACGAACATGCGGCGCGCGTGCTCGCGTCCACGTGGAAAGAGGAATTCCCGGGACGGAAGGCGGCACTGGTTTTTGCCGCATCCGCAGACAAGCACATCCGGGAAATGATTCCGGTTTTGCGGGAAATTACCGGAGAATGGCATCTGGTTCCCTGCACTTCCCCCCGCATCATGCCGGCGGAAGAAATGGCTGCCCTGCTGGGCGAACAGGAAACCGGCCCCGTTTTCATCCATTCCTCGCTTCCCGATGGTCTGCAGGCGGCACTGGCCTCCCCGCTCCCGGTCCTGGCGGCAGGTTCCCTGTTCCTTCTGGGAGATTTGAAAGCTCTGCTCCGCCATGCGGAAAAACGCAGCACCGCCCAATAACCCCTACCGTCCTTTTTGCTTTTCCCCGTGATTTCCGACGACATAACCCTTTCCGCCCTCCGGCCCGGAGACCTGCGCCCCGAACTGCTGGCCCCCGCCGGGGACATGGACTGCGCCCGCGCCGCCGTAGCCAATGGCGCAGACGCCATTTATTTCGGCCTGGACCGTTTCAACGCCCGTCTGCGCGCAGACAACTTCACGCTGGATTCCCTTCCGGAACTGATGCGTTTCCTTCACGCACACGGCGTGAAGGGGTACGTGACCATGAATACGCTCATTTTTACCTCCGAACTGGCGGACGCCCTCTCCTACCTGGGCCACCTGAATGCCGCCGGCGCGGACGGGGTCATCGTGCAGGACATCGGTCTTGCCCACTGCCTGACGGAATGGGGAAGGCAGGTTCCCGGCATGAAGCTGGAACTGCACGCCTCCACCCAGATGACACTTTCCTCCCCGGACGGGTTGGAATTCGCCTCCGGATTCCTGGACCTGAAGCAGGCCGTCCTGGCCCGGGAACTGAGCCTGAAGGAAATCGGGCAATGTGTACGGCATACGGACATTCCCCTGGAAGTATTTGTACACGGAGCGCTCTGCGTGGCCTATTCCGGCCAGTGCCTTACATCGGAAAGCCTGGGACAGCGCAGCGCCAACAGGGGAGAATGCGCGCAGGCCTGCCGCCTGCCCTACTCCCTGGTTGTAGACGGCAAAACCGTTCCTCTGGGAGAACGGCGCTACCTGCTCAGCCCGCAGGACCTGTGCGCCCTTGACCGCATCCCGGACCTGGTCCGCATGGGCGTGAAAAGCTACAAGATAGAGGGACGTCTGAAAAGCCCGGAATACGTTGCGGCGGTAACGGCGGCCTATAGAAAAGCTCTGGACGCCGCCTGCGCTGGAATACTTGTGGATGAAATGGTGACCGCACGCGACCGTTATGCACTGCAAATGGTATTTTCACGCGGCTTCTCCACCGGCTGGCTGGACGGGACGGACCACCCGCGTCTGACCCACGGCCGCTACGGTAAAAAGAGGGGCGCCTACGCAGGCGTCATTATGAACAGCGGTCAGGGCTGGCTGGATATCAGGCCGGAAGGGGGCATTCCGCTCGCGCCCGGGGACGGCTTCGTCATTGATGCAGGGGAAGACCGCAATGAAGAACAGGGCGGACGTATCTGGAAAGTGCAGAGAAACCGCCTTTTCTTCCACGGAAAGGCATCCCGTATTGACTGGAGCAGGGTTAAACCCGGGCAAAAACTCTGGAAAACGGATGATCCGGCCCTGAACGCGGAGTTGAAAAAAATGCGGGAACACTTGCAGGAATCCACCATTCCCCTCCATCTGACATGTGCCGGGTCCGTCGGGAACCCCCTGACGATTGCCTGTCCGGAATACGGATGTTCCGTGCAATCTCCCCAGCCCCTTCAGACGGCAGAAAAACGCCCTCTGACTCCCGAAGTGCTGAAACAACAGCTCGGCAGGCTGGGGGGAACGGGATTCCGCCTGGCCTCCTGCGACTGCCCTCTGCCGGAGGGCCTGATGCTTCCGCTCAGCATCCTCAACCAGACAAGGCGTGCCCTGGTGGAACGAATTCAAACGGCCCGGGAGGCAAAAGAATCCTCCGTTCCCTCTCATCCTCCGGCCTCCTTCACCCTTCCTCCGCTGCCGAAGGGAACAGCCGTTCCGGACATG
This sequence comes from Akkermansia muciniphila ATCC BAA-835, assembly GCF_000020225.1. Lineage (NCBI taxonomy): Bacteria > Pseudomonadati > Verrucomicrobiota > Verrucomicrobiia > Verrucomicrobiales > Akkermansiaceae > Akkermansia > Akkermansia muciniphila. The sequence continues at coordinate 1,095,143 of NC_010655.1, read as the reverse complement.
CCTCCCCATTTGTCTGTTCTGTGCCGCAAAACGGAGCAAATACCCGCCGCGCTGGATGCCGGAGCGAATGCCGTTTATCTGGACTTTGAAGACCTCCGGGACTATGCGGAAGGCATAAAAACCGTCCGGGAACACGGAAAAAGCATTCCCGTCTTCCTGGCGACGCCCCGCATCCAGAAACCCTCGGAAGTCGGATACTTCAAACTTATGGAACGGGCGGAACCTGACGGCATCCTTATTCGCAACCTGGGTGCGGCGCAATATTTCCGCCAGTCCCTCCTGCATCGCATCGGAGATTTTTCCCTGAACGTCGCCAATCCATACAGCGCGGCTATCCTGAAGAAACAGGGGAATCTGGCCCATCTCACCATCTCTTACGACCTGAACGCGGAACAGGTGGCGGACCTGCTCCGCGCCGCGCCGCCGGAATGGTTTGAACTGACGCTGCACCAGCACATGCCCATGTTTCATATGGAGCATTGCGTGTTCTGCACCTTCCTGTCGAACGGCACCAGTTATAAGAACTGCGGCCGCCCCTGCGAACGGCATCATGTGCAGCTGCGTGACCGCGTAGGACAGCTTCATCCCCTGCTGGCGGACGCCGGGTGCCGGAACACGCTGTTCAACGGACGCGCCCAGACGGGAGCCGGCTTCCTCCAGGACTTCCGCCGTCTGGGCCTTTCCCGTTTCCGGCTGGAACTGCTGGATGATCCCCCGGAAAAAGTGCGCCTTCTGGTGTCCCGCTACCGGGAGCTGCTGGACGGTTCCTGCACTGCGGCCCGGCTTATCCGGGAATTGGACGTCGCAGAACAGCTCGGCACTACGGAGGGGACGCTCCGGCCGGGATAATCTCCACCTGAACAACGGTTAATCTCCGTTCAGATTCCGGGGCTTTGATCATACATTCTCAATATCTTATCACTCTTTAAAAGGATACCCATTTCTCTCTCCATGCCGGCCACCCCCTTTTTCACCGCGTCGCTGGTAATGTCTCTTAAACGGTCCTGCACAAATTCATGGGCCTGCATCATATATTTCCCATCATTCCACATGATGAGAAACCGTCGGCAGCTTCGCATCATTTTAACGAAAGTTTTTTCCTTGCCGGTCAAAGCCAGCAGCGTCCGTTGAAAAGCCTTGCTGGTTTTGTTCTTCATTTTGGAATTCCATTTGACATTTTTTATTTCTCCAGCCACAGGTTGAAGAAACCAACGGCAGCCCCTTCCTTATAAACAGCACGGGGTTTTCAGCCCAAATACGTTATACGCTGAAAAATCAAAGCCCGGCTTGCGGATAAAGTCCGTAAAAACGGCAGGTGCGCCAGCAGGCCAAAAGCCGCTGACGAACGCGGCATGCACCGCCCGCGCCTTGAAGCGGCGCGAAAACCTTCTTATGATGGCATCCATGGGAATGGGAAACTCCTTTTCCCGGAACTTCCGTAAAATGAATAATTCCCTTAAAGACCGCCTGATCCGTCACATGGAAGACGGACATTACGAACCTCAGAGCAAATCTGAACTGGCTCGCGCCCTGAACGTGGATTCCCGGCAGAAGCTGGATTTCCGCGCCCTGGTGGACCAGATGGAGGAGGAAGGAAAACTCGTGCGGCTGCAAAAGGGCAGGTACGCTTTAAAACGGGAGCGCCGGAACCTGGTGCATGGCATGATCCGCATCCTGCGCTCCGGCAAGATTCTTTTTCTCCCCAGAAAAGGGGATCCCGCCGCTGCGGCTCTGGGATGGGACACGGAAGCCGTTCCGGAACTGGAACTTAAACCCAACCATCTGGGCACCGCCCTGGACGGGGACCGAGTGGCCGTGCGCGTGGAACGCAAGGCAGCCAGGGGACGGAGGAATATCCGCAGAAATCGCTTTTCTTCCCCGGATGCCGACATGAAAGCCCGCGTGGAGGAAGTGACGGAACGCGCGCGCTCCCGATGGCTTGGCGTCTTCCGCACCGGAAAAAACAAGCCGGGCCGCGTGCTGGGGGACGGCGTAAGCTCTCCGTCATCCATTGAACTGGCGGAAAAACCCGCCATGGAGGTGCTTCCCGGCCAACTGGTTTCCGTGGAGCCCATAACCTGCGGTGAGGAAAAGAAAGCCCCGCGCGGGAAAATCGTGGAGGTGCTCGGCTATCCGGACGAGCCTCACGTGGACATGGAAGCCGTTATCAGAAAATATGGCCTTTCCGTGGAATTCCCCGCCTCCGTGCTCCGGGAGCTGGAAACGCTGCCTCAAACACCTTCCCCCGGGGAACTCGCCCGCCGGGAAGACTGGACGGACCGTACCGTCATCACCATTGACCCGGCAAGCGCCAGGGATTTTGACGACGCCATTTCCATCACGGCCACTCCGTCCGGCTGGACGCTGGCCGTTCACATTGCGGACGTCTCCCATTTCGTCAAGCCCGGCGGCTCGCTGGATGGGGAAGCCCTGCGCCGCGGCAACTCTACCTACCTGCCGGACCGCGTTCTTCCGATGCTCCCGCACCGCCTTTCCGACGATTTGTGCAGCCTGCGGCCGGATGTCGTGCGCCTGACAAAAGTATGCGAAATGAAATTTGATAAAAAGGGGAAGATGCTCCGTGCCCGCTTTGCTGACGCTTTCATCCGCAGCAAGGCGCGCCTGACCTACCAGGAGGCCTTCGCCATGCTGAAAGGAAACGACAAAGGGGAAGTTCCCTCCACGGTGCGGGAAGCCTGGAATCTGGCCTCCATTCTGCGCCGCAACCGCTACGCCAAGGGAGCCCTGGATCTGGACTTCCCGGAAGTGAGAGCCGTTATGGACAAGGACGGCCGCGTGACGGGCATCATCACGGAAGAGTACGATGAAAGCCATCAGCTCATTGAAGAGTGCATGCTGGCCGCCAACGAAGCCGTGGCCCTGGCCCTGAAAAACGGGAACCGTCCCACCATCTACCGTGTCCACGAAGAACCGGATTCCGCCAAACTTTTTGAATTCGGCCAGTTGTGCAGACTGTACGGGCATCCCGTGCACGATATCGACCAACGCCAGTACCTGAATGAACTGATGAAATCCATCAAGGGTTCCCCGGACGAGCAATTGCTTAAGCTGGCGCTCCTGAAAAGCTTGATGAGGGCCAGGTACGACACGGAGCCCCTGGGCCACTACGGCCTGGCCACCCCCAATTACTGCCACTTCACCAGCCCCATCCGCCGTTACGCGGATCTGGTGGTACACCGCTCCCTGAATCCCCTGCTGGCCAACCCTCCCAAAGGAGCTAAAGGAGCAGGCAGTACAGGCAGGCTGGAGGAAGACGCGGAACACATTTCAGAAACGGAACGCATTTCCGCCAGCGCGGAAAAGGACGCGAACCGGATGAAGCTCTTCGAATGGCTGGAAGGCCAGTGCTACGCGGATCATCCGGAAGTGCACGAAGCTCTGGTTACGGAAACGCGCCACTTCGGCGTTTTGCTGGAAATCCCGCGTCTCCAGATTAAGGGGCTGGTCAAACCGGACAAGCTTCCCGGCGGCCGCTGGGTGTATGAGGCGTTTGCCAGCCGCTGGAAAAACGACCACGGTTCCGTGCTGTGCGCAGGGCTGCGCGTTCCCGTCATTCCCGTGAAAGTGGACAGGGAGCAGCAGTGGGCGGATTTCGCCATCGTCTCACGGGAGAAACCGCGGCAAACGGGAAAAACGGCCTTCCCCACCAAACAGGAGAAGGGCATATCCGGCCGCGGGCGGCGGAACCGCTGACGGCAATACGCCCGTATATGGAAACAATCCCATCCGGAAATCAAATCCGATTCTCCCTGCAACAGAATCAAATCTACATTTTCCTACACAATTTTTCTTGAAGTAAATTGTATTTTTCATGTATAGAATGACCGTTGTTTACTTGTGAATCCGACCTCACGCCTATGAATTCAGGACGCTGACTCCGTAAGTAAGCACCATATGAATGCTGAATGCCAAGGTCCGCTCCCGGGTCTGGAGCGGACCTTTTTCCCGGAAGCCTGTCATGAAGAAACGGGAAGGGCCAACAAGGGTGTCCAATTTACATGACAGCCATTCAGCACATCCCCGAACGCACTCCCTTTAATTACGCCGACCTGACTGATTACCGCGAAGGGCAAATCACCAGTCTGGCCCTTGTACGCTCCAAAGGAGTCAACATGACCATTCTGGCCTTTGACAGCGAGCAACTCCTCCCTACCCACCAGACGCCCGGTCCTGCGCTGATACAGATTCTGGACGGGACGGCCTACTTCACCGTAGGCAATGAAGAAGTTAATCTGCCCCAAGGAAAGAGCCTCCTGATTCCCGCCGGAGTACCTCATTCCGTCATTGCCCGGGAACGATTCAAAATGCTGGTTACTTCCATCCTGCCGCTGGACTAACCGGAAAGCCGTCCCCAGGAAACAACGGAGAACTATTCCGGGGAATTGCCACCCGGACATGGATCTGCGGCAAAACCATTCTTTCACGAGATTCTCCCGACACGGGAATCGCGCAGATACGCAACATGCCGGAACAGGAGGACGGGCGGAAACGGCCTGCTCAGGCCTGGATCTTTTCCCCTGCGGCCAGCGCCTCAAAACGGGCCAGCACCCAGCAGAGATCGGAAAGGCGGTTCAGGAACAGGGCCGTGTTCACGTTGCTCAGGGCATGATCCAGCCTCAATGCCACCACACGGCGTTCCGCACGGCGGCAGACGGAACGGGCCAGGTCCAAATATGCGGATCCCAGCGATCCTTCCTTGCCCGGGCGGGCCCAGCCTTTGAAACGGATGTCGCATTCCTTTTCCAGCAAATGGGCCTGTTCCTCCAGCCAAGCCACATCCTCCGCCTTAATGCGGGCGTACCCCTTGGCGTCATATTTGGGCAAATCCTCCTCCATCGTGGCCAGTTCCCCCATGGCACCCACCAGGCGAGCCTGGACGCCGTCCAGCATCTCCACCGTCCGGGAGCTTACCCCGGAATGGCGCACCACGCCAATCAGGGAATTTAATTCATCCACCGTTCCGTAAGCTTCAATGCGCGGCGCTGTCTTGGGACTACGCCTGCCGAACATCAGGTCCGTTTCTCCGCTGTCTCCACGCTTGGTGATTACGCTCATACCATGTACCCTACCATGCCCGCGCCGTCCTGCACGCAAAAAAGAAGGCATATTCCGGAGCGGGAGACAGCGCCATCTTTCCCGGCATGTACCGCACTCTCTATTCTTTTGACATGCAATAAAAACTATATAAGAAGAATGAATAAATGCTTCTTCTTCGTCTTCCTGCCGTTTTCCTCCCTCTCTTCATCAGCTTCCTTTTCGGGGCATGCTCTAAAAAGGAAAGCGCCTTGCTGCCCGGAGAAATAATCGTGAACGCATCGGAACTGCCCGGCCCCATACAGGAATGGAAGACGGATTCGGCCTGTGAAAGATGCCTGACCATCAATCTGGACAATCCGTCCCTTCCCTGGTTCCGCATCGCTGAGGGCATATCGGAGGCTTATGCGCATGGCGTGAATAATCTCCGTTTGAAAAGAGGGGATGCCATCGCGTCCGCCTTTGAAAATGGAATTTGCTGGGATCTTCCCGTCTCCACGGATATGGCCCCGGAATCTGATCCAGAATCTGAAAAAGACATGAACCCGGACATTCCCTGCCTTCCCGACGATGCCGTTCTGGAACATCCTTTCCGTGAAGATGACTTTCTTGTTTTCAACAAAACACCTTCCCGGAAACCCGTTTATCCCATCGTGAAATTCATCCGGTCCCCTTACCCGGAAAGAGGGAACTACCAGCTTGTTTACTGGCGTATCCAGAAAAAACCATCCGGTCCATCCCGGAAAAACGACCTTCAGGCTTTCGCCAATATGGCAAATGAACATATCAACCAGCGCAGAGCATTCATTTTCTTCATTGAGAATGAAACACCCTGCGGAGAAGTATTCGACTATCTGAATGCCATTGACGGGAGAGATACGCTGGTGGGCGTAACCTTTTCCCGTGAAAATGAATAACTTCTCCCAACAAGGATTCATCAGGGCCTTCTTCCCCCCGCTCATCATCATGACACGTCAGGCCGTTTGAAACTTTTCCCAACGGCTGTACAACCCCTGCATGACTCGGACAAGAGATGAATTGGCGGCGGAAACCGCACCATCCGTCAAAGCGCCTCTCTGGACGCGAGACTACATCCTGGCCTGTTGCGCCAACTTAATGACGGGGCTGGCCTTCTATGAACTGGTGCCCGTTCTCCCGCTGTACCTGACGGGACAATTGCAGGTCTCCTCTGGCTGGCTGGGCTGGATCATGTCCATTTATGTTCTGGCCGCCATTATCTCCCGCCCCTGGTTCGCGCACCGGGTGGATACCGGAGACCGCAAGAAGATTTACATCACGGTTTACATTATGCTGGCCCTGTCCTTTTCAGGGTATGCTGCGGCCGCCACCGCCCTGGCGTTTTTCCTGACGCGCTTCATACAGGGCCTGATCTGGGGAGGCATGACCACCTCCGGCCCGACAATGGCGGTGGATATCATCCCCCCTGCCCGCCGCGGGGAAGGCCTGGGCTTCTTTGGCATGACAATGACGCTGGGCATGTGCCTGGGCCCCGTCATCGGCCTTCAGGTATACCAGCAGTACGGCTTTTACGTGATTACCTGGAGCTCCCTGCTCCTGTGCCTGGCCGGAGCGGGCATTGCATCTCTCATCCGCGTTCCCAGGAGCCCTGTTCAGGAGCCCGTGTATGAAACGCCTAAAAAGGTACTGGACCGTCTTGTGCTGCGCGTGGGCATTCCGCTGGCGGTGAACGTGATGATCGCCACCTTCTCTTATGGCGTGGTGGCCGTGTATTCCGCCCTGTACGGGGAAATGCACGGGTTCAAATACGCCGGGCTGTTTTACGCGCTGATGGGGCTGGGCATGCTGGTCTCCAGGTTCATGGTAGGCAGGCAAATCGACCGCGGACGCGTGGCGGAGCTTTCCGTCATCTCCCTGAGCATCCTGACCGTCAGTTTCGGCGCGCTGGCGCTGGCGCCGCTGGAATGGATCTATTACGCTTCCGCCATCCTCATCGGCTTTGGCTTCGGCATTTTCATCCCCACGTTCCAAACCATGAAACTGAACATGGCGGACCGCGGCCACCGGGGAGCCGTCAATTCCACATTTTTCACCGCTTTTGACATCGGGGTGGGAACAGGCATGTTCCTGGGAGGCAAAATTTACGCGTACCTGAACCTGAACTGGGCCTTCGGAACGGGAGCCCTGCTGAATTTGCTGGCGATCGTATATTTTTACCGCATCTCCCTGGACCACTACCGTAAAAATAAATTGGGCGTGGATTCTGATTGATTTTCCTTCCATCACTCCCGTTCCGGGATGGAAAAAACATCAATTACCCGTTTGGCTGAAGGCCTCACGCGCAGCAACCGCGGATTCCAGGCCAGGGAAATACTGCGGGACAGCCCGTCCAGCGCCGGATGAGTAACCTTGACAAATCCTTCCCCCAGTTCTTTTTCCGCCATGCAGGGCAGGATTGCCATGAACGCTCCGCTCTTCAACATGCGGGCCGCAAAAGGAAAAGATTGCGTTTCACACTGCACCCGCAGCCTGATGCCGAACTCAGCGCAATTCCTTTTCAGCAACGCATGAAACCCGGAACCGCTCCCCAGCGTTGCCAGGGGGAACATTTCCAGCAGGCGGAGAAAATCCTCCTTCTTCCCCCGCGCCTTTTTCCCGGCCAGGGCTGCAGGAACGTACAGCGCATAATCCATGGAGCAAATGACCCGGCTTTCCAACCCTTCCGCCTCCAGCGCGCTGGTACGCACAATGCCGAAGTCTATATCCATATTCTGGAGCTTAGAGGGAATCTCACTGTTGCGGAGGTTCTCCAGCGCGAAAAGCCACGGCAGCCCCCGTTTCTGGATACTCGCCAGCACGGGAGCCACCACCCAAGCATGCAGGCTGTCCCCGGCTCCGATAGTGAACCGGTAGGGCAGATTCCGGCTCCGGCTTTTAAAATCATCCAGCAGGCACAGGCTTTCACTGGCCAGCCTCACCAGCTCCCACCCGGCTCCGGTAAGAGCCAGCACTTTCCCGCGGCGGCTCGCCAGTTCCACACCGAAGAATTCCTCCAATTCCTTAATCTGCCGGGAATACAGGCTCTGCCGCGCACTATCCCCCCGGGCGGCAGCGGCAATGCTCCCAGCCTTGGCCACTTCTATCAAGGTTTTCAATCGGTCCAGGGACAGTCCCCGTTCTGCGAAAAGATGCTCAAACATAACTTTATAGTTATATAATATGAATACTTATATAATGCAAGAGTCAACAAATGCGTTATGGTGACAAGGTCACAGGGCGCGAAGGCGCTTTCCGCATATCTCCGCGCCCCTCAACCAAAAGAATAAAACCATGATCACCATTGACGGAAAATACACGGAAGCCCGCGTGTTCACGGATGAACTGGAAGACCTGGCCCGCACCCAGATCAGGGACGTCTGCAACCACCCCGCCTTTGAAGGAAGCCGGGTGCGCATCATGCCGGACGTGCACGCCGGAGCCGGCTGCGTCATCGGGTTCACGGCGGAATTGAAAACGGATAAGGTAATTCCCAACCTGATCGGCGTGGATATCGGCTGCGGAGTGCTTACCGCCAGACTGTCCGGACTGCCGGATTTTTCCAGCTTTGACGCACGCCTGCGCGAGCGCGTCCCATCCGGGATGCATGCCCGTCCCTCCGTTCATCAAGCCTTGCTGGACGACCCGGAACTGGATGAAGAAATCTCCCGCATCTGCATGGACGTGCTGAGAACGGACAAAGACAGGCACCGCCGCTCCGTAGGGTCTCTGGGAGGAGGCAACCACTTCATTGAAATAGCGCAAGGGAAAGAGCACGCTTTCCTGTGCATCCACTCCGGTTCCCGCAATTTCGGTCTGAAGATTGCGGAACGCTACCAGAAAATCGCCGTGGATACTTGTCCGGACGCCTATCTTAAAGAACGCAAGAAAGGACTCTGCTACCTTCAGGGAGAAAATACGCTGAACTACATGCGGGATATGAAGGTGGCTCAGCGCTTCGCAGCCCTGAACCGCCGCGTGATACTGCATGAACTGCTGGATGATGCAGCTGATCTGGAAAGTTTCGACACCGTGCACAACTACATTGCGGAAGACCAAATCATCCGCAAGGGAGCCGTCCGGGCCGGACGCGGAGAAAAACTCATCGTTCCCCTGAATATGCGTGACGGCTCCGTCATCTGCATCGGCAAAGGAAATGAAGAATTCAATTCCTCATCTCCGCACGGCGCAGGCCGCAGCATGTCCCGCAAAAAGGCTAAAGCCAATCTTTCCCTGGAGGAATTCGAGGCTTCCATGCAGGGTATTTTCTCCACCTGCGTTTCCCGCGCTACGCTGGATGAAGCGCCAATGGCCTACAAGGATGGCGAGAGCGTGCTGGACAACATCCATGAAACGGCGGAAATCGTGGAACGCATCAGGCCCGTATATAACTTCAAGGCACCCGAATAGCAGGCGTCCCAATACCCGCCCCTCCCGGAATATGATTTTCCGGGAGGCTTTTCCCAAACCTCCAAAACACGGTCAGGAACGCCCGGCAGCATAAATCAACTTATAAGGTTCCGCCGTCTGAATCGGGATGGCGTACACTTTAGAGGTATCATTCCATTCCACGCCGGAAACGTCAAACTTCTGACGGTCATAATAACCTACCACCTTTCCATTGGTCACTACACAGAAAGCGGCTGCATTTTCCCCATTCCGCACAATAATCATGTTATCCTTTTTGGAGGCGCTTACAGACGGGCTGAGTTTTGCGTTCTGCTTGTATTTGGTCCAATAGCCGTTGAGCTGGGACCCATGCAGATTCTGCCCCCACAAATTGACCGTCTTTCCATGCTGATGCAGGAAGGCAATGCGGAATTTCGGTTTGGGGTACCGTTTGGCGGCAATGCGGGCCTTGGATGCCCGGGCCATTTCCTCTGTCATTTTAAAACTGTAATCCCCATATTGATGCCCCTTGCGGTCAATCGGGACAAACCAATTAAAAATTTCAAAGTCATCGGTAAAGTCCGTCCTGCTGATATTGCAAATGCGTTCATACAAGGCCAAATGGGCTTCGGAAACCTCATACGCCTGCCTGGAAAGCGGCTTGCGCCGCAATGATTCAAACAGCCTAGGATAAAATTCGGGATTGATTCCCAGCTTATGGAAATACAGATAGAAGGAATATTGAGCAAAACCCCATTTGGCCCAGCCGTTCAAATCATGGAACGGCATGCCCTTTACCGCTTCTGAAAGCAGGTATTTGCACGGGTTTTCCATATCGGAGGCCTGCTCATTGCCATTAATGGCATTGGTCACCTGGTCCAGAATCAGCTGGGCAAAAAAATTGTTGGAACTTTCCGACATGCTGCGCCAGTTGAACGGATGCTGGTAGCAATGACCGATTTCATGCCCGATTCCCCAAAGGCGGTTTCCCTGAAGAACTCCAGGAGCGAGCACTTCATTTTTCAGCGTATTTCCCTGATCTCCAATACTGTAGCCGCAGTAATACCAGGTTGCAAACATATGGGCTCCTCCTTCTACGGAAACGCCAAGCTGCCGGTTATTGTGCGGCTGGGGATACTTGTCAAATCCCATGATTTTCCACATGGCCTTGACGCTTTCATCCCATACCCTGACGGATTTCGTAATGGAATCCGGACTGTAATCTTTCAGGTACTTTGTGTGAAGAATCATCATGGAATTCCGCCCAACGATATCGAACATGCTATGCGGGGCGTTGCTGATCATACGCTTCCAGTCCTTATCCGTGTGCCTCGTCACGTCAAAATATCCATTCACTATGCCGCTTCCCACAGGAATATGCACCGTTATCGGCTTCTTGGGCGGGCTGATATCGGTGTGATACATCACGTAAAGCAATCCCGAACGGTTGATTCTAATTTTGTTTACCCCTTCATTCAAAGGATAGGAGGAAGACTCTATTCCCGCTGGAGAAACGGAGGCCAGCCCAATATCTTCTCCATGGGTAGGTCCTACGAACACAAGAATTTCATCTCCTTTCTCCGCGACAATTCCGGTAGGATTGTCAAATTTGTTCAGGGCGTTGATATTTCTCACCTTCGCAGCAAACTCCGGATGGCTGTAAGCCTTATAGGAAGCAATGCGGAATTCTTTGTCTTCATAATCGCCGGATTTTATTTTCTTCGCAATCATCTGTAAAAACTCCGGAAGAGCCTTGAGGTCCGTCAGGGTACACCTGGGGTTGATGGAGGAGCAGCTCGTGTCCTTAAATACTTTCAGCAATTTCCGGTTAAGTGCGGACTCCACCCTTTTGTAAAAGCTGATTTCCCGTACGGTAAAAGACGGAGAGGAACCTTCGGGATAATCAACCGTCAACCTGATTTTCCGAACCTTTTGAAGAGGCTTTTTAAATCTGATCATCCTGGAGCCGCCGATATCGAATTTTCCAAGGTCCTTCCAAGACGAGCCGGACATGGCGGACACGGCAATTTCATTGAAATTGGCTCCGGAAAAAATGATGTAATGAATGGTCTCCGGCACTTCAAACACAAATTCCCCCTCCACATGATGCACTCCGGGAACATGCCAGTTGGCGGATTCCATAGAGCCGTCCACAGCCTGCTTTACGGAATGATTGCCGGAATAGGGGGACTGGGAGGAAGCAGCTTCTTTCACGTGGAGCAAAATGTCTTCCGGAACATCCAGCGAAGGATATTTTTCCGCGAGGGATTTATTTACGGAGATTGTCAGAAAAAGGAAAAATAAAAAAATGGAAAGAAAAATGGAATCTTTTCTCATACACTACATTAATATTTAATGATACTATACATGATTTCCAGCGTTTTTTTTCATGCTTTTCATGTTATAGTACAAAAATTCCCTCATGCGGGGACGGGAATTCCCATCTGCTTCCTGGCAAATTCTTTCATGGATCACCATGGAATATTATGCCATGCTTCTCTCCATGAACGAAGGCCGGCCCTGTCATCAATCAGTAAACAAACGGGTCAAATGGCTTGGCGCCCTGGCCGTCCTTCTTTTTCTCCTGGGCACGGGGCTGTTTTCCTTTTTATGGAATGTTCCGCTGAATACGTTAAGGCCCGCCCACGCCATCGCAGCTCCTTCCGCCATTCTTGTCAGGGAAAATTCTTCCCCGGAACGCTGCCGCATGGCTCTGGAACCCTCCTTCCTGGCCAGCATCCAGCCTTTCCTGAAACACTATGTGGAAACCGTCACCAATGCCGGACGCCTCGACTTCTCCAGCCATGTCCCGCAAGAGGTGGAAATACGGATGGAGGGGCTTTCCATCGGCCTGAGCCCTTCTCTGGCCGTTTTCAACTTCCGAACCAAATACGGATTCAGCATGCAGACAAGCAGAAAACCGGATGCCTCCGACCGGGCTATTTACCAGTGGCTGAAAAACAGGATGAAGACGGAAAAACGGGAGAAATAAGGAAATATGGACACAGGTATCGAACGGAATGAACCCGCTGTTGTCTAATCATTTACCTTTCCGGAAAAGCCGGGGGACAGCAGTTCCCCGGCCCAGGGAGCCGCTGCTCCCGCACCGGAAGGCGACTCCATACAGCGTTTATGAAGCGTATTTACCACGGACCATGGACACTGGCCGGACTGGCATGCGCCATTTTGGCCGCAGTCGCCATGCTCTCCTTTTTTTCCTGCGGGGAAAAAGGCCAGTCAAGCAGTAATGACAAACCTCATATGGACAACAAGGATTTAAAAACGATTTACCTGGCGGGAGGCTGTTTCTGGGGAGTGGAAAAGTACTTCTCCCTGATGCCCGGCGTTAAGGAAACGGAAGCGGGATATGCCAACGGCTCCACGGCTTCTCCCACGTATGAAGAAGTATGCAGCGGGAAAACGGGCCATGCGGAAACGGTAAAAGTAGTATTTGACCCGGAAGAACTCAGTCTGCCCTTTCTTCTGGAACGGTATTACTCCATTATTGATCCTGTTTCCGTCAACAAACAGGGAAACGACAGGGGAATTCAATACCGCACGGGCATCTATTACGCGGATGAGAAGGACAAACCTGTTATAGAAACGTCCCTGAAAAGGCTCCAGCAGCACTTCAGGCAGCCTCTGGCAATTGAAGTTCAGCCCCTCCGCCAATTTTCACGGGCGGAAAAATATCATCAGCGCTATCTGGATAAAAACCCTGGCGGATACTGCCATATTCCACCCGCCAAATTCCGGGAAGCGTCCCAGGCCCGCGAAAACGAACCTGTTTACCGGAAAAAATCGGACGAAGAGCTGCGCCGCGTCCTGACACGCGAGCAATTTGCCGTCACGCGGAATAATGCGACGGAACCTCCCTTCCGCAATGAATATTTCAATAACGACAGACCTGGCATTTATGTGGACGTCACGACAGGCGAACCTTTATTCCTGTCCACGGACAAGTTTGATTCAGGCTGCGGCTGGCCCAGCTTCTCCCGCCCCATCAAAGAAGAACTGATTCAGGAAAAACAGGATTTCTCCCACGGCATGAGGCGCACGGAAGTCCGCAGCAAAACGGGAGACGCCCACCTGGGCCACGTTTTCACAGACGGCCCGAAGGAACAGGGCGGACTGCGCTACTGCATCAACAGCGCCTCCCTGAAATTCATTCCTGAACAGGACATGGAAGCACAGGGTTATGGAAAATACCTTCCCCTGCTGCACCGGGAAGGAACAGACAGGAAAGCTGCGGAAAAATAATCCGGAGAAAAAGCAGGGGAGGCCAATCCTTCTTCTCCATTAATCTTTTACAACACGGAGGAACAAATGCGGCCCCGGGAGAACAAGCACCATGTCCTCTTCACGAAATACGGGCAGCCCGTTCATTCCCCAAGTTCTGCGGTCAAGCAGACGGCTTCCCTCCATGCCGCTGCCGATGAATGAATACGATACAGTCGGCAGCGGCATGGAGGGTTCGGGTTGCTGAGGCAATGCGACTTGCGGCAAGTACCGTTTATCTACATGCCGTTTATCAAAATAGCGGCGGGCGGCGTTTTTTTGTTTAAAAAAATGAGTTTTTTAAAAACGCGGGGAATTTTTCTTCCGGAAAAGCGCCCGGAAATTTTCCGGGCATTACTGTACAATCGTAACGGGCGTGCCTACCTTAACGGTTTTGAAAAGCGGCACGCAGGAAGAGCGGGTCATGCGGATGCACCCATGGGACTGCGGCGTCTGGAAAACAGGGCCTACGTGCATCCCAATGCCGCTGTCCGTCAGCCGCATGAAGTAAGGCATGGAGGCATCATACAAATTGGAAACATGATGCACTGCCTTTTCCGTAATGCGGAAATGGCCCACGGGCGTGCGGTGGGAAGCCTTACCCACGCAAACGGGAAAATCCATGGCTACCTCATCCCCCACCATCAACTGGCCCCTTTGGCGTCCGCGGCTGATCACCACGCGCGTATTGCCCGGGGTGGCCTTTTTCATGATATCGGGATTCATCCATTCGTCGTGCACCTCCGTATAATCAATTCCTGCTACGACCACCCTCGCGTGCGGTCCGTAGGAGGTCATGGGTACGGTTGCAGGCACGGTCAGGGGAACTATGCGCAAATTCTCTTCCTGCGGGCCAGAACAGGCAGCCAGCGCCAACGCTCCCGCTATGATTGATAAGATGTTTTTTGCGTTCATCATCTTGAAACCTTTCACAGGGTTGGACAATACTGCGAACTCATTTTCAATGTTCCATGACGCACTCCATGATTCCTGCGGCGTGCATGGAGAAAAAATGCCGGAAAAAGCGGCAGCCCCGGTTCAGAGAAAAATTTCCCCGGCTCCGGAAGGGGGGGAAAATCCGCCCTCCGTCACACAGAGTCCTTGCCTTATCACATTTGGCCTGTATAGTACCCGCGACTGCCAGGAGGGCAGCCGCCTGTTTACAGTTAACCCTCTATTCCGCATCATGACCAAGATTGCCAAGAGTACGTTCATCACGGGAGCCGGAACCCCGGGACAGTTTTATTCACTGCCAGCCTTGGCGGAAAACGGCTATCCCCGCCTGAACCGCCTTCCCGTTTCCATCCGGATCGTTCTGGAATCCCTGCTCCGCAATTGCGACGGCCTGAAAGTGACTGAAAAGGACGTGGACAACCTAGCCTCCTGGAATGCCAACAATCCCGGTTCCTATGAAATTCCGTTTACGGTAGCCCGCATTGTCCTGCAGGACCTGACAGGCGTCCCTCTTCTGGTGGACCTGGCGGCCATGCGCTCCGCCGTAGCAGGATTGGGAAAAGACGCCTCCGTCATTGAACCTCTGGTCCCCGTGGACCTGGTGGTGGACCACTCCGTCCAGGTGGACTGGGCAGGATGCACGGATGCTCTGGAAAAGAACCTGGACATTGAATTCCAGCGCAATGCGGAACGCTACGAATTCCTCAAATGGGGCCAGCAGGCCTTTCAGACTTTTTCCGTGGTTCCTCCGTCCGTGGGCATTGTCCACCAGGTCAATCTGGAATACCTGGCGCAGGGCGTGATGGAAAAGGATGGCGTTTACTTCCCGGATACCCTGGTGGGAACGGATTCCCATACCACGATGATTAACGGCATAGGCGTTGTGGGCTGGGGTGTTGGCGGCATTGAGGCGGAAGCCGGGATGCTCGGCCAGCCCGTCACGTTCCTGGTGCCGGAAGTAGTGGGCGTCCATATGACGGGAGAACTCCGCGAAGGAGTGACCGCCACGGACCTGGCGCTGCATGTCACCCAGATGCTGCGCAGCCACGGCGTCGTAGGCAAATTTGTGGAATTCTTCGGAGACGGGGCGGCGGCCCTGCCTCTGGCAGACCGGGCTACCGTAGCAAACATGGCCCCGGAATACGGCGCCACCATGGGCTTCTTCCCCATGGATGAACGCTGCTCCGACTATCTGCGCCAGACAGGCAGGAGCGAAGAAGCCATCACTACGTACGAAAACTACTTCAAGGCACAGAACCTGTGGGGAATGCCCCGCAACGGAGATCTGGACTACACGGACCAGCTGGAACTGGACCTGTCTGCCGTGGAACCAGCCGTCTCCGGCCCCAGACGCCCGCAGGACCACATTCGCCTGAACTCCATCAGGGACAGTTTCCGCAAGCTTGTCAGCATGCCCGTGGCGGAAGGAGGTTACGGCAAGAAGGAATCTCCGGAGGTCACGGTTTCCATGCACTCCCCGGCGGGCGTCCCCGTTCCGGTGGACGGCTTCAGCCAGGAAGCGAAGCTGAAAGACGGCAGCATCCTCATCGCCGCCATCACCTCCTGCACCAACACGTCCAACCCGGGGCTGATGCTTGCCGCCGGGCTGCTCGCCAAAAAAGCGGTTGAACGGGGGCTGAACGTGCCTCCGCACGTGAAAACGTCCATTGCTCCGGGTTCCCGTATCGCCTCCGATTACTTTGCAACCAACAGCCTCCAGGAATCCCTGGACGCTCTGGGCTTTGAAACCGTCGGCTACGGCTGCACCACCTGCATCGGCAACTCCGGGCCGTTAAATCCGGAACTGGAACAGGCCGTCCGGGACAATGACATTGTAGCGGCTTCCGTCCTGTCCGGCAACCGCAACTTTGAAGCCCGCATCCATGCCTCCATCAAGACCAACTTCCTGATGTCCCCTCCCCTGGTCGTCGCCTTTGCGCTGGCCGGCCGCGTGGACATCGACTTCCAGACGGAACCGCTGGGCACGGACCGCAGCGGGAACCCCGTATTTCTGAAGGACATCTGGCCCAGCTCCGGGGAAATTGCGGAAGCCGTTGCCAAATCCCGCAACCCGGAAGCATACCGGGAGCTTTACACCATCACGCCGGACAAGAATCCCCGCTGGGCGGCCGTATACGCGCCGGAAGGCTCTGTCTTCCAGTGGAATGAACAATCCACCTACATTCAGGACCCTCCTTTCTTCAGCGGCTTCAACGGCCAGCCCCGCACACTGGCGGATATCACGGATGCCCGCCCCCTGGGCATTTTCGGCGATTCCGTAACCACGGACCACATCTCCCCTGCCGGAGCCATCCGGGAAACAGGGCCCGCAGGGCTGTACCTGCAGGGCATGGGAGTGGACAGAAAAGATTTCAACTCCTTCGGCTCCCGCCGCGGAAACGACCGCGTGATGACCCGCGGCACCTTCGCCAATGTCCGCATTAAAAACCTGATGGTAAACGGCACGGAAGGCGGTTACACGCTGTATTTCGGCAGCCGCTCCGTTCCCGCCCCGGACAAGGAAATAATCCCTGCCGCGGGAACGCCCGCCTTCATCTATGATGCGGCCATGGCCTACGCTCAGGACGGCGTTCCGCTCATCGTCATCGGCGGAGAAGACTACGGCATGGGCTCTTCCCGCGACTGGGCGGCCAAGGGCACGAATTTGCTGGGCGTCAAAGCCGTCATCACCAAGAGTTTTGAGCGTATCCACCGCTCCAACCTTATCGGCATGGGCGTCCTGCCCCTCAACTTCGCCAACAAGGCGGATTATGACCGCATCACTCCGTTGAAGGACGCCACCTTCTCCATCCTGGGCCTGAACAACGGCATCGCTCCGCGCCAGCAGGTCACCCTGCGCGTACAGCCCGCGGATGCGGAAGCATTTGACGTGCCTGTCATCGTCCGCATTGATACGCCTATTGAAAAAGAATACTATCTGGCGGGCGGCATCCTGCAATATGTCCTTACCCAAATCCTCAGATAACGGGATATGTACCGGGCGTTCCCGGTACGGCTTCCCCTCGCGGACGGCCCCCTTCCTCCCGAAGGCGCGGCCCGTCCGCCTCATCCGCACCGGATATACCTGCAACTTCACGGCACGGCCTGATTAGTTCATCCGAACTAATTCCAAATTCTTCTTGCAATCCTTCCAGGCTGTTCCTAGAACAAACGCATGGAATATAGATTTGTCTGGACGGGCTTTTTTGCCGTATTCGCCGCCCTGACGTTCTGCAGCTGTTCGCAGAACGACAAAATGAGGCCGCCGGCCGTCTCCTTTAAAATTCAAAAGGCGCCGGTAGTTCCCCGCACACCCGGCCAGATGGGCCGTGAAGTAGGCATTAAAGTTTCCTACATGCCCAAAAACACGTATGCCCGCAAGCGCGCATCCTCCATGCGCCCCCGCTTCATCACCATCCACAGCACCGCCAACCCCAAAGGAGACGCCAATGCCCACTCCCGTTACCTGAACAGCGGCAAGTCCCGCAGCCTGAACTGGCACTTCACTGTGGACCAATTCGGCGCCTACCAGCACATCCCCACTACGGAAACCGGCCACCATGCGGACCATTCCGGACCGGGAGACCAATACTCCGTAGCCATTGAAATGTGTGAATGCACCACGCATAACCCTGTCGTCATCTACAACAAGACGGCCAAGCTGGCGGCGCTGCTGATGATGCGCTACAACGTCCCCCTGCGCAACGTAGTGCCTCACAACTACTGGTCCGGCAAGAATTGCCCCGCCCCGCTGATGACTAATGGGCGCCCCGGGTACAAATGGAGCTGGTTCATTTCCCGCGTGGATTATTACTACCGCTGCCTCCAGGCAGGAAGATAATACTGCCGCATATGCCGCACGCCCCTTTGCCGCTTCCGGCATAAAGAAGGCAGGAAATGTTTCAGGAAAGAACAGGAATCACTTCTTTCCCTGAAAATATGCATTGGCTGAACACCGGGAATTCACCGCATCTCCGGCTCGCGGAAAGCAGGATCCGCCTCCATTGATACGGCTAATGTACACGGCCGTAAAAGACGGCAAATAACACCCGTCCGGGAACAATCTTCATCAACATCAAAATCCGGAACACGGACCGGGAATAAGAAATAGTGCTGAAAGCTTTTGATGCCTCCTGAACCACCCCGGAACAGGTTATTTGACCTGAATCCGATTCACCGGTCCCATCCTCTCCGGATGGATCGAAAAAGACTGCGGGAGACTCAACATCAACAGGGAAACTTGAAAACCATGAAGCGCTTTCACAGGATGCCCAGATGCGGACCATCGAAGCCAGCAGCTTCTTACAAGCATTGAGGGAACAATCCGGCACCATGTTCATGGAAAACCAGCAGGAACTCAAACTGAAAGGCTCCAGAGAAAACAGCCTCCTCATGCCAGAAACATGGCATTTTAGTGGAATCCCGGCCCCTCGGCATACCAGAATCTCCCATTTTATCCCGTATGGCGGATAAATATAAAGGGCCCGCAGCTCAACTGTGCCTTTGCTGAACGCCGCAGCATGGCGGCATGCCCCCGGTAAAATCCACGCCTTCGGGCGGAATTAAAGCCAATCCGGGCATTTTCAACTTCTCCCGAGATGCGAAGGCGTTGCTTCTCCGTTGGAACGCCGGACACTCCTATTCAGCGCCTCATCCTCCCCGGGGTCTTTCCCGGATAATTATTATTTTGTTAGATATTTTTGTAACTATCTATCAAGCAATCATTATGTAAAACATATTAAAAATATGTTTACATATATCAAAATTGTCCCATAATTTTAGGATGAAAAAGATATTGCAGTTATTGGGCATTTTGACCTTTGTTATTTGCAATTATGGGAATGCAAAGGAATTAAAATGTGAATACGAATTAAAAAATTTAAACATAGAGCCAGTCAGGGTAGCCAACGCCAAACGCACTTACACAGTCTATATATCCTGTAAGTATACAAGTGTTCATCACACGGGTGAGACAGGGGGGCCAATACCGCTGCGAAAGACAATTACCCCGGTAGTAACCGGTACAGATGATGAAAAAGAGGGCAAAGCCGAGGCATATGCAGAAGGAGAAAGCACAGTCATCGCAATGGCCCGGCTGCGTTTGACAGAAGAATGCGGTTTGCAATGCGGCAACTGCAACGAAGCAGGCTGCACCTGCGTCGGCTGCAATGACAACATAAATAAATAAAACTGATTAATAAATAAACTGATATGAAACCATTACTGAAAATTGCCTTTTTGTCGATAGCCTGCTTTCCCTGTTTTTGCATTAATAATGCCGCCGGTTCGGAGGATGTAATTCCCGGCAGTCAGAAAATTGACAGGGAAAATTCAATCATCAATCCTATTATTCTTACAGGAATCAAGAAAACAGACGATATCAGGGAATCTCAGAAGGAATATATCAGGAAACACTATGAGGGATATGGCATACTAGGGTACATATATACCATGCATGATGGCAAATATATTCAGATTATTTCTATTAGAAATGATCAGGGTCAGGAAAAATTAATCTACTTTGACATGACCGATATTTACAGAAAGCTAGGAAAATCGAGAGATAAAAAAACAAGAAAAGATATCAAAAGATTGATAGAAGATCACAAACCGCTGGAAAAAGAGCCAGCCGAATCCGTGTGATGGGTTTGTTCCGCACCGTGGAACTTTCAGATAACGGATAACAACAGCGTTTTTTAATTATTTCGGATAGTTCTGAAAAATTCCCCGGCAGGAATAAATAATCAGCCTTTCTGAAAGACTGGAAAATCCGGAAATACGCCAGGGCAGCGCTCCTGAGAAGAACATTCACGAACGCTCTCCAGAAAAGAAGGATACCCGTCGCGAAAAGACAGGAACTATTTTCAGGTATTACGCTTCCTGGCGGATTCCACCAGGCGCCGCCGGGCTTCCCGCCTGGCCCGGAATGCCTGTTCACGTCTTTTCTCCTCCGCCAGAGCCGCCTTTTTCTCGGAATCGCGTAGTTTCCCGTAAAGCAGCGGGTTCATGGCGGCCTCATCTTCCGGGCCCTCATGATAATACACGGGCAGGCCGTCTGCAGCCAGCGCCACATGGTAGTAACGGCCTTTCTCCTTCAAGCCCCTGCCTTTTTTATCCAGCCGGGAAAGAATCACGGCATATCCAAGCCCAGGGGCGTTCATCAGCTTCCGCCGTCCATCGAATAACGCGGCCACGCGCATGTTGTCGTAGTCCAGCTTCATGACGCCGCAAACCATTTCACCCTCCGTATTCCAGTACATGACCAGCTTTTTTCTTCCCAGGGAATTGGGCTTGCACGTTTCATAGGCTCCCTTGACGGGGCGGTTTTCCACAAGCAGGGAGTAATCCGCATTCCTGTAATTTTTTGATTCTCTCGCGGCAAGCTGTTCTGCCGGAGGAAGCAGAGAGGAAACGGGAGCGCGCATTTCCGTCCGTTCCTCAGACAGGCATTTGGAGGGAATAAGAACACCCTTATCCATATCATAATAAGCGCAGCGGCTCCCCTGCTCCAGAACCACATCGAAATTCTTCTGTCCCCTGCCGCTTTCCGGACGCGCCTGCGGACGGAAGTATTCCCGGATACGGAACGGAGGTCCCTGAATGATGGAAAGCGATGTGGCACAAACCAGTCCATCCACTTTTCTGGTTCCCGTTAAAGCTCCGGCATTCTTCTTCCGGGCCATTTCATGATACCGGGGCGAGATATTCTTTTCTGCCGGCGTCCACGTCACCTTCTGCAGTTCCTTCATCAGGAAAGGCCAAAGCATCGCGGCCAGTTTCAGGTTCCGGCGCGCCTCCGCTCCCGTCAGAGAAGCCGCAAGCGCAGCGTCTTCCTCATCCAGACGGGTTAACGGAATTTCCACATGCCTTCGCCCTATTTTCAGAACTGCCCCGGCCCCTGTGCAGGAATGGAATCTGCCCTTCACCACATCTCCAAATTTGGAAATCCATTCCCGTTCCCCCGGAAAGGCATATTCCTCCGCCGGCGCACAAACCGCGCCGCACCACGCCAGCACAGCAAATAAAAGGCATTTCATCGTCAGGAATCCAGGGGTGCGCTTTCAAGCTAACATACGGGAACAGCCGGGAAGAAGCTTTTTCCCGGCTCTTTTCCCAATCTTCGTTCCCGGCGGAATGTTTCCGCTGCCGTTATTGCTTGCGCCCCTTTTTGGCAGCCCCCCCGGATTTGGAGTCTTTCCCGGCAGTTTTGGCGGCGTTCCGGCCCGTCTTCTCCGCCTTGCCTTCCGTTTTTCCGGCAGCGTTTTTAGCGGGATATTTCCTTTCCCGCGGCGGGAATTCAAAACCTATTTTCCCCGTCTTTGCATTGAAGACCAGATAAGCGTCAAACGGACGCTTGGTACGCTGCGAAATGAACCCCTTCATCAGATCGGATTTTCCTTCCGCCAAAATCTTCAATACCTGGTCCAGCGGGATTTCACGTCCCAGGATAGTCCGGGAAACGGAGACGGCGGCATGTTCCTTTCCAAGGGTCAGGGAAGGAATTTTCCAGGCCTTGGCCGTTTCCATCACATCATGCTCTCCCATGTCCGGAATGGCGACGGAAGCCACTTTCACGGCTTCCTCCACCCCTGCGGCTTCATCTTCCTCCCGCGCCGGGAAGTAAAGCGTGGCCCGGAATTTGTCGTTGAGTTCCAGCCCCGCCTCAAAGGGCTTGCCGAACCGGGAGGTAAATCCGTGGAGAATTCCCGTCCTGCCGTCCACAATAAGGGTCTTCAATTCTTCATCCGCCATGTCGCGGCCGGAGATAACTTTGCGGATGCTGAACTTGCAGGAACGGCAGGAAACGGCGTCCAGCGTGTTTTTCAGGCCGTGGGCATGGCAGGAAGGGCAGTCCAATTCCATTTCCGGCAGTTCCACCTGCTGCTGGGCTTCCCGGAAATCCTTCACCCTCTTCACGATTTCCCCGGTCAGGGTCTTAATGCCCTCCATGAAGGAATCCCTCGGCAGGGCGGCCTGTTCCATCTGCTTGAGCTTGTATTCCCATTCCCCAGTCAGGCTGGGGGAGGTGAGCGTTTTCAGGCCGATGCGTTCCAGCAGGGCAATCAGTTCAATCCCGCGGCGCGTCGCCAGAAGTTCGCGGCCGTCCCGGACGATGTATTCCTGGGAAATCAGCCCTTCAATGATGGAGGCGCGGGTGGCGGGAGTGCCCAGGCCGCGTTCGCTCATGGCGGCGGCCAGTTCTTCGTCATGCACCAGTTTTCCTGCCCCCTCCATGGCAGCCAGCAGCGTGGCTTCGTTGTACCGGGCGGGCGGCTTGGTCATGGCGTTGCGGATTTCAATCTCACGCAAGGCGGCCTGCTCCCCGTCGCGGACGGGCACCAGCTCCTCCTTGGAGGAAGTGCCGGCCTTCCGTCCGTAAACGGCCTGCCAGCCCGGCTCCACAAGCACCCGGCCCGTGGTCAGGAAAGCGTCCGTCACGCCGTCCTGGTGGGTAATGAGCGTGGTTCTCCGCGTGTCTTCAAACACGGCAGCGGGGAAGAAGACGGCCAGGAAACGGGCCATGACCATTTCAAAGAGTTTCTGCGCGTCCCCGGTAAGCTTCTCCATCTTCCCGGTCGGGATGATGGCAAAGTGGTCGCTCACCTTTTTTGTATCAAACACGCGCCGGTTGGGCTTGATGCGCTTGTTGTCCAGAATGTCCCTGGCAAAGGGGGCGAATTCCGGGTTCTGCTCCGCCACCGTGCCTACGATGCCGTAAACCTTGCCCAGATAATCTTCCGGCAGGTAGCGGGAGTCCGTACGCGGATAAGTGAGCACCTTGTGCTTTTCATAGCATTCCTGGGCCAGCTGCAGCGTGCGCTTGGCGGAAAAACCGTAGCGGTTGGCGGCTTCCCGCTGAAGGGAAGTCAGGTCATACAACAGCGGGGCGACCGTCGTGACCGGTTTCTTTTCTTCCGTCACCGTGCCGGCTTTGCCGCGGCAGCGGTCGCGGATGACGGCCGCCTGTTCCGGATCCCAGATGCGCTCCGCGCGGGAGTGGGGATGATCGTTTTTCTTCCAGTCACGGTCAATCCAGCGGCCGGAGTAAGAGCCGGACTGAACGTCGAATTCGGCCCATACTTCCGAATAGGGCTCCGGTTCAAACGCCTGGATTTCCAATTCCCTCTGCGTCAGAATAGCCAGCGTGGGCGTCTGCACGCGCCCGGCGGGGGTGACGTTGAAGCCGCCGCGGGATTGCAGGATCGTCAAGGCGCGGGTGCTGTTCAGCCCCACCAGCCAGTCTGATTCGGAACGGCACACGGCGGCATTCGTCAGGGGCTTCATGTCAGCTTCGCTGCGCATGCCATGCCATGCGTTGAGGATGGCCTCATCTGTCATGGACTGCATCCATAAGCGCCGCGTAGGCTTGGTCCATTTTCCGTAACGCGCCAGATTGTGAAAGATCAGTTCCCCTTCACGCCCGGCATCGCATGCGTTGACGATTTCCGTGACGTCCTTGCTCCTGGCAAGCTGAAGAACCTTTTTCAAACGGTCTTCCGACTGCTTGATGGGTTCCAGTTCAAACTTCCTGGGGATGACGGGCAGATAGTCGAATTTCCACGGCAGGGACTTTCCTTCTTCCGTCATGGGTTTTTTCTGTTCCAGCAGATGGCCTACGGCAGAGGTGATGATGGCCCGGTCATTCTGGTAAAATGCCCCGGACTTGTCCCGGGTGAATTTTCCAAGCTCTTTGCCGAGCACTCTCGCCAAATCAGTGGCGACGCTCGGCTTTTCTGCTATAATTAACGTTTTGGACATATCGGCGGCTCGGAAAAAAGTGCTGAACAATAAAAGCGACGCTGCCCGCACGGGGAAGGGGGCGTTGCATTTGGAGCTGAATTCCTACTCCCCTACCCCCCATGCTTGTCAATAACCAATTATGTATTTACGGGAAAAGCGCGCTTTTATGTCAAAATAACGGATTCCCTCATCTCCATTTTTCCGAAAAGCCGCTCTGCCACCTTGCCTGCCATCCGCCGCCGTGCTATTTACGGGATGATGAAAACCGGTTTTTCTTTCGTTCTTCTTCCTTCCTGCCTCGTGCTGCTGGCAGCCTGCTCCCCAGCACCGTCCGACCGCATTGCGAAGAATATGCCGGCTTATGAACAGCTCCCGAAGGAGCATCAGGCCAAAGTGGCGCGCGGGGAGCTGGAAAAAGGAATGTCTCCCATGGCGGTTCTGCTGGCATGGGGGGAACCCGAACAGAAAATGGCGGGCAGGATGAACGGGAAGAATACGGAACGGTGGATTTACACGCGGAGCGGCACGGGCTGGTCCCTGGGCCTGGGCGGAGGAGGATTCCGGGGCAGGGATTCCGGCATAGGCACCGGGATAGGCGTCACGATGCCCCTGGGCAGCCGCCCGCCCGTCTCCTGCAATGTCCTGTTTGAAGACGGGAAGGTCATCGGCTGGGAAGCCGTCAATGGCTTTTAAACGGCGTTCCCCGCCTTGTATTTCCCATCTGCCCGGCCCGGCGTTTCACGCCGTCCGCGCCGTTTTCCCTATTTGCCGGCGGCCTTGACGATGGCTTCCACCAGACCGTTGATATCGTGTGTTTTCGCTGTAATTGAAGGGGCATGCCCCAGCTCCTTGAGGGTTGCCGTGGTTACCGGGCCGATGCTGGCGGCCCTGCATCCCTCCGGCCACGGAAGCCCCAGCTTGAAAAAGTTCTCCGCCGTGGAGGAACTGGTGAACGTCACGATGTCCGCTCCGCGTTCGCGGAAAGCCGCCTGGGCTCCCGCCACATCCTCCGTTTCCGCTTCCGTTTTGTAGGCGATGCATTCGTCCACAATGGCGCCCAGCGCATTCAACCCGTCGTAAATCACGCGGCGCGCTTCTTCTCCGCGCACCCACAGGAATGTGCTGTGTTCAATGGTTCCTATTTCTTCGCGTGCGTCCCTGAACGCTTTAACGAGGCCCTCCGCCACAAACTTTTTAGGCATGACATCCACGGCCAGCCCGTATTCCCGGAGCTTCGCCTCCGTCCCTGGCCCGATGGCCGCAATCCTGGCTCCTCCAATGCTCCGGATGTCCCTGTACACGGCAAAAAACGCCTGGAAGAAGCGTTCCACCCCGTTGGGGCTGGAAAACACCAGCCAGTCATATGTGTGGGCATGCACCACGCTTTCCGCAAATTCCCTCCTGTTGGAGGGCGGGGCAATGCGTATGACAGGCATCTCCAGCACTTCCGCCCCCAGGCGGCGCAGGCGCGCGCTCAATTCCCCGGCCTGGGCACGGGTGCGCGTCACCACGATGCGCTTGCCGAACAGGGGCAGTTTTTCAAACCAGTTCAGGGACTCGCGTTCTTTCACCACATCCCCGATGACAACTACTGCGGGAGCGCCCAACCCGGCCTTCTGCACCCTGGCGGGCAGTGTTTTCACAGTTCCCGTAACCGTGCGCTGAATGCCCGTGGTGGCCCACTGGACGGCGGCGGCAGGCACAGACGGTTCCTGCCCGTACCCGATCAGGGCTTCGCATACATCCGCCAGTTTCCGCATTCCCATCAGCATGACTTTCGTGCCCTGCGCCTCGGCTATTCCCCTCAAATCCAGGGAAGACGCCTTCTTGTTCTCGCCTTCATGGCCCGTAAATACGGTAAACTGCGTGCAGTACCCGCGGTGCGTCACGGGAATGCCTGCGTAGGCAGGCCCCGCAATGGCGGAAGTAACGCCCGGAACAACTTCAAAAGGGATGCCCGCTTCATGCAGGGCGTCCGCCTCCTCCCCCCCGCGCCCGAAGACGTAGGGGTCGCCCCCTTTCAGGCGCACCACTTTTTTCCCGGCACGGCCCAGCCTGACCAGCAGGGCGTTGATTTCCTCCTGCGGCAGGGCGTGGCGGGAAGCCCGCTTGCCCACAAAAATCCTTTCGCATGCAGCAGGAGCCCAGTTCAGCATTTCCGCCGAACTCAGCGCATCATATACCAGCACTTCCGCCATTCCCACCAGTTCCCGCCCGCGGACGGTTATCAGGCCGGGGTCGCCGGGACCCGCTCCAAGCAAATAGACAATACCCTGTTGCATGCCGCCATTCAACTCCACCATCCGCTTTTTGGCGACAAGAAACCCCGCCATGCCCGGATTCATTTCATTGATGGCTAAATTGTCACAAAACATCCGCAAAAGATTCTTGTTTTTTTAATAAATACAATTATTCCGTATTTATGAATATTTCACGCACCCTTACAGCTACTCTTGCCGCGGCATTCACTTTGCCCGCCCTGGCGGATATCCCGGCCTCCCGCGTTCCCGCCCCCGTGAAAGAGCAGGTACAGAAGCAGTATCCGAACGCAGGCGCCATTGAATGGGATTTCGACAATGACGAAGATGTCTATGAAGCCGAATTCCACCTCAATGGACTGGAATACGAGGTGAAATTGTATCCCGACGGCACTGTCAGCCTGGTTAAGGCGGATATTTCCCTCCAGCATCTTCCAGCCCCCGTTACGGCGGCCATCGCCCGCGATTTCCCGGGGTATGCCCTCCGCCGCGCCAGGCAGATTACCGCCCGGGGAGTCCTGAAGTACCGGGTGGACTGCCGGTCCGAATCCCCCGCCGTGCGCAAAGTGGAGCTTTATTATTCGCCGGACGGCAAGCTCCTCTCCCAAAAAACGGATGATTGAATTCTCCGTTTTTCCGCACATTTCCGTATGACAGAAGCCGGGGGACTCCCTCCGGAGGCTGACACGGCACCCTCTGGATTCAACAAAGCCTGATGATATAAGGTCAAATTTGCAATGATTGAGTTATTCAATATCGATCTCCTTTCTTATACGGTACAGACGGCGGAAACCGCCCCAACGCATTCCTATACCATTTACTGGTTGATTCTGCTGGGCTCCATGCTTCTGAGCTGGCTGGTCAGTGCGCGCATGAAGAGCCGCTTCAGCGAATACTCCCAGATTTCCATTCCCGTAACAGGGAGGCAGGTGGCGGAGCAGATGCTGAAGGACAACCATATTACGGACGTGAAGGTGATTTCCACGCCCGGCCATCTGACGGACCATTACAATCCGGCGGACAAAACCGTCAACCTGAGCGAGTCCGTTTACAATTCCAACAGCATTGCCGCCGCTGCCGTCGCCGCCCATGAAGTAGGGCATGCCGTGCAGCACGCCCAGGCTTATCACTGGCTGGGCTTGCGGTCCGCGCTGGTTCCCATCGTCCAGCTCTCCTCCAACCTGGTGGGCATTGTGCTGATGATCGGCATTGTGCTGCTGGCCATGGGCGGCTCTCCGTGGGTGCTGGGGCTGGGCATCGGCCTGTTTGCCGTGACCACAGCCTTCGCGTTCATCACGCTTCCCGTGGAATTTGACGCCTCCGCCAGGGCCCTGAAATGGCTGGACCGCTCCCACCTGATGAACTATTTCGACCATGGAAAGGCCAAGAGCGCCCTGTTCTGGGCCGCCATGACTTACGTGGTAGGAGCGCTTTCCTCCCTGGCCATGCTGCTGTATTACGTGTTCATTTTCCTGAACGCCCGCGGCAGGGAATAATCCCGCGCCGTACGGAGGAGGAAACATCCCCGGGACGCTCAATCCGGAACTGTCCGGGCCGCCTGGCCCTCACCTCCGCTTGAGCGCATGCGCCGCGCCGGGGGGCAATGAAAAAACAGGCATCATCCAGCCCCGCGGGACGACTGGATATTCCGAAAAGGAAGAACGCCGCCCTGCCAGGGTTTTTACCTGACAGGGCGGCGCCCGTTTCCGGCTGTAGACGGTTCAAGCCGTTTAATGGTCCACGTAAAGAATATCGCCCTCCGGGGTCAGCAGGACATCGTAATCATCCAGATGATCCACCACTTCCACCTTGTAACGGATGACGCCTCCTTCCGTCACTTTTTCCGCTTCTTTGATTCTGCCGCCCGGATATGGTTTCAGAGCGGCCGCGCGGACCGGCCCCGGAAGGGCCGATACCGCTATTTCCTCCTTGACCCGGAGTATCTTTCCTTCAGGGTCAACTTTGACGTCAAATTCAAAACCGTTGATGTTGAATTCAGCTTCATAAAGTTTTCCTGATCCGCTGAGCTCCCATTCAATGAAGCCGGCCCTGGGCCAGGCTTTTTTAACGGCAAAGACGGCCGCGGAGGATACGGAGGATTCCGGGATATCCGCCCATGATGAAGGAATGGCCAGGGCCATGACGGCAAATGCCAGTTTTTTGCGCAGATTCATAGAATAATCATATCATTATTTTTCATTCCGTTTCCTGAAGCTTTCTTTTAGAAGCTCCTGGACACCCCTGCGTTCACGCGGTGGTAGCAGGAGCTTCCCCTCACTTCCAGCCCGTAGCCCCCGTACACGCTCCAGCGCTCATTGCACTGCAGGAACGTGTTGTACTCCGCGCGCAGGCCGTGCCGTTCCGGGCTCACCGCCCTTCCTCTCCAGCCCATGTCGCTGTACGGGCTGTACACCGCCGCTTCCGGCACGTCCCTCAGCACGTCCCCCACATAGGACACGCGCAGCGACTGCGCCCACGGCCTCCCCTTCCATTCGTCCGTCCTGCCTATTTCCAGGCCCACGGGAATGGACAGGCGTTTCAGCGCCGCCCCTCCGAAGTCACGGCCATACCCTCCCTGTTCCCGGAAGGCGTCCTGACGGCCGTGCGTGAATTCCATCCTCACGAACGGCGTCAGCCTCCACCCTCCCGCACAGTCCGCCGTCCGGGACACTTCCGCCTGCGCCAGCCACGTCTCGTTGTTCCATTTGCCCCTGGAGGCCGGCGCCCCGCTCAGGCGGCTGGTCATGTTGTTGCGCGTTTCCGCCCACGTGAGGCTTCCCTTGAAGATCCAGTACGCCCTGTTGCTTTCTTCCATCAGGCGGCCCCAGTACAGGGAGCCCATCCGGGTGTCCTGCGTGTTGCGCCCCTGGAAGTCCCGGCTTCTGGCATGGCCGCAGAGCTGCCCGAAGGCGATCCCCCAGATGCCCTCGTCCTCCCCTCCCATGCCGCTGTCCGCCCCCACGGAGTAGCCGCCTCCGTTGTAGTCGTAGCCGTCCACGCCTCCCCGGCTGCGCTGCCGGGCGAAGTCGCCCAGCCCCATGCCCCACAGGTTGCGGGCATGCCTGTCGGCCAGGCGCGGCACGCTCAGACGGGAGAGGACGTTGCCGCCCAAGGCCGCCGCGTTGGACGCCGAGCTCCAGAGGGAGTTGACGGCCAGTTCCCCGGCCAGTTCCGGGTCAACGCGGCTGATGGGGGTTCCGTCCGCTTTCCAGACCAGCTGGAGCTGTTCGGCGTAGCCGTCGCCGTCCGCGTCCGTCCACCGGTGGCTCCAGGTTCCCGTGTAGGCGTAGGGGTCATCCACCCGGGCCGTTCCGGTGGCCTGGGAGACGGCCCCGTCAAAGTCCCCCTCATGGATGTGCTGCACATCCGTCAGCACGTGGAAGACGCGGTCCTGCTTCCAGGAGCGGTCCGCGTAGAACCGGGGGGCGTTGGCTCCCGTGTCCGCCACGCCGATGTACCCCCCGGCCGTAAAGGAGTCCAGGGCGGAGAGCATCAGGCCCGGGCCGAAGACCGGCCCGGCCTGGAGCTGGTGGCGCATATCGAAGGTGAAGCCGTGGGAAAGGTCGGCGTTGTGGGTGTTGATGAAGGCGCTCTCCCCGGGGCGCAGGACGGCGCCAGGGCCGGAGAGGGTGAAGCTGGAGGCGTTGGCCTTGCTTCCTCCGGTGATTTCCAGCACGCCTTTTTCCACCGTCAGGGAGGAGTTGTATCGTTTATCCGTTATTTCCTCAGGATTCCTGCCGAAGACAACATCGTGTTCCAGCAGGAGGGCGCCGCCATAGAGGGTGGCATCCGCGAGGAAGCTGTTGTACCGGCTGGCGGCAAGATGCGTATCTTCTCCCTGGTAGAGTTCGCCGCTGAAGACGATCGTTCCATCCGTGTCGCGAACATTCCCCTCCCCGTCCGTGTAGCGGTTGAGCGTGAGGGTCATAGGGCGGCCGGGGTCTTCGTTCCGGCTGGTAATCGGGTCGTTGAAACGGATTTCACGCCTCTCTTCCGCGGCAAGCGTCAGATTGGGCGTATAAAGTGAAGAAAACAAAGAACCGTTCATGTCAATGGCATTCGCAATGCCGTTTTCCACCACGGGGAAGCCATCGTCGGACTGGCCGATGACGACGCCCCCAGCCATGTTGCCGCTGAAAAGCACGTCCTTCGTCAGAGCGAGCAGGTCGCATTTCCCTCCCATCGTGATGGCTCCCCCGGAAGTCTTGGCATAATTGTTGATAAACGTAGCTCCATCGCTGAAAGAAATATCCCCATCGCTGTAAATCACACCGCCATAAGCATCAGCACTTCCGGAGTAAGCAAAATTTTTGATGAAACTGGGGTTGGGTCCTATGGTTATTGCCCCTGTTTCTGCCGCATATTTCTGTCCATCCTTTCTGACAAACATCGCGCCCCCAGCAGCAGAGTAGTTGGTACTGAAAACAAAGTTACCGGTAAAAACGGCATCCGCTCCTACAGTTATCGCACCGCCAAAAAAGTCATCATAAAATACTCCACCTTGGCAAGCCTGCCTATCAGAGAAAACATAATTCCCGTCGAATTCCGCATGATTTCCTATGATGATATTTCCCCCCCTACTCCAAATCGCACCTCCGTTATAATTCTGCTCGATAGGAATAGCGCCGTGCCAATTTCCCCGGAACAGGGCGTTATCTCCTATCACCACGTTTGATTTTTCTAAAATACGGAGAGCATGACCACAAAGCGGCCTTCCAACGTCATCGAGACGGTTCCGTCCGGGCTGTATTTCCCGGATCTGATGGCAGGAACTCCTAGGGAATTTTCAAACTGGACGTTGCCCGTTATTTTTATACAGGAAGAAGTATGCGTCGTTGTTAACGCCATTCCGTTCAGAATGATGGAATCCATCGTCAAAACGGCAACTCCATTTTCATCAAGAACTCCCGATATATCGGGGCGTGTCTGGCTGCCGGGCCGGAGGGGCATTCCTTGAAAGTTGTACAAATAGTCTACCCAAATGTCGGGGGAGCTGCTGATGGTGCGGAACAGCGCCGGATCATTGGAACGGAAATGGACAGCTACATTCAGAGCTGAAGTCAGAGAAGAATCATCATTGCACAAAATAACGGTATCCCCGGAAGACAGCGCCCCGGAAGAGGACAATTCCTGAAGCGTGCGGTACACGTTCCCGGACGGGTCGGTTGCCTGCGCGGCGTCCACCACGAATTCCGCCCCGGAAGCGGCGGTCGCCATCGTTACGGAACACAGAAGAGCCCCCAGCAGAAAACGGCGCAACGGCCATGGAAGAGTAAGTCTCATATCTTTTAATAAGAATCGTTAATATTGGGAAGGCCGCTAAATAACGGATTTCGAATCCGCTGTTTAAATGGCGTTTTGACAGAGAAAGTTTTAGAAAATATCCCGCTTATTCCAAAATAGATCCTGCCGGAAACGGCAGGCGCACGCCATCCCCCCCGGAGAACAGCGGCAGTCGATATCCGGAGAACTATGAAAAAGAAATACAACTATTTTATCATCAATATATTTCCATTTATGCAAACCATGCGGTTTCCATGGCGGCATGAAAAAATATATTTCCTACTAAAATAATAGGATTGACAGCGGATTCGAAATGCGCCTGTCAATAATTCTCTTTTCGCGGCTTTTGCCACAGGAAAAATAAGCGCACTCCGGCAACCCGCTTCGGCGGCGTTCACGAAAAATTTTCCGCAGCGGGAATCCTGCCTCAGATTCCTTCCGGATGATCCGGCCCCCTCTTTCCGGCCGTCAGGCGGAAGAAGAGGGGCACCAGGAAGATGGCCAGCAGCGTGGCCGTAATGATGCCGCCCAGCACGCCGGTGCCCACGGCGCGCTGCGCTCCGGCCGCCGCCCCATGGGCGAACGCCAGAGGAATGACGCCCGCCCCGAACGCCAGGGAGGTCATCAGGATGGGCCGCAGGCGCAGTTTGGCGGCGGCGACGGCAGCTTCCGCCGCATTCATGCCCTCCCGGTGAAATTCCCTGGCCACTTCCACAATCAGAATGGCATTCTTGGCGGAAAGGCCGATGGTCGTAATCAGGCCCACTTTGAAGTAAATGTCATTGGGCATGTCGCGCAGGAAGACGGCCATCAGGGCTCCAAGCAGTCCCAGGGGCACGACCAGAATAACGGCCAACGGAATGGACCAGCTTTCATACAGGGCCGCCAGCACCAGAAAGACAATCAGGATGGAAAGGCCGAAAAGCAGCGTGGCCTGGGACCCGGCCAGCTTTTCTTCATAGGATTGCCCCGTCCATTCAAACCCCACGCCCTGCGGCAGGGAGGCGGTAATCTGTTCCAGGGCGTTCATGGCATCTCCGCTGCTCTTGCCGGGCGCGGAAGAGCCGTTGATGGTGAAGGAGGGATAGTTATTGTAGCGCGTGAGCTGCGGAGGCCCCGCCGTCCAGTCCAGCCTGACAAAGGAGGAAAGGGGCAGAAGCTTCCCCTGGTCATTGCGGACATGCAGGTCCTCAATGTCGTTTCCGTTCAGGCGGCTTTTTCCGTCCGCCTGCACCATGATGCGGCGCACCTGGCTGTCATGCATGAAATCCCCCACGTAGCTGGACCCGAACATGACCGCCAGAGAATTGCTGATCTCCGCAATGGGAACTCCCATGGAAAAGGCTTTTTCCCGGTCAATGGAGACATGCAGACGCGGCGTATCCGCCTGGCCGGAGAAATAAACGCCCGCCAGATTGGGGTCCGCATTGGCACGGGCCAGAAGCTCGTCCCGGGCTTCCGCCATGCGGGCATATCCCAGGCCGCCCTTGTCCTGGAGCCGGAAGTCGAATCCGGACGAATTGCCCAGCTCCGGCAGGGCCGGCATGTTCAGGGCCATGACCATCATCTGACCGTCTCCGGCAAAGCGGGCATTGACGCGGTCAATAATCGCCTGGACAGCACTGTTTTCTCCGGGACGCTCGTCCCAGTTTTTCAGACCGACAAACAGCATGGCCATGTTGGTTCCGGAGCCCATGAAGCTGAACCCTCCCACGGAGTAAACGTGCTCCACCGGCTCATGCCGCATCAGGTAATCCTCCACTTCCCGCAGCCGCACGCTGGTTTCCTTCTGAAGGGTGCCGGCAGGGAGGGACACCATTGCCATGAAGTTGCCCTGGTCTTCTTCCGGAAGGAAGGAGGTGGGCAGCGTAAGGTACAAATAGCCGGCCCCTGCAATAATGAGGGCATACAGGAACAGGGAGCGCACAGGGCGGCGGATCATTCCGGATATGGCACGGCCGTACCGGTCCGTGGACCGGTGTATCGTCCGGTTGAACCATCCGAAAAAACCCTTTTTCTCCTGATGCTCCACGGAGGAGGGTTTCAGCATGGCGGCGCACAGCGCCGGAGTCAGGGAAAGGGCCAGAAACGCGGAGAAGGAGATGGACACAATGAGCGTTACGGCAAACTGCCGGTAAATGTTCCCCACCGCTCCGCTGAAAAAGGCCATGGGCACGAAAACCGCCACGAGCACGGCGGTGATGCCCACGATGGCCCCGCCGATCTGCTTCATGGCTTTCACCGTAGCGCGCCGGGCATCCAGACCTTCTTCCATCATGATGCGTTCCACATTTTCCACCACCACGATGGCGTCATCCACCAGAATGCCGATGCTGAGCACCATGCCGAACATGGTAAGCATGTTGATGGAGAACCCGGAGAGCCACATCACGGCAAAGGTTCCCAGCAGGGCTACGGGGACGACGAGCGTGGGAATCAGGGTAGCCCGGAAGTTCTGGAGGAACAGGAACATGACCAGGAACACCAGCAGGACGGCTTCCAGCAGGGTTGAAATGACTTTCCGGATGGAGATTTCCACGAAGTGGGTGGTTTCATAGGGAATCTGGTAGGAGACTCCGGGCGGGAAATCCCTGGACAGTTCATCCATCTTGGCCTTGAGCAGGCCCATGGTTTCCACGGCATTGGAGCCGGGAGCCATCTTGATGGCCATTCCGGTGGCCGTCTGGCCGTTGCAGCGGGAAAAGAATGCGTAGCTGTTGGCGCCCAGCTCCACCCTCGCCACGTCCCCCAGTTTGACGGAGGAACCGTCTGAAAGCGTCCTCAACGCAATGGAGGCGAATTCCTCCGGCGTACGGAAAGCGTCCTCCGCCACCACGCCGGCGTTGATGGGGGCGGATTCGGGAACGGCCGCCCCCCCGATGTCCCCGATGATGATGCGCTCGCTCTGGGCAGCCACGGCATTGACAATATCCGTGGGGGTCAGGCCCAGCGCCTCCAGTTTTTCCGGGTCCGGCCAGATGCGCATGGATGTCTCCGCACCGAAAAGCTCCACGCGCCCGACGCCTTTCACACGCTTCAGTTCCGGGATGATGCGGGCGGAAGCCCATTCCCCCAGCTCCGTATCATTCAGGCTGCCTGTAGAAGAGAGGGAAATCATCGCCTGAATATTGTTGGATGATTTTTCCACGAACACGCCTTCTCTCCGGACGGATTCCGGCAGGCGGGATTCCACGATTTTCAGCCTGTTCTGCACTTCTACGGCGGCAATATCCGGATCCGTGCCCTGCGTGAACGTAGCGGCTATTTCCACGGCTCCGTCGGAGCTGCTGGTGGCGGACATGTACATCAAGCCGGGCGCTCCGTTGATTTCCTTTTCAATGACGGCGGTAACGGCTTCCTCCGTATCCCGGGCGGAAGCCCCCGGATATGTGGTGCGCAGGGTGATGACCGGGGGAGCGATGTCCGGATACTGGGCAATGGGCAGGCTGGGAATGGCCAGAAGGCCCATCAGGGAAATCAGGAGTGCGACTACCCAGGCAAAAATGGGGCGGCGTATGAAGAAATCAGGCATGGCGGTTTATTGCTGGGCATGGGGTTGCGGCCGGGCGGCGGCACTGCGGACTTTCATGCCGGGGCGGAGGGACATCGTGTGGCTGACGGCAACCCTGTCCCCATCCCGGAGGCCTTCTGAAACCAGCCATTCCCGGCCGTTCAGCGTATCCGCCCTGACGGGGCGCGCTTCCAGCACGCCTTCCGGGCCCACGACAAAGACGGAAGCTCCCTGCGCGGTGCGGATGACGGCATCCCGGGGAATGGCGAATACGTTGTCCCGCACCGCCCTGTCAAACACCACGCGCACATAGGCGCCGGGCAGCAGTTCTTGGTCCGGGTTGGGGAACAGGGCCCGCATTTCAATAGTATCCGTATTCGGGTCCACCGCCATGTCGGAAAAAATGATCCTGCCGGAATGGGGGTATTCCTCCCCATTGGAGAGCAGCAGGCGCACCTTGATTTCGCCCAGCGGCACTCCCTTCCACAATCCGGATACGACGGCGCGGCGCAGGCTGCTGTACTGGGAGGCCGGCTGGCTGAAGCGGACATAAATGGGGTCAATCTGTTCAATGGTGGTCAGGTGGGTGAATTCATTCTGGTTGGCAAACGCCCCTTCCGTCACCAGGGCACGGCGCACGCGGCCGGAGATGGGCGCCTCCACTCGGGTATATTCCAGATTCAGGCGCGCCTGCTCCAGAGAGGCGGCCGCGGCGGCATATTCCGCCCTGGCCCGCTCTTCCTCCGCCCTGGCCTGTTTATGCTCACGTATGCTGACGGCGCCCTTGGCGACCAGGGAGGAATACCGGGCGGCCTTGTCCTCCGCATCCGACAGAACGGCCCTGGCACGAGCCACTGCAGCCTTGCATTCATCCAGGACAGCCTGAAGCGGAGCCGGGTCTATTTTAAAAAGAAGATCGCCCGGCCGGACCGTCTGCCCTTCCTGATAGCAGCGTTCCTGAATAATTCCCGTCACGCGGGCGCGCACTTCCGCCTGGAGATACGCTTCCATACGGCCGGGAAGATTGGCGGTTACGGGAACCTGAGTACTGCGTACCGTCATGACAGACACTTCCGGCACGGTTTCGCCGGGCAATCCGGCTGCCTGGCTTTCACCCTCCCGCTGGCAGGAGAAGCAAACCACCAGCAGGGGCATGCAGAATAAAAGATTAATTATTTTCATCAGGAATCATGCTGTTTGGAACCTCAAGAAACCCCGGAACCGCACTTCCGGCAAGACCGGGGATTTTTCAATTGCCATATGATGTAAAGTATCCCATAATGGGAGAGTCAAGAGGCAATGGAAAAATTAAGTGGGGAAGGTCTTTGTCATTTATTGTAAATTGTTGACAATAAAAATCCAATGAATGGCGGAAATAACTTCGTCTTCAGAAAGGTTTCTTCTGCGCGCAGCTCCCGTTTCCGCCGGGGCTCTTCCGGCGGAAACAATCAATTCCCTCCCACCAACCGCAATACAGGATGGACAAACAGAATTTACTAACCATCGGCAATCTGTCCAAACAGACCGGCGTACATGTCAAATCCCTCCGGTATTATGAACAACTGGGCATTTTGCTCCCGGCCTATACGGACCCGGACACCGGCTACCGTTACTACACTCTTTCCCAGATTCCCGTGGTGGATGCCATCCGCGCCTGCATTTTCCTGGATATTCCCCTGAAGGAATTTACCGGCTTCCTGACCAGGGACCAGCGAAGGATCCATTATAAGAAACTTTTCTCCCACGGCACCATGCTGGCACACCGGAAAATCAGGGATATTCAGGAAAAGCTGCGCCTGCTGGAAAAATTCCGGAAACAGATGGGCCGGGAAGAAGATCTTCTGCTTCATGGGGAACAGGCCATCCACGCATTGCCGGAAAAATACTGCTGGGTGGCGCCCTATGCGGGAAAACAGCATACTCCGGAATTTAACATTCTTATCACCCGCATCTTTGACGATATTAACCGCTGCCAGCTGCGGCTGGGCGCGGAAGCCGGCCTGCTTTCCTTCCACCGGAAAGCAGGGACGGAGCAGTTCCTGTATGTGGAGGTGGAAGCGGCCGGCAGAGACGCCCGGCGGATGAAGGAAATCATGCGCCTGCCCGCCGCCTCCTTTCTCTGCGTCATCAGGCAGGAAAGCGGCATTGCGGAGGCGCCCGGCGTTTTTCCGGACCTTTTTGCGCAGGAATATGATAAAATCATTATGGAGACGGAATTGTTTCCCGGAGATTACGATGTGGCAAATCCCAAATTCGAACTGAGATGCAGCCTGCCGCCGGGTGGGAAATGAATCCGGAAATTTCCGCGCATCCGCCGGCGGGAGCGGAAGATGCAAAAGCGCTCCCGCCAGCCGGGAACCGCCCCCCGCGAACCTCCGCCGCCCTGCGGAGCGGCCCCGCGCCTGCGGACACAAAGTCTCAGGCAGTTTCATGAAATGGCATTGCATTTCCTTATGCAGCATATAAAATAATGGGGTGGCACATTGCGACACTACACAACCGGACTTAAAGGAAAATGCCGTCAGGGCTTTCAAGGCCATGTTGCTGGCGCGGGCTTTTGACACCAAAATTTCCAGCCTTTACAAAGCGGGCAAAATTACGGGGGGCGTTTACCTGGGCCGCGGACATGAAGCGATTGCCGCATGCGGAGGCGTCTTTCTGACTGCCGGCTACGATGTAATCGCCCCGTTCATCCGGGAACAGGCGGCACGCGTCACCTGGGGGGAACCGATTATTGAAGCGGCACGCGCCTAC
This sequence comes from Akkermansia muciniphila ATCC BAA-835, assembly GCF_000020225.1. Lineage (NCBI taxonomy): Bacteria > Pseudomonadati > Verrucomicrobiota > Verrucomicrobiia > Verrucomicrobiales > Akkermansiaceae > Akkermansia > Akkermansia muciniphila. The sequence goes on along the minus strand of NC_010655.1, from coordinate 1,056,905 downwards.
CTGGGTTCCGCCCTGGGATATATGAAAGGGCGGGACGGCAATGTCCACCGGGGCCTGCCAGCGGAAGGCTATATGGCTCCCATCAGCCATCTGGGCAGCACGGTGGCTTTCGTCATCGGCTGCCTTTTCGCCAAGCGCCTGGACGGCAAACTGCCCGGCCCCGTGGGAGTAGCTTTCTGCGGCGACGGCACCACGTCCACGGGTGCTTTTCACGAAGCCGCCAATATGGCGAACGTGGAGCGGCTGCCTCTGGTGCTCGTGGTAACCAATAATCAATTTGCCTACTCCACCCCCAATATCAGGGAATTCGGAGAAGCCTCCCTGGCGGACAGGGGCCGCGGCTACGGCTTCACCGTGCATGAAACGGACGGCACGGACTTCATGGCCACGCTGGAAACCTTCCGGACCGCCGTCAATAACGCGAGGGAAGGCCGGGGCCCCCAGTGGGTGCTTGCCAAGACCCTCCGCATGTGCGGGCACGGGGAACATGACGACGCCTCCTACATCCCCAGGGAGCTGAAAGAGGAATATGAAAAAAAAGACCCCGTGGCAGTCGCGGAACGGCAGCTGCTGGCAGCCGGCTGGCTCACGCCGGAAGAAACGGCGGCTTTGAAAAAACAGTATGCCGATGAAGTCCAGCTGGCCGTAGCCACCGCGCAGCGGGAACCGGAACCGGACCCCTTCCGGGAAGACTGGAACGCCACGGTATGGAGACCTTATTAAGCCAGCAAACGGAATATTCCCATGAGCGTAACATACATTGATGCCATCCACGACGCCCAGAAAGACCTGCTTACGGAAGACAGGGACGTCTTTCTGTACGGGCAGGACATAGGCGTTTTCGGCGGCGCATTCAAAGCGACCAAGGGCCTCAAGGAGCTGTTCCCGGACCGGGTGATTGACGCCCCCATCAGTGAGGACGCCATGGCCGGCATGGTGACCGGGGCCGCCGTCATGGGCAAGAAGCCCATTATGGAAGTCCAGTTTGCCGACTTCAGCACGATCGCTTTCAACCAGATTGTCAACATGGCGGCCACCCATTACTACCGCACGGGCATTCCCGCCAACATCACGGTGCGCCTGCCCTGCGGGGGAACCCCCGGCACCGGCCCTTTCCACAGCCAGAGCCTGGAAGCCTTGTTCGCCCATTATCCGGGCCTGCACGTCATGACTCCGGCCACGGTAGCGGATGCTTACTGGATGCTGCGCCAGGCCGTGGAAATTCCGGACCCCGTCATTTTTCTGGAGCACAAGTTCCTGTACCGCTGGCTGAAGGCGGAGGACAACTACCGGGAGGCCCCGGTCATCCCGTTCGGCACGGCCCGGATCGCCCGCACGGGGAAGCATGCCACCGTGGTGGCGTACAGCGCCATGGTGCCGGAAGCCGTGCGCGCGGCGGACCTGCTTGAGAAGGAAAGCGGCTATGAAGTGGAGGTCGTGGATCTTCGGACGGTGCGCCCGCTGGACATGGATACCGTTATCGCCTCCGTAGCGCGCACCGGCCGCGTCCTGGTCGTCGGGGAAGATTTTCCGTGGGGAGGCGTCACGGCGGAAGTTGTTTCACGCATTGTCGCGGAAGGCTTCCACCTGCTGGATGCCCCGCCCCAGAGGCTCAACGCACGGGATACCCCCATCCCCCAGCACCCCAACCTCTGGAAGGCGCACCGCCCCACGCTGGAATCCATTGCCGCCTCCATCCGCCATCTTCTATCCATTTGATTCAACCCAGTTTCCATCATGCCTAAAGTACCCATTCTGATGCCCCAGCTCGGGGATTCCATTGCGGAAGCCACTGTGCTGCGCCTGCTGGCGGCCCAGGGCGATACCGTAGAAGCCGACCAGGAAATCTTTGAGGTAGAAACCAACAAGGCCACCATGGGAGTCACCACCATGTGCGGCGGCATCCTGAGCGATGTGTTCATCAAGGAAGGGGAATCCGTCGTGGTCGGCGCCTGCATGGCCATGATTGAGGCCACGGAAGAGGAAATTGAGCGTTCCGGAGCGACTCCGGCCGGAGATTCCACCCAGCCGTCCCTTCCAGCCAGTCCGGAATCCGTTCCCCAGGCCGCGCCCTCCGCCCCTCCCCGGGAGGAAAAACCCGCAGGCGTCCACTTCGGGGTGACGGGGGAATCCTATCAGGAAAACGGAACGGACCTGAAAGTCCAGCCCAGCGTGCGCGGCCTCCCCGTACCCGCCGGCATGAAGGGCGCGCACTACATGTCCCCCCGGATGAAGGCGCGCATGGATGAATTGGGCATGAGCGCCTCCGACATCGCTTTCATCTCCGGTTCCGGGGCGGGCGGACGCGTCACCATTGACGACCTGGAAGAATTCCTGGAATATGTTAGCCAATGGCCGCACCGCAAGGCCTCATCCATGCGGCTGGCCGTGGCGGACGCCATGCGCCGCAGCTGGACGCGCCCGCTGGCCTCCGCCGGGCGTCCCGTATTCATGGACCCCCTCATCAAACACAGGCAAAATTCCCCGCTGCGGCCCGGCATCACCCTGTACTTTGCCCGCGCCCTGGCCCTGTCCCTGGCGGAAAGCCCGGAATGCGCCGGCTACCTGGTGGGGGAAAACATTCTTTCTCCCAAAACAATCGACATCGGCATCGCCGCCCAGGTGGCGGACGGCGTCATGGTTCCCGTGCTGCGCCGCGTGAACGAACGGACGATGGAAGAACTGCTGGAAGACTATAACAGGCTGATTGCCCAGGCGCGCCGCCGCAGGCTGGCTCCGGAAGACAGCACGGGCGGCATCGCCACGGTCACCAACTTCGGCGGCTTCGGCCTCACCTTTGCCGCGCCCATGCCCATGCCCAGCGAATCCATTATCCTGGGGGTGGGGGCCGTCACCAAAACCCCGGTCTGGAGTGACGAAGTGGAGGCGTTTATCCCCATCTCCAAGGCCAACATCGTGGCTACGGGAGACCACCGCGTGGTGGACGGAGCGGACATCGGCCGCCTGCTCAAGCGCGTGGCGGAATTGCTCCAGCGCCCGGAATACCTGTAACCAGCCCCGTTCCCCCAGCTTCACGCCGCATGACAACAGACCCGCCCGTATTAGGCCTGGTAGCCGGAGACGGCGTTTATCCGGAATATATTGTCCGGGGCGCACGCCGCCGGACGCCGGAATTGCGTATCGTGGCCGTAGGGTTCAAGGGGGAAACCAACCCCGCCGTCATCCCCCTGTGCGACGCTTACCAGGAATTCAGCGTGGGCCAGATAAGCAAGCCGTTCACTTTCCTGAAAAAGCACGGCGTAAGGAACGTTATCATGGCCGGCGGCATCAATCCGAAAAATATTCTTTCCCTCCGTCCGGACCTTCGCGCCCTTTCCGTATTGATGCGCATGCCGGAAAAAAATGCGGACTCCCTGCTTGGGGCCGTCATCACGGAAGCGGAAAAGGAAGGCTTCATCATCCTCCCGGCCTCCACCTACATGGAGGAGCACATGCCGCAGCCGGGGCATATCGCCGGACCTCCTCCCACGCCTGAACAATGGGAGGACGCCCGCTTCGGCATGCAGACGGCCAAGGAAATCAGCCGTCTCCACATCGGGCAGTCCGTCATCGTGCACGGCGGCACCGTCATCGCCGTGGAAGCGATTGAAGGCACCAACAACTGCATACGCCGCGGAGGGGAACTGGGCAACGGCAAACCGGCCACGCTGGCCAAAGTGGCCCGCCTGGGGCATGACATGCGCTTTGACATCCCGACAGTCGGCCCCGTCACCATTGAAACGTGCGCGGAATGCGGCGTCAGGCAAATCGCCCTGGAAGCGGGCAAAACCATCTTGCTGGAACGCGACCGGGTGGAGGAATTATGCAAAAGGCATAAAATCAGCCTGCATGCCCTCCAGACCGTGGAACAGGACACCCCTTCCCCGGAAAACCGGCCCGCATAAAAATCCCCTCGTCCGGAAATCCGGACAAGGGGAGGTCATCCCGCGCACGGGAGGAAGAATGGGAAACGGCTTGCTTCAACCGCCGCCGGGACTAAGAATTCTTATCCTTGTCCATCATGGATTTGGCCTTGTCGCTCACGCTTTCAGCCATGTCCTTGACGGCTTCCTTGCCTCTTTCGCAGGCGTCTTTCATCTTGTGCTTGCCTTCCTCCATTTTGCCGGAAGCGGCATCGTTCGCACATCCGCAGCCTTTATTCATATGATCCTTGGATTCGCACATAATAAGCAAATATTTTTATTGTTCATCGTTTGAGTTAACCGTTTTTCACAGCGTCACCGACGGCTTCGGCCTTATCGGCAGTCCTGTCCGCCGCATGGTCAACGGCGTCCCTGCTGTCCTGATAAGCATCCCTGGCGGTTTCCTTGCCCTTTTCATAGGCGTCCCTGGCAGCCTGCCTGCCTTCCTTCATTTTTTCGGAGGCGGCGTCCTTGGCAGCCTTGGCGCCCTCTTTCATGTGCTCTTTGGCTTCAGCCATGTCCTTGTCTCCCTTGGAGCAGGAGCCGCTGCCGCAGGCTCCCTGGGCCAGGGCCACCACCGGAATCGCAACGGCCGCTGCCGCTATCATATAGATCAATTTTTTCATGATGTTATTCTATCTGGTTTCATTCCAATAGACTCTTTTTTCATGAAAAACCATGAATCCGGCAGTGTCATTCTGCGTTCACTCCCTCAGGTTAAAAGCCAGAACCGCCGCAGAGGCAACGCAATCCCGGCATGGCACGGACCCCTCTTTTTTCAATTCCCTGCAATGGGAATAGCCCAGCTTTTCCACAAACCGCCGCCTCAGCTCCTCCCTGGACTGCACGGGCGTACACAGCAGCGCCCCGTAAAGGGCGCCGCACAGTCCGTCTGGAGCCTTTCCGGTACCGCAGGAGGAAACGGTTTCCAGCAAATCCTCCCTGCCCAGAGCCGCGCAGACGGCCTGGGCGCAGTTGTGGCGCCAGGGCGCCGTGCGGAAGGTGGACAGAGCTTTTTCTTCTATGTTCATGCCCTTACTGTAGGCTCCGCCTCTTTCCGGGTCAAGACCCCCTTTCCGGCCGTCCATCCGGGGGCGGGAAGACGGTTTCTCCCGGCATCCCGCGCCGGAGGAGCTCACTTTCCGGCAAGCCTCCGGCTGGTTTCCAGGCGCGCAGCCAGTTCCTCAAAGGGAACGGTTCCATCCAGACAGAAGCTCACCCAGTTTTTCTTATTCATATGGTAGGCCGGAAAACGGCTGCGATTATCCGCAAGAATCCCGGACTCACCGGGACAAACCCGCAGGTTCAAAACCTCCACCCGTTCCTTGGAACTGCCCCCCAGCTTCAAGCGCGGCACAGCCAGAAAAGCGGCGTACCATTTTTCCGTATCCTTCCGCCGCACCACTGCGTTCCCCGGAAACTTCCTCCACAGGAATTCCAGTTCCTCCCCGTAAGCTTTACGGATGTGCGCGATGAGGCTCCGGGCGGGAGCCGCCTTGAAAAAATCAGGTTCAAAGCAGCATTCCGCCACATGCCACAGTTCTTCCTCATATTCCCTGCGGAGCATTCTTGTCCGCAACCTGTCCTCCGTTCCCGGGTCAGCATGCCGGATATTCTTCCCGTCCGCATCATGCACCGTTGCATGAACAGAACCGTCCGCGTGTATTTCCAATTCCATGCAGAACTGGCCGTCCAGCAATGCCGCCCTGCGCAGAAAACCGCTTTCCACACGAACGAAACCGAAGGAGAGCAGCTTTTCCACGCACAGCTTCCTGTCCCTGAAAACGCGTTCCACAGTTTTTTCATACCAGCTTTTCCGGGGAATACGGCGAAAGAACATAAGAAAAACAAGGTTAAAGACGAAGAAGGGAAGAGCGCCCTCCACTTCCGTCCAGGTTCAAACGGGATCATGATAGGGCCGCACGAAAACGGCACAAGGATAAAATAACCCGCCGCGGCTCAACTCCGGGGCGCACACCGGAAAAACGGCCTCATCTGCCCGTCAGCACGTACCACACGAACAGGCTGTTGTGCTTCACGTACCGCCTGAGCAGTCTTCCCGGCTCCCGGTAAATGCGGTACAACCATTCCAGACCGTTCTTCTGCATCCATCGCGGAGCCCGTTTCACCGTACCGGCATGGAAAGCGAACGCCGCCCCTACGCCCACATAAACCGCGGGGGGCAGCAATTCCCTCTGCTCCGCCATCCACCGCTCCTGTTTCGGGCAGCCCAGCCCCACCCATACCACATTGGCCCCGCTTGAAGCAACCGCCTCCCGCATGTTTTCCAGATCTTCCTCCGTCCAAGGGCGGAACGGAGGAGAATACGCCCCGGCCAGTTGAAAACCGGGGTATTTTTCCTTTAATGCCCCAGACAGGGCTTCCAGCAGCTTCTCATCCCCGCCCAGCAAAAAATGGCGCAAGCCCGGATACTGCACATTCGAACGCACCAGCGCTTCCATCAAATCCGGCCCGCTCACACGGCACGCTTCCCTTTCCCCCCCGGAAGAAAGCCTCCGGTTCAGCCTCCACACTACCGGCATACCGTCCGGGCAAATCACGTCCATCCGTTCCAGCACGTTCCCGTAATCCCGGTCATGCACGCCGAGGGTTACCACATGGGCATCCGCCGCGGCCACCAGAAACGGAGCTTCCGCCTCCAGCGCGCGTTCCGCCAGCGCAGCGGACATCTCTTCCACGGAACTGACGGCTACGGAAAAGCCGAATACGTTTCTGGTTTCGCACGGTATCCGCGCGCCGGGACGGTCAAAATTGTCTGGAATAGTCATGGCCTGAGAACATGCAGCGTGAGCATTACGGCAGGGACAGCCTCAGCCCGTCATACGCGGGCATGACGTTTTCCGGCAGCTTGCCGGAAAGAATCCCGTAATCCATATCATGGGACAGGTGGGTCAGCACGGCGCGGCGGGGCCGGACGGCGGCAATGGCGGCCAACGTTTCCTCCAGGCACATGTGCGTGGGGTGCAGATGATAACGCAGTCCGTCAATAATCAGCAAATCCACTCCTTTCATCCTCTCCAGGGACGGGGCCGGGATGCTTTTCACATCCGGCATGTAAACCAGGCTCCGGCCTCCCGCCTCCAGGAGATAGGCATATGTCTCCACCCCGGCATGGAGCACCGGAAGGGGCGTCGCCAGCATGTTCCCCACACGGAACGGAGCCGTCACCTCGTGAGGCTCCGGCCTGACGTACCCGCTCCGCCCCGGTTTAGGAACGAACGCCCAGCCGTACATGGTCCGCAGGGCGTCCACCGTCATGGGAGAAGCATACATGGGCAGGCCGCCGGACCGGCGCCAGCAGAAGGCGCGCAAATCGTCAAAACCTCCCACGTGGTCCACATGGGCATGCGTATAAAGAACGGCATCCACATCCGTGATATTTTCCCGCAGGGCCTGCTGCCGCAAATCCGGGGAAGAATCCAGCAGGAGGCGGGTGCCAGCGGCCTCCACATAAATTGAAGAACGCAACCGCCTGTTTCTGGGGTCCGGGGACGTGCAGACCGCGCAGGAGCAGCCTATCTGCGGCACTCCGGTGGACGTTCCTGTGCCCAAAAAGAGAATGTTCATCACAGAGGTCATGATTGCGTTTAGGGCAAATGATGCCATAATGCATTCAAAATCCAAAGCCCGAATGCTTACATTGCTGAAAATTAAAAACCTGGCCCTTGTGGACCAGCTGCTCTGGGAACCCAGTTCCGGATTCATCTGCATCACGGGGGAAACCGGGGCGGGGAAATCCGTCATCATTGGAGCCATACGCCTGGCGCTGGGAGAACGGGCGGACAAGACGCTCATCCGCTCCGGGGAACAGCAATGCAGCGTGGAAGCTGTGTTCCATCTGCCGGAATCCTCCCCCGTGCACGCCATTCTGAACGAGCATGGCGTCCCGCCCTGCGAAGACGGCAACCTGATTATCAAGCGCCTCATCTCTTCCACGGCCAACCGCCAGTTCCTGAACGACAGCCCGTGCACCCTGAATCTGCTGAGGGAAGCGGGAGCCTGCCTGGTGGACATGCATGGCCCCAGCGACCACCGCTCCCTGGTCTCCCAGGAAAGGCAGCTTTCCCTGCTGGACGCCTTCGGGGAGCACGCTCCCCTGGTGCACTCCTATTCGGACGCCTGGAGGCAATGGCAGGATGCGCGCCGGGCCTATGATGACCTGGAACATGCGGAAGCGGCCACCGCACGGGAAATAGAACTGCTGCGCCACCAGGTGGATGAAATAGATTCCGCCGCCTTCACTCCGGAAGAAGTGCTCACGCTGGAAGAACGCTGGCAGCGCGCCCGCAACGGCACCCGGCTCCGGGAACAGGTCTCCAAAATGCTTTCCATGCTGGAGGAAACGGATGTGCCCGGCCTGGGGACCCAATTGAGGGAATTGACACGGGCGGCCCATGAGCTGGAACGCATGGACGCCTCCACCGCCGCGTGGCTGGCTCCATTGGCGGGAGTGAATTTGGAACTCAAGGAAATTGAGGGACGCCTGGCGGATTATTCCGCCGAACTGGACTGCGACCCCCGGGAACTTTTCCAGCTGGAGGAACGCATCAACCTGCTGGAATCTCTGAAAATGAAATACGGCCCCTCCTTTGAGGACGTCTGTTCCCGGAGGGAGGAGGCGGCCAGCCGCCTGGACCGCATTGAACACCGCACGGAACGCCTGGAAGAGCTGAGGGCCTCCATCGCCGCCCTGCGCAAGCAGATGGACGCCGCCGGGCAGGCTCTGACCAGAGCGCGCCAGGACTCCGCGCCCAGGCTGGCGGCTTCCATCGTCAGGCACTCCCGGGAGCTGGGATTCCGCCAGGCCGTCTTTGAAGTGAGCCTCTCCCCCCTTCAGGAACCGGGCTCACAGGGAATGGAAACGGTGGAATTCCTGTTTGGCCCCAATCCCGGAGAACCCTCCAAGCCTCTCCGTCTGATTGCCTCCAGCGGGGAACTGGCGCGCATCATGCTGGCGATTAAAAGCGCCCTGGCCCACAAGGATGCCACCCCCCTGCTGGTATTTGACGAAATAGACGCCAACGTGGGCGGAGAAGTGGCGCGGGCTGTGGGATTCAAGATGCAGCAGCTCGGAAACAGGCACCAGGTGATCTCCATCACGCACTTCCCGCAGGTGGCGGCCCTGGCCTCCCATCATTACCTGGTTCAGAAAGCATCCGCGGGCAACCGCACCATCTCCTGCCTGCGGGAGGTGAGCCATGAAGAACGGGTGGATGAACTGGTCCGCATGCTGGGCGGCGGCGGAGACCACGCACGCACGCTGGCCCAGGCCCTGCTGCAGCCCTCCTGAACGGGAAATGCCGGTGGGGGAGAGGCCGCCCTATTTCCCCAGGCCCCCCAGGCGTGGGGTGAACCCCCGCAGCCTCAGGGAATTGAATACGACGCACAGGGAACTCAAACTCATCGCCCCGGCGGCAATCATGGGATTCAGCGTAAGGCCGAAGGCGGGATATAAACACCCGGCGGCCAACGGAATGCCGATGATGTTGTAAAAGAAAGCCCAGAAAAGATTCTGCCTGATGATGAGCAGCGTGGTGCGGCCCAGCTGGACAGCTTCCGCCACGCCTGCGGGGTTGCTTTTCATCAGCACGATGTCGGAGGATTCCATCGCCAGCTCCGTTCCGGACTTCATGGAAATGCCCACCCGGGCGCAGGCCAGAGCCGGGGCGTCGTTCACGCCGTCCCCTACCATCGCCACCTTGTCCCCGCGTTCCTCCATCTTCATCACATGGGAGGCCTTTTCATCCGGAAGCACGTCGGAGACCACCTCGTCAATGTGGAGTTCTCCGGCCATGTGCCGCGCCGTGGCGGCGTTGTCCCCCGTCAGCATGACGACGCGCAGGTTCATCCGCTTCAAACTGTCCACCGCCGCACGGCTGTCCGGTTTCAGGGAATCCGCCACCATGATGACGCCGGCAGGGCATCCGCCCCTGCCCACATACAGCGGGGACGCGCCCTGCCGCATGAACTCCCGCAGGCGGCTTTCATCCTCCTTCCAGGAAATTCCCTTATCCTGCATGAATCCGGAATTGCCCACCGCATAAGGCACCCCATCCACCGTTCCGGCAATGCCGCGGCCAGGAACCACGGATAAATCCGCCACGGCGCGGACAGGCAAATTCAGAAGCCTGGCGTGTTCATAAACAGCCTTTCCCACAGGATGTTCCGAACCCTGTTCCAAAGCTGCCGCCATTTCCACCAGCGCGTCCGCATCCATGCCTTCCTCCGGCAGCACGGCCACTACCCGCGGCTCCCCTTCCGTCAGGGTGCCCGTCTTGTCAAAAACGACGGTATCCACGCGGCTCAGGGCTTCCAGAGCTCCGGCGGACTTGCACAGGATGCCCAGCCGCGCGCCCCTGCCCGTCCCCACCATAATGGCGATAGGCGTAGCGAGCCCCAGGACACAGGGGCAGGAAATCACCAGCACCGCAATTGCCCTAGCGAGGGCGAAGGAAAACCCCTCCCCGGCAGCCATCCACCCAACCAGCGATACCAGGGCAACGGCAATGACCGCAGGGACAAAGAAATAGCATACCCGGTCCGCCAGCCGCGCAATGGGCGCCTTGGACTGGCTGGCCTGTTCCACCAGGCGGATCATGCGGGCCAGCGTGGAATCCCCGCCCACGCGTTCCGCGCGGATTTTGAGATACCCGGCCCGGTTGAATGTTCCGCTGATCACCCGGTCCCCCGCCGCCCTGTCCACCGGCATGCTTTCCCCCGTCAGGTCCGATTCATCCAGAGCCGCCTGCCCCTCTTCAATCATGCCGTCCACCGGAATCCGCTGCCCGGTTTTCACCACTACCAGATCCCCGGAACGAATTTCATCCAGCGGAACGGCGCGCTCCGCGCCGTCATGCCATACCAGCGCCTCCTGGGGAACCAGCTTCACCAGCCCTTTTACGGCGGCATTCGTTTTCCGATAAGAGCGGCGTTCAAGGTATTTCCCCAGGGAAATCAGGGTGACGATCATGGCCGCAGATTCAAAATACAGCTCCATTCCCTCCACACTGAAACCCTGCCACATCCCCGCAACCAGCAAATACAGCCCATACAGAAAAGCGGAGCCGGAACCGATGGCGATCAGGGAATCCATATTGGGAGACAGCGCCACAAGCTGCCGCACGCCGTTTATCAAATAATGCCGGTTCAGCCACAGGACGGCGCCCGCCAGAATGCCTTGTGTCCACCAATTCATCCAGAGGCCCCAACTCCCTTCCGGAACGGGCCAGTGCCACATGGGGCCCATGGACAAATACATCAAAGGAACCAGCAGCAGAATGGACCAAACGAGGCGGGAACCGCCCGTTTCCTCCTGTTCCAGCCTTTCCTCCCTCTCCGTTCCGGCAAGCGGCTCCTCCTTCCAGTCCGCCAGGCGGAAGCCGGCTTTCTCCACCACCGGAGCTATCCGCTCCATGGCGGGGGAATCAGGTTTTTCAAACAAGACGGTCATCTTCCCCGTCAGCAAATTCAGCTCTACGCGCTCCACCCCCTCCAATCCTTCCACGGCGCGCTCCACCTTGGCGGCACACCCGGCGCAATGCATACCGGAAACAAGATAGTTCTTTTCTTCCATTGTCATTAAAACGGAATGTTTGATGTTCCGGGTCCAGACAGGACCCCATACTGTTAGCCGAACCTAACACATTTATTCCGTTCCTCAAGCCGCTTTCGCGGCTTCAGCCCCCTCTGATAAAAAATGACAAAAAAACGCCCGCGGCCCCGTACCAGTAACAAACACCTTTACTTTCCTCCATGAACATTCCTCCTCTATTCAACATCCTGGCCAGCGCGGCCTTGTTGTCCACCCCCCTCCACGCCCAGCTTTACACCCTCCATGGTGACGGCGTCAAAAAAACGGAGAGAGTCGTGGAAAAAGCGGATTATTCCGATTATGAACTCGTCTGGCACGACGAATTCGACAAAGACGGCCGTCCGGATCCTGCCAAATGGAATTACGAACACGGTTTCGTCCGCAATAAGGAAGCGCAATGGTACCAGCCGGAAAACGCCTATTGCAAAGACGGCATGCTGATTATTGAAGGCAGGAAGGAAAAACATGCCAACCCCCATTACGATCCGGAGGGAAAAAACTGGCAGACGACACGGAAAGAGGCGGAATACACCTCTGCCTCCCTGACGACGCGCAGCAAATTTTCCTGGCTGTACGGGCGATTTGAAATCCGGGCCAGATTCAGCCCGCGGGAAGGCATGTGGCCTGCTTTCTGGACCTTGGGCGTCAAGGAAAAGTGGCCCATGTGCGGGGAAATAGACATCATGGAGTACTACCAGTCCACCTATCTGGCCAATCTCTGCTGGGGTTCCCCCAAAAAACACGTGGGCAAATGGAGCACCACTTACACGCCGCTCAAATGGCTCCAGGAAAAACACGCGGACTGGGCGGACAGCTTCCATGTCTTCCGTATGGACTGGGATGAAAAGGAAGTGCGCCTGTATGCGGACGATATTCTGCTGAACCGGACTCCCCTGGATAATACCGTCAACGCCTCTTACAAGGAAGTCGCCAATCCCTTCCGGCAGCCTCACTTCATCATCCTGAACCTGGCTCTGGGCGCCACCGGCGGAGATCTGGACAAACTGCCGCTGCCCCAGAAATACGAAATAGACTACGTTCGCATTTACCAGAAAAAGGATTCCCCCCATAAAGGAACCATTCCATACCGCGCGGAAAAGTAACCGCCCTCTTCCGGAAACAGGAAAAAGGGCAGGGATTGCGGCATGAAAAAAGCCCCATCCGGACAAACCGGACGGGGCTCTTCAAAGAACAGAAAGAGGGGCAACTCAGTTTACGCGGCCCAGATAGGAACCGTCTTCCGTTTTTACGGAAATCTTTTCACCGGGCTTGATGAAAAGGGGCACCTGCACCACCAGTCCGGTGGTCATCGTGGCGGATTTGTAAACATTGTTCGCGCTGTCGCCCTTGACGCCTTCAGGAGCTTCCGCCACTTCCATGGTGATGGCGGCGGGGAGTTCTACGGAAACGACCGTTTCATCCGTGAAAAGCAGGATGTAGATATTGCCTTCCATCAGATAATCCTTGACGGGTTCCACGATTTCCGGAGACACGGTGATGTCTTCGTATGTATCCGGATTCATGAAGTGATAACCCATGCCGTCAATGTAGCTGAACTCATATTCCTCACGGGCGAGGTTGACGCCTTCCAGGGATTCATTGGAAGTCAGGCGAAGGTTATACACCTTTTTAGTGGAAATGCTGCGGATGCTCATTTGCACATAGGAAGCCATGCGGGGGGGGCACTTGTGCTCCATGCTGACTACAACGCAAACGTCATTGTTGTAATTGACCGCGTGTCCCTTGCGAAGATTGATTACGGGTACTTTTGCCATGCGGCCCGTACCATACCATGTTTTCCCCTCCCGTCAAGGCGAAAAAATCGGGCAACCCCTTGAGGCGCTTGGAGAAAACGCTCCTGAACAGGGCAGCGGGGAAGAAGGGGAAAACGGCTGTTCCTACCGGCTGAGGTCCTGCTGGAACAGGACTTTGATGCCGCTGGAATTCAGCACGGTGCGCCCGAAGTTGAGATCCTCCACGTGAAGAGCCACCAGAGACCCCCGCCCCACGCAAGGCAGCAGGGGATAGAGAAAGTTGACGTTCATTTCCGCGGCATACAGCGCATCCAGGCATTTTTTGAGGTCTGCGGGGCCATGGCGGAGCACCGCCACCAGCACCCCGGACTCCGTATAGCAAATACCTTTCTCCAGAAAAATTTCCGACGTCCTTTCCGGATCGCTGACAATCAGGCGCGCAATAGTCGCCTCATGGCAGTCCTGCATGCTGAATCCCAGACAGAAAATGCCGTGCATGTCCAGCAGGCCGAGGAGGGCGGTCAGGGCCCCCACCCGGTTCTGGAGCATGATGGAATATTGCTTTATCGTGCTGCCGGGGGCTTTAATGGCTTCTTCCTTCATAACAATAAAGCAAATAAGGGCTGTATTCTATTTGGCGTACGTTTTAAGCACGCGCCTGATGATGGCCAGAGCCTGCTGGATTTCCTCTTCACTGACATTCAGCGGCGGCAGCAGACGGACGGTTTCCGGCCCGGCGGGAACGGAAAGCAACCCTTCCTGCCGCAGGGCCTCCACCACTACGGAGGCGATCGTCTTGCCCTCCGGCGCGGCCACCATTTCCGGGTTCAGGCCAATGCCCAGCAACAGGCCCAGGCCACGCACGCCCTGAACAACAGGCAGGTTCCAGGATTCTATTTCCCTGCGAATTTCCGCGCCCAGGCGCCGCGCCCGCTCCGGGAGCCCCTGGGAAACAACTTCCCGCAGCACGGCCAGGCCTACCGCAGTGCCGAGCGGGTTGCCTCCATACGTGGAGCCATGGGAGCCGGGATCCATGATGGAGGAAAGCTCCGTACCCTGGCCGTCAATGGCGCGGTCGGAAATCCAGAAGCCGCCGATGGGGAAACCGCCGCCCAGAGCCTTGGCCCAGGAAATGCCGTCCGGTTCCACATCCGGAGCTACGGCGCGCCATCCCATGATGTCGCCGCAACGGCCAAAGCCGCACTGCACTTCATCCATCAGCAGAAGAAGATCGTGCTCCCTGCATAACTGCGCCAGGCCCCGCAGAAATTCCGGAGTCACGCAGTTGACCCCTCCTTCTCCCTGGACGGTTTCCAGCATGAAGGCCACCGTTTCCGGCCTGATGGCTTCGCGGGCCGTTTCCAGATCGTTGAAAGGCAAATGGCGGAATCCCGGCAGCATGGGGTCAAAGCCGATTTTGATTTTATCCTGCCCCGTGGCGGACATGCTGCCCAGCGTCCTCCCGTGGAAGGATTTGTTGAACGTAAGCACCTCATAACGGGGCTTGCCGTCCGGCTGGGGCTTGCGGTGCCCGTAACGGCGCGCTACTTTGATTAAACCGTCATTGGACTCCGCACCGCTGTTGGAGAAAAAGACTTTTCCCGGGCGCTCCACGCATTTGGTCACAATGAATTCCGCCAGATCCGCCTGCTGGGGGATCTGGTACAGGTTGGAGCAGTGCACCAAGGTGGCGGCCTGCTTTTGCAGGGCCTGCGTCACCGCAGGATGGCAGTGCCCGAGCACGCAGGTCGCAATGCCGGCACAGAAGTCCAGATAGCACTTCCCCGTGCTGTCCCACAGTCGGGAGCCTTCTCCGCGGACGGCAGCCATGGGATAACGGCCATAGGAATGGAGTACGTACTGGTTGAGCTTTTCTTCTGTGTTCATAAGTTAAGGTAATATGGGCGTAGTTTGCTCTTCTGGCCCCGTCTGTAAATGATTTTTTTGGGAACCACGTCATGATTGCCGCATTTTACCCCGGAAGACAGTCACATCTTTGTCCGCCGCCCATTCATTTTTCTTTTCTTTTATCATTTTAACGGCAGAATAACCACCGCAACCAGCAATAATCCACTATGGCTCATTTTTTCAACCTCAAAGGCTTTCTGGAAGAATTCAAGGCATTCGCCCTTAAAGGGAACGTTATTGACCTGGCGGTGGCCGTCGTCATCGGCGGCGCATTCAACAAAATCGTCTCCGTCTTCGTTTCCAGCATCATCACCCCCATCATCGGCTACCTTACTTCCGGGGTCAACCTGGCATACCTGGTGCTGAAGCTGGGCGATGTGGAATTAAAATACGGGGAATTGCTTCAGGCGACCATTGACTTCCTCATCATCGCCTTCTCCGTCTTTGTAGCCATCAAGCTGATCGGAGCCCTGAGGCGCAAGAGCGAAGAAGCTCCGGCCGCCCCTGCTCCCAAGCCGGATGACGTCGTCCTCCTGGAACAGATCCGGGACATCCTGCAAAAACAGGCGGACGCCAAATAAGCCCTTTTGAACGGTTCATGCCGGTTCCATACGGGACCGGCATATTTTTTCCTCTTTACTTGTTCCGCCGCAGACGGGAAAGTGATTGCATGACTTCTCCGCTGCGCCTTTTAGCCTTTGCCCTCCTTCTTGCTCCGTCCCTGCTTCCGGCGGCGGAAAACCAGCGCTTCATTCTGGAACGCCCCTATCCGGTGGCGGAAATCCCGGAACCTGACCGCAGCCTTCCCGTCACCAACGTAATCCTGATGATTGGAGACGGCATGGGCATCCACCACCTTTCCGCCGCATGGGCAGCCAACAGAGGACGCTTATTTATTGAGAACTGCCCGGTTACGGGTATTTCCAAAACATGGTGCGCGGACAAGCTGGTCACGGACTCCGCCGCTGCAGGCACCGCCATGGCGACGGGAACCAAGACGCTTTACCATCGAGTCGCCGTATGCCCCAAGGGCAACAGGCTGGATTCCCTGGTGGACAAGGCGGCGGACATGGGCAAATCCACCGGCGTTATCGCCACCTGCGAGCTGAATGACGCCACCCCGGCATCTTTCTGCGCCAATAATGAAAAAAGATCGGATGCCTACGGCATCATTGGGGATTACCCCCGTTCCCGTGCCGATTTCATCTTTGGCGGCGGCGGCAAATACTTCACGCAGAGGCCGGACGGCAGGGATATCTTCCAGGAAATGCAGGCGCAGGGATACCGCGTCGCCCGCACCTGGGAAGAAGCCGGCGCCTTGCCTCCCGGAAAAACACTGGCCGTCACCGCTCCGGGGAATCTTCCCCCGCCCTCCAAGCGGGGAGACGTTTTCCGCCAAGCCGCACTGAAAGCCCTGGACACCCTTTCCCGGAATCCCGACGGATTTTTCCTGATGATTGAAGGGTCCAACATCGACAAGGCAGCCCACAGCAACAACCTGGAAGAAATGATGGAAGAACTCCTTGATTTTGACCGGACTGCGGGAGCCGTGCTTGACTGGGCCTCCAAACACCCCGGCACCCTGGTCGTCATCACGGCGGACCATAATACGGGGGCATTCGCGCTCACGGGCGGCAGCCGGGAAAAGGGTGAAATAACGGCCCGGTTCGGTTCCGGCAGTCATGACGGCGTGGCTGTTCCGGTGTACGCTTTCGGCGCGGGAAGCGGTGCTTTCACCGGCATTTATGAAAATACGGCCATCTTCAGCAAGATCATGGATGCCTTTAAAAAAGGTGCGGGCAAACCCGTGCGTTAGGTACTCTGTCAAGGCTGTGGCCTGTCCATGCGCCGCGCCACCAGCCCGGCCCCGGCGGTAGCCACGCCGCCTATCAGGAACACCGCTTGCGGGCCGCCCGTATTCATCCAGATCACGCCGCCCAGCACTCCGTAAGCGATAGAAGCCACATGATTGATGGCCAGCCCGGTGTAAATGCTTGGCGTAATGTCTTCCGGCTTCTCGCAGATGCGGGCCACGTAGGTGCTCCGGGCCATACCCAGGGCGAACAGCAGGTTGTCCAGGACAAAGCAGGCGGTCACTACCCCCACGGCCCAATGCAGGGGCAGCAGCTCCGGCGCGAAGGCGTATGCCAGACACAGGAGGGACAGCGCCACGCTGTCGAAAATCGTCACCTTCCGTTCCCCGTAGCGCTTGATGCTCCAGCCGATAAGGGGTTGAGTAACCAGTCCGATGACACCGGCCATGAGCAGGGTTTTTCCGATATATCCGGGAGGCTGGCCCAGCGTGCTGACCATCAGCCAGAAACCAAAGGTCAGATAAAGCTGCTTGCGGATGCCGTGCAGAATTTCCAACCCATAATAAACGGCATACCTGCGCTTGAAGACGAAACATTGCCTCCAGCCGCGTCGCTGCGGAAAGACGGGCGTCTTCACCCGGCTCAGGAACAGGAACGCCAGCAGGCACACGCCCCCCGTGACGAAAAAGTCCACGGCAAAAGACTGGTTGAATTTCCACTTGATCCACACGCACAACGCCCCCAGCAACGCGGCAGCCGTTCCCAGAGCCTTCATCTGGCCAAGCCGCAGGCTGCAGTTTTCCGGCCTTGCCGTATGAATGACAATGGTATCAATCATGCCCATCAGGATATGCTGGCCCAGGCTCACCGTCAGAATCCATGCGGACAGGGTCCACAGGCTGGTTCCGGCGCCGCAGAAAGCCAGCGCGTACATGCCGCCGAACATCAGCAGGCACGCCACCCCGGCCACGCGGACCTCATTAAACATGAAAAGCAGGCTGACCACAAAAAGAGACAGGATGCCGGGCAATTCCCGGGGGAATTCAATCAGCCCGCGCATCTCCACGTCAAGATGCTGGGCATCACGAAGGAAATTGCTGAAAACGAGATCATACACACCGCTTCCGAACTGGCCCAGAAAAAGCGCCAGCAGCACAAATACCATCGTCTTCCTGATGCGGGGGGAAGCGGCTCCATTCATAGCGCGGGAATACTCTCACAGGCGCCCGGACGGAACAACCGCTATTTTCATGTGCCGGTTTTCTCTGCATTTGCAAAAATAACCTCGAAACGGAATTTTCCCGGAAAATGCCGCGTATTTACGTACGCTATGATTTCCAAGTGTACCTTTTCCGCCACGGTTTTCAGCCTGTTTTCCCTTTGCTGGGGCGCCCCATCCTCTCCGGTTCTCGAAGCGCCCCATACCATTCCCCTGCCCGCCGCCATGCGCGTCCAAACCGGAGAAAGCGGGTTTTCCCTGAAAAACGGCGTCAGGCTCCCGGAAAAAAATCCTCTTTCCAGGCAGGCGGAACGGATTTTCCGCGACAACGGGATCAACACGGCCCTGGTTAAAAACAACGCGGACATCATCTTTACGGAAGACGCTTCCCTGGGCAGGGAAGGCTACCGCCTTGCCGTAACGCCGGATTCCATCTCCATTGCCTCCGGTTCCGTGAACGGAACCCTGTATGCCCTTCAATCCCTCGTTCAAAGCATCGCTGCCGACAAAAACGGAGCTCCGGCCCTGCCCCGGATGGACGTAAAAGACCAGCCCCGCTTTTCATGGCGGGGCCTGATGGTAGACAGCTGCCGCCACATGATGCCCGTGCGGGACATCAAAAAAGTGCTGGACCTGATGGAACGGTATAAATTCAACACCCTGCACTGGCACCTGACGGACGACCAGGGGTGGCGTCTCCCAATCGCCAAGTACCCCAGGCTGACAACCGTGGGAGGCGCCCGGGCTCAATCCCCCGTCATCGGCAACCGCAATAAGGGAGACGGCATCCCCTACTCCGGCCATTACACCGCAGATGAAATCCGGGATGTGGTGCGGTACGCCAGAGACCGGGGCATTACCGTCATTCCGGAAGTGGAAATGCCAGGCCATGCCTCCGCAGCCATCGCCGCCTATCCGGAACTGGGGAATACGGACATCCCGGGTTATGAGCCTAGGGTGCAGGAAACCTGGGGCGTGCACTCCTATACCTTCTCCCCCACGGAAAAAACCTTCCGTTTTCTGGAAGACGTCATTGATGAAATATGCGCCCTGTTCCCGGACAGCCCCTACATCCACATCGGAGGGGATGAAGCGCCCAAGAATCAGTGGAAACAGTCCCCCACGGCCCAGCGGGTCATGAAGGACAACGGCCTGGCCAATGAACACGAGCTCCAGAGCTACTTCATCCGCCGCGTGGAAAAAATGATCAATAACCGCGGAAAAAGGCTCATTGGCTGGGATGAAATCCAGGAAGGGGGCCTTTCCCCCACCGCTACCATGATGGTTTGGCGCAGCCAAATGCCGCACATCGCCGCACAAGCCCTGGCTCAAGGCAACGATATTGTGATGACGCCCAACAGCCACCTGTACTTTGACTATGACCAGGGGCCCGGAAAACCCGCTGCCCCCGAATACGAGACGATTAATAACAATCAGCTGACCTGGCAGCATGTTTACGGACTGGAACCGGTGCCTCAGGGAACGCCCCGGGAACGGGAAAAGCAGGTGCTGGGCTGCCAGGCGAACATCTGGACGGAATATATCCCGAACCTGCCGAAATGGGAATACCATGTCTTCCCCCGCGCCCTGGCGCTGGCGGAAGTTGCCTGGACCCCGCAGGAGCTAAAAAATGAGAAAGATTTCCGTAAACGCCTCGACCGCCAGCTTCCCTTCCTGGACGCCCGCGGCGTCAATTACAAAAGACCGGACAATGGAGCCCCCGCACAGCCGAAGGCCGTCATTACGCGGGAACGCCGTTAAGCACGGCAGACGGGTTCCTGCGGAGCCTCCTTCCGGAGGCCGCATTATGGGCTAGCCAACCTTCATGAAAACCATTACATTGGCGGCATTATGAATTTGGAACTGCTTCGTCAGGTTTGCGTGACTCCGGGCGCTCCGGGGTTTGAAGACAAAATCCGCGATTTCATCATCCAGGAAGTGGCCCCGCTGGTGGACGCCGTGCGCGTGGACAACATGGGCAGCGTGATTGCCATCGTGGAAGGCAAAAACACGGAAAAAACCATGATGGCCGCCGCCCACATGGATGAAATCGGGTTCATGGTCCGTCACATCGACGACAAGGGGTTCATCAAATTCCTGCCACTGGGCGGCTTTGACGCCAAGACGCTGACGGCCCAGCGCGTCATCGTCCACGGTAAAAAAGACCTCATCGGCGTCATGGGCGTGAAACCCATCCACGTCATGTCCCCGGCGGAACGTACCAAGCTGCCGGAAGTGACCGACTTCTTCATTGACCTGGGCATGAGCAAGGAGGAAGTGGAAAAATACGTTTCCGTAGGCGACTCCGTTACCCGTGAACGGGATTTGGTGGAAATGGGGGATTGCGTGAACGTCAAATCTCTGGACAACCGCGCCGGATGCTACGTGCTGATTGAAGCCCTCCGCGCCATCAAGGCTTCCAGGAAGAAACCCTCCTGCAACTTCGTGGCCGCCTTTACCGTTCAGGAGGAAGTGGGCCTGAGGGGCGCGCAGGCCGGCACGCTGGACATCCAACCGGATTTCTCCATTGCCCTGGATGTCACCATCGCCTGTGACATTCCCGGAACTCCGGCGCACGACCAGGTTTCCCACCTGGGCGCAGGCGCCGCCATCAAGCTGTATGACGGTTCCGTCATTGCAGACCGCCGCATGGTCAAGTTCATGAAGGCCATGGCAGACGCCAACAAAATTAAATGGCAGACGGAAATGCTGCCGGCGGGAGGCACGGATGCCGGAGCCATGCAGAAATTCGTTCCGGGCGGTTCCATTGCCGGGGCCATTTCCGTTCCCACCCGCAATGTGCACCAGGTTATTGAAATGGCTCACAAAGACGACCTGGACGCTTCCGTAGCGCTTCTGACCGCCTGCGCCATGAACGTGGACAAATGGGACTGGTCCTGGAACTCCGTCAACGAATGCCCGGCGGAAAAACCCGCCAAGGCCGCAAAAACGGCAGCCAAGCCCGCCAAAGCCGCTGCCAAGAAGAAAAAGGCCAAATAACAGGTCTGGCCATTCATTCATCACTACCCGGCAGGCCGCACCGGAAACGGAGGCGGCCTGCCTGTTTTCAGCCTCCTTCAAATGTTCCGGCAAACTCCGGACACCGTCCTCCCCCATTCAGCCAGGCATACCGCAGGTTCCTGCGTCCCCCCCCGGAGGCTTTTTCAGACGGCCCTGCCATAAAAAAATCCTCCGGCATCTCGCAATGTCGGAGGAGAGACAATCCTGAAAAAGAAAGTTACTTGGCGGCGGGGGCGGACGCTTCCTTCTGGGCGGGAGCGGGGGCCGGAACTGCTTCTACCTCCACATCTTCCTCCACTTCCACATCTTCTTCCGGACCGGCAGCGCCGGTCTGCTTCATGGCGTCCTTCAGGGCCTGGCTTCCGTAAAAGTCGGCCTGCTGCAAACGCTGCATGTCAGTCATCATGCCCATGAAAATGGGCAGAAGCTCGGCCTGGCGCGCCTGCATGGCGGCATCCATTTCAGCCTGAACCTTCTGGGCGCTCTTGGAAAGGGCTTCCCCCTTTTCATTGATCTTTGCCATCTTTTCCGCAGCCGCGTCTGCAGTGGCCTTGTCCTTCACCGTGCTGAGCGTAGCGGACATTTCCTTCATCAACGCCAGCATCTGATCAGCGGCTTCCTTCGCTTCCTTGGAAACTTCAGCGGCCGGCGCAACGGGCGCGGCAGGAGTTTCAGCGGCGGGTGCCGGAGCCGGGGCATCCTGGGCGGAAGCCATACCTGCAAATGCCAGGGCACATGCCGAACTAATTGTTACAATGCTCTTCATAACGTTTCCGTTGTACAGGCTCGCCATGCACGCGTCAATGAATCATTGTGTAACGGCTCCCCGTGATGCCGCAGAAAGAGGAATTTGCGTTTTTTCCTCCCTTGAAGGATTTTTTCAGTTGCATCTTTTTAGAATTATTATAAATTTATTTCCGATGACTAAGACCATAGAAAACCTGAAAGCTGCCATTACGGGCGAAAGCACCGCCTCCGCCACTTACGCGGCCTATGCCGCCAAAGCCGCCCAGGAAGGGCAGCCCCTTATTCAGAAATTGTTTGAAGCCGCCTCCAAGGCGGAATCCGTCCACGCCGCCAACCACAACAAGGTTCTGGAAAAGCTGGGGGCAACAATGGAGCCCATCGATATCCAGATCCATGTAGGAACCACCGCGGAAAACCTGAAAGCCGCCATTGCCGGGGAAACCCATGAATTTGAAAGCATGTATCCGGAATTCATCGCTGTGGCGGAAGAGGAAGGGCAGAAAGCCGCCGTCCGTTCCTTCACGTGGGCCACGGAAGCGGAAAAAGAACATGCCGATTTTTATTCCGTCGCCCTGAAGGCCCTGGAAAGCGGAGATACCAGTTCCCTGCCCAGGCAATACTGGATATGCCTGGTTTGCGGAGATACGTTCAAATCTCTGGAAGGCGTGGATGCGTGCCCCCTCTGCGGCACCAAGGCTGAAAAATTCCTCGTCATCGGATAAATTCCGTTTGAGCACCGGAGGCCGTCCACGGCACCCAGGAACCGCCCGGAACATTCCGGGCGGTTTTCTGTTTTTGCCGCAGCAGTCCATGAAAGAAAACCCTTCCCTTTTTACGGAGGCGGCCCACACCGGAAAAAGCTTCTCCAACATTCTGCTTGCGATTCATTTTAAAACTCTTATAATTTCTCTTCGCTTTAAGCAGGAAGCATTCTTTATCCCTCCTTTGCGATGATCCCTCCCCATGCATCCGCCGGTTCCGCAGAACGGTATCCGTCCGCATACGGCCTGTCGGCCGCTGTCTGCCAGGCTCTGCGCGCCGCGTTCATTCCCCGCCGCATGCGCTGCCTGTGGGCAGCCGGGCTTGCGGCGGCGCTGGCGGCCAATCCCTATGTGCTCAACGATGGCCAAAGCCTGCTGATGAGCAGCATGGGCATCGCCTGCTCCGCATCCCTGCTCTGCGGCACCATTCTTCTCTGCCTGAAATACCGCTTCACCGCCTATGTCCTTCTTCCCGCCATCATTCTGTTCAATGCGGGCCTGTACATGATGCAGATGCGGTACGGATTGGTCCTGAACCTTTCCGTGCTTTCCAGCATGGCGGAGACCAATTTCCAGGAAGCCTGCGCCTTCTGCACCCCCGCTTCCATTGCAGGAACCCTGCTTCTGGCCGGGTTTATCTACCTGGCCATCTACTGGAGCCGCCGTTCCCTGCGTCAAAAAGCCACGTGGGGTGCACTGGCATGCATTTGGGGCCTGTACGCGGCCCTTCTGCTGCTGAGCATTCCGGCAGCCTCCTACAGCTTGGAACCCCTTTATCTTTACTACACGTCTGACAAGGCCAAAGGCTGGCCTCTCGTGGATATTGCAATGACGTGCAAACTGGCGGACGAATACATCACCCAGGATGCGGGGCGTTTCAACACATTGCGGAATCTTCCGTCCTGCGCGGAGCCCCTTTCCCAGTGCGAAGCCCCAGACGACCTGGCCGTGGTTTTCCACATGGGGGAGAGTGTCCGGGGGGACCATCTTCCCCTGAACGGTTACCATCGGAACACAATGCCCCGGCTTTCCAAAGAACCCAACGTCGTTTCCTTCCCGCATGCCACTTCCTTTGGCATCGTGACCAGAATTTCCGCCATCGGCATGTTTACGGATGCGGAACTGTGCCGCCGCACTCCCGGTCACTCCTCCTTCATTGACCTGTTCAACAAACACGGATTCCGCACCGTCCGTATCATGGACCTGAGCGGAGATTCCATTCATGATTATTCCCTGGGCATCCTGACACGGAACTGCCGTGAACGGAGACAGACGCCGCTCCAGCACCAGACGCCCGGAATGATGCAGGAACGAACTTCCCTGGTCATGGAGGAATCCCTGAAAAACTTCGGCCGCAACAGGCAGCTTTATATCATTTACAATAACGGGAGCCATATGGCGTTCAGCTACCCCGCGCAGGCGGAATGTTTTACCCCGGCATCCTGCAATATGGACGACCCCAAGGCCCGTCTGGAAGAAACCGTCAATGCCTATGACAATTCCATCGTCGACCTGGATGCCTCCATTCACCGCATGATTGCACTGTTGAAGAACAGGCCCGCCATTTATTTTTACTGCTCCGACCACGGCGTAGCGCTGGGAGAGGAAGGAAAAATGTTCCAGGGCCATATCCTGCCGCCTGTTTACCGGCCTGCCATGTTCATCTGGTATTCGGACACCTTCGCCTCACGCTATCCGGACATGGTGCGCGCCCTGAAAGCCAACCGGCTGAAAGCCGTCTCCCACGACCACATCTTCCATACCCTTCTTTCCCTGGCTTCCATCCGGTCGGAAATCGTCAGGAACGACCTGAATCTGGCTTCTCCGGACGCGCGGGAAACTCCGGCCCCCCTCCAGCCGGAAACGCTGGCGGAATGGCTGCCCATTCCCGCACCGCCGCAGCCGTAACAAGAGGAAGCCGCCACGCGCTCCGCGAGAAACAACAGGATGCGGCGGCTCCTACCGCACCCGGACTTGCAGTGGATGGCCGATGCACTCCCGGACACGGCGAGCCTCCGCTTCCCAGCCGGCAGCGGACCGAATGGGAGAAGCCTTGTCCCAAACCGCCCCCATGTACCATTCAAAGGGTTCTCCGTTCGCGACCTTCCTGAGCAAGTAGGTACAGCCTTCCGCATCCACCGCACGGCCTTCCGGAACCCAGGGCACGATTACGGCGGTTCCCAGGCATCCGTCATCCTTCCGGGGCCTGCTCCATGCGGTCATCAGGCCGCCGGACTCCCGGTCCTCCATAACCGCTTCATAATCATTTCTGCGCTTTCCGGTATCCATTCCCACACCGGCCTTCACCGTTTCAGCCCCCCGGACGTTCAAGACGCTGCGGACTTTGGAGAAACGGTTTCCCGCATCCAGCGTCACCCTCCGCGTCTCCGCCACACGCACGCCGCCGCCAATGTCCCACGGTGCATAAACCACCTCAAAAGCGGTCTGGACCGGGCCATTGTACAATGTCCGGGCGCTGGCCCAGTTTCCGGACACATGCGGTTTTCCATCCCTGAACACGGCAATGCCGCCGCAGCCCCGCCCCGGACCTACATTGTACATATCCAGTCCCCGACCGTGATCCCGGTGGTAATCCCCCCGTTTGTAAAATTCATTGATAACGGGAGTGCCCGCGCGCTTGCTCCATACATCCGTCCCACTGGAAACCAGGCCCTCTCCCTCAGGGGCAGGCCTGGCGACGGCCGGACCGTAAATCCGGTGCGCCGTAAGATCATTTTCCCATGCGAAATCATCCAGCCGCTCCGGTACCGGACGGCTGAAACAGACATCCGCGGAAGGAGCTTCGCCCAGGCAGGAATTCTCCAGAATCCAGAAATCACGAACCGTTCCGGGCCGGAAATTGCTCTGGAACAAAAGGGTATCCGTTGTTCCGTCACCATCCGTATCCGCCAGCTGATGCGGGATAACACGTCCGTGACGGACGTCAAAAACGCGAAGGCCGGCGGCATCACCGGAACCTCCGGACGGCCATGGAACCGACACGGTCTCAGCAGGGCGGAACCTGCCCAGGGGATTCGTAACGGTCACGGTCTTCTTCTGCGGATGATCCCGGTCAATGACATATTTACGCAACTCACTCCCGGCCATCAGGTAGGCCCCTGCGCCGTACACCTCCGTATCTTTCCCGGAATAATGGCCCGGCTTGTCCGCAATAGGCTGTACCCATCCCAGCGCGCCCTCCTTGCTGACCGCATCACAGGCGGCCTTCCAGGCCTTACAGATGGAGGGAAGGTATTCATCCGCATCCAGATATCCCTGGTTCACTCCCCACAGCATCCCGTACATGATAAAGAGGGTGCCGCTCATCTCTTTCAAGGGAGGTTCGTCCGGATCCAGCAGGCTCGCATGCCAGGAACCGTCGGGCGACTGGCATTTTTTCAGGGCTGCCGCCAGACGTTTAAGCAAGTCTTCATAAAAGGGGCGGGAAGGCCAGTCCGCAGGCATGTCCTGCAAAATAAGAGGCAATCCGGCAATCACCCAGCCGTTGCCCCGGCTCCAGAACATCTTTTTCCCATTTGCCGCCGGAACGGTAAAATAGCGGGAATCCCGGAAAAACAGGCCCTCCTCCCGGTCAAAAAGATAGTCGCAGGTAAGCTTGTATTCCCTATCCATAAACTCCAGATAACGGCGGTCTCCGGTATAGGCCGCCAGTTTCACGAACACGGGAGGGGACATAAACAGGGCGTCCGACCAGCTCCAGCGGTCCTGGCAGCCCGGAGTCAGGAATTGGAGGGAAGCGGAGGAAGGCCGGTTCATCACCTTGTCCAGCACGGCGCGGATCTTTTCAGCTGCGGCGGGATTGCCGTCTTCCATCGCCATCTCCATCCAGGCATGCCCCACGGCATGGTCGTCCGCATGATAATGCCGGTTCAGGGTCTTCCACCCCTGCTCTTCTCCCGCTTTTCTCAGCAACGGCAGCCCCGGCCCTTCCGGAACGGACAGGCCATATTGCACCAGGCCGGAATAAAAAGCACCGTAAGTCCAATGCAGCGGCGAACGTTTTTTGGGATGCTTCGCCTGCCATTCCGCCACCAGCTGAAGATTGTCCCGGATGGTCTTTTCATTCCAGTCTGCGGAAGCCCCGGAAACGGAAGTTCCTGCGGAAAGCATGGAAAGGACCGGCAACAGAAAGTATTTTTTCCATCCATTTTTTGAAAAGGCAAAGAAACGCATGTTATATTATACGGGAAAAGAAGGCTGGAATTTTCTTGCAACAAGAATTCTTCTTTTCCCGCGCTCCTCCAGACCGGGAAAGGGGCGCAAGGGCATATATGGTGCCATGACGGAAAAGAAGGCTGTGTTATCAATCATTTTTCTACCGTTATATACTATATATAGCATATGAATAATTATTTAACACATTATTTATACATTTTTCTTGCGGGAGGTCTCTTTCTGTGGTTCATTGCGTTCCAGCGCAGGTAACGGAAGACGGTGAAAATCCGTCGCGGACGCGCCGCTGTAACCGGTAGACGATGGACCGGACACTGGCTGCCCAGGCAGCCGGGAAGTCCCCATCACATGTCGCACCGGAAGCCAGAAGACGACCTGATGCTGCCGTATTCCCATCCCGCGGACAGGATGAACATACGCACAGGTCTTCGGCATGCCCCCCTTTCCGGGAATGCACGCATGCGGTTGGCCCCTGCCTATGGTTTTTCCAGGCTTTTGCCCAGGCTCGCGGATGAGCGGTCACCACCCTTTCCAAGCGAGACACCCATCATGGCAACAAGCATCATCAAACGTTCCGGGAAAAAGGAGCAATACCAGGGCTATAAGATTGAAGAGGCCATTAGAAAAGCCTTCCACAGTTCCGGGACCGCCTACAACCGTTCCATCTATGAAGAGGTGGAAGCCAAGCTGAGCCATCAGGACAGTGCGCATGTGGAAGAGATTCAGGACATGATTGAACGCGCCCTGTTCCGTTCCGGATATTTTGACACGGCCAAGGCCTTCATCACCTACCGTTTCCTGCACAAAATGCAGCGCGAACAGCTTGGCGGCCTTTATTCCGGCAATACCTATGTGGACTGCAAGCAGACGGTAGAGGAATATATCGGGCAAAGCGACTGGCGCATTGCTGCCAACTCCAATACCACGTATTCCAATGCGGGGCTCATCAACAACACGGCGGGCAAGGTGATCGCCAACTATTGGCTGGACCAGGTTTACTCCGCACGGGAAGGAGCCGCGCACCGGGAAGGGGATTACCACATCCATGACCTGGATTGCCTGACCGGATACTGCGCCGGATGGAGCCTCCGCAACCTGCTCAATGAAGGATTCAACGGCGTGCGCAGCCGCGTGAACAGCAGGCCGCCCCGCCACTTCCGGGAAGCCCTGGGCCAGATGGCGAACTTTCTGGGCATTCTGCAAAGCGAATGGGCCGGCGCCCAGGCCTTCAGCTCCTTTGACACCTTCCTGGCGCCCTACGTTTTTAAGGACCAGACGGACTTCCCCCGCATCAAGAAAGACATCCGCAGTTTTGTCTACAACCTGAACGTACCCTCGCGCTGGGGGCAATCTCCCTTTACCAATGTCACGATCGACTGGACTGTGCCGCGCGACCTGCGGGATCAGGCCCCCTTCAGCGGAGGGGAACACCTCTTTGAAGGAATAGAAGACGCGAACCTGCTCGCCCTGGCGAGGGAACGCGGGGCAAACAAGCTGACGGAACTGACCTACAAGCATTTCCAGAAGGAAATGAACCTGATCAACAAGGCCTTTTACGAAGTTCTCACGGAAGGGGACAGCACCGGACAGCCCTTCACCTTCCCCATCCCCACCGTCAACATCACGGAAGACTTTGACTGGGAAGGGGAAAACGTGCCTCTCCTGTTTGAAAACGCCGCCAAAATCGGTTCCTCTTACTTCCAGAACTTCATCGGCAGCCAGTACACCGTCAATGAACACGGGGAACGCGTGCCTGACGAACGGGCCTACAAGCCGGATGCCGTGCGTTCCATGTGCTGCCGCCTCCAGCTGGACCTGCGGGAACTGCTCAAACGCGGCGGCGGTCTCTTCGGCTCCGCGGAAATGACCGGCTCCATCGGCGTAGTGACCATCAACCTGGCCCGGCTGGGCTACCTGTTCAAGCAAAACCGGGAGGCCCTGTTCGCCAGGCTGGGAGAACTGCTGGACCTGGCCAAATCCTGCCTGGAAAAGAAAAGGGCCTTCGTTCAGGAAATGTATGACCGCGGCCTGTACCCCTACACCAAACGCTACCTGCCCACCTTCCGCAACCATTTCTCCACCATCGGCGTCAACGGCATGAACGAGCTGTTGCGCAATTTCTCCAACGATACGATGGACATTACCTCTGAAGAAGGCAGGGCCTTTGCTGAAGAGATCCTGGAATTCATCCGCTTGCGCATGCAGGAGTACCAGGAGGAAACCGGCAACCTGTACAACCTGGAAGCCACGCCCGCGGAAGGCACCACGCACCGCTTCGCCCGCGAAGACCAGAAACGCTATCCTGACATCATCCAGGCCGGCCCCGTGGGGCAGCGTTATTACACGAACAGCTCCCAGCTTCCCGTGGACCACACAAGTGATCTGTTCCGGGCGCTCCAGCTTCAGGATGAACTTCAATGCTGCTACACGGGAGGAACCGTCTTCCACATGTACATGAACGAAGCCATCAGCTCCCCGGAAGCCTGCCGGGACATTGTCCGCAAAGTGCTGACCCGCTTCCGCATGCCGTACCTCACCGTCACCCCGCTCTTTTCCGTTTGCGAGAAGCACGGCTATCTGCGCGGGGAGCACGAATACTGCCCCTTCTGCGATGAGGAGCTGCTCCACATCCACAGGCATGAATAAAATCCCTTTTCCAATAGGCTCCCGACTTCAAACCCAACCATTAATACGACAATGACCAAACAGGAAATATTAAGCAAATACGCACAGGACCGGACCCGCTGCACCGTTTACACGCGCGTCATGGGCTATCACCGCCCTGTAGAAACTTTCAACGCCGGCAAACAGGGCGAGTTCCATGACCGCGTCCACTTCGTGGAACCGGGCCGCCCCTGCTCCTGCTCCGCCCAAACGGAACAGCCGCGATAATTCTCCCAACAACATATGCGAAGTCGATGGGAACGGGTCGGGGCATAGCAGACATCACGCCGCTCACCTTGCTGGATTTTCCAAATAAGGTGGCCTGCATCTTCTGGCTGAGAGGCTGTAATTTGTTTTGTCAGTACTGTTACAACGTCTCCCTGGTCAGGGGAACGGATTCTCCTGCCGGAGACCGGACGGACTATCTTGATTTTCTCAGAGATCGGGTGGGATTTCTGGATGGGGTGGTTCTGTCCGGAGGCGAGTGCACGCTGTGTCCCGACCTTATCCCTATCTGCCGCAATATACGGCAGCTTGGCTTCGCAGTCAAAATAGACACCAACGGCACCCGGCCCGGCGTGGTGAAAACGCTGGTGGAGGAAGGGCTTTGCGATTATATTGCCCTGGATTACAAAGCGCCGGAAAAACTGTTCGGCTCCATTACCGGGCGTCCGGACTTATTCCCCTGCTTCACTCAAACGCTGGATTATCTGATCAACAGAAATTTCCCGTTTGAGGTTCGAACGACAATCCACTCCGGCCTTCTCGGGGAAAAGGAAATCAACCAGATCAGCGGGGATTTGACGTCGCGCGGCTATAGAGGAACCTACTACCTTCAGAATTTTTTTAATACAGAGGAAACACTCGGCCAAATCGGCGCTCCCGAACGGATGATTGACTTATCTCTGCTAAACACGCATATCCCCATAGGGTTGCGCAATTTTCCCATCACGGAGAAAGCTCCCGGCTCCAGCTCCGGGAAACGGCAGCCGTCCCCTCTGACATAATTTTTTTAAATAAAAGTTTCTATTTGTAAAATCGGGAAGTACCCTTCCGCCCGCCAACCATATTACCAGCTATTATTCATGAGTGAAACCCAAAACAAGCTGCTCAAGGCAGCTATCAGCCTGGCCGCCGCAGGAGTCGTCTTCTTCCTGCCTTTCGCTTCATGGGGAATCCAATTAAGCCCTATTGAAATCCGCGTCATCGCCATGTTTGTCATGGCGGCGCTCTTCTGGATTTTGGAACCCATCCCTATCTGGACCACCTCCGTGATGGTCATTACCCTGTCCCTGCTGTGCGTCTCCAACGGCTCTCTCTCATTCTTGATGCCGGAGCGCTATGACAAGGCGGCGGTATCCTCCATTCTGGATGACGCCATAGGCAAAGGGATCAATCCGGAGATAGTCGGCAAATTGAAGGAAAATGTCGAAAACCGGTTAAATAAGAAAACCAAGCTGGACGCGGAAGAAGTGAGGATGACCCTGGGGTTCCAGCTCATGGACGCTTATGAAAAAATAGACTTGAACGCACAGGAACTGTCCCGTGAAGGAAAAACGGAAGAAGCCGCCGGGCAGGAATCCATAGCCGCCCAGCTCAAGACCGCGGCCGGGCGCCTGTACAGCAAGGAAATAACCGCGCGCATCCAGGGGCTGCAATTTGTCAACACCATGCAGCAAAAATCCACGATGGCCACCTTCGCGGATCCCATCATCATGCTTTTCCTGGGCGGCTTTTTCCTAGCTGCGGCCGCAACCAAATACAGGCTGGACATGAACCTGGCCAAAGTACTTTTAAAACCCTTCGGCACCAATCCCAAATTCGTACTTCTGGGGCTGATGTCCGTAACGGCTCTTTTCTCCATGTTTATGAGCAATACGGCTACGGCCGCCATGATGCTCGCCATCCTGACGCCGGTGCTGGCCCTGTTCACTCCGGAAGACAAAGGCCGCGCCGCCTTTGCCCTGGCCATCCCCATCGCCGCCAACCTCGGCGGCATTGGAACGCCTATCGGCACGCCCCCCAACGCAATCGCGCTGAAGGCGCTGCAGGGTATGGGGCTGGACGTCTCCTTCGGCAAATGGCTCATGTTCGGCATTCCTTTCGTCATCGTCATGATTCTGATTGCGTGGCTTCTCCTGCTGTGGCTGTTCCCCATCTCTCAAAAGAAACTGGAACTTCAGGTGGGAGGGAAATTCCTGAGAACCCCCAAGGCCATTATCGTTTACGTCACCTTTGCCGTTACCGTCCTGCTGTGGGTAACGGGCAAGGGAGTACACGGGCTGGACTCCAATACCATCGCCATGATTCCCATCGCCGTCTTTGCCATTACGGAAACCATCACCAAGGAAGACTTGAAGAAAATGGGCTGGGACGTGCTCTGGCTGGTAGCCGGCGGCTTTGCCCTGGGGCTGGCCCTGCAAGACACCGGACTGGCAAAAAACCTGATCGGCTCCATTCCCTTTGCCCAATGGTCCCCCTTCCCGCTCATGGTGGGTACGGGAATCATCTGCCTGTTCATGGCCACCTTCATGAGCCATACGGCTACGGCCTCCCTGCTCATCCCGATTATCGCCGTTGTCGGCGTCAACATGGGTGACAACCTGGCCCCCCTGGGCGGCGTTACCGCCCTGCTGGTGTCCGTGGCCTTCGCCTCCTCCCTGGGCATGAGCCTTCCCATCAGCACCCCCCCCAACGCCCTGGCCTATGCCACCGGCCTGGTCAGCTCCAAGGGAATGGCCATTTCCGGCGTCATCCTGGGCATCCTGGGCATGATTTTAACCTACGTCATGATGATGATTCTTGCCCAATGCCATGCTTTTTAAGTAAGGTAATGTTCCATGCCGGGACATGTTGCCCCGGCATGGCCAACATCAACGGGAAAAGCGCCCTATGATCATTGAACAGGAAGAATTCCAGAAAAAACTAAAACGCATCAATCTGGCGTACTTCTCCGATCCGGACCGCATTATTACCATCAGCAGGGGAAACAGCGTCGTCCGCCAGGGGGAACAGAACAAAAGGCTTTACCTGATTTTATCCGGCAGCGTGGTTTCCTACCGCCACGTCGTTAAAGAAGACCCGGAAACAGCTTCCACTTCCCACAAAATCTACAAGGCGTTCCGGGCCGGTCCCGGAGACTATTTGGGAGTGCAGAGTTTCTTTTCCGGATGGTTCCGCAGCTCCTCCGATCTCATTGCGGAAACTGATTTGGAACTGGCCTATATCGACACCGCCACCCCTGCCGTGGACGTGGAACACTACGGCACGCTCCTGGAACAGTTTGTTCCCGCCATTGTCCATGAACTGGCGGCGCGCAATACCCGCGTCTTTGACCGCACTGCGGAAAAGGAAGAAGCGCTGCGGATGCTCCACCGTTCTGAAATGGCCGCCACCCTGGGGCAATTATCCGCTGGAATAGCCCATGAGCTCAACAATTCCCTGGGAGTCCTGTCCCGTAAAACAGACTTTGTTCTGGAAACCCTGGACAACATGTTCCGCCAGGAAAACGCCTTCCGCTACACCCTGTACAACAAAGGGTTGGAAGGGGCTTCCTCCTCATCCACTTCCGAACAGCGCAGGCTGGCGCGCCAGTTTGAAAAAAATTACGGGCTTTCCCAGGACGTGGCCAAGGCCCTGGCCCTGATTCCGGACATACAGAATCAGCCGGAGCTGCTGAACAAGCCATTCCTCAGCCAGCTGGAACAAAACCTCCCTTATTGGGAATTGGGACACGACCTGCACGATATGAAACTGGCTGTCAGGCATGCTACAGCCATTGTCCGTTCCGTTCGCCTGCTGGGAGGAGGCAACACCAGACGGGAAGAAGGCGTAAACGTGACGGACTCCCTTACGGAAGCTGTTGCTCTGGTCAAGTCCAGTCTGCGAGGCGTTGATTTTGAAATGGTCCTGCCTCCCAGAGACTCCGTGCCCGGCATCTTCGCAGATATGACGGAGCTCGTTCAAATTTGGATCAACCTGCTTCAAAACGCCTGCGACGCGCTGAAAATAGAAAATACCCCCAACCCTTCCATCCACGTAGAATGCCGGGTGGAAAAAATCAGCAGCAAGGACCAGACATCCCATACCACCCGTGAAATTCTGGTCTCCGTCACAGACAATGGCCCCGGCGTCCCAAAGGACCTGCATGAAAAAATTTTCCGTCCCAACTTCACTACCAAAAAGAAAGGTCTTTCCTTCGGCCTGGGGCTGGGGCTCACCATCGTCCGGCGCATTGTGGACAGCTACGGCGGCCGCATCCGCCTGGAGAGCGTTCCGGGCCATACCGTTTTTACGATAGTCATACCAACCATCAACAATCATGGAAAAAATTAACATCATTTGCGTGGACGACCAGCCGGAAGTCCTGGACAGCGTTTTGCGCGACCTTCGTCCGCTGAATTCCTGCTTCCGCCTGGAAGGGGTGGAATCCGCATCCGAATGCCGCGAGCTATTGGAAGAATTCGACCAGGACGGAGAACTGACGGGACTGATTATTTCCGACCACGTCATGCCGGGAGGTTCAGGAGTAGAATTGCTTGGAGGCATCGCCAAAGACGACCGTTTTGCCGGGACACGCAAAATCCTGCTGACCGGCCAGGCCACCCACGCGGACACCATCCAGGCCGTCAATGACGCACACATTGACAACTATCTGGAAAAACCCTGGGATCCCGCCGTTCTCCTTGCGACCGCCCGCAAACTGCTGACCAGGTTCATCATGGACAAGGGCATCGACCACATGCCCTATATGTCCTGCCTGGACCAGGCCACTCTGCTGGATTACCTGCGGAGAAACTGACGGGGCTGGAAGGCATACGCCGCACCCTCTACTTTTTCAACGCACGCATTCTCATCCTGACGGGCATTCCCCCTCCCTTCGTCAAGGAAGGGAACAAAACCGCTAACCGCCTTTATGTTTGATATCCTGCTCCATCACAGTACCCTGGTTCTTTTCGGAATCATATTTTTCGGCATCGCTCTCGGCAGCATTAAAATATACGGACTGAACCTGGGCCTTTCCGGCGTTCTTTTCGTGGCTCTGGCCGCCGGCCACTACCGCCTGGCCATTCCCGACGGCGTAGGGCAGCTGGGTCTGGCGCTCTTTGTGTACTGCGTGGGCCTCAGCGCGGGCAACCGCTTCTTTTCCGCCATCGCCAAGCAGGGCAGCAAACTGGCCATCATGTCTGCGGTGATTGTAGGAGTGTCAGCTTTATTCACCTGCCTCTTCGGCATCTGGTTCAAAGTTCCCGCGGGAATCTCTTCCGGCATCTTTGCCGGCGCATGCACCAGCACCCCGGCGCTGGCGGCCGCCACGGAAAGCCTGCCGGGAGCCTCCGGAAGCGGCGTCAGCATCGGTTACGGCATCGCCTATCCGTTCGGCGTGGTGGGCGTGGTCCTTTTCGTCCAGCTTCTGCCGCGCCTGCTGCACTTTGACCTCAACAAAGAGGCCAAAGCCATGCATTCCAGACAGGAGGTCAGCATCATTTCCCGCCTTGTCCGCGTCACACAGCCCAACCTGATAGGCCAGAACATTGCGGACTGCAAGCTGCTGGACGGCCTGCACTGCATGGTCACCCGCGTGGTTCGCAACGACAGGCTGATGCCTCTGACTCCGGAAGACACGTTCCGGGAAGGAACGGAAGTCCTCATCGTGGGCAACAGCGACACCATGCCCCACGACATCGCCTTTCTGGGGGAAGTATGTGACAATCCCTACCCCATGGACTCCCAGAAGGAGCGCCGCAAACTGATTCTGACAAACAAGAACTATGCCGGGCACAAGCTCCGCGACCTGAAAACCCTGCGTACGGACGGTATCATTATCTCCCGCATTTCCCGCCTGGGCTTCACTTTCGTCCCCACGGGGGAAACCACGCTGGAACGCAACGACGTGCTGACCGTGGTGGGGACCCCGGAAAACCTTACCAAATACGGGGACAAAATCGGCCACCGCAGCCAGGACATGAACCAGACGGACCTGCTTTCCCTGGGCTTCGGCCTCTCCCTGGGCATCATTCTTGGCCTGGTCAACTTCAGCCTCGGCAACGGCGCGGGAATCTCCCTGGGTATTGCGGGAGGCCCCCTCATCGTCGCCCTGCTGCTCGGCCACTTCGGACGGCTGGGCCCCATCGTCGGCTACATCCCGCGCCCCACGCGCCTTCTTTTACAGGACCTGGGGCTGGTCTTCTTCCTGGCTGACGCCGGCATCAAGGGCGGAGCGGACCTGGTGGATACGGTAGCCACCCACGGCGCGGCCGTCTTCATCATGGGCGTTATCGTCACCTGCTCCGGCATGTTTGCCGGTTACTTCGTGGGCATGAAGGTCTTCAAGATGAACATTCTGGAATGCCTGGGCGGCATCTGCGGCGGCATGACCTCCACCCCGGCTCTGGGGGCCATCGCCAGCAAAACGGACTCCCAGGCTCCCGTGGTCAGCTACGCCACCGCCTACCCCGTGGCCCTTATCCTGATGACCATCATTGCCAAGGTCATCATCCAGACCATCGGCGGCGTGGTGGGCATCTAGGACTGCCAGCAAATCCACAGGAACTCAATAAAGAATAAAGGCGGCAATAATTCTTTTATTGCCGCCTTCATGTTAGTGCCCCCTTAACGCAACTGCCCCAATATCCGGTTCAGCTGAAAAGCCGGAAAGGGATCATGCATTCCGTCACGGGCGTACCGTTTACACCTGCCATCTACCCCTTATGAAGAAGCGGCGTCAGAATGGCAAGTTGGCCGCATAACTCACAATATTAACAAAGCGGGGATGAAACCTGCGCCAAACGCCGGTTCCCACTATGAAAAAAGAACATCAGGCTGCTGGCGGAAAGTCTACAGCTTTTTATCATGAAGCCGGAGCATCAGGGTTTGTTTCCACCACCTCCAGGCAGACGGACTGGAAGGCCTTTTTCCAGCGGATGCGGATGCCGGCGTCCATCAGAAAGTCGCCTCCCAGCCTTCGTTCGTGAACATCCGTGAGAGAGCCGTCTTCATTCATGTTGATTTCCCGCACCAAGTACCTAGCGGAAAAATTCAGGCCTTTCAGGCGCAGGGGCGGAGGGGAATCCGCCAGCCATTTATCCATCAGCCAGGCGAAAACGACAGCCCGTTTTCCGCATACATACATCAGGGAGGCCACCCGGCTTTCATACGGGGAGGAAAGCCGGTACAAGTCACCGAACTGGACTACGGGGCGGATGCGCTTGTATTCCGCCAGAGCCCGTTTGGAAAAAACCATGTCCTCCTCCGTCATGTCACATGGCTGGAGTTCAAAACCAAGCCGGCCGGACATGGCCACGTCAAACCGGAATTTGAGCGGAGCAGAGCGGCCCGTCTGGTGGTTGGGGGAGGCGGTCACATGGGCGGCCATGGAAATAGCCGGGAACAGGTGGCCTATGCCCCACTGCATGAACACGCGTTCATAAGCGTCCGTGTTGTCGGACGTCCAGAATTCATGATGCTTCCGCATGGTTCCATAGTCGGCGCGGCCTCCTCCGGAGGAACAGGCCTGGAATATCACATCCGGGAATTCCGCCGCCAGCGTCTCAAGAATACGTTCATAGCCCCGCACATAGTCAATGGGCAGATTCCCCTGGCGGCAGGCATCCAGCCAGGGAGAGCCGGGGTCGGAAATTTTGCGGTTGCAATCCCATTTGACGTAGGAAATACCCGGATGCTCCCCAAGCAGCTTCCGCATGGCATCAAGAATGTACCTGCATACATGAGGATTGCTCAGGTCCAGCAAATACTGGCTGCGTTCCAGCCTGTTTTCCCGATGCGGGAGACCGATGGCCCACTCCGGATGGTTCTGATAAAGCTCCGAATGAGGGTTCACCATTTCCGGCTCCACCCAGATGCCGAAGCGTATTCCCAGTTTTTCCGCCTGGCGAATGAGGTCTTCCAGTCCATGAGGCAATTTAGCGCGGTTAACCTGCCAGTCCCCCAATCCGGCACGGGCGTCATTGCGGGGGAACCGGCCGCCAAACCAGCCGTCATCCAGCACGAAAAGCTCTATCCCCAAGTCTGCCGCACGTTTCATCATGCCGTGCAGCACTTTTTCCGTAAAGGTAAAATACACCCCCTCCCAGGAATTCAGCAAGGTCGGCCTCTCTGATTCTCCACCGCGCAGGCCGTAACGGCGCGCCCAGCGGTGGATGCGCCGGGAGGCCTCTCCCTTGCCGTTTTTACTGTGCGCCAGAATGAGGGGCGGCGTCTTGAACACACCGCCGCCGTCCAGCAGATAGGGCGCGGGAGCCATATCCAGCCCCGCTCCGGCAAAAAGGTAATGATACGGGCTGTGCCGGAACCATATCCGGTAATTGCCGGACCATGCCAGCGCCCCCAGAACCACCTCCCCGGAATCCTCCCGCGCCGGACCGTCCAGAGAGATGATGAATCCGGGGCTTCCCTCCTGGGCGGTGCGGGTGCCGGTTCCGGATACCAGGGCAAGTTCATGCCCCCGGGCCACTTCTTCCTCACTCATCAGGGACTCGCCGCCCCAGGTGCCGCGGAAGCTGGTGACGAAATACCGTTCTGCGCGCAAACCCAGCTGTGCGGATGCCGCGCGGTGCAGGCGGATGCCTTCTTTCCCTTCGTTCCGAATCACCGCCCATTGCAGAAAAGTGTCCGATTCCCTGTGGGAGCGCACGTGGATTTCCACCCGCACAGGGTAGGAAGGGTCCTTCCCATAGAAGACGGCTTCTTCCCGGTCGTCATCCAGTTCCAGCACTTCCCAATCCAGGCATTCCAGGCTCAGGGAAAGGGCCCCGTCCGCCTGGGTTACGCAAATGCAGTACTCGCCGGACGCATTGGGAAGCCCTGTTACGGAATCCGCCAGGGAGGAATACAGGAGAGGAGCATCCGCGGCGTTTTCCAGGGCATCCTCCGGTTCACGCAGCTTCGGTCCGTAATAGGCGCGGCGCACACGGCCCTGTTCATCTTTGTACAGGGTCATCTGAGAGGAACGGGTCAGCAAATGAACGGAATCCGGAATCATGATCGGCAAATGCGGAAAGGGCCAGTTACTTATTCAGGCAGGCAAAAACGCTCCTGCCTTATCCACATTAAGGGCCTCCACGGACGGGGAAGTCAATGGCAAAATGACAGGAGTTCCCGAGCGTTTCCCCTACTCCTTCCACAGAAGGGAAGAGGGGCGGAATTTCATGGTTTTCGATTCATGCACCAGCAGCCTGCCGCCGTTTTCCGGATGGCGTACGATGCGGGCGCGGCGCCGCTTGACGCGGAAAGTGCCAAAGCCCCGGAATTTCACCAGCGACCGCCTCCGGACTGCTCGCGCAATCGTCTCCAGCACCGCGTTCAACGCATGTTCCGCCTGCCGGGAAGTAACGTCATTCCCCAGCTCACGCTGGAGCTCCCGGATAAATTGTGTTTTGTTCATAGGCCTCCCAGTATGAGGCCCCCGTTTCTCCGGTAAAGCGGCAACGGCGCACCCTCATTCCTGCCACTATACCCATACAAATCCCCCCCTTCCATTCCGGCCTGCGAGTTTCCTCCTTGCCCCCGCGGGCCGGCCCCATTAAGGTTCAGGGGAAATGCCTGCCGCTGATGCCCCGTGCCCGGAACAAGCGTTCAACGCAACTGCGCTGAAGTGGCACACCTGCGCCTGGCTTCTGCTGCCCGTCCTGGTATTCCTGGCCGGGTGGATGCACTGGTACGCCGCTCTCCCCCTCATGTTTTTGACGGCTGCGGGACTGGCTCCCCGAAAACGCAAGGAACCGCAAACAAGGGATTCCCTCCCTGCCTTCCCCCTGTTTACCCGCTCTTCATTTCTCGCCCTGGCGGCGTTTGCCGCCCTGATGACGCTTTCCGGCTGGGGGGAATGGGTCAACCAGCACCCTGACCATATCGTCAGAAACGCCTGCCTGCGTGAATTGGTAGCCAGCCCATGGCCCGTCATCTTTCCGGACGGGAACATGCTGGTTTACAACACGGGGCTCTGGCTAATCCCAGCCCTGGCGGGAAAACTGGCGGGGCTGGATGCCGCGCGCGTGCTTGTCGTTCTGTGGGGAGCCTGGGGACTGTTTCTTGCCTGGCTGTGGCTCTGCGTTTTCTCCGGACGCCGCTCCCTGCTGCTCGCCCTGCTGATGGCGGCATTCGGTTCTCTGCTGAATTTCCAGTGCTGGCTGGGGCTGGACCTGTTCCGCCTGCATTACTTCGGCACGGCGGAACAAATCATGTGCAGCGCAAACGCTTCCATTCCAGTTCTGCTCTTTTTCATCTTCCTGGCTTCGGGACGCATGCCTCTGCCCTGGATACCCCTTCTGTTCGCAGCCACGGCCTTTTATTCCCCCCTCGCGGCCCTCGGAGGGCTACCCCTGGCGGCCTGCCAGTGGTACCGTCAGTGGAGAGGCGTCCCCCCTCTCCGGGATGTCCTGCTCCATCCCTCCTTTTCGGCCTCCGTTCTGCTGGGAGTGTGCTTCCTTCTTTATTATGGGACGGTAAACGCGCCATCCTCCCACATGGGCATGCGGCCTTTTTATACGCATCCGGGGGATTTCCCGCTTATGGCGACCTCATTCCTGCTGTACGCCCTGTTCTGCTGGCGGGATTTCCGGAGGAATCCCCTCTTTATCTGTACGCTGGCAACCGGCCTGATTCTGCCTTTTTTTTACGTGAACGGAGACGTCAATGACCTGCTTTGCAAAGGAAGCGTTCCGGTCATGGCCTGCCTGCTTGCCTTTCTGGCTTCCTCCTGGACGCGGCATCCCGGTTTCCGCGTCTGGATATGGCTTCTGCTGGCGTTCGGAATGGCGCCCCGGTTCAACATTCCCTATTATTGCTGTTCTTCCAGCGCCCTCCAGGCGTTTCTGGCGCCTCCGGCTTCGGAAACAGAGCCTTCTTCCTTCGTCAGCCGGGAGTGGAAGCAGCTCTTCTATACGCCCCAGGCGCGCCGTCAGGATGAATGGGGCCGCACCATGCACCACCCCGAACACCGGTGGTATCCCTACTATTCCGGCACGCCGCGCCCATGGCTGCGCTTCATTTACCGTTTTTAACGGCAATCGCTCCGCCCCGGAAAAAGATTCCGCACGCTGCCTTTTTTAAAGGAGCCGGAGGGATGCCGGGAGGATTTTTTCGCTTCCTATAAAATAAACAAAAGAACTTTTGGAATTGTTCCCCGTCATCTTGGCTGGAGCATGAAAATACCGGACGTTCCCCGCATACATTCCGTTTCCTATTTGGGCTTGCGGGAAAACTCCGCCCAGGTTTCTTCAATAATTCCGGCAAGAGGTTTTCCATACTTGTCCACTTCACTCTTAGGGAACAGGCTCTTGATCAATTCTCCGGAAACAGGGTCAATGATAAACACAGCGGGAGGACCAAGAACCACATACGGCGCACGGGGAGAATCCGCACACCCCACGATTTTTGCGGCTTCTTCCGGAACCATTTTAAAATTAAACGTCCCCGGAGAATTGCCCGGCGCCTGTTTGGTGTCCACCAGCCAAAATATAAATTTTTTCCCGGCGGCATTTTTGAAATTTGTTTTTTTGATATATTCCCGGGTAAAAATATTGCACTGGGAACACCACGAAGAACCAGTAAGATAAATTACCAGCGGCAGTTTTTTCTTCATAGCTTCATTACGGAGTTTGTCAAAAACGGGACTGCCCGACTTATTAACTTCAGGTATCCTGTCTTTATTGGCAAACCCGAAAATGGGAGGACGCTGTTGAGCTATGCCGGCCTGAGGGGCAAACAACCCTGAAACCGCAGCGGAACAACACAAAGAAAGAAAAAATCTCATACGTGCTCCTACTATAAACACTATCCCGGAAGAGTCAAACAGCAAGCATTCCCCGGTTTCCAAGTAAAAAAGAAATGCCCTTTACACGGTCCATAGCAGGGCTATTCACTTGCCAAGTCCGGATGAAGCTGTAAGAATCCGCGCCATGAGAAAACTCCTGATCCGCTCCTGTCTGATTGCCGGGCTGGCCTGGACCTCTTCCTGCGCCTCCAACAAGGAAACGGCACCTCAGGACCCCGCCCCAGTTCCTGCCGTTCAGCCGGAACAAACCGCTTCAGCTAACCAGCCCGCACCTTGGGCGCCCGCTCCGGCGCAACAGGAGATTCTTCCAGAGGATGAGAATGAAGAATCCGCACCGGGGCCGGCTGTCTTGCCGGGCGATTTCCGCCCCGGACTGCGCACCCCCCGGCTGCCGGAAACCCTGCTGTACGATCTGGACGGCAAGTTGATTACCCCTTCCGCCCCATAATCTTTTCTCACCACCATGACTGCGACCATTCCCAAGGGTTTCCACCCCGAACCTTTTTCCTACCACCAAGAGCTTGAACTGGATATTGACGCCCTTTCCAATGCAGGCGACGGCATCGGCCGCGTGGACGGATGGGTGGTTTTCGTCCCCTTCGCCCTGCCGGGAGACCGTGTAAAGGCGCGCGTCTGGCGTAATGACAGGAACTATTCCTCCGCCGATCTGGTGGAAGTAATTAACCCCAGCCCGGACCGCGTGGAACCGGGCTGCCGCCTGTTCGGAACCTGTGGGGGATGCCAGTACCAGCATTTTTCCTATGACCGCCAGCTTCTCTGGAAGACCCGGCAGGTAGCGGATCTGCTCCGCTTGCAGGCAGGGCTGGAACTGCCCGTCAATCCGGCCGTAGCCTCCCCCCGCCAATACCATTACCGCTCCAAGATTACGCCCCATTTTGACAGGCCGAAGGAAGGAGGCAAGCCGGCCATCGGTTTCCTGAAAGCAGGCTCCAGAAGGGACGTAGTGGACGTGCCGCAATGCCCGATTGCCATGGAGTGCATCAATGAAGCCCTGCCCCTGGCCCGCAAAAGCGTTTACCAGGCCGCAGCCCGGTTCAAGCGGGGAGCCACCATTCTGCTCCGGGCCTCGGAAGGAACTGTCATCACCAATAACAATGCCGTCGCCTGCGAACGGGTGGGCGATTTGGAATTCCATTTTCTGGCGGGAGACTTTTTCCAGAATAATCCTTTCATTCTTCCGCTTTTTACGGATTACGTGGCCCAACAGGCGAGTATGGACGGGGAGGAATTCCTGGTGGACGCCTACTGCGGTTCCGGCCTGTTCGCCCTGAGCCTGGCGAAGAAATTTAAAAAAGTGCTGGGCGTGGAAGTCAGCGAGACTTCCGCGGACTGGGCACGCAGCAATGCCCGCAGCAACGGAATTGAACACGCGGAATTCCTGGCGGCGGACGCCGGAGCCATTTTTGCCCGGGTGGATTTCCCCGCGGAAAAAACCGCCGTGGTGATCGACCCTCCCCGGAAAGGATGCAGTGCGGAATTTTTGGCCCAGTTATTTGCCTTCGGCCCCGGAAAAGTCGTTTACGTTTCCTGCAATCCCGCCACCCAGATACGGGATCTGGCGGAATTCGACAAGGCCGGGTATTTCGTCACCGCCGTCCAGCCCTTTGACCTGTTCCCCCAGACCAAGCATCTGGAATGCGTGGTCACCCTGAAAAAAAATACCTGATTTTTTCCATGCCCAAGCTTTATATCAAAACCTACGGCTGCCAGATGAACGAACGGGACTCCGAACAGGTGGCCCGCATGTTCGTGCAGAAGGGCTACACCATGACGGACCGCGAGGATGAGGCGGACGTCATCCTGTTCAACTCCTGTTCCATCCGGGAACAGGCGGAACAAAAGGCTCTGGGAAAAATGGGGCTTCTGGCCAAGCAGCAGCGGCATCGTCCGCATGTAGTGTACGGCATGATGGGCTGCATGGCCCAAAGTAAAAAAGAGGAACTGTTCAAGGAACTGCCGCGCCTGGACCTCGTGGTCGGCACCCAGAAATACCACCGCGTATTTGAACATGTGGACGGCATTCTGCGCGCGCGCCAGGAACGCCGCATGGATGAGTTGCAAACCGCCTTTTCCGGTACGCATGTGTGCGATGTGGCGGAAGAGGCGGATTCCCAGAACCGAATCCGGGATCACCTGAATCCCGGCGTGCGCTCCACGGCGTATGTCTCCATCATGCAGGGGTGCGAAATGAAGTGCGCCTACTGCATTGTTCCCTACACCCGCGGCGCAGAACGCAGCCGCCCCATCCGGGACGTGGTGGATGAGGTGAAGATGCTGGCGGACGCCGGCGTGAAGGAAGTCACGCTGCTGGGCCAGATCGTCAACCGATACGGCAGGCAGATGGAAACGGCAGGCGGCAAGGGCGGCTTCGTCCAGCTGCTGGAAGCCGTGCATGAAGTGGAAGGAATCCGGCGCATCCGCTTCGTTTCCCCGCATCCCATCGGTTTCCGCCAGGATCTGGTGCAGGCGTTCACCTACCTTCCCAAGTTGTGCAGCCACATTCATTTCCCGATGCAGAGCGGCAGCGACCGCATCCTGAAAATGATGCGCAGGCCGTACAGGAATGAAACCTATCTGGACCTTTGCTCCCGGATGAAGCAGGCACGCCCGGATTT
Source organism: Akkermansia muciniphila ATCC BAA-835 (assembly GCF_000020225.1). NCBI lineage: Bacteria > Pseudomonadati > Verrucomicrobiota > Verrucomicrobiia > Verrucomicrobiales > Akkermansiaceae > Akkermansia > Akkermansia muciniphila. Next base: position 1,012,858 of record NC_010655.1, on the reverse strand, counting down.
GTCCATCACCACGGATATCATTGTGGGCTTCCCAGGAGAAACGGAGGAGGATTACCTGCTGACCAGGCAGGCCGTGGAACAGGTCCAGTTTGACAACGCATTCATTTTCCGCTATTCCCCGCGCCGCGGCACACCCGCCGCCGTGATGGAGAATCAGATTCCGGAAGAAGTGAAGGAAGCGCGCAACCAGGATCTTCTGGCCGTAGTCAATGAAATAGCTATCCGGAAAAACCGGGATCTGGTAGGCACCGTGCAGGAAGTTCTTCTGGAAGGGCCGTCCAAAACGAATGCGGCGCGCCTCTCCGGCCGGACCTCCCAGAACAAGCCCGTCATGGTGGATGCCGCCCCTGACCTGGCGGGAGAGATCCTTCCCATCCGCATTGAGGAAAGCACGGGATTTACTCTGTACGGCGTTCCATGCCCCTCCAGGGGATGATTTGCACGCTCTTTTCTTCCATTCGCAGATAGAGGCTTCCGGTTTCCCGGAGACGGTATACGGCTGTTCCCTCCGGTACGGGGCATTCATGCTCCGTCGTGAAAATGACCGCGCGGGCGCCTGTGGCCCTGATCCACGCTGCGCTGTCCACCGGGTCGCGCGGATGATGCCCGATGAGCAATACGTCCGCCCGCGGTGTTTTTTCCGCGCGCGCCAGGGAAGAAAACCCGGTATTCCCTATCATCAGGAACCGCCGCCCGCGGCATTCCCATGACAACACCCGGCTCCGGTCCTGACGGATTCCCGTGCGCAACGGGACAGGAAAATCTTCCAGCACAAGTGCATTGCCCGGCCGTAACCTCCATTGCCGGACGGGACATTCCCCGGGCTCCGCGCCCCAGTTCCGGATTCCGGGATATTCCTTCTCCAGTTCTTTCTCTCCGGCCCGTTCTGCCTTGCCGTTTCCCCAGGACAGCATGCCGCAGGGCCGGACACTGCGCGCCTTCAGCACGGGAAGGAGGGTGTACCGCACCGCATCTTCCGTTCCGCTTCCCACAACCAATGCGGGATTGGAAATGACTGTGGCCCAGGCATCCTTCTGCAAGGGAACGATAACAGCTTCATTTTCCCCGGAAGGCGGTGCGGAAGAAAGATAACTGTACGGCAGGGAAGCCACTCCCCCGGCTACGGACAGCATGGCGGACGCCAGCCAGGAAGCGGCCGTATTACAGACATGCAGCATCCACGGGCACCACGCGAACATCAGCCCGGACAGGGAAATGCCCATAAGGGGAAAGACAAGTACGCTCAGGCACAAATTGGTCAAGGGAGCATACAGGTTCCAGGTTCCGAAGTGCCATGCCGTCAGGGGAATGGAAGCCAGCCACGCCCCCACGGAGACGATCAGCGCGCCGCGGCATGCTTTTTCCAGCCGCACCAGGAATCTTTCCCGCGCATGATAAATCCGGGGAGGAATAAACGGGTCCGGCGACCACAGGGGCTTTTCCCGACTGAGCCATTCCGCCAGGCAGACAATGACGGCAAAAACGCAAAAAGAAAGCTGGAACCCCGGCTGGAAAACCTGGAGCGGGTTCATTAAACAGAGGAGGATGAAAGCGAGTGCCAGAATATTGGCCGGATGTCCCTTTCTGCGCAGCACAAACGCCAGAAGCCAGACTGTCGCCATGATGAACGCCCGCAGGGCGGAAGCGGACATCCCGGTCACGAACACGTACGCCGCCAGCAAAAGGATGCAGGCCAGCCGGGCCGCACGGGGGTGCACATGCAAAAGCCTCAGCATACCCAGAACCAGCATGGCGGCCACGCCCACATGCATGCCGCTGACAGCGAATACATGCATGCAGCCGCTTTCCAGAAACTTCGCCATCGTTTCCAGCCTCGCGTCCGTCTTGTCCCCAAGCACGGCGGAAACCATCACCTGCCGGGCCTCATCATCCGGAGGGGCGCCCTCCCTGAGCAGGGAGGCAGCCCTTTCCCGGAGCCGCAGGGAAAAAGCCCGGAAACGGCTGCGCCAGTCTCCCGGCCCGTTCCGGCAGTACTCATCCAGCCGGATTCCGGCGATGATGCCGTGCAGGTACCCCCAACGCTCCCGGTCAAAGATGCCGGGACCGCACGGCGCCTGAAGCGGATACGCCTCTCCCCTGATCCGGTAGCGTTCCCCTGCCTCCAGAGGGCAGGCCCCGTCACGGGAGGAAACCGCGTACAGCCACCGGGAACCATCCGGGCGAAACAACACGGATTTTCCGGAAACAGCCTCAACGGAGCCTTCCATAACCATGACTCTCCCCGCTTCCACGGGAACGCCTGCGTATTCCCGTTCATACGCGAAAAGATATACGGCGGCCCACATCGCCAGGGCAACGGCAAGCACCCCCATGGAGGGCGCACGTAAAAAACACGGCAGCGACGCCAGGCAGAAGCATGGAATCCAGAGCCAAAGGGAAACATCCATTGCCGCGCAGGCGCACAGCAGGGACAAAGCCGGAATCAGCAAGGGAGCAGATGCCGTCATCCGTTCCGGCCACGGACGCAGAACACGCCGAACTTCTTCCATGCAGGGTGAACCTTACGGCATGGCATCCGCACCATCCGGCTCCAGCGGGAGGACGGAAGGCAGCGGAAGAACAACGTTGGCAGGCAGGGGGGCCTTGCGCTGGAGCACTCTGGGAGCCAGGGCCTCGCTTGTCTCATAAGCTCCGCGGAACATTTCCAGCTTGGCGTCCAGATTGTCGATGTAATGCAGGGCCACCGCTTCCGGCGTTTTGGGAAACACGGGGGAGCCGAAGGCAAGTTCCCCGTGGTGGGACGCAATCAGGTGCAGCAGGTGCATGCGCACGTCCGGGGAAGGAGGGTCCAGCGTCTTCCAGGAATCCGCTTCCGGAAGGGACATGATGCGCTTCCACAAATTGTTGACCAGTTCAATGCCCAGCGGAATATGGCCCAGCAGTTCTCCGGCCTCCGAATAGGGCATCGTAAAATCCTCCTTCGGGTAGCAATTTTCCCACAACTTCCCGCAGTCGTGAAACAGACACCCGGCCAGCAGAAGATCACGGTTCAGGCCCGGATTTGCCTGGCAGACGGCAGAGGCCGTGCGCATCATCCCCGCTACGTGCTCCACCAGTCCGCCACGGCGGGCGTGATGGTAGGTGCGGGCGGCGGCGGCGCGCTGGAGGCGTTCCCCGAACTGCTCAATGAATTCAATGCACAGGGCGCGTATGCGCGGATCATTCATGCCCTTGATGAGTACGCAAATTTCCTTCAGATCAGCTTCCTGCTTTTTCTTCAAGGTTCCGGAACCGGCCAGAAAGCTTTCCTTTTCCCGTTCGTCCAGCAACCGCACGTCCAGATCGGAAACTTCCATGCCGAACCCTCCCTTGGCCCATTGGCCGCGCAGGCTCACGAAACTGCGGAGGGGCAGGGAAGCGAGCGTCCGGAACCAGGGTTTATCCTCCCACACCTTCAGTCCCATTGTCCCTTCCGCATCGGCAAAAGACACATCCAGATACGGCTTGTTGCCCTTGGTCATCTTCTGCGCGCACTGGGCAATCTGGGCAAAAACTTCCGCTTCAAGCTGGCCTTCCGCGGCCAGCTTGCCCAACTCCATGAGACTGACTTGTTCCATGCGTGCCATCTTGCCCCTCTTCCCTCCATCCGTCAAGAAAACGCCGGAGGACTACGATAATAAAAAAAGGAAACCGCTTATTTTCCCAATACGCCCAGCTCGGCAACGGCAACATGGCTGCCTTCCACCACCCGCTTGCCTACAAAACGCAGATAACGTGCTTTGACAGGCGCTTTCAGGTCAATCCGCTGCGGAACGGGATTGGCGCGGATATTAGAGAACTCCCCCTCCGCAGCGGGAGCCCCCCATGTGTTCCCATCCATGCTCAAATAGACGGCATAGCGGTCAACCGTTCCCGTTGAGGAATCCCTGCGCGGCGTATAGATAACGGCGGCAACGTTAACCGGACGCCCCATGTCGATCTCCAGCGCCTGCGGAGGCGCCAGCTCTCCCTGGGCGGCATGCGTATGCCAGAGGGTGGAAGAATCTCCGTCAATAGCCAGTTCCGGAGCGGCGGCGCTTCTTTCCCCGGCCACCACTTTCCAGTCCCGCGTGGGGACAGGAATAATCTGAGTGGTTACGGAAGATTTTCTGCCGCGATATTCGGCCGCCGCTTTCACCGTCCCCCCGGCAGGGAGAAAGAAAGGATTCCTGTACATGGCGGACTGCGGACCGGGTTCCGTTCCATCCGTGGTGTACCTGATCACTACGTTCTCCGCGGAAGCCAGGGTCACCCGTCCATTGCGGTCATAATTCACCGCCGGAGCATTCAGGATGACGGGATACTTCCATAAAGAAACCTCGCACAGGGCCGGAACGGCCCGGGATTGTTCCAGCACCACGCGCACTCCATCCGCCGTCACGGGCCTTCCTTTCAGAAGAACTCTGGCCCCTATGCTGGCCCCCTCCGTCCACTTGCTCCACTGGCCGTTCTCACGCACCTCCACACGGAATTTGCGCACCCTCTGCCCCAGTTGGATGGGCTCTGCCAGCCGGATGACGTCAAACGCCGCGGGCTCCGGCAATTTCAATACCACGCAGGGATGCTTATCTTCCGGAGCGGCCACCCAGTACGTCGTCCGTTTCCGGTCCAGAACCTGTTCCGCACCGTGCCCCTTCCAAGAAGAGGAGGACTCAGCCTGTGCACCGGAGGCGAAGTTGCGGGAATACAACTCATCCAGCAGCACACGGAAGCCCGCCAGAGACTTTTTATCCTCTTCATGAATGCGGCCGCGGCGGTCCGGCGGCACATTCAAATTCAAATTGGCCCCTCTGCCTACGCTGTCAAAATACAACTTCAGCAGATTTTCCGGCGTCCGGACGCGGGAATTTTCATGCTCATGCCAGAACCAGCCCGGACGAATGGAAACATCCACCTCCGCAGGAATCCAGTACTTGCCGTCCATGGTGCCTTCCGTGCCCAGCCGGTAGCGCACGGTGCCGGGCGCGGGTTCCGTCCCGGCTTGCAGCGGAACGGGGGTGTATGTGGCCCAGCAGGGATAACCCGCATAGCCGCTTTCATTGCCTACCCAGCGGACATCCGGCCCTACGTCGGAAAAGATGACGGCTCCGGGCTGCCGTTTCTTCAACTCACCCCAAGTTGCCTTCCAGTCGTAATACGCGCTCCGGTCGATAGAACGCCTTTCCCGCGCTCCTCCGTAATACCCATCCCCTCCGTTCGCTCCGTCAAACCAAGCCAGGAAAATGGAACCGTATCCCGTCGCCAGCTCTTTCAACTGCTGACGGTACATCCGGATATAATCCGGCGTTCCGTAAGAGGCGGCATTGCGGTCCCACGGAGACAGATAAACACCGAACCTGACGCCATACTTTCCGCACGCGCGGGACACCTCCTTCACCACATCGCCCTTCCCCTGCTTCCACGGAGAAGCCGCTACACTATGGAGGGTCGTCTTTGTGGGCCACAGGCAAAAACCGTCATGATGCTTGCAGGTCAGCACCACCCCTTTGAACCCGGCGTCCGCCAGCGTCCTGACAAGATCATCCGCATCGAAATCGGAAGGATGAAACAGCTCCGGCTTTTCGTCTCCATAGCCCCACTCTTTTCCAGTAAAGGTATTAATCGTAAAATGGACAAAGGCATACATCTCCATGTCATGCCATTCAAGCTGCTCCGCGGAAGGAACAGGCTTTAACGGCGTTAAACAGCCCTTCGGCCCGGCTCCTGCAAAACAGGCCGTGCACAGGGCCCCTCCCAATACGGCCGCCTTAATCAACTGGTTTAAATTCATTACCAACAATCACTATCGTTTTAACTCCTCGTACGTTCCTGGCGGTCTTATTCTTTCCGATCAAGTCATGCAGGCCTTTTAGTCTCTCTTCCTCTCTGCGGCATTGATAAACTTCCTTTCCATTCCGAACTTACCGCCATGCCATACATCGGATGCCACCTCTCCTCCGCAAAAGGCTATGAAGCCATGGGCCGGGTTGCCCTCTCCATCGGCGCCAATACTTTTCAGTTCTTTACCCGCAATCCGCGGGGGAGCAAAGCCAAAGCTATTGACGAACAGGATATTGCCCGTTTTCTGGAATTAGCGCGAAATAACGGATTCGGCACGCTGCTGGCACACGCCCCCTACACGTTGAACCCCTGTTCCGCAGACCCCAGTGTCGCCCGTTTTGCGGCCCAGGTACTGAAAGAGGATCTGGAACTCATGGAACATCTGCCGGGGAATCTTTATAACTTCCATCCCGGCTGCCACGTAGGGCAGGGAGTGGAAAAAGGCATTGAACTGGTGGCGGATCAATTAAACGACGTGCTTTCGCCGGAACAAAAGACCATTGTTTTGCTGGAAACCATGTCCGGCAAGGGAAGCGAAGTCGGCCGGACCTTTGAAGAACTGGCCGCCATCATGGAGCGGGTGGACCTGAAGGACAAACTTGGCGTATGCCTGGATACCTGCCATGTCTATTCCGCCGGATATGATATCGTCAACAGGCTGGATTCCGTACTGGAACATTTTGATGCCGTGCTGGGTCTGGAACGCCTGCGCGCCATCCATCTGAATGACAGCATGACACCCTTTTCCTCCTTCAAGGACCGCCATGAAACCATCGGCAAGGGTTCCCTGGGAGAACAGGCCTTCATCAACATCATCAACCATCCCGTTCTGCGGGAATTGCCCTTTTTCCTGGAAACGCCCAGGGACGACGCCGGGCACGGCGAAGAAATAACGTGGCTGAAGGAACATTACCGCAACTGAACCGCCGCCAAGGGGTTTCCGTACTGATTGAACTCCGGTCTTTCTCCCGGAGAAAAAGCTTGCATCCGCTCCGGATACGGGATACACAAACCTTGTGAATTAGTTTAAACTAATTCCAATATCTGGTTTCCAAGGAAAAAACCATCCGATTTTTATGAAAGAAATGCGCATCGCGAAAATAACAGGGCGTGAAATTCTGGATTCACGCGGCAACCCCACCATTGAGGCGGACGTTTATCTGGAAGGAGGCGCCGTAGGCACGGCGGGCGTCCCCAGCGGAGCTTCCACCGGGGAACATGAAGCCTGGGAACTCAGGGATGGCGACACAACCCGCTACCAGGGTAAGGGAGTCACCAAGGCCGTAGACAACATCCGTAACGTCATTGCTCCGGCCCTGATCGGTCTGGAAGCCACGGAACAAACCACGGCGGATGCCCTCATGAATTCCCTGGACGGCACATTCAACAAGGCCAAACTGGGGGCCAACGCCATTCTGGGTGTTTCCCTGGCGCTTGCCAAGGCGGCGGCGGCCCAGCTGCATCAGCCCCTGTACCGCTACCTGGGCGGCCCGAACGCCAAGGTCCTTCCCGTTCCGATGATGAACATCATCAACGGAGGCGCCCACTCCGACGCGCCTATTGATTTCCAGGAATTCATGATCGTCCCGTCCGGCGCTCCCACCTTCCGGGAAGCTCTACGTTATGGCGCGGAAGTTTTCCATGCGCTGAAATCCGTTCTTCATGACCGCGGCCTCTCCACCGCCGTGGGCGACGAAGGCGGCTTCGCCCCCAAGCTGAACTCTGCGGAAGACGCCCTGGATTGCATCGCCCAGGCGGTGGACAAGGCCGGTTACCGGTTCGGGGAGGACATTTCCATTGCCCTGGACGTGGCTTCCTCCGAATTTTATGAACCGGAATCCGGGCTGTATGTTTTCAAGAAATCCGACGGCAGCCGCAGAACCGCCGCAGAGCTGACGGACTACTATGTGGAACTGAAGAAAAAATATCCCATCGTCTCCATCGAAGACGGCTGTGCGGAAAACGACTGGGACGGATGGAAAATCCTGACGGAAAAACTTGGCAAAAGCACTCAGCTTGTCGGAGATGACCTCTTTGTCACCAACGTGGAATTCCTCAGAAAAGGCATCCATCTGGGCGTGGGGAACTCCATCCTGGTGAAGGTCAATCAAATCGGCTCGCTGACGGAAACGCTGGACGCCGTGGAGCTGGCCATGGGCAACCGCTATACCGCCGTTATTTCCCACCGTTCCGGAGAAACGGAGGACGCCACCATCGCGGACATTGCCGTAGGAACCAACGCCGGACAAATCAAAACCGGCTCTTTGAGCCGTTCCGACCGTATGGCCAAATATAACCGCCTTCTCCGGATTGAAGAAGAACTGGGAGAATCCGCCCGCTACGGCAACGGATTCGGCCTGTTCTGACCTTTTTGCTGGAACTGGTATCAAGCAACGCCAAACCCCGGCCGCCGCGAGGCGGTGCGGGGATTTTTCATCTCCGGAGGCAACTGCATCCTTTTCTTTGAAACAAAATATGCCATGCTGGCCCTTCGGAGTCCTCCCCTGCCGATAAGTTTTCCGCTCTGCGTCATGCCTGCCCGCTTCTTCCTTCCCGCACGCCTTCCGCTATGCGCGGGGTTGTTGTACCTGGCGCTACCCCTCCTCCTTTTTCTGCTGGGATGGGTGCATCCGGCTTTTTCCGTACCGCTTTGCGCCGCACTGGCATGCGGGCTGTACGCCTGCGCTCGGCATCTTCCGGCACAAAGGTTTCCGTTAAGCGGGCGCGGATTGGCCGTGCTGGGCCTCCTCTCCTTCTTCTGCCTGATGCTGGTGCTGTTGTGCGGATTCACGGGCCACTGCCAGCAACACGCGGATTTTATTATCCGCAATGCCGTTTACGAACATCTTGCAGCAAATTCCTGGCCCCTCGTCACGGAGGACGGACATCATTTCATCTACTACCTGGGCCATTGGCTGCCTCCGGCGCTGGCGGCTTCTTTCTGCCCGGAATCATGGGCTCCCTGGCTGCTGGCCCTGTGGACCTTTCTTGGGCTGGAACTGGCGCTGCTGGCGGCAACCGTCCGCTGGGGAATCCGGAAGACGGCCCGCTGGGCGCTGATCCTCCTCTGCCTCGGCTCTCCGGCAGCGGTGCCGGACTGCCTGGGAATTCCCCTCTCCTCCCTGTTTGCGGAATACAATGCCCAGATGGTCCTGTTTATCGGCATGCCCGTCCAACTCTTCAACACATTCAATCACGCCGTTCCGGCGCTATTGTGCGCCGTATTCGTCCTGACGCGCTCCCTGCCTCCCTCCGGGTATTATCTCGCGGGAACGCTTCTGCTGCCGTCCTCCCCGCTGGGCGCCCTTCTGCTCCTTCCGTATATGGCGTATGAAACCCTGTTCCGCCGCTCGTCGGCACGGAAACCTCTTTCCCGTCTCCGTTCCCTTCTGGGCCAGCCGGTTTTCTGGCTCGCGGCCCTGTGCACGGCCGTCATGGCCGTCTTTTATTCCCATTTGGACGGAGGAGGGCAATTTTCCTGCCTGTTTGACGCAAAATATGCGGAAATCTACCATTACGGGCAGCAGCGGCTTCTGCTCCATCCCGGTTCCGCCAAATACGCCAGCTTCCTGCTGGCCCTGGCCCTGGGGATCCTGCTGCCGGGGGCGCTCCTCTTCCCAAAATGCCGGAAAAACCCGTTGTACTACATCACGCTGGGCATGATGGCAGGCAGTCTCTTTTTCCGCACGGGCATCATGAACAATGAACTTCTCTTTAAAGCTCCGGCCGTCCTCTATCCCTTCCTTTCCCTGCTCTTTCTCCGGGCCCTCCGCCGGGGAGGCGTGAAATACCGGACCCTCCTGGTTCTTTATCTCGTTTTTTCCGCCCTCCCGAACCTGCAATGCATCATGGAAAAAGCGGGAACATTCTCCACCCGGGCGAGCATCATGCGGAAACATTGGCAGACGGCCAACGGCACGCCTGACTGCCCGGACGCTCTCATCCGCCGCCAGTTCATGAAAAAGGACGGCCATCCCCTTCCCTCCTGGCTATTCAAAACCGGAACAAAGCCACAATCACGGCGGCAATAATCAATCCAGGCTGATGCCGAATATATCCGAAAGGGAACTGGAATCCACATCCAGTGCGTCTTCTCCTCCGGGAACGGGTTCCGGAGCTTTCGGAATCAAAACGGAGGAATCCATTCCGCGCAGGGTGAACAACAACTCCGGCTGCTTATCCAGCATCACGCCGAAAGCGTACAGGACTGCGGCCGCATGCTTGCACAAATCCGCCCAATCCGGACAGGAACAGGAAAAACGCCACTCTTCCGGCGCGGGAAACAGGCCGCCTTCCGGAGCGCACAGGATTTCCAGCAGCTCGGGAGACAAATTCCCTTTCAGCAGATCAATCCAGGAACCAATCTGCCCGGCGCATCGTGCGCGCAGCCGGGCAAGCGCCTCTTCATCCGGGGGGGAGACCTGGATGCAAACCTCATACAAATGTTCACCCATCACCAGAGCATCGATGCGGCCGGGAACCGTTTTAAGGTCCAGAACACAGCCATAGCGCAGGTAGGTCCGGCCGGGGGCCAGCCGCATCCCGTACACCTCGCACGCAGACAGGCTCTTCATCCATTCCTTCCCCCAGAACCTTTTCGCCAGGGTACGCCCGGAAACCGTTATGGGGCGCAGTTCCATCCCCTCTGCAGCCAGTTCCGCCGCCTTTTCCTCCGCGCGTTTCCGCAAATCTTCCCGTTTCAGAGGCATTTCATCATCCATACGCACGGCATCGTAATAACATATCCGCCCCCGTCCGCCACAGGGAAAAGACAGCCATGCTCCGTTTCTCTCTTTTCCGGCTCCACTCCGGTTTTCCAGGCATGCGGATTTTTCCCAGTTCCGCGGAATCTGCCTCCATTACCCATTTCAGGCTTTCAAAACGGAAGCTCCTGGGGCACAACATGTGGGTCATGTGGAAAGGCAGATTTTCTAAACCCACCGCTGATCTGGTTCAACGCTACGGCGAATCCGTCTCCTACGACTGGAGGCTTTTCCGCCAGGACATTGCCGGATCCATCGCCCATGCGCGGGCCCAGCTCAAGGCTGGCCTGCTTTCGCAGGAAGAATTCAACGCCATTGAATCCGGCCTGAAAGACATCCTGAAAGACATTGAAGCAGGCAACTTCTCGTGGAGCCGGGAACTGGAGGACGTGCACATGAACATTGAAAGCGAACTCACCCGGCGCATCGGCGCTCCGGGCGCCAAGCTGCATACCGCACGCTCCCGCAATGACCAGGTAGCTACGGACACGCGGCTTTACTGCCGGGCGGAAATCGATGAAATTCTGGGAAAAGTGCGCCATCTGCAGCGCGCGCTGGTCATGAAGGCGAAGGAATACGCGGATGCCATGATGCCGGGCTATACTCACCTGCAGCGCGCCCAGCCCGTCACCATGGGCCATCACCTGCTGGCTTACGTGGAAATGCTGGACCGGGATGCGGACCGCCTCAAGGACTGCCGCAGGCGCCTGAACGTCTCCCCGCTCGGTTCCGGAGCCATCGCCGGTTCCACCATCTGCCTGGACCGCCACGGAATTGCCGTGGAACTGGGTTTTGACGCAGTTACAGAAAACTCCATGGATGCGATTGCCGACCGGGATTACATCATGGAAATCCTTTTTGACCTGGCCGTGGTCGGAGCCCATCTCTCCCGCATGAGCGAGGACGTCATCCTGTGGTGCACGGCGGAATTCGGCTTCGCTTCCTTGTCCGACGCCCATACGACAGGTTCATCCCTGATGCCCCAGAAAAAAAATCCGGACGTCGCGGAACTCACACGCGGAAAAACGGGGCGGCTGTACGGTAACCTCACCGCCGTTATGGTGGCTGTCAAAGGGCTTCCCCTGACTTACAACCGCGACCTCCAGGAAGACAAGGAACCCCTGTTCGATTCCATTGATACGGTTAAACTGGCCCTGGACGTCAATGCGGAAATGATAGCCGCCATGACGGTGAACACGGCCAGGGCCAGGGAAGCGGCGTCCGACCCCATGCTGCTGGCCACGGACCTGGCGGATTATCTGGTGCGCCGCGGGGTCCCCTTCCGGAAGGCCCATGAGCTGGTCGGGAAGGCAGTCGCCATGAGCATCTCCACGGGTACGCCGCTCAACAAGCTGAGCGACGAACAATTCGCCTCCATTTCAAATGCATATGGAACAGACGCGCGCGACGTATTTGAATTGACAAAAGCCTTCGCCCAGCGTACCAACCCGGGGGCTCCCAATTCCGACAACACCCGCCGCCGCATCGCCTACTGGGAAGGCATCCTTTCCAAGTAACGCCGCCTGCGGAGGCGGACGGGAACGAAGAGAGCCTGCCGTCCGTCTCCGCGGGGCGCCTCCGGGTGCAGGAAGGGGACGCTTCAACCCCGCCGGCGGCGGCCTCCACCGCAGCCGGCCAACCATCCCGGCAGCCATGTTCAAACCTGCTCTTCTTTCCTCTCTCAAAACTTATACCAAACAAACCTTTCTGGCGGACCTTTTTGCGGGACTGACCGTCGGTGTAGTAGCCATTCCGCTGGCCATGGCCTTTGCCATCGCATGCGGACTCTCCCCAACCCAGGGCCTCATCACCGCCATTGTGGCCGGGTTCCTCATCTCCCTGTTCAGCGGAAGCAAATATCAAATAGGCGGCCCCACCGGAGCCTTCGTGATCATTATCATGGGCGTCCTGGAGCAATACCACGCATCCGGTCTGCTGGTCTGCACATTGATGGCGGGCCTCTTCCTCATCATCTTTGGGTTCTGCCGCATGGGGGCGCTCATCCGCTTTATTCCATTCCCTGTCACCACAGGGTTCACCTCCGGCATCGCCGTGGTAATCTTTTCCACGCAAATTAAAGACATCTTCGGCCTCACCATCACGGAAAAAATTCCCGGAGAGTTCATTGAAAAATGGGCGTGTTACTTCCATTACTTCCACACCATCAACTGGGCGGCGCTGGGGCTGGCCGCCGGCACCGTAATCATTACCCTGCTGAGCCGCCGCTTCTGGCCCAGAATACCGGCCATGCTAGTGGGCATGCTGGGCATGACGGCCGTTTCCGTGGCGTTTTCGTTGCCTGTGACAACCATCGGGCAAGCCTTCGGCAGCCTCCCGAATACACTCCCCCTGCCCTCCCTGCCCAGCATTGACTGGAGTACCCTGGGGGCGCTGACGGCCCCTGCTTTCACCATCGCGCTGCTGGCGGCGATCGAATCCCTGTTAAGCGCCTCCGTGGCGGACGGCATGACCGGAGGGCGCCACAAGCCCAACATGGAGCTGATTGCACAAGGCATCGGCAACATCGGCTCCGCCCTGTTTGGCGGCATTCCGGCCACCGGAGCCATTGCCCGCACCGCCACTAACATCAAGGCTGGAGCTAAAAGCCCGGTTTCCGGCATGATTCACGCCCTGACCCTGCTAGCCATTCTGATGGCCTTTGCCCACTATGCCCAGCAGATTCCCCTGGCTGTCCTGGCGGGCATTCTGACGGTAGTGTGCTACAACATGAGTGAAATACACACGTTCAGCCGTCTGCTGAAAGGGCCCAGGCAGGATGCGGCGGTGCTGGTAATCACCTTCCTGCTGACCGTGTTTGTGGACCTCGTTGTAGCCGTGGAAGTAGGCGTGGTGCTGGCCGCCCTGCTCTTCATGGGCCGCATGGCCCAAATCAGCGATGTTTCCGCCATCAAAAACGAACTGCTGGAAAATGATGAGGAAGATGATGGAAACCGCTCTGCCGCCAAGCTGGACATCCCGGAAGGTGTGGAAGTTTTCGACGTGAAAGGTCCCTTCTTCTTCGGTGCCGTGGAGCAATTCAAGGACCAGGTGCTGGAAACGCTGGAACATGATACCAAGGTGGTTATCCTGCGCATGCGCCTGGTTCCCGCGCTGGACGCCACCGGCCTGAACGTCCTTTCCGACTTCTGCCACCAGTGCCGGGAACACGGTTCCACCCTGCTGGTTTGCGGCGTGCAGCCCCAGCCTCTGGACGTCATCCGCCACGCGCCCTTTTACCGGGAGCTGAAACGCTACAATATCTGCGAGAATATTGACGCCGCCCTGAACCGGGCCTGCAAAATCATCAACGGCCCTGCGCCCAAACACCTGTAACGGCGGCCGTCCCCCCGTGCGGTCAGGGAGCAAGACCTCACTCTGCCTTATTCACGGCCTTCCGGTACGGGTGAGGCTTCTCCTGCTGCAAACAGCCAGAAATAACAACCTCGGGGAAAATGAGGGAAGGCCCCTTGCATTCCCTCATCCGGCTCATCTCCGGGAATCAGGCGGCACAATACAGCCTGTTAACTCTTATTGGGCCTTCCGGCAAAACAGGATGCCCGAGCATGGATCAACGGGCCCCGCAAGCCCGTTCCCGGTAAAGTGAAATAGCCTCGCATGCTCACGAAAAGCAGAAACGCGCCGCACTCCGAACCGGCTCCGTCAGTCGGGAAAGCGGAACCTGTTGAATTGCGCAGCTGAATACTCCAATACGGCACGGATAAGTCCCGTTAATAATCCGCCGCCTGCTCCTCATAGCGGGAAAGAAGAAAGTCCAGGTCTTCCAGCAGAGACTGGCAGGAACGGTCCCAGCGCTTCCTTCCCCGGAGAGCCATCACGCATTCCTTCCTGCCTGTGAAGCAATACCTGGTAATGCCATGCCCCCGCAATTCCTCCACCTGCTTTTTCAGTTCGCAGGCAAAAAACAGCCAGAACGGCACGCTGCGGGCAATCTCCGCGACGCAGACCGTCATGGGCGGCATCTCCTCCCTAAGCTCCTTTGCAAGGTGTTCCAGGCCCACTTCCGTGAGCATGCGGCGCAGACGCGCATACAGCTCGGACACCTTCATGACGGACAAATCGCACTCATGCTCCAGATAATAACGCACGGAAGCCAGCAGGTCTTCCTTGAACGGAAGGGTTGTTCCGGCACGCCGGGCAGCGTGCTCCAAAGCATCCGCCAGCCATTGTTCCCCGTACTCGGTAATCAGGCAATCACCAAGCTTGAGCAACGGTCTGTTGTTTCGGAAGCCGATCATGGAACAGGAAATTTAAAGAATGGGAAGCTTGCGCTGCAGGGGATCAATAAGCGTCTGGTGGCGCATCTGCGTAATCTCCTGGATAAACTCCTCCACATTGGAAAACTGGCGGTACACGGACACATAGCGGATATAAGCCACGGGATCTATGGCATACAATTTTTCAATCACCTTCTTGCCAATCTCGCTGGAAGGGACTTCGCGCAAATGGTCGCGGTGCAATTCGGAAATGATCTCTTCCACGGCGCGGTCCAGGCGATCCATGCTGACGGGCCTTTTTTCACACGCCTTTACCAGGCCGCGTAAAATCTTTTCACGATTCAGGGCTTCTCTCAGATTATCCCTTTTGACTACGCGCAACTCCGTGCGTTCAATCTGCTCATAGGTCGTATAACGGTAATCGCACCTCAAACACACGCGGCGGCGGCGAATGGTCGTCCCGTCTTTGGACATACGGGAGTCGATGACCTTATCTTCCAAATGACCGCACTGAACGCATCTCATGGCGCGACCATACTACTACATAACGCATCCATAAAGGAAAAAGTACGCCAAATATAGTACAGTAGACTTGATGATCAATGCTTCCCAAGCAGAACTTCCTGTGAATAAACCGGGGTAAAAATGCCGCAGGTCATGCCCCTGTTCGGTTTCCAGACCGCTCCGCTCCTGTGAATAAGAAAAAAGCCTATGGTCCTTCCGGGAGGAAAAAACGTATTTTTTAACCTCCTCCCTCCACTAAAAAATACGGCAAGCATTCCGGACCGTACCAGGTCTATTGATTACGGATTCACCGTGCCGCCTTGATTAACGACACTGCCCGCAACAGGTCTGGAGCCATTCAGATTCAGCACAGCGCCCTGCTTGACGAAGACTTTGCCCAAATTCACGGCCTTCCCCTCCATACCCTTCAAAGTCATCTCCACCTTTCCGGACAACGTCCAGGAACATTTCAGGGCAGAGGGCAGCACCTGTTCCAATACGACGCGGGCCGCTTCCGCCGTTTCTCCGCCGCCTTCCGCTTGGGTTACATGCACCTCCGCCTGGCCGGACAAACGGACAGGCATGGCTTTTTCCTGAACCGGCGAGGGCTTAATCTCCACGGCAGAACCACCCGGAATATTCCAGGACTGCCGGCCCGCCAGCTGTACATTCGTCCTCAACTGCAAATTTTTCCCCTCCGCCAGGCGAATACCTCCCGGCCCGATTACCAAACGGTCTCCGGAACTTCCCTTGCTCCGGACGATAACAGTCTTGACGGCCGGATCCTCCACACGGATACCAAACAACTTCACCACCCCTGACACCAGGCTGGGTTTTACGGAAGAAGCCACATTCCACACGCATACGTTCTTCCCCGGCATTTTCCGGTTCATCCACGCGTCCGGAGAACCCAGGGGAAGATCGTAACGACCGCTTCGCACGGAGCCGGTATCCTTCCCGGCCATCCGGGCGGCTTCATAAGCAAAACGGGCTCCTATGCTGATCTGAGACTGGCCGCTGTAATGCACTCCCATTTGATCTCCTGCGGTCAGTTTGGGAAGATCTCGGGTAGGGGCATAGCCCAGGGATGGACGGGATTCTGCCAGATCCTTCATCACCTGGCGGGTTGTCTTTCCCTGAACTTCCGTATCGCGTCCTTCCAGGCTGCCGGTAAGGTTACCCGTTTCCGGATCAGATTCATTCTTTCCGGCCCAATTGGCATTTTCTCCAAGGACGGCTTTCTGCGCGGCCAGTGCAGATGTATCCCCGTACGGTTTCAGATCTGCCGCCAGATTGCCCAGAAGTTCCAGAAAGCGGGAAGCGCTCTCCGGAACGGAAGTTCCGGCATTGCTTTCCCCCTGCAAATACAAAAGCCCGGCAAACTCCACTTTGGAATACTTGGACCTGTCCACACCCGCACAGGCATTCTTGACGGCCTGCACCAGCGTCCTGTAAGCCTGGCCGTTTTTCTGCCAATGGGAATTGTCGCCGCCGTCCCGGGAAGCTTTCACGACCGCAACGTCCGCATCCTT
The DNA here is from genome assembly GCF_000020225.1 of Akkermansia muciniphila ATCC BAA-835. NCBI lineage: Bacteria > Pseudomonadati > Verrucomicrobiota > Verrucomicrobiia > Verrucomicrobiales > Akkermansiaceae > Akkermansia > Akkermansia muciniphila. The sequence goes on along the minus strand of NC_010655.1, from coordinate 996,004 downwards.
GAACCATCCATTCTTCTCCAGAGTAAAGGCAAATCCGTATTCCGGCCCCATGCATAAATTGCCGTTATAACGCGGCATAGCAGGCCTTACCTGCTCCCAGGATGTGGAAGCGCCGGGAAACACGCCTTCCCTTTGCCCAAAATTTTCATGCCAGTACAGAGTCTCCTTCGGTTCATACTTTTTTAACAGCTCCGGAGAAGCAGGGCTGCCCTTCACCGCCCCCAGCGAATTGGATTGGCCCGTCAGCAAAAAAATCTTCAATTCTTTTGCAGAACACACGGAAAAAAAGCACAGGAAAAATAAAAAGGATAGAAAACGAATCATTTGAATTGCCTTTACCTAGGGACGACTATAGCTGCCGGAATTTTCTTTTTCAACCGTCAACTATTACCCATAGGAGCATGAACAGGGAGATGTAGGAAAAGACCAGCAGTCTTAAAACCCCATTCAAAGTTTTCCGAGGAATCATTAGGAAAAAGAAAACCCGGAAGAATCATTTTCTCCCGGGTTTCTTCAAACAATTTTCTGAAAATAATGACGCAAAGGCGCATGGGCAGTTTTTTGCTTCCCTTTCCCGCCTCTATCAGGCTTCCTGCCTTCTGCGCCTCCGCATGGCCAGTCCCGCCACACCCAGCAGGCTCCGGGAAGCCGTCGCCGGTTCCGGGACCAAATACGCAGACATGGCAGCCTCATGAAGTATAGCTTCCTACGGATAACTCCTGAACGTTCGAGGAGGATAGCAACAGATCACATAAAGAATGTAGGGGGAGAAGAACGGGACCGAGCAAGAAAAGAACAGGCCCCGCGAGTCAAGTGACTGGCGGGGCCTGATGGAAAAAAATCCCGGCGGCGACCTACTCTTGCGGGACCTGTCGTCCGACTACCATTGGCGCGGCAGCGTTTCACTTCCGGGTTCGGAACGGGACCGGGTGGGACCACTGCGCTCTGGCCACCGGGCTTCAGGGGGAAGAGGTGATTTTTTCTTCATCCTGCCTGCCCGGGAGCCCTGCTTTTTTGGGGGCTTCTGAGTGAGGGATTTTTTTCAGGGTATGTGTGTGGCGGCTAAGAAGATTTCCGTCCTTTGTGTGGGAAGGGATTCAGCGTAAACTGACATCTGCGTGGCTGGTGGTTGATGAACATGCACAGGTAAATGAGACAAGAGCAAGTTGTCATTCACGACGGGGAGTGATGTAATATGATGAAGTCAATTGGTAATTAGTATCGCTCGGCTCAATACATTGCTGCACTTACACCTGCGACCTATCAACGTGGTGGTCTTCCACGAACCTGTAGGGAAAACTCATCTTGGGAAGGGCTTGGCGCTTAGATGCTTTCAGCGCTTATCCCGTCCGCACTTAGCTACTCGGCCATGCACTTGACAGTACAACCGATGCACCAGTGGTGCGTCAGACCCGGTCCTCTCGTACTAAGGTCTGAACCCCTCAATTTTCCAACGCCCACAGAGGATAGAGGACCGAACTGTCTCGCGACGTTCTGAACCCAGCTCGCGTGCCGCTTTAACCGGCGAACAGCCGGACCCTTGGGACCTTCTCCAGCCCCAGGATGCGACGAGCCGACATCGAGGTGCCAAACCACGCCGTCGATATGAACTCTTGGGCGTGATCAGCCTGTTATCCCTAAGGTACCTTTTATCCGTTGAGCGACGGCAATTCCACTTTCTACCGCCGGATCACTTGGGCCTGCTTTCGCATCTGCTCGACTTGTTGGTCTCACAGTTAGGCGGGCTTATGCCCATGCACTCGACACCCGGTTGCCAACCGGGCTGAGCCCACCTTCGCGCTCCTCCGTTACTCTTTGGGAGGATACCGCCCCAGTAAAACTGACCGGCTGACACGGTCCTCTGGCCGGATTCACGGCTCAGGGTTAGATCCTCCAGTTTCAAAGGGTGGTGTCTCATTGATGACTCGGACGCCCCCTAAAGGGCGTCTTCAGCGTCTCCCACTTACTCTGAGCATTAAAACCGAAGAAACAATGACAGCTTACAGTTAAGGTCTATAGGGTCTTTCCGTCCTTCTGCGGGTAGGCGGCATCTTCACCGCCACTACAATTTCACTGAGCGCCTGGTTGAGACAGTGCCCAACTCGTTTCACGATTCGTGCAGGTCGGAACTTACCCGACAAGGAATTTCGCTACCTTAGGACCGTTATAGTTACGGCCGACATTCACCGGGACTTGGGTTTAGAGCTTCGCCTTGCGGCTAACCCCTTGCCTTAATCTTTCGGCATTGGTCACGTGTCACACCCTATACTTCGACTTGCGTCTTTGCAGAGTGCTGTGTTTTTGATAAACAGTCGGTTGGGCCATTTCTCTGCGGCCTGCATCGCTGCAGGCACCCCTTCTTCCGAAGTTACGGGGCTAATTTGCCGAGTTCCTTAACCAGGTTTCACTCTTACGCCTTGGTATATTCTACCCACCCACCTGTGTCGGTTTGCGGTACGGGTCGCTTAGCATACGCTGGGGCTTTTCTTGGCACTCGATCCAATGATGCGCTGAGTCCGTGGACTCAACTCGGAATTCAATAACCTAGTCATCTTTTCTCATGCGTCCCCCCAGTTTAAGGGTTGCGAGCTCAGGATTATTAACCTGATGTCCATCGCCTACGCCTCTCGGCCTCGGCTTAGGTCCCGGCTAACCCAGGGACGAAACACGTTGCCCTGGAAACCTCGGGTTTACGGCGGCCGGGGATTTCACCCGGCTTAACGTTACTCATGTCTGCATACTCACTTGCATGTGCTCCAGGGTCAGTCGCCATCGCCCTTCGACGCGCATGCAACGCTCTTCTACCACTCTGCCTTGCGGCAAAGTCCAGAGCTTCGGTATAACGCTTGATCGCCAATCATTTTCGGCGCAGGATCACTCGATGAGTAAGCTATTACGCATTTTTTAAATGGTGGCTGCTTCTAAGCCAACATCCTCACTGTCTGTGTAATCCCACATCCTTTCCACTGAGCGTTATTTAGGCACCTTAGCTGCTGATCTGGGTTGTTTCCCTCTCGACAATGAAGCTTATCCCCCACTGTCTCACTGCCACGTTCCATTGCACGGTATTCGGAGTTTGATAAGGTTTGGTAAGCGGGTGTGCCCCCTAGCCTTGTCAGTGCTCTACCCCCGCGCATCAGCACGTGACGCTGCACCTAAATGCATTTCGAAGAGAACCAGCTATCACGGGGTTTGATTAGCCTTTCACTCCTACCCTCAGCTCATCAGAGAACTTTTCAACGTTCACCTGTTCGGTCCTCCACATGGTTTTACCCATGCTTCAACCTGGCCAAGGGTAGGTCACCTCCGCTTCGGGTCCAGTACCTGCGACTTATTGCGCCCTGTTCGGACTTGCTTTCGCTGCGACTCCGGGCCGGAAGCCCTTAGTCTTGCCACAAACACTGACTCGCAGACTCATTAAACAAAAGGCACGCCATCGCAGATTGCTCTGCTCTGACACTTTGTAGACATACGGTTTCAGGTTCTATTTCACTCCGCTCACAGCGGTTCTTTTCACCTTTCCCTCGCGGTACTTGTTCACTATCGGTCGCCAACTAGTATTTAGCCTTGCGCGGTGGTCCGCGCGGGTTCATACATCGTTCCACGTGTGATGTATTACTCAGGATACCACTAATTCCCACTCTGGATTTCGTCTACAGGGCTTTCACCTTCTCCGGCCAGCCTTTCCAGGCTGTTCTACTATCCAGTATGGTCGAATATGACGTGGTCCTACAACCCCGAAGGAATACCTTCGGTTTGGGCTCCATCCGCTTTCGCTCGCCACTACTTACGGAATCGATTTCTCTTTCTTTTCCTCCGCTTACTGAGATGTTTCACTTCAGCGGGTTTCGCGTTTCATACCCTATGTATTCAGGTATGAACGATCGAGTATTGCCTCGATCAGGTTACCCCATTCGGATATCCCCGGATCATCGCTTGCTTGCAGCTTCCCGAGGCTTTTCGCAGCTTGCCGCGTCCTTCTTCGCCTGTTGGCACCAAGGCATTCACCGTACGCCCTTACTTACTTCATCATATTGCAAAAGCTGTTACCACTTCCACAATACCACAAAGCCCTTTCGTGACTTACTGTATTGTCTCATTGCTTGGTATGCATGTTTATCTTGTGTTTTGTAGTTGTTGTTCAACTACCCACTTTGTTGGAAAGCGATTGCTTCTCAGCAATCGTTTTCTTTGCCACGCAGATGTCAATTTTCGCTTTCCCTCAATAATCGATTTTGCTGGTGGGCCTGACAGGACTTGAACCTGTGACCCCGCGCTTATCAAGCGCGTGCTCTAACCAACTGAGCTACAGGCCCGGCTTTGGGTCTCTTTCCCGAAACTGGTGGAGGCACGGGGACTCGAACCCCGGACATCCAGCTTGCAAAGCTGGCGCTCTACCAACTGAGCTATACCCCCAGTTGCGGTTCTCGGTGAAAAAAGGTCGTCACGCACGTCGTGCCAGGTTTCGCTCCAGGCGTCTGGCTGTTTACACATCTTTGGTTCGTTGCGGGCCCTCGCGGGTTCCGCTTTCTCTCCCCTCGGGAAGAGATCCGACCTGTGCACTTCCGTGCACTTGCTCCATAGAAAGGAGGTGATCCAGCCGCAGGTTCCCCTACGGCTACCTTGTTACGACTTCATCCCAGTTACCAGTCTCACCTTAGGACCCTGCCTCCTTGCGGTTGGCTTCAGATACTTCGGGTGCGACCGGCTTCCATGATGTGACGGGCGGTGTGTACAAGACCCGGGAACGTATTCACGGCGCCGTAGCTGATGCGCCATTACTAGCGATTCCGGCTTCGTGTAGGCGGGTTGCAGCCTACAGTCCGAACTGGGCCCAGTTTTTAGGATTTCCTCCGCCTCGCGGCTTCGGCCCCCTCTGTACTGGGCATTGTAGTACGTGTGCAGCCCTGGGCATAAGGGCCATACTGACCTGACGTCGTCCCCACCTTCCTCCCAGTTGATCTGGGCAGTCTCGCCAGAGTCCCCACCTTCACGTGCTGGTAACTGGCAACAGGGGTTGCGCTCGTTGCTGGACTTAACCAAACATCTCACGACACGAGCTGACGACGGCCATGCAGCACCTGTGTAACGCCTCCGAAGAGTCGCATGCTTTCACATGTTGTTCATTACATGTCAAGCCCAGGTAAGGTTCTTCGCGTTGCATCGAATTAAGCCACATACTCCACCGCTTGTGCGGGTCCCCGTCAATTTCTTTGAGTTTTAATCTTGCGACCGTACTCCCCAGGCGGCACGCTTAACGCGTTAGCTCCGGCACGCAGGGGGTCGATTCCCCGCACACCAAGCGTGCACCGTTTACTGCCAGGACTACAGGGGTATCTAATCCCTTTCGCTCCCCTGGCCTTCGTGCCTCAGCGTCAGTTAATGTCCAGGAACCCGCCTTCGCCACGAGTGTTCCTCTCGATATCTACGCATTTCACTGCTACACCGAGAATTCCGGTTCCCCCTCCATTACTCTAGTCTCGCAGTATCATGTGCCGTCCGCGGGTTGAGCCCGCGCCTTTCACACACGACTTACGAAACAGCCTACGCACGCTTTACGCCCAGTGATTCCGAACAACGCTTGAGACCTCTGTATTACCGCGGCTGCTGGCACAGAGTTAGCCGTCTCTTCCTCTTGTGGTACTATCTTTTTAATTTGCTCCCACATGACAGGGGTTTACAATCCGAAGACCTTCATTCCCCCACGCGGCGTCGCACCATCAGGGTTTCCCCCATTGTGAATGATTCTCGACTGCTGCCACCCGTAGGTGTCTGGACCGTGTCTCAGTTCCAGTGTGGCCGGACATCCTCTCAGACCGGCTACCCGTCATCGCCTTGGTGAGCCGTTACCTCACCAACTAACTAATAGGCCGCGAGCCCATCCCCAAGCGCATTGCTGCTTTAATCTTTCGATACTATGCGGTATTAATCCCAGTTTCCCAGGGCTATCCCGCTCTCGGGGGCAGGTTACTCACGTGTTACTCACCCGTGCGCCACTAGAGAATTATTAGCAAGCTAGCAATTCTCTCGTTCGACTTGCATGTCTTATCCACGCCGCCAGCGTTCGTTCTGAGCCAGAATCAAACTCTCCATCAAATTAATTTTTGAAATTGCTGGACCAAATGGAATCTTGCGATTTCATTTGCGCCATGCTTCAGCCAGCTCTTCCTCCAAGTTGTGTCTCTTGAAGGCCTCTTCGCTCTGCCTCGCACGGCGCGCGTCACGACCTTTTTTCTTTCCCCTTGCTTCTACCAAACCACCCCTCTCAGAGCTAGGTCGCTCCTTCGGGCTTTTACCCCTCAGACACCTCTCGGCACCCTCGGAAAACCCTCGGCGGTTTCGGTAGTCATTCCCTTGAAATCTTCTTATCGCAACCCCTTCCGGGGTTTTCTCCGGGTGGCCGGCTCCAGCCGCTTCCAGCGCTCTTCCGAGCCCTTCAGCCGCCGGGCTTTTCATCCCGTCGCCGTGTTGGCGTGCCGAGAAATCTATCATACCACACCTTTTTGTCAATTTTTTTCGTGCTCTTTTTTGCGTCCGCTTATTCCCGCCACCCCCTCAATACCCACATAACCTACATATCATGAACAGTATATGCTTTTGTCATACTGCCTCTTTCCACCGCATCTTTTTTTGAACGTCCCTCTCTTCCCTGCTCTTGTACCCTACCTTTCTTCGAGAAAAACTCAGACAATCTCCGCCACTTGCAAGGAAGCCTCGATTCCGTAGCCGGGTTCCCAAACTGATGAAGGCAGCCCTGATATGCCGAGTTCTTTCCACAATTTCTACTTCGTTATGCCGGAATATTCCGTCTCAGCGCAGATTTGAACGGAAACCGTGCCTATTCCGAGAAGAAGAAATAGGAGTGCGCAGATTCCATACGCGGCCTTTCCGCACCATTGGAGCAATAAACAGGGACGCAGCTAACGCCGCGCCCCTGTCCGCTCCCGGCAACACGCCGGCAAGCATGCTTTTCAGTTATTTTTTCTCCTTGGTGAAGTCCAATTTGCCGCCTTTTTCCCGCACCACGATTTCCGTTCCTTCCGGGAAGTCCCCTTCCAGAAGTTTAAGGCTGAGCGGGTCCAGAAGATCATGCTGGATGGCCCGCTTGAGAGGCCGGGCTCCATAAACAGGATCAAAACCGTGATCCGCCACCAGAGCCGTAGCTTCCGGAGTCATGCGCAAAAACAGGCCTTTGGCTTCCAGGCGCCTGCGGACACGCTGAAGCTGAATGTCCACAATGCCCTTGAGTTCCTGCGCCGTGAGCCGGTCAAAGATGATGATTTCATCAATGCGGTTCAGGAATTCCGGACGGAAGTGGCCTCGCAACGCCTCCAGGGCCTTGGCTTCCCGCTGTTCCGCATTGGCTTCATTGAGGATATACTGGCTGCCGATGTTGGAGGTCATGATGATGACCGTGTTGCGGAAGTCAACCGTACGCCCCTGGCCGTCCGTAATACGGCCGTCGTCCAATACCTGGAGCAATACGTTGAAGACGTCCGGGTGGGCCTTTTCAATTTCATCGAAGAGAACCACGCAGTACGGACGGCGCCGCACGGCCTCAGAGAGCTGACCGCCTTCTTCATACCCCACGTATCCGGGAGGCGCCCCGATGAGGCGCGCAACAGAATGTTTTTCCATGTATTCGGACATGTCAATGCGGACGATGGCGTTTTCATTGTCAAAAAGGAATTCCGCCAGTGCCTTGCTGAGCTCCGTCTTGCCGACGCCGGTGGGTCCCAGGAACAGGAAAGAGCCAATGGGCCTGTTTTCATCCTGCAACCCGGCGCGGGCGCGCCTCACGGCGTCGGATACGGCCTTAACGGCCTGTTTCTGCCCGATTACGCGGGCGCCCAGACGTTCTTCCATGTGCACCAGCTTGGCACGCTCCCCTTCCTGCAGACGGGCGGCGGGGATGCCGGTCCAGGTGGCAACCACTTTGGCGATGTCTCCTTCCGTGACTTCCTCCTTCAGCAGCCCTCCATCTTCCTTCTGCATTTTACTGAGCTTTTCCTTGCCTTCCGCCAGGGCGCGCTGGGCCTCCGGAAGTTCGCCATAGGTGATTTCCGATGCGCGGGTCAGATCACCCATCCGTTTGGCCCGTTCACTTTCCAGCTTGAGGGCTTCTATTTTTTCCTGTTCCCTGCGGACGGCGTCCAGCACTTCCTTTTCACTTTTCCATTTGGCAATCATGGAACCGGATTTTTCCTTCAAATCGGCCAGGTCCTTGGTGATTTTTTCCAAACGCGCCTTGCTGTCGGCGTCTTCTTCCTTCGCCAGCGCCTGCCGCTCCATTTCAAGCTGCATGGCTTCACGTTCAATCTGGTCAATTTCCGTGGGCATGGAGTCCAGCTCAATTTTGAGGCGGGCTGCCGCTTCATCCACCAGATCCACTGCCTTGTCAGGCAGAAAACGGTCGGAAATATAACGGTCGGAAAGGGTGGCGGCCGCCACGATGGCAGCGTCCGTAATACGCACCCCATGGTGAACTTCATAGCGTTCTTTCAGGCCGCGCAGGATGGCAATGGTATCTTCCACGCTGGGCTCGGAGACCATGACGGGCTGAAACCGGCGTTCCAGAGCCGCATCCTTTTCAATGTATTTGCGGTATTCGTCCAGTGTCGTCGCGCCGATGGTCCGCAGTTCCCCGCGGGCCAGGGCGGGTTTGAGCAGGTTGGACGCATCCACCGCCCCTTCACTGGCGCCCGCGCCTACGATGGTGTGCAGTTCATCAATAAATAGAATGATTTCACCGTTGGAATCCGTTACTTCCTTAAGGAAGGATTTCAAGCGCTCTTCAAATTCGCCACGATATTTGGCCCCGGCGAGCATGGATCCGATGTTGAGCGAAACAATGCGCTTGTTGCGCATGCTTTCCGGCACGTCGCCGTTGACTATGCGCCGCGCCAAACCTTCCGCAATGGCGGTTTTACCAACGCCGGGTTCCCCGATCAGGACGGGATTGTTTTTCGTCCTGCGGGAAAGAATCTGCAAAACACGGCGGATTTCCGTATCGCGGCCGATAACAGGGTCAATTTTACCGGCACGGGCGCGGGCCGTCAGGTCCGTTCCATATTTTTCCAGCGTCTGGTATTTGCCTTCCGGATTATCGTCCGTCACGCGCTGGTTGCCGCGCACTTCTTTCATGGCGGCCAGATAATTATCCTTGGTCAGGCCAAAGGTGTCCGTCAACTGGTGCACTTTGTTTTGCGTGTCCAACGCACCAAGCATGAAATGTTCCACGCTGAGGTAGTCATCTTTGAGCTTTTTGCGTTCTTCTTCCGCAGCCTGCATTACCGTAGCCAGGTCACGCCCCATCTGGGGCTGGGTGGTGGCACCGCTTTGGGTAGGTTCGTGGGAAACTTCCCTCTGGGCCGCCTGGAGAAACAACCCCGGGTCGCAAGAGGCCTTGCGGAGAATAGGGGAAAGAATTCCGCCTTCCTGCTCCAGCAACGCCACCAGAACGTCCAGAGAGGAGATTTCCGGTTTTCCAAGCCGTCCTGCAGTTTGCTGCGCCTGCATCAGCGCTTCCTGAAATTTTGTTGTTAGATTGTTAAGCATGGTATGTTGGTATTTTAGACATAAGAATAACTCCAACCGTTGAATGGAAAAACAGGATTTTTCCTGTTATCTAAAAATTTTTTGCCCCTCCGGATTCCCCGCAATATCACTTGCACGCTCAACGGGTTATTGGAGAGTCCGCCCTGACAAGGAAATCCTGTCCCGCTTTCCCATGGGGCTGGCGCATCCGGTATCCCGGCAACAGTGTAAAATTCTGAACGCCAAGGAAAATATTTCCGGAAAGAACGGCAGCCCCGTACCGGATAGAAATGCAGGAATAGCCCTTGCCCATGCTCCAAAATAATCGCGTGGGCAAGGGCGGCAATGCCAAATACCACGTCCGCGGCCTACCCGACTGACAGAAGACGGATTTTTCCATTCCATTGATGGATACAGCGATATTCCCCACCTGCAAGAAAACTAAAATGTGAAAAAATGCTTGCTCGCATGATAATGGCATGGTAGTTACGTAATCAGTTACGTATTCAATAACGGAAAGATATGGATTTTTTCGATAGGACAGGTAAAATAGCCATTGGAAGCAGGCTGCGCATGCTGACGGATGCTGTGACGTCTGATGCAAGTCAAATTTATGAATTATACGGCATTGACATAAAGCCAAAGTGGTTTCCCCTGCTTTTCGTTTTGGCCGACGGGAAAGAAAAAACAATAACGGGCATAGCGAAGGAAATAGGGCACAGCCATCCATCCGTGAGCAATATCGTTGGAGAAATGACGGCAAGAGGATTGGTGAAAAGCCTTGAAGACCAGAAGGACAAGAGACGCACCGTCATCGCCCTGGCTCCACATGGAAAAAGGGTCGCCGCCATGCTGACAGAGCTTTGCAAAGACGTGGAGGTCGCCGTAGAGGATATTTCCAAGGAAACGCGCCATGATTTGTGGAGAGCTATCGGCGAATGGGAAGACCGGCTCGCTGAGAAGAGCCTGCTGCAACGGGTCAAAGAAGCCCGGAAAATGAGGGAAAGGGAGCATATCAGGGTAGTTCCTTACGAACCGTGTTACAAAAATACGTTTAAATCACTTAACGTACAGTGGATTACAAAACATTGGAAGATAGAACCGCACGATCTGGACTATCTTGATCATCCGCAGGAATATATTATCAACAAAGGAGGCTTTATCTTTGTAGCCCTTTACAGGGGGAAGCCCGTCGGAGTTTGTGCCCTCTGCAAAATGGATGACCCGGTATATGATTATGAACTGGCGAAACTTGCCGTTCACCCTCATGCGCAGGGCAAAGGCATCGGGGAAATACTTTGCCATGCAGCCATAGACAAAGCAAAGGACATGAAGGCGAAAATTCTTTTTCTTGAAAGCAACACCCTGCTCAAGCCTGCCATACATACATATAAAAAGCTGGGATTCAAGGGACTTGCGGAAAATCACCCGGCATACGAACGCGGAAACATCCAGATGGAACTGAAGATAACGTATTGATATGGAAATCATAAAAAATAATAAAATCATCGTTCGCAAGGAAGACGCATCGAAGAAAGTGTTCAAGGGCGTTTCACTGGATTCGCTCGCTGTCGGAGAGAAATCAATGGTAGCAAAGATGAACTATGTGAAAGGCAACTTCGCCTCCACCCACCAACATCCGCATGAACAATGCGGGTACGTCATTTCAGGCGAATACCGCCTGAACATGGAAATGCCGGAGGAGAATATTGAAGTGCTGCTTCATGCAGGGGACAGCTACGCCATACCGGGCAATACGCCTCATTCCTTTGAGGTGATGGAAAGCGGAGAGGTTGTCGATGTGTTCACACCGCCAAGGAAGGACTATTTGTAAACAGCCGCATTTGGGGCTGAAGAAACTTCATATCAGCCTAATAAAACTAACGAGAGGATGTCGCCCCCCTATTGCTGCATTCTGAAAGGATTATCCGGCAGCATACCGAACGCCGACCAATTTGTTGTCTCTGTTTTTCAACAGATTAGGCCAAACTGACAAAAATCCAATAAGAAAACCGCCCCGGTAACCGGAGAAAGACGCGGAACCAAGGCACCGGCTGATGCCGGACGATTTTTCCGCCAGGATATTTTCCGGACCGGGGCGGTCAATTACATCCCGCTCATCGGGAACAATGTATCCAGCGCGGCGTTCAGAGTCATCACGTTGACTACGTTTTCCCCCAGAATTCCACCCCGGACGAAGTGTGCAGACACCAGTTTCCGGACTTTTTCCGGAGGTACTCCGCGCGTGGAGGCAACACGGTTCAACTGCAACTCCGCCGCTTCCGGAGAGATGAAAGGCTCCAAACCGCTGCCGGAAGCAAAAAGCATGTCCGCAGGGACAGGCGTTTTCTCCGGCAGGTTGTGGGCTTTCAGCAGAGCCGCCCTGCGCTCCGCCACCGTTCTGACCAGCTTCCCGGAAGTCCAGGAGAGGTTGCTGGCTCCGGAAGGCATGGTAGCGTATTCTCCGGCAGAGGGCCGGGGCCAGAAATATTTGGCGGAGATAAAAGGCTGTGCGACAAGCTCCGAAGCGATAATTTCCCCCCGTTCATTCCGGATTAGGGAACCATGCGCCTGATGAGGGAAAAAAATCAGGCTGGCCAGCGTAACGGCCAAAGGGTAAATGCCGCCGGTAATGACGGCCAGAAACAGAAACAGGCGCAGATTGGGAAATGTCCACTTCATGATAATTCAGCAGGTTAGGATTGGATTGTTCAAACAAGGCGCCATGCATTGATGACCATATCAATAAGCTTGATGCCCATGAAAGGAGCAATCAGGCCGCCCACCCCGTAAATGAGGATATTGCGCTTCAGCAGGGAGGCCGCTCCCGCTGGACGGTAGGAAACCCCCTTCAAGGCCAGCGGAATCAGCGCTACGATGATCAGGGCATTAAAAATCACAGTGCTGAGAATGGCGCTTTGCGGGGAATTCAGGCCCATTATGTTCAGGGCGGAAAGAGGTCCACTGGCCATGTCGTCAGCCACAAAGAGGCCGGCAAACATGGCGGGAATGATGGCAAAGTATTTGGCTACGTCATTGGCGAAGGAAAAGGTGGTCAGCGCGCCGCGGGTAATCAGCATTTGCTTGCCGATTTCTACGATTTCAATCAGCTTGGTCGGATTGCTGTCCAGGTCCACCATGTTGCCCGCCTCCCGGGCGGCCTGCGTTCCGGTGTTCATCGCCACACCCACATCGGCCTGGGCCAGGGCGGGAGCGTCATTAGTTCCATCCCCGGTCATGGCCACCAGGCGGCCGGCAGCCTGTTCCTCACGAATGCGCGCCAGCTTCATCTCAGGCGTAGCTTCTGCCATGAAGTCATCCACGCCGGCTTCCGCCGCAATGGATGCGGCAGTCAGGGCATTGTCCCCTGTCACCATGACAGTCCGGATGCCCATGGCCCGGAGCCGGGCAAAGCGTTCCCTGATGCCGCCCTTGACGATGTCTTTCAGATAAATGACCCCCAGCACGTCTTTTCCCCGGGCCACTACCAGCGGCGTACCGCCGACACGCGCGACATTCTGCACCATCATTTCCACCTCTTGCGGGAAAGTTCCGCCCCGGATTTTCACCCACTGCGCCACGCTTTCCGCCGCTCCTTTCCGGATGGAAACGGCCGGACGGCCGTCGTGCTCCGCAATATCCACGCCACTCATGCGGGTGGAAGCGGAAAACGGGATAAAAACAATATGGTCCGCGTCCATATGGCGGCCCCGGATTCCAAACTGTTTTTTAGCCAGCACCACGATGCTGCGGCCTTCCGGCGTTTCATCGGACAGGGAAGCAAGCTGGGCGGCTTCCGCCAGCTGAAGGTCATCCACCCCGGGTGCAGGCAGGAATTCGTTCGCCATTCGATTGCCGAAGGTGATGGTTCCGGTTTTATCCAGCATCAGCACATCAATGTCCCCGGCTACTTCCACGGCGCGACCGGACACAGCCAGCACATTCCGGCGCACAAGCCGGTCAATGCCGCTGATACCAACGGCACTTAACAATCCGCCGATCGTCGTCGGAATCAGGCATGCCAGAAGAGAGACCAGGATGGGCAGGGAAATACGGCCCTCCGCCCTGAAGCCAAGCGCCCGGGCAGAATCCTCAATGTATCCGGCCATGGCGGGAAGGGAAAGAACCACGGCAAGAAAAACAATGGTCAGCGCCACCAGCAAGATACCCAGAGCGGTTTCATTGGGCGTTTTCTGCCGGCTGGCCCCCTCCACCATGGAAATCATGCGGTCCAAGAACGTATGGCCCGGTTCCACGGTAATACGGATAACAATGCCGTCACTGATTACACGGGTTCCTCCCGTTACAGCGCTGCGGTCCCCCCCGCTTTCACGGATGACCGGAGCGGATTCCCCGGTAATGGCGGATTCATCCACGCTAGCGATGCCTTCTATCACCTCTCCATCCAGGGGGATGATATCCCCGGCCTCGCACAACACTTTGTCCCCTTTGCGCAATTCGGAAACGGAGACGATTTCCTCCGTTCCCTTGTCCGTCAGCAAACGGGCGTTCACATAAACGCGCATTTCTTTCAGGGCGTCCGCATACGCCTTTCCCCGGCCTTCCGCCAGCGCTTCCGCAAAGTTGGCGAAGAGCACGGTGAACCAGAGCCAGAGCGCGATTTGCAAAGTAAAGCCGAAGGGTTGCCCGGCAGCCAAATCCCTGATAAGGGCAATCGTTGCCATCAGGGCGCCGGCAGCCGTGATAAACATCACGAAGTTTTTAGACAGGACGCGCGGGTCAAATTTGCGCAGCGCATTCAGGAAAGCTGTTTTCAACATGGCTCCGTCATACCAGGATTGACTCTTTTTCTCCTTCATGATCATAAACATCCGGATTATCGGCTAATACGCCTTAAAGCATGGCTCCCGAATACAGGAGCAAATGCTCCAGAATAGGTCCCAAAGCCAGGGCCGGGAAGAAGGTGAGGGCTCCTACAACCAGCACGACGGCTACCAGCAGAACCATGAACATCAGGTTATCCGTCCCCATGGTGCCCTGGGCCGGCGGAGCGGTTTTCCTGGATGCCATGCTGCCAGCAATCATCATCACCGAAATAATGGTTCCGAAGCGGGCCAGCAGCATCGCCAACCCGCCCAGCAGGGAATAAAAAGGCGTATCCCCTGCAGCCAGACCAGCAAAGGCGCTTCCATTATTCCCGGCCTGGGAACCGAAGCAGTACAGGATTTCCGTCAGCCCGTGGGGGCCGGCATTGCAGATGGATGCCCGCCCGGTTTCCGTAGCGGCGGCCAGGCCGCTCATGACCAGGACGGCCATGCCGGGCAGAAGGATGCCCACCATGGAGCAGCACACTTCCCGGGCTCCCATTTTTTTACCCAGGAATTCCGGGGTTCGCCCCACCATTAAACCGCACAGGAACACGGTAATCATGGCAAACATCAGCATGCTGTACAAGCCGCAGCCCAGACCTCCGAAAATTACCCCACCCAGCAGCATATTGAACAGGGCAATCCCGCCGCCCAGCGGGGACATGCTGGAATGCATGCAGTTCACGGACCCGTTGGAAGATGCCGTCGTAGCGACGGACCAGAGGGAACTGTTCGTAACGCCCAGGCGCACTTCCTTGCCTTCCAGCATTTCCATGCCCGGGAAAAGCGGGTTTCCCGCATGTTCCGCCCACTGGGACAAGACAATGGCCGCCACAAGCAGAATCATCATGGCTCCGAAGATAATCCACCCCTGCCTCTTTTTTCCGATCATGACGCCATAGGCGTATGGGCAGGCGCAGCCGGCCAGAAGCAGGGAGAGCATTTCAACCATATTGCTGAAGGGCGTGGGGTTTTCAAAAGGATGCGTGCTGTTGTTCCCGAAAAAGCCGCCGCCGTTTGCTCCGAGCTGTTTGATGGCTATCTGGGATGCCGCCGGGCCACTGGGTATCATCTGTTCCACGCCATCCATGCCCGGCACGGCAATGGGTCCGTCAAAGGACTGCACCACACCCTGGGAGACCAGCAGAAGAGCAATGACCGTGGAAACAGGGACCAGAAAATACAACATGCTGCGCGTCAGATCCGTCCAGAAGTTCCCCAGAGTAGAAGCGCATCTCCTTTCCAGCCCGCGGATCAGGGCGGACATGACGGCAATTCCCGTACCGGCGCTGACGAAATTTTGCACGCCCAGCCCGGTCATTTGAACAAAATAACTGACGCCTTCCGGCCCTTCCCCTGAATAGAACTGCCAGTTAGTGTTGGTCACGAAGCTGATGGCTGTATTCAAGGCTATATCCCACCGCATATTTTCAGTTCCGGCGGGATTCAGAGGCAGCCATTTCTGGCACAGCAGGGAAAGGAAAAGGACGAGGAATCCAGCGGCGTTAAACAAAAGAACGGCCGTCAAATACTTCTTCCAGTCCATTTCGCGGGTGGGGTCCACTCCGGCCATACGGTAGACGCAGCGCTCCACGGGACCCAGAACCGGGGGAAGCCATGTCTGCCTTCCCATCAAAACACTTGCCAGCCATTTTCCGAGAAACGGGGTGAAAGAGACCAGTATGCCTATGAACAGGACAATGATTAACAAGTCGTGCGAGGACACAACGCAACTCTACGCATATTCTGGAAATTCCGGGTAGTTAACAAAGGGCCTCCGGACATTAAGAAATTATTAATTCCTCTCCGGAAGCCCGTTTTTTAACGCCGGTGCGCCGTTAAAACTCCATGCCCAGGCGGAATCCCACCCAGAATTCGTCTCCGGCATCCCTGTGACGCAGCACCGTAGCCGCCTGGGAATAATTGACGGAGCCGGAAAGCGTATAATGTTCTGCAAACCGCCATGTCACGCCCAGGCTCCAGTCAATGCAGTTGGAGCCGTCATCATAGTCCACGTTATAACCGCCGTTGTACCCGTACCTGACCATGGGAACCACGGTCACATTTTCCAGGGGGGACCACTCCAACCGCACAAAGGCGCTGTAATAGGCTTCAAAATCCTGGTGTTCCACTTTCACCTGGGTTTCCGCTCCTACAGCCATCCAATCCGTTACGGCATAGGAGACCGTCAGCGCCGGATTGGCCACATTATAATCCTGTGTAAAATAGAATTGATGCTCATACCAGGGATTGACAGTCCACTTCCCCAGATTCCAGGCGTAACCCAGAACCAGGTCCAGTTCATCGTAATTGGCGGAATCTCCTCCGGCATACCAGGCGCTGAACGTAAGATTCTTCCAAGAAATGCTCGGAGCCACTTCCCAGATGCCGCTGCCCGGCAGGCAGTCCAGACCTTCCGTTACGTACTTACTGGACCACCCCGCCGAGAAGGAAAAGGCCCAATCCGTGTCTGTGGAAGGTATGGCGGCCTCCTGCATGTTTGTCAGGGAGGCTATCGACGGAGAAACCGTTTCCTCTCCTGCGCAGACGGTTCCTGCTATCATGGCGCAGCCCAGGGCTGCGGCTCCTACGTTTCTTGCGTTGTACTTGATCTTCATAAAGACGTATTGAATACGTCTTGGATCCTACACAGCATGTTGGACTGCGTGAAGTTAAGCCACATTCTCCAACCGTTATGAAAAAATATATTTTCCGGCTGCCGCAGATAATGTGCCGCTATTTTTTCCAGCCCAGTAAAACTGGGACAAGGGCTACTCGGCTCCATCCGCCACAATTCTGTAACCCAGGCCGGATTCCGCGCGAATAATGCGGTTTTCCGGATCGGAATCCCCCAGCTTTTGGCGCAGGTGGGCAATGTGCACCCGCAGGTAGTGCGTGTCCTCCTCATGCTGGGGACCCCAAATTTCACGGAGCAGCTGGCGGTGGGTCATCACCTTGCCCTGATGGAGCAGAAGCAGGCGCAGAATTCCGTACTCTTTGGAGGTTAAATGAATTTCCTCTTTCCCCTTCTCCACGCGCCGGGAACTCAGATCCACGACAATGGGACCCAGCCGGAATACGGACGGCTCACGGTCCGGACGATTGCGCCGAAGCATCACGCGCAGGCGCGCCAGCAATTCACGGCCGCTGAACGGCTTGGTCAAGTAATCATCCGCCCCGGCATCCAAGGCATCCACCTTTTCATCCTCCCTGTCCCAAGCCGTTAGAATCAGGATAGGAACCTGAGTCCACTCCCGAAGCTGTTTCAGCACTTCCAAGCCGTTAATGTCCGGAAGCCCCAGATCCAGAATAATGGCATCCGGCCGCTTCAGAGCGGTCTCACTCAAGCCAAGCTGCCCGTTTTCACACTCGCGGACATGGTAGCCTGCGCCGGTCAGCGTCAGGTTCAGAAGACGGCGTATCTGCCGTTCATCGTCAATAATCAGGATATCTGCAGGAAAGTTGCTCATGAGGCAGGAGGAATTACTCTTCAGGAACACTATCGTGCTCCACCAGGGGAAGGACAAGCCGGAAACATGTTCCGGCGGAAACGGGAACCAGGGAGACGGCACCGCGCTGAGCTTCCATGAACCCGCGCACAATGGGGAGCCCCAGGCCCAAACCACCGGGCCGCGTCGTCCGGAAACGTTCAAAAATGGTTTCCGCCCGTTCGGGAGGAATGCCCGGCCCCATGTCATGAATATCCAGCCAGACCTGGCCGCGCACGGAGTCGGCACCACCTTGCAACGTAACAGAGGTTCCCTCAGGAGTATGTACGCAGGCATTCAACAGCAGATTGACCAGTACCTGTTCCATCAGGGAAAAATCCGCCTTCACCAGCGGGTAGTCCGGCGGCAGGGAAACAGACACGGGATGATTCCGGCGTGCTTCCCTGGTAGCAGCCAGAGCCCCTTCAATAACATCCCCCAGATCGCACCAGTCCAGTTTGGGTTTCAAAGCGCCGGATTCCAGGCGGCTCACATCCAGCAAATTCTTCACCAGGCGGCGCAGACGGCGCGCGGCCAGTAAAATTTCCCCGTATTCTTCCCGCTCCTCCGGTGCGGACGCGGCACGTCCGGCCAATTTTTCACAGCCGCCCTCAATCACGGCCAAAGGCGTTTTGAACTCATGGGAAACACTGTCCAACAGGGATCGGTGCAGTTTTTCCGATTCTTCCATGAGCCGCGTACGCGCCCGTTCCGCCCTCAATTCTTCACGCTCCAGCGCCATGGCCAGCTGCGCTCCCATGCTTTCCAGCAAATCCTTCTGCCCGGCCGTCAGGCACTCCCCTTCCTCTGGCCTTACGCCCAGTACGCCCATGCAACGCTCCCCGGACATCATGGGAAGGTAAAACCCTTCCGCTACCGGGATCGTATCCGTAAACCTTCCTGCGGGGCGGCGGTGTTCCATACACCAGACTGCCACGCTCCATTCCTTCTCATCCATGGCGTACTCTCCGCCGGTCTCCCAAAGCCTCAGCTTACCGCCGCCTCCTTCCGGCGTCATGACAGCCAGGCGCACCCCCATAATCTGGCTGATCTGTCCCGCCGCGACGGAAATGAGGGAAGGCACGTCCGAAGCGGATCCAATGGCCCGGGAATACAGGAACAGGGCATTGGTCTTTTTTTCCCGTTCCCGTTCTTCCCGCTCGCGGATCCTCAGGCGGGAAGTGAGCCGTCCCGTAGAAAGGGCCACCAAAAAGAAAAAGAAGCACATCAAGGCGTCCTCCAGCCGCTCTATCTTGAACGTCATCACCGGGGGAATAAACAGCAGGTTCCACAACAGGACACTCAGCGCCGCGGCCAGAAGCATGGCCCAGCGGGAACGGATGAAAAAGCCCAGGCCCACTACTCCGGCCAAATACAGAAAACCGGGAGCAAAATAACCGGTAAATGCGGAAACCAGCAGGCCGGCACCCGTGACGGCCGCTGTCACGCCTGCGGCCAGCCAGTAATCCCGGCCATCTTTCTCCGTTTTCCGGTGCCAGCTCTTCCAACGGTTACGGCCCGGTCCCGAAGCGGCGGGAACCACGTAAATATCAATCTGGTCGCTTCCCTTCACCAGCTTATCCACCAAGGATATGGGCCGCACCAGGCCCCACAGGTAGCTTTCCTGCGGTTTGCCCACCACAATTTGGCTGACATTTCTTAAAAAAGCCATGCGGAGCAGCGTTTCCGCCAAATCGGAACCGGGCATCACGACCACTTCCGCGCCCAGCCGCCGCGCCAATTCCAGATTGGCGTCCAGCCGCTGCTGCTGTTCAGGAGGCAAGGGCACGCCCGTATCCACGGAAAGGGCTATCCACGGAGCGTTCAGGGCATAAGCCATGCGGCGCGTCCAGCGTACCAGCCGGGCGGAAAACGGGCTGGGACCTACCGCCACCATCAGACGTTCCCCGCTGCGCCAGATAGAGCGGTCCCCGGAAATGGTACGCACCTCCGTCAGTTCATGGTCCACCTTCTCCGCTACGATGCGCAGGGCCAGTTCCCGGAGGGCCGTCAAATTGGACTCCTTGAAAAAATGATCCAGAGCGGCGGAAGCCTGGGGAGCGCTGTACACTTTCCCCTCCCGAAGGCGCGTCCGCAGCTGATCCGGAGTAATGTCCACCAGCTGGATGCAATCCGCCTCCGCCAATACGGAATCCGGCACGGTTTCCTGCACGGGGGCGGCTGTAATGTCGTGAACGGTATCGGAACGGCTTTCCAGATGCTGCACGTTCAGCGTGGTGTAAACGTCTATTCCCGCGGCCAGCAAATCCTCCACGTCCTGATAGCGTTTCCTGTGGCGCATTCCCGGGACGTTGGTATGCGCCAGTTCATCCACCAGAATAAGCTGGGGCTTCACGCGCAATGCCTCCTCCAAATCAAATTCCTCCATTTCCACTCCCCGGTAAACCATCTTTTTCATGGGAAGGCGCGGCAGCCTGCCAATGAGCCGCATCGTATCTTCCCTCCCATGGGATTCCGCCACGCCGATAATGACTCGCACGCCCTTGTCCGCCGCCTGAATGGCCGCCTCCAGCATGGCGCATGTTTTGCCTACTCCCGGCGCCATGCCAAAGAAGATTTTCAGCAAGCCGCGGCCGGGACGGGCTTCCTCCCTCCGGATGGAGGCCAGAATCCTGTCCGCCCGCTGGCTGTCCGAATGCGTTTCTGAAAACATGAAAAGAGGAATCGGAATGATATCCGGCTTGAATGTTGGAATCAACCTAATGGAAGAACGTTCAGGGCGCAAATAAAACAACCCGGAAAAAACATTAAAATTTTATTAAATCCTCTCCCCTGTTTTCAGGCTCTCCCCACCCCTTCCTCTGCCAAGCATTCCTGAAATCTTTTTTTCATGATTTTCCCCTTCCAGGTTCCGCACCGTATCTCTACCACCCTGCCTCCGTCCTGTTTTTCCTGTGTCCGGCCATTGGAAGTTACTGTTCCGGAGGCATTGAAAAAAGCGGCGGCAGCCCTTCCTGCGCTTCAAATCCCGGGGCCATCCCCCGGACAAACCTGAAAGCTTCCTCCATCCGGGGAAAAGTCTGACAAATGAAAAACGGGAATGTTTCCCCCTTTCCTAATTGACAAACGATTTCCTTTCTTCTTAATGGGTTAATGTTTATCAATCCGGTACATTGTCTGCCAGCCTCTCTCTGCGCATGCGCGTTGCTTCCGGCAACAATCGCCTCCCTGCATGCGGAAACGGCTTACAGTACGCCCTGCGGCTATATCCAGACAACCCTGTACGCCAAAGCAACGGGTTATCTGGGTTTAGGGGTGCATCCGGAAGCCTTGGTACAGCACACCCTTGAAGAAGGCAACATTACCATTTCCGGTAATAAAGTCACCATCACGGACCCGGACGTTAATTTCAACGACCTGATGAATGAAAACTCCGCCTATGTGCTGGTTCTTCACTTCGGCAATGAAGTTATAGCTCTTCCCTTAAACCGGGATGGTTGGAAAAAACCGGGAGCCAGCTGGACGGAGCATTCCATTAAAGTGAATGACCGCCTTCTTTCTGATCTGGTAAGCAAGGGCACTCCCCCCGATTCATATGTCCTGCGCAAGGCGCGCACTCTGGATGATATTCTTGGAGAAGACAACCAGTTTGGCCTGAAAAGCGGCTCCGCCATGTCTGCAGACACGGTTAATATCTTTAATTCGGCAACCACCAAGCTTGCCGCTTATTATTCTGGAAATGAATGGAGAAGAAGGGGATCTACGGAAAATATCGGCAGTATGCCGGTGTTCAGCCATGAACCCCTGACCATTACGCGCAAAGCTGGTTCCGATGTTACAGCTGTGGTCATTGGGGAAGTATCCCTGAAGAATCAGAAGCTGGTCGTTCCCACATTCAATTCCCTTCTTCACACTCGCCTGCCCCTTTCCCAGACTTTGGCTGAAATAGCTTTGCAATTGCCTGATGACGCCGTCATCAACATTCCCGCAGATGACAAAAATGCCATGGTCAAGGTCGTCAACAACAACGGTTCCTGGAAACGTCAGGACAATGGAGAGGATGTTTCCAATATCCCCTTCAGCGGAGTTTTTTCCATCTACTACGAATCTTCCAAGACACCTTCCTACATCACGGTGTCCAGCAAACATCAAACCAACAAATAACCAGCCATGTTCTATCGCTCCCTTTTCACCAATGCTTTCACCGCCTGCGCTCTCTTTTCTGGAGAAATTGCCTTAGCGGACAGTTTCAATATCAGCAATGACGATTCCTCCGCATATTCCCTAATCAATTCTCTCGGAGAACCGCTAAATGCAGGCAATGCCATTTTAGGTACCTTCAGCAGCGGTACTTGGAGTTATGATGTGACCACCAGCCGATGGAACTTCCAAGGCAATTCGTATGCACAGGATCAACTGAAATACAGTGATCTGATGAGCATGCAGAACAACTTCACCAGCGCGTTGACAAATATACCGGAAGAGCAAAATGGCGGCGTCGCTGACGGCAGATTTAACTTGTCCGGAGATTACTCTTCTTCCCTGACATCCCCGGTTTATCTAATGGTGACGGGACAGGATGGAGAAACAGCTCTTTTTGTCTTTAAAGACGTATCCAGCGACAGTCTGCTTAATTACGATAATATAGATATATCCGGCACCGAGACGTTCGATCTGTGGCTTACGACCAAGGAGCAGGCTCTAACAAACGAGCTTGACTACTACACCGAATGCATCCTGGGAAACATCAATCTGCAAAACAATACCATCCAGCTTTTGATCCCGGAACCCGCGACAGCCACCATGAGCTTACTGGGTTTGACGGCCCTGATGGTACGCCGTAAACGGAAATAGAAGCTTCCCTTTTCATCAAACCCCTGTACGGGTATTTCCCGTACAGGGGTTTTTGTTCTGCCAATTGTTCATCCTCCATCTTCTTCTGCATTTTCCCTCCAGGAAACCCATGGAGCCCGGCAATAAAACGCCCCGCGCACTCGGAAAGAGCGGCGGGGCGCCTGTTCAAACGGTAAAAACCGCAGGAGTTATTTCTTAACGGGAATGATATCCAGTTCCGCTACGGCGGCGTAATCCCGCCCCTGCGCCTCACTAAGGGCGGAGAAGCGGAAATAACGCGCCTTGACGGGAGCTTGGAATTTCACTTCCTGCAGGTCAGCACTGTCCGGGAAGGAGCCCTTGGCGGCAGGCTGCCATTTCTCTCCGTCCGTGCTCACGTCCACGGAATAATCTTTCACGCGGCCATTGCTGCTGCCATCCTGACGTGGAAGATAAGTGATTCCGGAGAATTCCCGCTCCTTACCCAGGTCCACGGCCAGTACATGCGGATGTTTGGTCACGGTTTTATTGTATTCAGAGTGCCAGAAGGTGCCGGGATCACCGTCAATGGCGAATTCGGCGTCCGCTTCGCCCTGCTCCTGGCTGGTTACACTCTTGACCGTATACTTGTCCGTGCGGGTCAGCATGGTCATATCCAGCCGGGCCGCAGGCACGCGGATTTCCCCCTTGTAGGACTTGGCGGTAATGGGCCGCATAAAGAAGGACATCGGGTAGGGCTTGTTGGCCTTGATGATGTCCCTGCCCATAGGGCCGGGACCGCAGGAAGCACCCCCCAGGCCGCGCGTGGCGGAAGAGAGAACCAGAACGGTCTTATCCGTCGTCTTCGGCAGTTCCACGGGGTGGTTTGCCAGGATCAAATCCGTGGTGGTATACGGAAGGGCGGAGAAAGCGAACGGTGCGCCCACGGAACCGAAAAGCAGGCCGTTCCCCTTGTCGTCCGTAACGGCCACCCAGCGGGTATCCTCATGGTTGCCGCAATCCTGCGGTCTGCCGTACGGGAAGAAAGAATCCCAGGCTGTCGTTTTATACACGCCCAGAGGCATGCCGCTCTTGCGGTCCGCATAGTTTTCTTCCGGCCCGCGCCCGTAATAGGCTACGTTGTCCATATTCGCCGGCAACTGGAGTTCGTATCCCAGGCGCAGCAGTTCCAGGGGATTGCCGCGCGGAAGCAGTACGGACTGGCAGACGACAGTTCCATCCGCATAGATGGTCCATTCCAAATTATTGATGAAATGGGTGTTCGTATCGTTCAGGGGTTGCTTCCTGGCCGTGATGGTGGTCTTGGTATCGCCGTAGCCGCTGATGTTTTCAGCCTGTTTGCCGCTTACCTTGATGGATTGCTTGACGGTGACGCTATTGCCGTTATCAATGGCTTCGTAACTGAGCAGTTCATGCTTCAGTTCACGGAGGCCGTTAGCCATGCTCTTGGCCATGACGCCCGGCTCATTGCTGGAGGCGGCGCGCAGGGCGTTCACCGCCATGGGCGTTTTAAACAGAGGCTTGCCGTTTACCGTGAACTGGGCCAGTTCCCCGGTGGACGCGTCAAACTGCACGGAAAAATCCTTGCCGGAAACGGTATGCTTGTCCGTGCTGAGGCTGACTTTGCCCGCAGGAGCCTTGAACACAGGCAGATCTCCCTGCACGGGAAGCTGGAGCTGGTCAAAGGCCAATTCATATCCCTTCTTGGCCCACCCCCTGTCCTTCTTCAGCTTGTAACTTATGCGCAAGGCATACTCCACCCCCGGTTTCCGGTTTTTCAACTGGGGAATGTCCGGAATGGGAACCACAATCTTTTCTCTGGGACCGGCCGGAGGCGTGTCCAACCTGCCTTCAGCCACTGCATTGCCGTTTTCCGTGAGGGTCCAGGTAATGTCGTATGAAGAAAGGTCCGTAAAGAAATTCTTGTTGAAAATGGAAATCCTGCCGTCGTCCGTCAAAGATGTGGAAATATTCTGATAGACGTGCTTGACTTCAAAATAACCCGGTTCCGGCGTACGATCCGACAGGATGGTGCCGTTGAACACAAACTGGCCGCTATTGGGATGGTCGTTGAAATCGCCGCCATAGCAGAGCATCTTTTCTCCATTCGGCAGGGTCTTGTACAAGCCCTGGTCCACCCAGTCCCAGATGGCGCCGCCCATAATGCGGTCGGAAGACTCGATGGCCTCCCAGTAATCCGCCAGGTTGCCCATGGCATTCATCATGTTGTGTGCGTACTCGGAAATATAGTAGGGCTTGGGGAAATCCTTGTTGCCCGCCATGGAACGCGTCCAGTCCACGGACGGATACTGGTTGGACCCCAAGTCCACAATGTCATTATTGCGTTCGTAGTGGGTGGGGCGGGACATATCCCTGGCCTTCACCATCTTTTCCGCACTGCGGAAATTCTGGCCGGGGCCGGCTTCATTCCCCAGGGACCACATAATCACGCAGGGATGGTTCTTGTTGCGCTCCACCATCGCCATGATGCGGTCCACGTGGGCCGGCATCCACTCAATGGGATGGGAAAGGGACTCCTTGCCATAGTAATAGCCGTGGGACTCGATGTTGGCCTCATCCTGCACGTAAATGCCGTACTTGTCACAGAGGTAATAAAAATAAGGATCCGCGGGATAATGGGAACAGCGCACGTGGTTGATATTGGCGCGTTTCATCATCCGCACTTCTTCCTCCATCTGCTCCGGAGTCACGTAATGCCCTGTTTCCGGATGGCTTTCATGGCGGTTCACGCCCTTTACCTTCACCGGCTGGCCGTTTACCAGGAACACGCTGTCCTTAATCACCACATTGCGGAAACCCACGCGGGAGGAAACCATTTCTTCCGTCTTCCCGTCACGCTTCAGCGTCAGTACCAGGGTGTACAGGTTGGGATCCTCCGCAGACCATAGTCTGGGTTTGGAATAAATGCCCAGCAGGGAAGTTTTAAAATCCTTCATGCCGGTAATGCGCAAGGGCTTTTCCAACACGCCGTCATATGGCGCATCCTTGGGCTTGACAGGTTCTACCAGTTTTCCGGCAGCGTCATACAGGGCCATGGAAACCGTGCAGCCGTCCAGCTTTTCCGTTGCCGGAAACAGATTGCGAACATCCACATCCACCTGAAGGCGCCAATCGCCGTCCACGGTCCCCGGTTTGGCATGGTCAATATTCAAAGCCCAATCCCTCTGGTCCACCGGATTGGCCTGTGCGAAAAAGTCGCGGATGTGAACTTTCGGCAGCGCAAAGATGGAAACATTGCGGAAAATGCCGGACAGGCGGAACATGTCCTGGCATTCCAGATATGCTCCGTCGGAATGGCGGTACACCTCTGCGGCCACCACATTCTCCCCCTTCTTAAGGTAGGGGCTGATGTCAAAACGGGCCGGATTCCGGGAATCTTTGGAAAAACCTACATACTGCCCGTTGATCCAGAGGTAGAAGAAGGAATCCACTCCGTCAAACTGCATGTACACTTCCCTGCCGTCCCAGTCCGCAGGTACTTCAAAAGTGCGGCGGTAGGAACCTACGGGGTTCCGTTCCTTGTAGGACGTATAATTCTTGTTGGAAGGCTCCTTCATTACATAAGGCCAGGAGCGTTCAAAGGGATACGGCTGATTGGAATAAATGGGGGTGCCGTAACCCTGAGTCTGCCAGGAGGAAGGCACCTTAATCTCCTTCCAGTCCTTTACGTCGTAATCCGGCTTGTAAAAATCGGCCGGGCGGCTCTGGGGATCCTTCGCCCAGTGGAACTTCCACTGACCGTTCAGGGACCTGCGCCATTTACTGTTTTCAGGCAGCACTTTCAAGGCGGACTGCAAATCGCTGAAAGACGCGAAAAAGGCGGTTGGAGCTTCCTTATTCAAATGCAGGTTTTGTTCCTGTTCCCATTCCAGCCCTGTGGGGGCTGGCGCGGGGGCGGAATCGCCCGGTGCTCCCAGGCCGCACATGGCGGAACTTACCGCCAGCGCGGTACAGGATAAAAGCCAGGATCTGGTCGTTCTCATGAAATCAATATGTGTCGGAGTTGATATGCACAAACGGATTGTCCTGTTACATACGAATCCGCAATTCTAATTCTAACAGCAAACTTGCCCTTTGCAAGCTGCTGTTGCGTTTATGAACGGCCTGCAAACGCAGCCGTTAAAAAGTATGCCGAAGCTGGAGAATGCCCACACACTGCATGGATTCCTGCTGGGTGTATTCCTTGGTCATGTAATGCAGGCCGAAAAGCAATTCCGAGCGCTTGTACCGGAAGCCGAAGCCATAACCCCATTCTCCCACTACGGGATACTTGTTCACATACTTGGGGGAGGAACGAAACACCGTACCATCCAGATACAGGTCATGAGCCACGGCTCGCACGGCAGCATGAATATAACCGTAATACCCCCAATTGGAAACGGACATCCTGTTATAAACGAAGGGAGGTGCTGCACTGGTCGCTCCGCGAATGCTGTTCTCCGGAGAAGTATTGCCCAGATTATAGCCGAAGCGGAAGGACATGCCGCCCCCCGCCTGCACCTTTACTGTGCCGGCGTCCGCATGCCAGTAAGCCAGGGCATCCGTTTCAAAACCGGAGCCGTAGCGCTTCTCCAGTCCGCGCAGGCGGTAATACCGCTTGAAAAACAAATTGGCGGTCATCTCTCCGGGGAGCTGGTTGGCCCAGCCGGGCCATTGCTCCATACCCCACAGCTTATGGATGAAATGCTGGGAGCCCTTGGCGAGGGAATTCGTGCCCGTGGTGCCGAGTTGCAGCTCCAGGGAATTGGCCCGGTCTTCATTCTTGACCAGGGAGGTCAGCCCCAGCGTCAGGTTGCCCACATAGGGGTGCTGGTTGTAGATGGGATAGGTGGCCTTCTGCTCCGGGGTGTACATGAGCTGGGTCAGGTCCAAACCCCACTGCTGGCGCAGGTTGGCGGAACCGTTCATGCCCATGAACCGCCGCCAGGAATCCGAGGCGTTCGTGCCGCCCAGCACTGTTCCCAGCATGCCGGAAAACGTATGGCTCCGGGACGTGGTGCCGGACATCCACGCAAAGCGGACGCCGTTGGTATAATTATCATCATCCCCCACGAACATATCGTTTTCCAGATGGAAACTGATAACGGAGCCCTCCTGCGGCGCTTCTATCTGCTGGGTTCCTGCCTGCAGGAAGCCCACCGGCAGCAGGGCGGCGCACATGCACAAAGCCGTACATTTCATGCGGGGCAGTTTGTGCGTTTCACTTCCGCGTGGCAAGGAAAAATCAGGCATGCTCTGCGTTTACACTTTTCAAAGCCGGCAAATATCCACAAACTTCATCCGTTCCGCCACAGTCCCTTACACCATGATTATTGACACGCACTGCCATCTGGCTTCCGCTCAATTCGACCAGTCCCGCAGGGAAACTTACGTCCAGCATGCCCTCCGGGAAGGCATTGACCGCATGATTACGCTGGGGGCGCGGATGGATGACTGGGAGGCAAACACGGCGTGGGCGCGCCAGTTTCCCGGCGCGGTTTTTTGTGCGCTGGGCATCCATCCGGACGATGCCCATGACGCCCCGGCAGACTGGGCGGACCAGCTTTTCCGGAAGGCGCAGGACGTTCCCCTGGCCGCCATCGGGGAAACGGGCCTGGATTACTTCCACGGGGCGCCCCAAGGCTGGGAAACGGAACAATTCCACCGCCTTCAGCAGGACCTTCTGGAACGGCACTTTGACCTGGCGGAGCGCCTGGGCCTTAATATCGTCCTGCATACGCGGGACCGGAAAGGCTCCGCGAGCTTTGAGGACGCCTTGGCTATTGCCCGGAACTACGCGGGCCGCGTGCGTCCCGTATTTCACTGCTTCATCGGAAATACCGCTCAGGCCATGCGGATCTTTGACGAACTGGACGGCATGGTCTCCTTCACCGGGGTGGCTACTTTTAAAAACGCCCCCGTAGTGGCGGAAACCGCAAGCTGGTGCCCGGAAAACCGTATCATGCTGGAAACGGACTCCCCCTATCTCAGCCCGGAACCCCTCCGGGGCCGCATGAACGAACCCGCCCATCTCATTCATACAGCCCGTTTCATCGCCGCTGCCAGAGGCATGAACCTGGAAGATCTGGCCCATGTGACGACCCGAAATGCGGAAACCTTTTATAATCTGGGCAAGGTCTGAAAAAAAATCCCGACAATCCGCGCTACCGCCTTGAATCCGAAATCATAAATTAGTATGAACAGGGCACACATGAAAACGCCATTCATTTTAACCTGCGCCTGCGCTGCCGCGCTGGTATTCCCCCTCTCTTCCTGCTCCACCCAGAATTCCTCCACGGCCGGTTACGACACTGCGGAACCGGCCAGCGGCGAAATCCCGCCGTGGATCGCGGAAAGCTCTGATCCCGCTTACGAATCCGGCCATTACAGCCCGGTTCAGAGTTCTTCCAGCTACGCTTACAATCCCCCCGCCAAGCCTTCCGTCACTAAAAAATCATCCGCGCGGAAGAGCACGGCCGGCAGCAAATCCTCCCGCAGCACGGCTGCCAGAAAGAGCTCCTCCCGTAAATCCGCTCCCAAGGCCCGCACCTACACCGTGAAGAAAGGCGATACGCTGGGAGCCATCGCCCGCAGGAACGGCACCTCTGTCAAGGCCCTTAAAAGGGCTAACGGCCTTAAGTCCGATCTGATTCACATCAACCAGAAGTTGACGATTCCGCGTTCCAAGTAATCCGGGGAATCCTCCCGGTTCCACCACTTATGAAGCCTCTCCTTGTTCTGGCCGCCTTCCCCATGGTGCTCATGGGGTGGGCGTCCTGTTCCCACTCCGGCACGGGCCATGCGGCCCTGCCGGATCCGCGTGCCGTGGACAAATCCGTTCCGGAATATAAAAACCCGTTTCATCCTTCCACATACGCTCATTTTGTAGCCCGCAAGGACTACCGGAAAACGTACGACGTCTATAAGGACGATACCTTGCTGAACCGCCAGCCGAAAAAATCCCGAAAAATCTTCGTCTGCCTGGACGAACAACGGGGCCAGTATCTGGTGGACGGCTTGGTTGCCATGGACTTCCCCCTCTCCTCCGGCGTAAAAGCCTATCCGACCAAAACGGGGGACTACGCCGTTATCTCCAAAAAGGAAGACCATGCTTCCAACCTCTACGGCAAAATGTATGATGCCGAAGGCAAATGCATCAACTACAATGCCGAATCCACGGATCCCATACCGGAGGGAGGTCGTTTTGACGGCTCTCCCATGCCTTATTGGCAGCGTCTTACCAACGCGGGGCTGGGCCTGCATGTAGGGAAAGTTCGGCGGCATCCTGTTTCCCATGGCTGCGTCCGTTTGCCGCGAAATGTTGCGGAAATCCTCTACAGGCAAACCAGCATAGGAACGCCCGTTACCATCCAGAAAACGCCGCTCCCCGTGCCGGAAGCGCAGAAAATCCCTCCCGCACAACAACAGGAATCCGGAGGCCGCAAACCATAGCCTGCCGGGAAAACGCTCCCTTCAAAACACAAACTGTTTTAAAAAGACTGCCCGGAAAGCAGTCTTTTTTCTATCCCATTTTTTCCAAGGCATTAACATGACGTATAAAAAAATTATATTTCCTAAATTATTGCACTATTTTTACGACCACACAACGAAAAGAAGCGTTTTGTAATCCTCATCGGAGGGCAAATAAAAATGCCGGATAAGATGACTGGGTAAAACCAATCACCTTATCCGGCATTTTTTGTTTCCCGGCAAAAAATAGCCATAAGAATAACAGACACATATGAAAAGAAATGCAATTGATTTAGGCACACTGGACGTATGCACATTATTCAGAAAGTATTTTATCCCGACCTTATTCGGGATGCTTAGCATATCGGCAGTAACGGCAGTAGACGGAATACTCGTCGGTCACGGAATCGGAAGCGATGGCATTGCCGCTATCAATATATGCATTCCCCTGCTGATGTTGTTTACCGGGATAGGGCTCATGGCAGGCGTAGGCTCATCCGTAGTCGCTTCCATTCAGCTATCAAAAGGAAAACTGGAAGCCGCGCGCCTTAATGTCACCCAGGCCTTGTTGTTCGTCACCATTGCCGCCATCGTGCCATCTGCCTTGATGATGGCATATCCGTCAGCTACAGCCCGATTTTTAGGCGCTTCCGAACATCTTACCCCCATGGTTAGGGAATACCTGTTGTGGTTCATCCCCTCGTTGATATTCCAGATGTGGTGCTCTGTCTGCCTATTCATGATTCGTTTGGATGGCGCTCCGAAGTTGGCTATGATGTGCAATATCATTGCTGCAATCATCACCGTAATACTCGGTTGGCTGTTTATCTTTCCATTGGGCTGGGGATTGACGGGAGCTGCTTTCGCCGCAACCATAGCACTGTTTGCGAGCGGCGCCACGGGCCTTATTTATTTATGGATATTTGCACATAAACTGCGGCTTTATCCTATTAAATGGAGCATCAGAAGTTTTCGGTTCTCCCTCCTTAATATTGTCTGCCAATGTCGCATCGGTTCTTCCGCTTTGCTGACTGAAGCGACACTGGCCACGCTCATGTTCGTCGGGAACCACACATTGATGAAATATCTGGGAGATAATGGAGTAGGAGCGTTCGGCATTGCCTGCTATTACCTTCCGTTCGTATTCATGGTAGGCAATGCCATAGCGCAATCAGCGCAACCCATCATCAGCTATAACTTCGGGCTTGGAGAGAAAAAACGCGTAGCCGATACAAAACGGATCGCATTATTTACCTCCGTTGTTTGCGGCATAGTCACGACGGCAGCATTCATTTTGTTCCCGCATATTCTGGTAGGCTTGTTCGTCAATCCGGACAGCACTGCGGCGCTCATAGCCATTGAGGGATTTCCATATTTCTCCCTGGCATTTGTTTTCTTCATCATCAACCTGATGCTCATCGGTTATTACCAAAGCGTGGAAAATGTAAAACTCGCCAATTTGTTTGCCCTGTTGCGAGGATTTGTTTTTCTTATTCCATGCTTTATCCTGTTGCCTGAAGCAATGGGAACGAACGGTGCGTGGCTAGCACTTTGTCTGTCGGAAATGTTGACCATATTAACAGTTGCTGTCCTATTTATTCTACGCAAAAAGAAAACACTTCTTCATCAAACAGGTGAAGAATGCAGTTAAAAAGATTGTTCTCAGGCATGCCACGACACACGCATAAAATACTTGCAAGCGAATATAGATGACTTAGCACTTTGTCTTCCCTGAACTGGCTACAGCTTTTAAAAATTATTAAACAAAAGATATTTCTTTAACAAAGTTTTTCTGGGAAAACGACAGGATAGGGATTACCCTCTGCTGTGAGAAACCCTAAGATTTTTGTTATGCCTGCATCTCCGGAGCGCATTCTGGAAAATTTGTTCCCCTTTTACCGGCAGGAAGAATTTCCCGTTCTCCTGCACCAGTATAAAACGTGGTCGGAAAGTCGCCCTCTGGAAGGATGCCGGATTATTGACGCTTCTCCCGTGTTCCGGAATACCTGCGCCAAATACGCCTCTCTTCTGGCCGCAGGAGCGGAGCTGACAGTAGCGGTCTCCCCGGTAATGCCCTATGACCCGGAAACAGCCGTATTATTGGGACAGTATGGAATTCCAGTGGTGGAAGCGGAACGGGCAGGCGGACCTTATGATGTGGTCATGGACTGCGCCGGAGTGCTCAGCCATGTTCCCAGCCGCTACGGGTATGTGGAATTAACCCGCTCGGGTGCGGAACGCTATGCGGCATGCACGCAGCCCGTGTGGATGGTGGACGCCGGAAAGATTAAACAGATAGAAACCTGCCTTGGAACCGGAGAAAGTTTTTTCCGGGCTCTGGAATCTCTTGGAATAAAAAATGAACAGGGACAGACTCTGGTAGTCATCGGACATGGAAAAGTTGGCCGCGGAATAGCTCTGCATGCTCTCAGACGGAAACTGAATGTCATTGTAGCGGACGTGGAAAAAAAACCTCTGGCTTTCGCCTCTTTTGTGCCGGCAACGGACAGGGAAACCCTTACTGACGCAATCAGGCATGCTTTCTGCGCCGTTACGGCTACGGGAAAGCGGCATGCCATGTCAGGGCTTATTGAGCCGGACATGCCCTTCTCTTCCGGCGTTCTGCTTGCCAATATGGGTGTGGAGGATGAATGGGGGCCGGAAATTCCGAAAAACCGCCTGTTGAACGAAGGCCGCCCTCTTAATTTTATTCTGCCGGACCCTACGCAAATGCGTTACATTGATCCGCCCCTGGCTCTTCATAACCAGGGAGCTCTGGAACTTGCCGAAGGCCGAGTTTTGCCTGGCCTTTTTCCTCCGCCGCCGGAAATGGAAGAACATTTTCTTTCCCTGATACGTTCCTGCGGTTCCGTACCGCCTGACATGCTGAACTGGATTTCCTGACTTATCACCTTGTCTTTGCCGGGATAAAGCGGTAGCGTATAGAATACGGTCGGGAACTTATTGTTCCATGGTCGGTTTGACGTTTCATTGACTTCGCAACTCATGAACACTTATTATTTCTACCGCAGTTATCGGCTGGGAGGGAGAATTCTCGGAACCCTGGGATGCAGCCTGGCCTGGGCTTTTTTCGGTTCCGGCTGGTGGAACTTTCTTCTCGGCGCCCTTTTACTGTTCCTGTGGCTTCCCGTTATTATGGGCAGGCCTTATTTTCTCACAATCACTTCTTCTTCCATCTTCTGGGGCAACAGCATTTCACGCAGGGAAATACCGTGGGAATTAATTGAACGCATAGGATGCACACCAAATAATGAGGCAGAACCCGGATTGATGATTAAATTGAAGGACGGACGTATTCTGGATGTGGAACATTCCTGTTTCAATTCCATATCCTCCGTCCGTGAAGCCATTCTTCAAGCATCCGGTTTTTATCCCTTTCATCTTGCTCCGGACTTGTTCGCTCCTCCGGGTTTGCTGGGCGAGTGATACGGAGTAAAATTTGTCAATTCTCCGCTCTGAATATTTGCTGTCCCCGCATCTTCTCATTCCCGGATAATGGCATTCTCCCGTCGTCGCAGAGGTTTCCGGTGATGCCCCTCGCGCCCCATGCAGGTGTTCCGTCTTTTCAAGGCAGATTACAGTTTTCCTGTAATGGAAAATAAAAAATGTTCCACGTAGAACATTTATGTGAATAACATTTCTTTTCCATTCACTCTCAGCCAATAAAAAAACAGGCGTCATGTCTCCATGACGCCTGTTCCTCTGTATGAACGATTTTGTGCCACCAAAATCAATTGGGAGATCTCATCGGCATGAGCACATACAGGAACTCATCGCCAATCTTCAAGACGCCCGGACTCATTTCATCAATGAGGTTCAGCGTAATGACCGTATCCCCGGCCATCGTCTTCAGGGGAGCCATGAAGAAATCCGGATTAAAGGAAATGGAAAGCGGCCTTCCGGAATAAGTGATCGTCATCGATTCATGAGCTTCGCCCACTCCTTCTGCGCTGGAAGCCACTTCCAGTTCGTTTTCACGAAAATTCAGCTTGATATTTGTGCTCTTATCCACGGAAAGGAGAGAAACACGGCGCACTGTCTCCAGCAGTTCCCCGCAGGGAAGTTCGATACTTTCCTTGCAATCCGTAGGAATTACCTGCCGGTAGTTCGGGTAATTGCCGTCAATCAGTTTGCTGATTAAGAGCGTATCGTTGATTTCAAAGGCTGCCTGGTTGCGTGTGAACCGGATCGTGACGGTTCCCACTTCATCCAGAAGGCGGCGGAGTTCTCCGACAGCCTTAGTGGGCAGGATGGCATCCAGTTGCTGTTCTTCCGG
This sequence comes from Akkermansia muciniphila ATCC BAA-835, assembly GCF_000020225.1. NCBI lineage: Bacteria > Pseudomonadati > Verrucomicrobiota > Verrucomicrobiia > Verrucomicrobiales > Akkermansiaceae > Akkermansia > Akkermansia muciniphila. The sequence goes on along the minus strand of NC_010655.1, from coordinate 961,589 downwards.
AAATTCCAGGGCGGTTTCCGCCAAAGCCAAACGACGTCCGTCCGTGGCTACCAAAGTCATTTTACCATTGCGGAAAGAAAGGGAAATGCCGTTCAACACGTAGCGGGTCGTATCCGTGGAAATGGCATATTCCGTCCGGCGGATACAGTCGCGCAACATATTCTGCTCCACCTGGTACACAGTAGCCTGCTCAAAAGACGGCAGTTCCGGAAATTCATCCGCCGGAAGGCCGTTCAGTTTAAACTGAGAGCGGCCACATTCCACAGCAGCCTGGTTGCGTTGGTTGACATCCACCTGGACTTCGGCTTCAGGAAGTTCGCTGATAATGCTCACCAGCTTTTTAGCGGGCAGGGTCACGGTGCCTTCACGCAGCACATTTGCGGGAACCACGCCAGTAATACATACATCAAGATCAGTAGCCGTAAAACGTACCTGGCCGTTTTCAGCTTCAATCTTGACGTTGGAAAGAATGGGCAGCGTCGTCTTGGAAGACACAACGCTGGCAACCTGTCTCAGCCCGTCGAGAAATACTTGCTTGGAAATGGTAAACTTCATGTGTCTGTGCTTTTATCTGCCTCGCATCTTCTCATAAGTGCCTTTCATGGTTCAAGCCATTTCTCCGTCAAACCCTAATATTTGGCAGTATTTTTTTAAAAGCATACTATATATAGTAATATGCAATTTCTCTGGGCATATCTTGCATGAAAAGGTTTTTCAAATTATTTAAGCATTCTTAAAAATCCATTCCGGGGAATCAGATTTCTTCAATATCCTTGTGCGGATTATAAATCCGGATATTGTCTCTTTTTTCCCAGGATGCGGCAATTTTATTGAAAATGTACGTTTTCTTTCCAACAGGAATGCCGTTTCTGTTTTCTCTTCTTTTATCTTCTCCGTAATCTTTTTTCCGTTAAATGATTTGTTTTCAGAAAAATAATTTGACCCCGGATTTATAATCCGCTACCCTCCTATCGGATTGATTTTAACCCATATTTCAGAATTTCCGTGAAACGCTCATTTATTATTTTATCTTTACTGGCAGCGGCAGGCATGGCCCAGGCGGCTACCCCTATCTATTCCTGGGAATGGACTGCGGAAGGAGCACAAATAACCGCCCCCAACTGGAACGGTTCCTTCAATTACACTTCCGGCAATGATTACGCCACGTTCGGCAGCAGTTCCGGCACTCCCTATAACTCAAACATAACGGGCATCCAAGACAGTTTCACCGTGAGCTTTGACCTGAAAAACCTGAGTTCCACCAGCAATGGGTGGAAAGACATTTTCAGCCTGTACACCAATGGAACGGTCTCCGGAGAATCCAACAGCATGGTGCTGGAATTCACTAATAACGGAGAACTATACCTCTACAATAAGGGGTTCGGCGGCCAAACTGGCGGAAATATCAATACGGGATTGACCTGGACGGATCTCCAGCAGGACAGCTGGACTAATCTGAGCATCGTTTCCGATCTTTCCTCCCAAACGCTTTCCGTGTATGTCAACGGCGCTCTGGCAGGTACGATTACCGAGTGGAATCCATCCTCCCCTGCCCTGACAGGCTCCCAGTTTGGAGCTTCTTTTGGAAATACCCGCCCCATGAACGGCACTATGGATATCAACAACATCAAATTTTATGACGGCGTTGTGCTTCCTGTGCCGGAAGCAGCCACAGCTTCCCTGGGCCTGTTGGGGCTGGCTGCCCTGATGATGCGCCGCCGCCGGTGCTGCTGAAGCAACTTTAACCATTCGCCAAAGGCCGCATGCGGGAAGACGTTTTTCCGCATGCGGCCTTTTCAGTATTAAGAGAATTCCTTTACCCGATTCATGCCCCCGTGAAGACTTCCCCCGGTCTGGTCCAAGCACCGGGAGGAAGAACCCGCCCCGGCAAAACGACGGTATTGGCACCCAGCCGAACATGGTCTCCAATGACGGCGCCAAGCTTGTTTCTTCCAGTAAATTCCAGCTTTCCTCCCGCCACCATTCTGTGTTCGCCGCCATCATGGCGAAAATTGGAACATACCGTTCCGGCGCCGAAATTAACGTCACTGCCAATAATGGAATCCCCCGCATAACTCAAATGAGGAATAAATGTGCCGTTGCCGATGATACAATTTTTCAGCTCCACTCCCTGCCCTACTACACAGCCATTCCCCAAAGATACACAACCCCTTAAATAGCAATTAGGCCCTATGCGGCAGCCATCACCCGCCCACACGGCTCCCTCTACAACCACGCCGGGCATGATGACGGTTCCTTCCCCTACCCGGAGCGTTCCCATGACATAAACCCCTTCCCTTCCGGAGAAATCCTCCCACTCCATCTTCTCCATCACTCTTTCCTGCCATTCCAGAAGATCCCAGGGATAAACGAGGCGCTCTATCGCTGCTTCCTTCCGCGTGAATACCCGCGTCAACCCGTTTTCCCCGCTTTTCCGGGCCAGCAAATGCCCTTCTTCACTCCTTGCTTCCCCTGCCCCGCAAAAGGCAAGCCATATGGCCGCCTCCGGGGAAAAATCATGCATGGACACTTCTATGATTTCTCCTTTTTCTTCTGAAACCGGCGTTCCCGGGTCAAAAACCGCTTCAAAGCCCACTTCCCGAAGGCGGGAAGCACAGTAAGCGGCTATATTCATTCCAGCCACGGAAAAGCCGTAGAAGGGCCTTTCAGGGCTTGTAGCGGGAAAAGTATGATCCCTCTCCGGAATGTAAATCAATCTGGCAGCCTTCACAAAAGGATGGTATGCTTTCCTCCGGGTTTTCTGCAAGCAGGAATGCCGTTTCTGTTTACAGCCGCACCTGCCAATAACCTTGTGAAAGGCTAGGTTGATTAACTGTGAGTATGATGTGAATAACTTATTCAGATATTATCCACAAATTTGCAGGCCAAATTTATTAACATTTGAAATGATACTCAATACTCTCTTTTACAACCACTTAAAATCTTATTCACACTAGGCACACAGTAGAAGAAGAAGGAATTTAATATTGTTAAACCTAATATTCTTCAATCACACAACGTGATTGTCCTTCTTCCGGTTTTCATGCTACAAAACGGCGTGAATACGAAAAATCAGGATGACTGTTGGATGAACATGGCCATAAAACTGGCCTCAAATGGAATTGGACTTACGAGTCCGAATCCCTGCGTGGGGGCAGTCATTGTGCATGAAAACCAGGTGATTGGTTCGGGATTTCATAAAAAAGCCGGCTTGCCTCATGCGGAAAGAGAGGCCATTGCCGACGGAGTGGCGAATGGCAATGCCCCCCTGTTCGCGGACTCAACTTTGTATGTTACTCTGGAACCATGCAGTACTTCCGGGAAAACACCGCCTTGTACGGATGCCATTTTGAAATATCGTTTCAAACGGGTAGTTTATGGTTCGGAAGATCCTAATCCCAAACACCGCGGCGCTGCGGCTGATATTCTTGAACAGGCCGGCATCAAGGTTACCCGCGGGGTTCTGGAGAAGGAATGTGATCGTTTAATCAGGAGGTTCAGAGTGAACATGCTGGAAGGGCGTCCCTGGGTAATTGCAAAAAGCGCCATGTCTCTGGATGGCCGCATTTCCCGTAGTCCGGAACGTTCCCAATGGCTGACGAATGAAAAATCCAGATCTTTTGTACATACCCTGCGTGCCGAATGCGATGCGGTTCTTACCGGAGGGAATACCGTGCGTCTGGACAATCCGTCTCTGACCATTAGGAAACCGGATCGTCCTGTTTCTCCCCTTAAGGAACAACCCTGGCGTATTATTCTAACCCATGATGCCTCTTCCATACCTGCGGATTCCATTTGTTTAACAGATGAATTTCGTGACCGCACTTTGGTTGTGGAGAATGTTTTTAGTTATTTGGAATTATTAAAAAAATTATATAATGATAAAAAAATAGGAACTATCCTGCTGGAAGCGGGAGGCTGTCTGGTCCGGGAATTTCTGAAAGCCGGTTTAGTCGACGAGTGGGTGGGGTTTTATGCTCCCATCATTATCGGCGGCGGTGCGGACGGCGTAGCGCCCGGTCCGTTTCTGGAGCATGAAGCCCATCTTGAACAACCTGTTGTAAATATTTTTGGAGGTGATGTATGTATCCGGGGAGATATCTGTTACCGGTAATGGATAAGGTCTTTTGTTTATTGGTTATCCGAAGAATTTTAAACTTGGGAAGGTAATTTTCATTAGCCCGGTGGATTTGTCATTCAGCCCTTCCGGCCTCCCTTGCCCCTTGGAGTAAGCTTAATGCTGTTTTTTCTTATCGGCAGTATTTGAATGAAATACGTGAAAAAATCGGGTGATGCTTCTTAATGATTTTCAATGGATAAATCAGAAAGGTCGGTATTCAATAATACTGAAGGGATATTCCATTTCTTTTTACGACAAGCAGAAAGTGGTGGTTGTTCGGAGGAAGGGAAGAGCTGCTGTCGCGCAAAAAGACATTCAGAAAACAGTATTGAATCTTTTTATCGACTCCAGGCAATGGCGACAGGGAAATATAATGGGATCATATACGGCTCAAGGATGTCCCTGTCATATTTATTTTTCCAATACCCGCCTCCTATGGTCTTCCTTAAATTGAAATTTTTGAATAAAAAACGCGGGGTATTATGTTTGTTGCCTGCTGCGTTTTTGCAGATGCACAAGCAACAGGGCGATATCTGCCGGGGTAATTCCAGGAATGCGGGAGGCCTGCCCGATAGTTGCAGGACGTATGTTGCCCAGCTTGATGACAGCCTCTTTTTTTAAGGCATGGACATGTTTGTAATCAATATCGGAGGGAATAGTTTTATTTTCCATCCGTATGATTTTTTCCGCCTGTTTTTTCTGCCTTTCAATATGCCCTTCGTACTGGATATCCGTAGCAATGGCATCCAAATGTTCCACGTGGAACATTTTTTTCAGTTCTTCAGGCAATAGAGTCCAGTCATTGCCGGGCCTTTTAAGCCATGTGGAGAGAGAAACTCCTTCATGTTTAAGCGCGGCAGCTTTTATTATTCCTTCTTCAACGGCGTTTTTCCTGTCTTCAGCCTTCCGGGCCATTTCACAGGTAATAAGGCCCGCTTCAAAAGCCAGAGGGGCCAACCGCAGGTCTGCATTATCCTGACGCAGCAACAGGCGGAATTCTGCCCGGCTGGTAAACATGCGGTAAGGTTCATCGGTTCCTTTGGTAACAAGGTCGTCTATCATGACGCCGATGTAAGCCTGATCCCGGCGCAGCACCAGAGAAGGTTTGCCCAGGGTTTTCAGAGCGGCGTTCGCTCCCGCCATTAGTCCTTGCGCTGCGGCTTCTTCATAGCCGGAAGTACCGTTGATTTGACCTGCAAAGTACAGGTTTTCCACCAGTTTTGTTTCCAGCGTAGGATGCAATTGCGTGGGAGGACAGAAGTCGTATTCCACCGCATATCCCGGACGGATCAGCTGTGCGTTTTCCAGGCCGGGAATGGTATGGATGAAGTCGCACTGAGCGGAGTAGGGCAGTGAAGTAGAAACTCCGTTAAGGTAGAATTCCTCCGTACTGCGGCCTTCCGGTTCCAGGAATACCTGATGGCTGTTTTTTTCCGCAAAGCGCACGATTTTATCTTCTATGGAAGGACAATACCGGGGGCCTACGCCTTCAATGATACCGCTGTAAAGGGGGCTGAATTTTAAGTTCTTCCGGATAATGTCGTGCGTAGTCTGGTTGGTGTAGGTGATCCAGCACGGCATTTGCTTCATCCGGAAATTTTCATCTCCCCACGTGTTCAAAGTGCAAAAGGGTTCGGAATCACGTTTCAGTATATCACGGGAACGGTAGCTGAACAGGGCTTCCGGAGCGTCTCCGGGCTGTATTTCGCAGACGGAAAAGTCGATGGATCTTCCATTGACGCGGGGAGAAGTTCCTGTTTTAAGCCTTTCCACCTGAAAACCCAGCATGGCAAGATCGGCGGAAAGGCTGGAAGAAGCGCAACCCATTCGGCCTCCTGTTATGTGTTGAAGGCCCACATGAAGCAATCCCTTCATGAATGTCCCGGAGCAGATAATCACGCTGCGGGCATGGATGGCGCAGCCCAGAGAAGTAACGGCTCCCGTTGCCTGCTGTTCTCCATTGACGAGCAGTTTGACCACATCTCCCTGAAACAGGCGTATGCCGGGGGCGGTTTCCAGAACCATTTTCATTCTTGTGCGGTAGGCTGTTTTATCGCACTGGGCGCGGGGAGCGCGCACGCTGGGCCCCTTGGAAGCGTTCAGCATCCGGAATTGAATGGCGGTAGCATCCGTGTTCAACCCCATCGCTCCCCCCATGGCATCTATTTCCCGGACGATATGCCCTTTGGCAAGTCCCCCAATAGCCGGATTGCAGGACATTTGTCCGATAGTATCCAGGTTATGAGTTAGGACGGCGACGGAACACCCCAGACGGGATGCTGCCAGTGCCGCCTCAATGCCTGCGTGCCCGGCGCCGACGACGAGAACGTCAAACAGGGGAAAAACGGAAGAAGAGGAGGAGTTCATCAGGATGCGGAGCAGATAGCAAGACGATGCAGAATCAGGCGGGGATCAAGAGAGGAGGACACCAGGGCTTTATCCGCCTTCATGCATTCTTTCAAAGTTTGCTTCAGCCGTTCCGTCTTGAATTTGGAAGCATTCTGCGCCGCCAGAAAAAGCGGATACGCATTGGGTGTACCGTCTTTTTTCAAGGGAATTAACGCGGCCGCATAGGAGGGCAGGGAAGAAATGCGGGCCGTAAATTCCTTGAAATTGGTGGGCTTCAGGTTGAATGCGTCACATAAAAGTCTGGCAGCCAGCAAATTTCTTAACGTAGGGATGAATGCGGCACGCATGATTGTGATGGCGTTTTCACCGCGTTCCAGTTGAAAGTCAATCAAAGAGATGGCCGCATCGCTTTTCTTGTTTTCCAAAGCCCGGGAAATTTCAAAAATAACGCCTGTACGCGTCAGCGGAACCATGCGCTCGACATCCTCCGGCATTACGGTGCGTCTGTCCGCTCCCAGATAAAGATCCAGTTTTTCAATTTCGGAAATGATTTGGCGGGAGGATTCGCTGACGCGGTGAATGAACAGTTCCAGGGCGGCGGAGTCGAAATTCATGCCCCGCGCCGCCGTTTCCTTATTAATGAGGGGCATTAAACTGCCTTCCCAGCCTGCTTTCGTGATGTCCGGCTTGTTCAATTCTTCCGATGCGGCGTATTGAAGCAGGAATTTGTTAAAGGAACGGCGTTTGTCAAATTCGGAGGCGGAAATAAGAAGCAGGACGTCCGACCCCAGGCCGCTTTCCAGCAATTGCCTGAAAGAATCCAGAGCCGCTTCCGTGGTGGAGGAACGCCCCGTGACGGAGTCTCCCAGAAAATTGCAGTTCTTCATCCAGACTACTTTGCGCCCCGGAAAAAACGGGAGGGTCCGCAGAGCTTCCATAACCTGGCGTACCAGCTGGGCCGCTTCATCGGAATCACCGCAGGCCGCTTCCAGAATTTCATGGGAAAATTCGTTTGTGCCTTCCGTCAGAGCGGCAAAGATGCCGGAAGCCTTTTCACGCACCATTCCTTCATCCGTACCGAAGACGAGATGAATGGCCTGTTGTTGTAAAGTGCTGGAACCCATAAAACCGTAGCCGCATGATATCATAAAGTACGCCTTGTTGAAAGGCGTATTTGTCATTTGAAAGTTTTTTCATTTGAAGAGAAAGTACTTAAATAGTATCAATGGAACCGGAATGTCAAAAAGCGGCTGAAGCTTGACAGGCTCCGTTTTCAGGCATCTCCTTGTGATCAAGCCGCAAACCGTTTGATCGTTATTACGGCAGGGCATTTCCATGAGATCGACCATATGGACACGGGCTTTACTTGTCATCATGATGACGGTTATGATGACCGTGGTCTCCGTTGCCTATTGGAGATGGAACAGTCGTGTTACGGAGAAGAATGTTTCCTTCCGGTCGGAAGTGTTTACCCTGGCCCAGCAGCCCGAATTGAAGGAGGAGGATATTCCTGTTTTGCACCAGCTCAATGAGGAATATTCACGCGTTGCCCGGCTGGTGGAACGGGTATTGGTCAGCATAGACACTACAGGCGTGACAAGCGTTCCTCAGCCTTCCGAGGATGGTGATTTCATGGTTGAAAAGAGGCTGACGGTTCATGGTTTGGGTTCCGGCGTCATTGTTACTGAAGAAGGGCATATTATTACCGCCTACCATGTCATTCAGAACAAGCATGCGCTGCGCGTTACGCTGAGCAATGGGAAAAGCGTTTCCGTACGCCTGGTAGGGGTGGATCCGGAATTGGATATCGCCGTGCTGCAGGTAGAAAACCCGATGACGTTTACCCCCCTTCCGTTCGGCAACAGTGATGAAATTGCGCCCGGCATGATTGTTCTGGCATGCGGCAATCCCTATGGGCTGGGCACGACTGTTTCCCGCGGCATTATCAGTGCCCGTGAACGCAAGCTGGTGGATTCCGGCATTAACTTGATCCAGACGGATGCCAGTATCTTCCCGGGGAATTCGGGAGGCCCCCTCATCAACATCCGCGGGGAAATCATCGGCATCAATAAATCGGTGCTTCCCAATGCGGAGAAAAATTACGCCGGCATTGGGTTTGCCATTCCCTCCAATCTGGTGATGCACAGCTTTGAGCAGATTTGCAAACATGGCCGCCCCATGAAAGGGTATCTGGGATTGGACATTGTGCGCAATACTCCCCCGCTTCGCAGCTTCCTGGATTATCATGAGGCGGGAGGCGCAGTAATCAACATCGTGAAGCATGGTTCCCCGGCGGAGCAGGCAGGCCTTCAAACAGGTGACGTAATACTGAGTTTCAACGAAGTCCCCATCCAGACGGATGAGGAAGTGAAGGAACGCATTGAAAATCTTTCCATCGGCGACAAGTTCCGGCTGAAAGTCTGGCGCAAAGGGCAAAAAATGAACGTCACCCTGAAGGTGGGAGATAGTATTTTAAAAAATGTTCCTTCTCCTTGGGAAGACTTCATGGAAGGAGTGGGAATGCATTTGCGTGAACTGACTGCGGAAGAACAATCCATAGGTGCTCGGGGGTTGCTGGTCATTCAAGTGAATCCGAAGAAATCCGTGGGGCAGATATTGCAGGCCGGCGACATGGTCTTTGCCGTAAACCACCAGAGTGTCAGCACCAAGGAAGCCTTGGTCAAAGCTCTTAGGGAAGGGCCGGCATTGCTGACCGTTTCCCGCGATGGGCAGCAATTCAATGTGAAAGTGGATGCGCGCCCCGTTTCTGAAAAAACATTGCTTCCCCGCATTCCGGAGGCGACAAAAGGCAACGCCATCATACCGCACGAGCTTTGATCCGGCCTGAGCGGTTCCTGCCGGAACCCCCGTTAGGAAAAACGTTTTCCGGCATCGCCGTCCGCAGGCTTGACTGGCAGTTAAAAGTGCTTACAATGCATCACCTTTAAGAAATTAAATTATGACTCGTCATACTATCTCCGTACTTGTTGAAAACAAATTTGGCGTGCTTGCCCGCATTGCCGGTTTGTTTAGTGGACGGGGCTACAATATTCATTCGTTGAACGTTGCCCCTAGCCAGGACCCGCGCTTTTCACGGATGACCATCGTCGTACGCGAAAAGGAGGATGTTCTGGACCAGATTATCAAGCATCTGGAAAAACTGGTCAACACGGTGGAAGTAGTAGATTTCCGCAATACGGACAATGTGTACCGGGAAACGGTATTGACCCGCATTGGCGTAGATTCCGCCACGCGGCATGAAGTCATTGAGTTCTGCCAGATACTGGGCGCCCACATTGTGGATGTCACGCGGGACGCCCTGACCATTGAAGTGACGGGAGGCGAGTACAAGATAGACCGTTTCCTGTCCCTCATTGAGGATTATGATGTGCAGATGCTGACCCGGAGCGGCCGTATCGCCCTTCCCAAACCCTGTCAGTAAAAGAACCTCCCGGTTTTCTTCTTCAACCCTGCAGGACGTTCTTGCAGGGTTTTTTTCTCATCTTCACCATGAACATTACTTATCCGGATCTACCCATTTCCCGCCGCCGGAATGACATTCTGGCGGCAATGCGGGAGCACCAGGTCATTGTCGTAGTGGGGGAGACGGGATCCGGTAAGACTACCCAGCTCCCTAAAATGGCCATGGAGCTTGCCGGGGAGGCGCGGGGCAGAGTAGGATGCACCCAGCCCAGAAGGCTGGCTGCTGCTTCCGTTTCCCGCCGAGTGGCGGAGGAATTGAACTGCGACCTGGGAGGTTTGGTGGGTTACCAGGTGCGCTTTGAGGAAAAAGCCGGGCTGGATACGCGCCTGAAGTTCATGACGGATGGGATTCTTCTGGCGGAAACGCAGCATGATCCGGATCTGCGCCAATATCATACCCTGATTTTGGATGAGGCGCATGAACGCAGCCTCAACATTGACTTTTTGCTCGGCTATCTGCGGCTTTTGCTGGGCAGGCGGAGAGACTTGCGGCTGGTCATCAGTTCCGCGACGCTGGATGCCGGCGGGTTTTCCGAATTCTTTGGAGGCGCGCCTATTATTCAAGTAGAAGGCCGCACTTATCCGGTGGACTTCCACTATCTGCCGCCGCTGCATGACGATGAGGAACTTCCGGCTCATGTGGCGCGTGCCGTGGATTGGCTGGATACTCTGGACGACCGCGGGGATGTGCTTGTCTTCCTTCCCGGAGAACGCGAAATACGTGAGGTGGCGGAAAAACTGGAAGGCCGGAATCTGAGAAACACGCGCATTCTGCCTTTGTTCGCCAGGCTGGGCCTGGCGAACCAGCAAAGGATTTTTCATCCGGAGCAGGGATACCGCCGCATCGTGCTGGCTACAAATGTGGCGGAAACGTCCCTGACAATCCCCGGCATCATTTATGTTATTGACTCCGGCCTGGCGCGCGTCAGCCGCTATAGCCCGGCACGCCAAGTGCAGCGGCTTCAGATAGAACCCGTCTCCAAGGCCAGCGCCCGCCAGCGCGCCGGCCGTTGCGGCCGTGTGTGCGAAGGTGTGTGCATCCGCCTGTACAGTGAGAAGGACTGGGAGGACAGGCCGGACTTTACGGACCCGGAAATCAGGCGCAGCGCACTGGCCGGGGCGCTGCTCCGGATGAAAGACCTGGGATTGCCGGAAATGCCGGAGTTCCCGCTTCCGGATCCTCCTTCATCCAAACTGGTGACGGAAGGTTACCGCACCTTACGGGAGATCGGCGCTCTGGACAAAGCCCGGCAGCTCACGCCCGTAGGCAGAAAGCTGGCGCGGTTGCCCATTGACCCGCGGCTGGCCCGCATGCTGCTGGAGGCACAACATGAACAGGCCCTGCCGGAAATGCTGGTGATTGTAGCCGGCCTGGGCATCATGGATCCCCGTGAACGCCCTGCGGATGCCGCTCAGAAAGCGGACCAGGCCCACGCGCAGTGGAAGGAAGAAGATAGTGACTTCCTGTCTCTGCTCAAATTATGGAAGGCTGCATGGCAATTCCGGGAGGGAAGGCGCTGGCGTAAAAACCAGCTTCGGAAATGGTGCGGGAAAAATTTCCTCAATTTCAACCGCATGATGGAATGGTTCAATTTATGGGAGGACCTTTCCCGGCTGGTCAGGGAAACACTGAAATGCAGAATTTCCCCTTTGGAAGAAGAAACGGAGCGGCAGGCTTCCTTTGCCATGATTCACCGGAGCATCCTGGCGGGCGTTCCGCGCCAGTTCGGCCTCTGGGATGCAGACAACCGGGAATATCGCGGCGCCGGAGGACGTTCCTTCGGCATTTTTCCCGGTTCCGGCCTGTTCCGCCGTAAAAAAAGGAGTGAATGGGTAATGGGCGTGGAGTTGGTGGACACCACGCGCCTGTGGATGCGCCGCGCCTCCATTTTGGAACCGGGATGGGTGGAGCTGGTAGCGCCCCATCTGTGCGAATCACACTATTCCGGAGCGCGGTGGGACAGGGAGCAGGGGGCTGTTTACGCAGTGGAACGCGTCGTGTGCGGCGGCTTGCGCATTATTGATAACAGGCGTGTGCACTATGGCCGTATCAATCCCGCCCATGCGCGGGAAATAATGATACGCGAAGGCCTGTTGGGCGGTGGTTTCCGCACGAAACCCGCCTGTATCAGGCATCTGGAAACACTCCGGGAAGAGGTTCGGCAGATAGAGCTGAAGTTGCGCCGTCCGGACCAGGTCTGGTGTGAGGAAGGAGTTTTTGAATTCTTTAACAGGCTTGTTCCCCCGGACTGCTGTACGGCCAGGGCTTTTTTGCGGTGGGCCGCCGGTATGGAGAAGAAAAACCCGGAAGCTCTGCATGTTCCGCCACAGGAAGCCATGTACGAATTCTGGGGGAAAGACCTGCTGGATGGTTTTCCGGATGAAATCACCTGTAAAGGAGCGGAATATGCCGTGTATTACCAGAATGATCCCGGCGCGGAGGATGACGGCGTGACCCTGGGCGTCCACATCGACCAGTTGCCGGATATTCCCGAATGGTTGCCGGAGTGGGGGGTTCCCGGTCATCTGGCCCAGCGGGCGGAATGCCTGCTGCGTTCCCTTCCCAAGGATTTGCGCGTCTTTCTCCAGCCTATCAGCCAAAAGGCCGCTTACTTTGCGGAACTGAGGCATGGCCTGGAACCGGACGGGCCGCTGGCGGGGAAACTGGCGGAATTTGTGGAAGTGGAAACGGGAAAATTTTGCGCGCCCTCCTTTTTTGACATGAACCGTCTTCCTGCGGAGCTGGTTACGAAAATATGGGTGTGCGATGATGAAGGGGAAGAGCTTGCCATGGGCACGGATGTTGCGGAACTGAATAACCGCTTGGGTAAAAAACTTTCCCGTCGGTTCCAGGAAACAGCGGAGGATATCGTGTCCGTAACCGGCATGAAGGAATGGAGCTGCGGAGATTTGGAATACACGGTGGATGTGGCGGGAAGGCCGGGTTATGTGGCTCTGGTGGATGAAGGAGCATCCGTGGGCGTCCGTGTCTTTGAGGATGAACTGGATGCTGCGGAATCCCACCGGGAGGGGTGCCTGCGTTTCATGCGCCTGCGCCAGACGGATCAGCTTAACCATCTCCGCAGAAAATTTCCGTTGAAGCTGGAAGGAAAGCTCTCTCTTCATATGCTCGGACGGGAGCCGTCTACCAATGCGGAAGACCTGGTGGACGTTGCCGCGGAGATAGCCATGGGCCGTCCTTTGCCGCGCACGGCGGAGCAATTCGCTGCTGCGGAAATGAATCTGCGCCAAAACCTTTTTGACGCGGCGCATAACGTGGCGGATATATGGGAACTGGTGGCGGGTACGGAACATGCCGTCAGGGACTTTACGGCGCTGCAAAAGGGTGTGCGCCATACGGAGCGCATTACGGCTGACCTTCAGCGCCAGCTTGACTGGTTGTTACGCCCCCGTTTCCTGTGGGCGCATGGAGCGGAACGCTTGCCGGACCTGAAACGGTACATGCAGGGAATTGCGGAGCGTATCAGACGCATCGGCCAGCAACCCCTTGCCAGGGAATTGGAACGCCTGGACCTCTTCGAACGCGTGTATTTTCCCTGGCATCAGGTTTTGAAGGAACATGCCGGAGACCTGCGCTGGATGCAATACGGTTATTTGCTGGAAGAATACCGCCTGGCCGTTTTCGCTCCCGCCATCTCCGTCAAGGGCCGCGTCTCCGAAAAACGTCTGGTGGCTTCTTTTGAGGCATTGTCAAGCCAGTAAAACCAGGACGGAGGCTGTTTGCACAGGCGGCTTATCCGGCGCCTTTTTCTGAAATGGAGAGGGATACCCTCAGCCTGCTCGCGGAGGATGGTTTACAATCCTTTGGATAATTGGGCGAATTCAATCAAATTGGTTTCTTTGCCGAACAGGACCAGAATGTCGTGGTCTTCAAAAACGAGATCCGGGGAAGGGGTGCCAATGACGGGAATGCGCGGTATGGACAGGATTTCCCGGCGCCCCTGCGGAGTCTGGGCCTCCCCGCGGCGGATGGTGAGCAGGTTAAGGTGGTGTTCCGTGCGCAGGCCTACATCCCGCAGGCGCTTGCCCACCCAGATGCGCGGCACGGCTATTTCCACGATGCTGTGGTTTTCGTCCATGGGGGAGACGCGCAGGAATTCCGGGGATTCCAACTGGCTGGCGAGTTGCTTGGAAGCCACGCGGGACAAGTTGATGAGCGCATACACGTTCATCTGGCTTAAAATGTGTTCGTGCACCGGACTCATGACGCGGGCGTAGATGTAGCGGACGCCCATTTTCTGAAGGTGCGTGACGACGAGAAGGTTTTCTTCAAAACTGTCTCCGATGGCGACAATGACGGCGGACTGGTCGTCCAGTTCCAACTCACGCAAAGCGGCCGGATTAGTGTAATCCGTCACCACGGCATAAGTCACCAGATCCTTGATTTGCTCCAATTCTTCATCCGTGGAGGCAACGGCTACTACTTCAATATTACGGGCGGAAAGTTCTGTGCAGAGTTCCTGCCCAAACTGGCCCAGGCCGATAACGGTGTATCTCATAATGGTATATTCAGGTTAACGGGATTTTGACGGATGGATAGCGGTAATGCCTCGGAGTAGGGGTGCCGGCCAGCGCAATGAGAAAAGCGAAGAGCCCCACGCGGCCGGCGAGCATGTTGACGATAAGAAGGTATTTGGAAGGGCCGCTTAAATCTGGAGTAATGCCCCGCGACACGCCTACCGTAGCAAAAGCGCTGCAGTTTTCAAAGAAGATATCCAGAGAGCTCATGGAGGGCTCCAAGGCGCAAATCAGGACGGTAAAGCAGCCGATCCAGGCGCAGGAGACCACCACGGTAATTACGCAGCGCGCCACGGTGCGCTGGTCGATGCGGCGGCGGAAGAATTCCACATGATCCCTGCCGCGTAGGATGCGCAGGATTTCCGCACCTGCAATGGCGCAGGTAGTGGTTCTCATGCCGCCTGCCGTGCCGCCGGGGCTGCCTCCCACCATCATCAGACCGCACATAATGAGGCTGGCTGCGGGCAGATAGCGGCCGTAGTCGCTGATATTGAATCCCGCCGTGCGTGCCGTGACGCTGTCGAAAAGGCAAATCCAGAGGTGTTCCCCCAACGGTTCCGCGGCATGGGGAGAGGAAACGGCAAAGATGGCCAGGGCGCCTCCCGCCAGCAAAATCCCCGTGGAGATCATCACCAGTTTGAAATAAGGGGTCCACTGCATGTGCAGGCGGCGGTGTTTGGAAAAAAAGCGGTTTGCCAGGCGTGAATTGATTTCCTTGTAAATGCCGAATCCCAGGCCGCCGCATACGATCAGCGCCATGATGACCGCCTGCCCGCTGTAGCACAGGCGGATGCCCGGCTCCATCAAATTCATCGGGAAAGTTGAAAAACCAGCATTGCAAAAGGCGGAAACGGAGTGGAACAGGGAATGCCACCACAAAGGCTCCCCCATCAGGTTGATGTCCTTCCCTTCCCAGGAGAAATAAAGAAGGACGGCGCCGCACAGTTCGATGAACAGCGTACTGACCACAATAGTGGTAATAAAGGAGACGACGGCCCCCAGGTTGTCTTCATCAAGCAGATCCGTCAGCAGCACGCGGTCCCTCAGGGAAAAACCCTGGCCTGCCATCATGGCTACGAAGTAGGCGAACGTCATGATGCCGAATCCGCCAATCTGGATAAGGGCAAGCGTGAACATTTCTCCCAGCGGGGTGAAAGTATGGGCAAAATCCACGGCGTTCAGACCGGTGACGCATACTGCGCTGGTGCTGGTGAACAGGGCATCCGTAAAACTGAGTGTAATACCCGGATATGTGGAATTAGGCAGCAGAAGCAATCCGGTGCCTGCCAGGATGACTACTCCCAGAGAAGCTACAAACTGCATGGCGGGGGCCATAAGAGGCCGGCCTTTTTTTTGCTTGCCCACCAGCCATTCAAAAATCCTGGTCAGGGACATCAGCGTGGGGATGGCAATCAGCCCGGCCGTAATCACCAGGCGGGAAAGCTCCGTGAACCTCATGTATCCCGCTTCCTGTTGTTCCCTGGCAATCAGGAGAAAAATCATGAGGCAGCTGATGATTTGGAAAATCAGGAGCCTCAGGGAAGGGCGGTTGATTTCCTTCCGGAAATAGGAACCCAGAATGCCCGTCAGGTGGCCCAGCGTGGCAACGGCTGCAATCAGCCGCGACCACTCATGTTCCGCCCGCGTCAGGGGCCAGCCCAGCTCCCAGACCACCGCCCCCAGAAGAATGGCAATGCAGACGGCTGCAAGTTTGGTGAATCCCGAGCGTGTAGTGGTCATGAATGGAAATGCCTTATGCGGACTCTACCACCTGGACATGGAAAGAAAAGCTCTTAGGCCGTTTTATGCATGCGGGCGGGAAAGGGGCAGATGCCGCACTGCGTTTCTTCATGGCGGGGCAGGGCCGGCCGGAAAGTGAGTGGAATAGTGATATTGATGAATTTCAGTAAATTTCTCTTACCGTGGATATGCGGGATGGAAGCGCTGCCGAAGAGGGCCTTGGTCAAAAAGGGAACATGTTTATCAAAAGGCATCCCGCGGCAAGCCGTATTTTAGGCTTTTCCTTTGGCGGCGGTGATGGCTTGATAGGGCCGTGCTGGCTAAAAGAATCATTCCGTGTCTGGACGTAACGGACGGCAGGGTCGTCAAGGGGACCAATTTCATTAATCTGAGAGATGCCGGGGATCCTGTAGAATGTGCCAGGGCGTATGATGCCCAGCAGGCGGATGAACTTGTTTTTCTGGATATTACCGCTTCTTCCGATGGCCGTGCCACCATGGCGGACGTGGTGCGCCGCACGGCGGCATGCTGCTTCATGCCGCTGACGGTAGGCGGCGGCATCCGTTCCGTAAAGGACATGCGCGAAATGCTTCTGGCGGGTGCGGACAAGGTTTCCCTGAATACGGCGGCCATCAATAGGCCGGAGCTGATTAATGAAGGTGCGGTGGCTTTTGGCAGCCAGTGCATCGTCGTCGCTATTGACGCCAAGCGCCAGGCTTCCGGCAAGTGGGGCGTTTCCACCCATGGAGGCCGGAAATTCGTGGGGCTGGATGCCGTGGAATGGGCTGTGGAGGCGGAACGCCGCGGAGCCGGGGAAATCTTGTTGACCAGCATGGATGCGGACGGAGCCAAAACGGGTTATGATATTGAATTGACCCGCGCCGTAAGCAGTGCGGTGCGCATTCCGGTAATCGCCAGCGGGGGTGCGGGTAATTTGGATCACATGGTGGACGTGCTGGTGGAAGGGAAGGCGGATGCCGTGCTGGCGGCTTCCATTTTCCATTTTGGGGAATACACGGTGCCGGAAGCCAAGGCTTACTTTGCTTCCAGAGGAATACCCGTGCGTCCTTTGGCGGAATAGCGGAAACAGCTTTTCTTTTGAGAGAAAATGAAATTCCGGTGCGTAATATGCGTATGCGCTGTCTTTTTTTTCCTCTGTGTTCCGCTATTGCCTTAACGTCTTTTGTCCAAGCCCAGTCCCTGGAGAGGCATCCCCTGTATGAACCCGCCCTTGTTTCCGTAGGAACTCCGGGTGATGCAGGTAATTTATTTGCCGGAGCCAAAGTAACCGCTTCCGGTCATTACGGCAGTGACCGTCCGGAACTGGCCGTGGACGGGCAGACGAATAACGCCGGCAAATACTGGGGTTGCGAGGGCATTCCCGTCTGGCTCCAGATAGATATGGGAAAGCCCCGGACGCTTTCCTCCCTGCATGTATGGCCCTATTGGGAGGGGGGGCGCATTTACAAATATAAAATAGAAGGTTCCGAAGACGGAAAGAACTGGAAAATGTTGGCGGATCAGTCTTCCAACAGTATTGCCGCCACTCCGGAAGGCGTTCCCTTCAAATTCAATCCGCAGACGGTCCGTTACGTTAAAATCACTTTTTTGGGCAATAGTGCCGGCAATGAGAAGGGGGGGCATCTGGTGGAAATCAAAGGGTACGGACCCGATGCCGCCCTGAGCCTGCAGGCTGCAGCGGTGAAGGATTATGACCGTATTCCTTACAATGGCGCTCCCGGGCAGGAAATGCTTCAGGATGCCGTGCGTCTGTCCGGCTGGAGAGGCGAACGCGCCGGCGGGCAGATTGCCGTCTGGTCTTCCCAGGCGCAGCCCCAGTTATCGGCCTCCTGCGCCGGGGTAAAAAACGCTGCCGGACAGATTATCCCTGTCCGGACTGCCATGATACGCTACACCAGGGGGGGCAACAGGCTGATTTCAGATATCATCGGCAGCGAAAACAGCTGCGATTTGCAAGCCGGAGGCGTGCGTCCGGTATGGGTGGAGGTCAATATCCCCCCGTCTGCCAAACCCGGCGTGTACAAAGGAAAAGTGGTAGTTTCCGCAGAAAGCGGCTCTCCCGTCAGTGTGCCGGTAATTCTGGAGGTGGCGCCGGAATCCCTCCCTGCTCCCGCGCATTGGCAAGTTCATCTGGACTTGTGGCAGCATCCGCAGGCCGTGGCCCGCTGGCATGATGTGGAACCGTGGTCTCCGGAGCATTTCGCACTGATGAAGCCGGTGATGAAAAGGCTGGCGGATGCCGGGCAAAAGGCCATTACATGCTCCCTGATTGATGAAGCCTGGAATGCCCAGACTTATGACTGGTTCCCGCCCATGATTGAATGGGTCAAGGGCAAAAACGGAACCATGCGCTGGAATTACGCCAATTTTGACAAGTGGGTTTCCTTCATGATGAACGAGGTGGGCGTCAAGGGGCAGATATCCTGCTATACCATGATTCCCTGGAACATGAAAATCCGTTATTTGGATGAGGCGACCGGAAAGTACAAATTTCTGGATCTTAAGCCGAACGATCCCTCCTATGAAGCTATCTGGGGGCCTTTCCTGACGGATTTTCGCAAGCACGTCAAGAGCAAGGGCTGGCTGGGCAAAACCTGCATCGGGCTGGATGAACGGCCGGACGCTATGGTCAGGGCGGCCAAGAATGTACTGGACAAGTATGCCCCGGAATTCAAAATCGTTTCCGCCGTCAATCGGCCTACGGCCATGACCCGGGACGTTTATGACGTCTCTCCTGTAATTGACCATGCAGGCACGGTCACGGGCGATCTGCTGGCGCAGCGCAAAAAGGAGGGAAAAAAGACGACGTTCTATGTCTGTGTCCATCCCAAAAAGCCCAACACCTTCACTATTTCTCCGCTGGCGGAGGCGGAATGGCTTCCCCTCTTTGCCGCCGCCAATCATTTGGACGGCTTTTTGAGATGGGCTTATAATTCCTGGAACCGCAATCCGTTTGAAAAGACGGATTTCGGGAACTGGCCCGCGGGAGACTGCTACCTTGTTTATCCCGGCAATCTCAGTTCCCTGCGGTTTGAAAAACTCCGGGACGGACTGGAGGAATTTGAAAAGGTCAATATCCTGCGCGCCCGCGCCGCAAAAAATCCTAAGGCGAAAGCTGCCGTAGCCCGCATGGATGAAGAGCTTTCCAAGCTCTTTACCGTGGAAAAAAGCCGCGGGGATTCCCATGAGGAAGACGTGTGGAAAGCCCGCGAAATTATCCGTAAAACGACGGAAATTTCCCGCTGACCTTTCTTGCGGGAAAAAGGGAAACCGCTGTATTTCCATGTCTTTCCGGAGGTTCGGTTAAGCTCCGGAAAGGGGGGAGGATCAGCGGTTTTCTCTTTGGTATTTCGATCCCCATTCCGCCATGGAGGCCAGGACGGGGCGCAGACTGCGCCCCAGTTCCGTAAGAGTATATTCCACGCGCGGAGGTACTTCCGCATACACCTTTCGCGTAAGCAGGCCGTCCTTTTCCATAGAACGCAGGTTCGCGGTCAGAACTTTCTGCGTCACAGGCCCAATGGATTTGCGGAGTTCTCCAAACCGCCGGGTGCCTTCGAGCAGATCGCGGAGGATGAGCACTTTCCAGCGGGAGGAAATCAGTTGGAGAGTAGTTTCAACAGGGCATGATGAATTATAGTAAGTCATTTATTTTAAGCAATAGTTTCTTTCAGGAATCTAGGGTACTATTTTCTGCCTACTTTACAAAAAGAATGTTGCCGCCTATTTTAATAAGTGCCTGCCGTTACGGCAAGCATGAACAGATAATGCCATGAACAAGATCATCATTGCCAATTACAGGGAGACGGAGCCTCAGGTTATCAGCCGGGAGGGTAATTCCTTTGCGGTAAAGCCCGTCATTCGGGAAGCGGATGCCGGAAAATGTGCGGCCAGTTTCGTGGAAGTGGAGCCGGGGCGGTACGCCTATGGCTACCATTATCATGAAGTGAATGAAGAGGTATTTTACATCATCAGGGGCCATGCCGTTGTGCGTACGCCTGAGGGTGAAAAGAATTTAAAAGAGGGGGATGCGATTGCATTCCCCGCCAGCCCGGAGGGAGCGCATGTTATTCGCAACGGATCCGCTACGGAGAAACTGATCTATCTGGATGTGGGCACTCGCCTGACGCCTGATGTGGTGCACTTCCCGGATACGGCATCCGGAATGGTATATTCCTCCTCCGGTGTGCACCATTTTCGGGAATCTTGAAGCAGCATCCCTGTTTTAAAGTCTTTTTCCGGTTTTTCCACCGGCGCGGTCCGCAGGAAAACGGGCCGCGCTCCTCTGGGGAGGAAGGTGTGAGGAAACAGTATTACCCTGGCCGCATGAAATGCCCCTCTTTGTCTTGGACATGGCTGGCCGCAAAGGCTGCGGTTCCATTGAAGGACTTCAAAACCTCCATGCGGAAATTAACCCGTATAAGGTGATATATTAAAACCCGGCCTTGCAGCAAGGTGTGCGCCCTTTTTTGTGCTGCGGGGGAAGGATGAATTCTCCGGCTTTCAGGAAGGGAAAGTACTGGCGCGGGAAGCCTGCTTGCGTGGCTGTATGGCGGGGCGGAAAAGCAGTCCCCTCCCCGAAATATTCATGGTTTGTTTTTCATGAATACCCGGCAGTAAAAAACGCCCCTGCCGGATAAGCCGGACAGGGGCGTTGAAATTAAGCGGCCTATACCTTATTCCGCAGGTTTGTCGGCACCCATGCCGGCAATGCTTTGGTACAGGTTCCAGCGGTGCCAGACATCCTTCTGGGCTTCTTCAAGGAGTTTTTCGAATCCTTCCTTATTGGTCTTCGCCAGAAGTTTGAAGCGGTTTTCGCTGAGCAGCACATCGCGCAGATCGCCCTTCGGGCCCTTGCCTTCCACAATCAGCGGATTCTTGCCCTGGCGGGCCAGGTCCGGATTATAGCGGTAAAGCAGGACTCGGCCGGAATCCACCCATGCCTTCTGCTGCTGCAGGCCCTTGGCCATATTGATGCCGTGGGAGATGCAGTGGGAGTAGGCGATGATGAGAGCCGGGCCGTCATAGGCTTCCGCTTCCACAAAGGCTTTCAGCGTGTGTTCGTCCTTGGCGCCGAGAGCGACGGAGGCCACGTACACGTTGCCGTAAGTCATGGCCATGAGGCCCAGATCCTTCTTCACGCCGGGTTTGCCGTTCGTGGCGAATTTGGCTACTGCGGCGCGCGGGGTGGATTTGGAGCACTGGCCGCCGGTGTTGGAGTATACTTCCGTATCCATGACCAGTACCTTCACGTTCCGGCCGCTAGCCAGAATGTGGTCCAGGCCGCCGTAGCCGATGTCGTAGGCCCAGCCGTCGCCGCCCAGAATCCACACGCTCTTGCGGACAAGTTTATCCGCAAGGGTCAGGAGGCGCGCGTATTCCGGCTTGCCGGCGATTTTCTTCTTGAGTTCTTCAATGTTTTCACGCTGCTGGGCGATGTCTGCTTCATCCTTCTGCGGATTAGCCAGTATCCGGTCCACCAGTTCCTGGCCCACGGCGCCGGCAGCTTCATGAAGAAGCTCAATGGCGTGTTCCATCTGCTTGTCCAGGGAGACGCGGAAGCCAAGGCCGAATTCGGCGTTGTCTTCAAACAGGGAGTTGGCCCAGGCGGGGCCGCGCCCTTCAGAGTCATGGGACCACGGGGTAGTGGGCAGGTTGCCGCCGTAAATGGAGGAGCAGCCCGTAGCATTGGCGACCACCAGGCGGTTGCCGAAGAGCTGGGAGAGCATTTTTACATACGGAGTTTCACCGCAGCCGGCACAGGCGCCGGAGAATTCGAACAGCGGGCGCAGCACCTGCATGGAGCGGATGTTGTCCGTTCTTACCTTGGTGCGGTCCACGTCCGGAAGGCTCAGGAAGAAATTCCAATTGGCTTCTTCCTTGTCGTGAATCTTCCCGGCCGGGACCATGGTCAGGGCCTTGTGCGTCGGATCCGTCTTGCTCTTGGCCGGGCAGACGTCCGCGCAGAGCGTACAGCCCGTACAGTCGTTCGGGGAAATCTGGATGACGAATTTCTCTCCCTTCCAGTCCGGATGCTTGGCATCCAGGCATTCAAACCCTTCCGGAGCGTTTGCAAGAGCGTCAGGAGAGAAGAATTTGCTGCGGATAACCGCATGCGGGCAGACGGCGGTACACTTGCCGCACTGGATGCAGAGGGTCGGATCCCATTCCGGCAGATCCAGGGCCAGATTGCGCTTTTCGTACTGGGACGTTCCGTTCGGGAATGTGCCGTCCACGGGCATTTGGCTGACCGGGATGCTGTCGCCTTCACCGCACATCATCTTGCCAAGGACGTTTTGTACGTAGTCCGGAGCGTCCGGGGACATGGCGGGCGGGATGGCGTGTCCGTTTACAGTTTTTCCGGTTGTGTCCACCTGGTGCAGGTTTTCCAGCGTGGCGTCCACGGCGGCGATGTTTTTGTCCACCACTTCCTGGCCCTTCTTGGCGTAGGTTTTGGCAATGGCCTTCTTGATGTAGCCGATGGCTTCATCCGCGGGAATCACGCTGGCCAGCTTGAAGAAGCAGGTCTGCATGATCATATTGATGCGGCCGCCCATGCCCGTTTTGCGGGCCACGGCAAAAGCGTCAATCGTGTAGAGCTTGATGTTCTTGTCCAGAATCTGCTGCTGCATGCGGGCGGGCAGCGTGTCCCAGAGCTTGTCCGCCGGGTGCGGGCTGTTCATCAGGAAAGTGGCGCCGTTGGCGGCATTCTTCAGGAAGTCGAACAGATCCAGCAGGGAAGGCTGGTGCAGGGCCAGGAAGTTTGCCTTGGTGATCAGGTATGTGGATTTGATCGGACGGGGACCGAAGCGCAGGTGGGAAATGGTGGAGGAACCCGATTTCTTGGAGTCATACACGAAGTAGCCCTGCACATACAGGTTCGTATGCTGGCCGATGATCTTGATGGCGTCCTTATTGGCGCCTACGGTGCCATCGGAACCGAGGCCGAAGAACATGGCCCGCGTCACGTCGTCCGCTTCCGTGGAATAATCTTCATCATACGGGAGGCTGGTGCCCAGTACGTCGTCGTTGATGCCGATGGTGAAGTGATTCTTGGGAGTGTCCAGAGCCAGGTTGTCATAGACGCCCTTGACCATGGCGGGGGTGAATTCCTTGGAGGAGAGGCCGTAGCGTCCGCCTACCACCTTGGGCATGCCGTTGGTGAAGGGCAGCGTGCCGTTGGCCTGGGCGTCGAAGAGGGCCTGGATGATGTCCTGGTGGAGCGGTTCTCCCTGGGAGCCGGGTTCCTTGGTGCGGTCCAGCACGGCGATTTTCCTGACCGTAGCGGGGAGGGCCTTGACGAGTTCGGCGGCGGGGAATGGGCGGAACAGGCGCACCTTCAGCACGCCTACCTTGGCGTTTTCCCGGGTCATCATGGCTTCTACCGTTTCTTCCACAGCTTCAGCGCCGGATCCCATCAGGATAATGACGCGTTCGGCGTCCGGAGCGCCGGTGTAATCCACCAGATGGTAGGAACGGCCGGTAAGTTCCGCGAATTTGTCCATGGCGTTCTGGACAATAGCCGGAGTGGCTTCATAGAAACGGTTGACCGTTTCACGTCCTTGGAAGTAAACGTCCGGGTTCTGGGCAGTGCCGCGCAGAACGGGAGCATCAGGGGTCAGGGCTCGTTCCCGGAAGGAATCCAGCCATTCCTGCTTAATCATGCCGTTCAGGGTATCGTCCGTGATGTCTGCAATCTTGCCGATTTCGTGGGACGTGCGGAACCCGTCAAAGAAATTGATGAAAGGAATGCGGGATTCCAGTGTAGCGGCGTGGGAAATAGCGGCGAAGTCCGCAGCTTCCTGAGTGGAGGAGCCGCACAGCATGGCCCATCCGCAGGAGCGGGCGCTCATCACGTCGCTGTGGTCGCCAAAAATGGAAAGGGCCTGGTAAGCCAGGGACCGGGCGGCTACGTGGAACACGGCGGGAGTCAGTTCCCCTGCGATTTTGAACATGTTCGGGATCATCAGCAGGAGCCCCTGGGATGCGGTGAACGTAGTTGCAAGCGCTCCGGTCTGGAGGGCGCCGTGAACGGTGCCTGCCGCGCCGCCTTCACTCTGCATTTCCACTACGGAGGGAACGGTGCCCCACAGGTTCTTCCTGTTGACAGCGGCCCAGCTTTCAGCTGATTCACCCATCGGAGAAGATGGTGTAATGGGGTAAATGGCAATGACTTCAGAAAAACGATAGGCTACGGAGGCTACGGCTTCGTTAGCGTCAATCGTGCTGTAAGTTACGGTTGTCTGATCACTCATAAGTCTGCACGGATAGTATATAATTGATAAATAAGGTGCGTCTTAACGGGAACATTTATAACATGTCTGGTGCCAAAGGTAAAAGCAATTATGCGTATGTGGGGATTTGCCGGCCATTTTTTAATAATAAGACCAGTTTTGTTTCAATTCCTTTGAATATCGTGCTTTATGTGGTTCTGTCCAGGCTTTTTGCAAAACGGCCGGAGTACTGGGGCATGTTCCGGCATCCGGCTTCCGAAAAAGGGGGGAGGAACCTTCGGGTCAAAACCGGCCGCCAAAAATGTCCCCTCTGCCTGACAATGCGCTAGCCAAAACGGAAGCAAGCCTTTAGAATCCCCGCACTATGTCCGAACAACAGCAGGCACATCCGACTACGACGGAATCCGAACTTATTGCCGTGCGCCGCGACAAGCTCGCCAAAATCCGTGAGCTGGGAATTGACCCCTACGGCGCAAGATTTGACGTGACCACCACTCCCGCCGGATTGAAAGCCGATTTCCAGGAAGACAAACAGGTAGCCGTCGCCGGCCGCCTTCTGGCTATTCGCGACATGGGCAAATCCCAGTTTTTCGTCATTGGGGACGTACGGGGAAAAATCCAGGGGTTCCTGCATAAAAATGAGGTGGATGAAACCACCTGGAAGCTTTGGAAGCTCCTGGACCGCGGGGACTGGGTCGGCATCAGGGGAACCACGTTCCTGACCCGTACCGGAGAACCTACCGTAAAGGTATCCGGACTGACCATTCTTTCCAAAAGCCTCCGCCCCCTGCCGGACAAGTGGCACGGGCTGGCGGACAAGGAGGTGACCTACCGCAAGCGCCACCTGGACCTCATTTCCAATGAGGAAAGCGCCTCCCTGTTCGTTACGCGCTCCCTCATGATTGCGGAAATCCGCCGCTTTCTCCAGGAACGCGGTTATCTGGAAGTGGAAACCCCCATGCTTCAGGATGTGGCCGGTGGGGCCGCCGCCAAGCCGTTTGAAACGTACCATAACGCGCTGGATATGCCGCTGACGCTGCGCATTGCCCCGGAGCTTTTCCTCAAACGCCTGATGGTGGGCGGCTTCACGAAAATTTTCGAACTCAACCGCAGCTTCCGCAATGAAGGAATTGACCGCCGCCACAACCCGGAATTCACCATGCTGGAAGCCTATTGCGCCTGCGGTGATTTTGAAACCATGGCGAATATGGTGGAGGAGCTCATCTGCCATCTGGCGGAAAAATTCTGCGGTGGCCTTCAGATTGACCACAAGGACGCGGAAGGCAACGTTCTTTACACAATCGACCTCAGCCGGCCCTGGAGACGCGCCGACTACCAGGACCTGATCCGGGGCGTGGCGGGGGAAGACTGGTTTGACATCTCCCCCGAAGCGCGCCGCGCCCGCTGTGAAGAGCTGGGAGTGGAAATCAGCCCGGATATGAAAGATGTGGATGTTTCCCAGCAGGTGTATGAAAAACTGGTGGAGGAAAAGACCATGAACCCCTGCTTTGTTACCCACGTGGCCAAGGACTTGGTTCCCCTGGCCAAGCTGAACCGGGAAAATCCGGACGTAGTGGATGTATATGAACTGGTGATCAACGGGCAGGAAATTTCCCCCGGCTATTCGGAATTGAACGATCCTGACGTGCAAAAGGAACGCCTGGAGCACCAGGCTGCCGGGGAGACCCAGCGTGTGGACTATGATTTCATTGAAACGCTGGAATACGGAATGCCCTCCGCAGGCGGCATCGGCATCGGCATCGACCGCGTCGTCATGATGCTGACGGGGGCCTCTTCCATCCGTGACGTGCTGCTCTTCCCGCAGTTGAAACGTAAGGACAGTTAATCCGAACCACCGGCCGCATGGCTCCCCGCACCCCGGATATTCTGGACTGCGCTTCCGCCCAATGGATCGGCAAACGCCGCGAGCAGGAAGACGTGGTTAAAAGTCTTCCCGCCGCCGGCGGGATGCTGGGCATCGTGTGCGACGGCATGGGAGGGCATCTTCGCGGAGATTGCGCCTCCTGTGTGGTGGCGCAGGAATTTGCCGCGGTATTTGCGGAAAGCGGCATCGAGGATATCCCGGAACGTTTAACGGCGGCTTTGCATGCTGCCAACAGGGCATTGTCCGCCATTCAGAAGGAACCGGAGGAATCCGGAACCACATTGCTGGCCGTCTTCATCCGCGACCATTTCCTGTGGTGGATCAGCGTGGGAGACTCCCCCCTGTATTTATGGAGCGGGGCGGACAGCTTTCGGATGGACCGGCTGAATGAAGACCATTCCATGAGGCCGATTGCGGATAGCCTTTACCGGAAGGGGAAAATGTCACTTCAGGGTGCGCTCCGGCAGCGTTGCATTCTCCGTTCCGCCGTTATGGGCGGTCCCATGGAACTGGTGGACATCAGCGCCATGCCCCTGCTCTTGCATCCGGGAGATGCGGTGCTGGCCTGCTCGGATGGCTTGCAGGTTTGGAGCGAGCTGTTGAGAGAACCTTCTTTCCTGGCTCTTCAAAAGGCCAGGGATTGTTCCAGCAGGGAGCTGGTGGGGATCATTATGGAACAGGTGAAGGATATGCTGGAGCCCCAGCAGGATAATGCCTCCGTCTGGGCTGCCGTCATGCGGAAACCCTGCGAGGGCGGTAAATAAGCTTATTCCGGCGAAGGAAGTGCGGGAGCATGGTTCTGGGCGGGCGGGAAAATGTTCGCGCTGTTCTTATTGCGCCTTAAACAGGGCTTTTCCGCAGACCGGGGCACGGAGAGTCTTGAAAATGAGGATCTGGAGGAGGCTGTCAGGTATGGTGTTCTTTTACGGGAGCAACCCCTCCGGAAAGAACCGGGCCGGAGGTGATTTCCCCATTGTCATTTGACCGGCGGGGGATTAAAATGCACTCCGCACAACATGATTGCCTGGATAGTTTTCTATTACCTGATCGGAGCGATTCCGTTCGGCTACCTTGCCGGCAGAATCAGAGGGATTGACCTGAGGCAGCAGGGTTCCCGCAACATAGGCGCTACCAATGCGTGGCGCGTACTGGGCTGGAAGTGGGGCCTTTCCGTTTTCATTCTGGACTTCTTAAAGGGGTTCATCCCTGTGTTCGGCGCCTTGAACTGGCTGCCGTTCCTGACGGGGGATGCGGGCGGCTGGGATTTCAATGTCTTGGTAGTTCTCTCCTGTTTCGCTGTTATACTCGGTCATACTTACACCTGTTTCCTGGGATTCAGGGGAGGAAAAGGCGTAGCGACAACCGCGGGGGTTTTATTTGCCCTCAATCCGGTGGTGGCTTGCGTAGCTCTGGCTTCTTGGCTGGTGGTTATGGGAATCTCCGGCATCGTGTCCCTGGCCAGCCTGGTGGCCGCTGTGGTGATGATCGCCGCCGGATGGTGGATTTATCCGCTTTGCCAGGACGGGGATGTCTCCCCCCAGATACTTTACGTCGCCTTTTTCACGGTGGTAGGCGCACTGGTGATTCTCAAGCACCGTTCCAATATCGCAAGGCTTCTCAACGGAACGGAGCACTCCTTCTATTCCAAAAAGTCCAAGTAAGATGATGAATCGGTTACATAAAATAGCAGTCATTGGAGCCGGTTCCTGGGGCACGGCCCTCTCCATGGTTCTGGCGACCCGGGAATGTGAAGTCGTCCTGTGGACGCCGGAAGAGGCTCAGGCCAGGCAGCTTGCCGAAACAAGACGCAGCCCCGTCCTTTCGAAAACCGCCCTTCCCCTGGCCCCCAATATCCATCCTACTTGCGATCTGGGCCAGGTGAAGGATGCGGAACTCATTGTAGTAGTGGTACCTTCCGTGGCCATGCGTTCCGTGGCCCAGCGGCTGCGCAGCCTGCCGGTGCAGCCGGATGCCGTCATTGTCTCCTGCACCAAGGGCATTGAACAGGGAACCCATAAAAGAATGACGGAAATCCTTCAGGAATATCTGCCCTCCAACCCCATAGGCGTGCTTTCCGGTCCCAATCATGCGGAAGATATCTGCCTGGGCCTTCCGTCCGCCTCCCTGATTGGATTTGAAGATCCGAAGTATGCGGATTGGGTGCAGCAGATATTTGCATCCAAAACCTTCCGTGTTTATTCCGCTACGGACATTATCGGCATGCAGCTGGGCGGAACCATTAAGAACGTCTTTGCCATCGGGGCCGGCTTATGCGAAGGGCTGAACCTGGGGGATAACGCCCAGGCCGCTTTGCTGACCCGCGGCCTGGCGGAAATGACGCGCATCGGCGTGGCCAGCGGAGGCCGCAGGGAAACCTTCATGGGCCTTTCCGGAGTAGGCGATTTGATTGTTACCTGCTATTCCCGCCACTCCCGTAACCAGACGGTGGGGCGGAGACTGGCGGAAGGGAAGAGCCTTCAGGAAATCCTGGATACCCTGGGCATGGTGGCGGAAGGGGTGCCCAACACGCTGTCCGTCTATGAAATTGCGCGGAAGCTGGAGGTGAGGACGCCCCTGATTGACGCCGTTTATTCCGTTCTTTATGAATCCAAGCCGCCGATGGAAGCGCTTGCGGAACTCATGACGCGGGACCCCCGGCCGGAATTAGATTGATTTTTTGTTTTTTTGAGTTGCTTTCCCTCGACAAATTATACTATATAAACAATCAGTATGAAACGTGCCATCATCTCAGCTCTTTTTGCCGCCGGCGTCGTTGGTGTCGCCAGTGCGGACATTCAGGCTCCCCCCGCTTCCGAATACACCCCCACCCGCAAGCTGGGCCGCGCCATCGCCAACCTTATTTATTCCGTTGAAGAAATCCCGCTGGGAATCATCAACTGGACGAGCCGCGAGGGAGATTATGCCGGTTTTTCCGTAGGCATTGTTGATGGCACCGCTACCATGTTTGAACGCATGGGCTACGGAATTTATGAACTTGTCACCTTCTGGGCTCCCACTTACAAATGCACGTACAAGCCCCCTTATCAGGGGCGCTGCGGCATGAGCGGCCTCAAGGAATACAATCCCAATGGCGGCCTGAGCGAATTCCCTGCGGAACTCAGCTTCCAGAGCTACTACAAGTATTCACGCCAGCAGCGCGACTAAGGCCGGGCTGTTAAGATTTCAAAAGGGCTGTCCGCTTGTTTGCGGACAGCCCTTTTTTCATATAGTGGTCTTGACAATAGCCGCCATTGACGGGGAAAGGAGGAAAACGTATTCTTCCATACCGGAAAGGCTTCCGTATCATGAATAAAATTGTTGCTTCCATCAGCCTGGGCACTGCCGTTTGCATAACAGCCTCCGCATTTGCCCAGGACTCCCATCTTTCCCTGACCAGGCAGAGCGTTGCCAGCATGCATGAAATCGCAGCGGCTCTGGACAAGGTAACGGATGAACCTGGAGCGGCCGCTGCTGTGGAAACGGTTAAAAAAGTTCATAAAAAGCTGCTGGACATTGGGAAAAGACAGCTGGAACTTCCTGGTGCCACGCTTCAGGAGCAGGCTCAGGTTTCCGCCCAGATGACGGAAGCACAGAAAATTTCAGGTGAATTGATAAAATCTCTGTCCCGTTTGAAGAAGGAAGGTCTGCTTACGCCCGATTTGCAAAAGGCCCTGGCGGATTTACAGTCTGTTCAGAAGGAGCTGGCGCAGGCTTCCCGGGATAAGGCTGAGCAGGCGGAGCCGTTCCAGGAGGATGCGGAGGGCAACACGCATGAAACCCTGCTAACCAAAACTGTGGAGGAAGTAAAAAAGCTTAACGACTCTCTGGCCAGGGTAAGAGATGAAGAAACCGGCAAGGCTGCTGTGGAACAGATAGGTCGCTACCGGGCGGCTATGCTGGACGTTGCCAGGAAACAGGCTGCCCTGCCGCCTCTCACCCGCAACCAGCAGGCCAAGCTGATGGGAGTGCAGCAGCAGCTTGTGGAAATGATGCAGCCCATTGTCAAGCATGTAACGGCCATCATGCTTTCTCCGGATGCTTCCAGGAACCTGAAGGAAGCTCTGAATTCCCTTTCCGAACTGCCTAAGGAAGTTCAAAAAATCCGTGAAGAGGCGGCTAAGTGAACTTTTTAAAGGATGCGTCCTTTTGGGCTGGTCAAAAAATTATAATTGTTCTAAATTGGCTGTCCTGAAAAATGCGCCCGGTTTTTAGTGAAACAGATCTCAATGAACGCCCTTTCCTGGTCTTCTGGGAAGTGACGCGCGCTTGCGCGCTTGCGTGCAGACATTGCCGCGCCGTCGCCCAGCCGCGTCCCCACCCGGATGAATTGACTCATGAGGAGGCATTGCGCCTGATTGACCAGTTGGCGGAACTGCGGCCTCCCATGCTGGTGTTGACAGGCGGAGACCCGGTCATGAGGCCGGATATTCTGGAATTGGTCCGTGCGGCTTCCGGCAAGGGGCTGCATGTAGCATTGAGCCCTGCTGCTACCGCCCGGCTGTTGCACACGGATTTCCATGCGTTGAAAGAAGCTGGGGTTCAGAGCATGTCATTGAGCCTGGACGGTGCGCATGAAAGTACCCATGACGCCTTCCGCGGTGTCCCCCACACATATGAACGGACTCTCCGGGCTGCGGAAATGGCGAAGGAAGCCGGCATGCACTTGCAAATCAACACCACCATTACCAGGAGCACGCTGGGAGAATTTGACGACTTTGTGGAGCTGGTGAAAAAAATGAAACCGGGCATGTGGAGCGTGTTTCTTCTGGTGCCCACAGGCCGCGCCGCTATGGATGAGATGCCTGCGGCGGAAGACGTGGAAGCCGTCTGGAAAAAACTGAGCAGGATAAGCCATGAGGTTTCTTTCGGCGTCAAAACGACGGAAGGGCACCATTATCGCCGCGTGGCGCTTCAGGAAGCCCGTGCTCAGGGAAGCAAGCCTGCTCGCCGCGCCATTCCCACCCGGGACGGCAAGGGCATTATGTTTATTTCTCATACCGGGGAAATACAGCCCTCCGGTTTTCTCCCCATAACGGCAGGAAACGTCCGGACGGATGACCCTGGAGAAATCTACCGCACGCACCCCCTTTTCCTCAAACTCCGGGATGACAATGCGTTGCAGGGCAAATGCGGACGGTGTGAGTACCGTACCATCTGCGGAGGGTCCCGGTCTCGCGCTTATGCCGTTTACGGAGACATGATGGCGGAAGACAACCTTTGCCCTTATCAGCCCAGGCTTTCACAACACCATGATTAATATTACCAGACTTTGGACAGGGGCGGAACAGCCCGCGGACCATTTGAGATACGGACAGGGCCACGGGCACGGTCGTTTTGCAGGGGGCGCCGTGGAATCCTGTGCACCGGCTTCGTCCCGTGCGCGCAAGCCCATTGTGGTGTGGAATATTACGCGTACCTGCAATCTCAAATGCGTGCATTGTTATGCAGACGCCTCTGCCCGGAAATTTAAGGGAGAGCTGGATTGGGACCAGTGTTGCGCGGTCATTGATGATCTGGCGGACTACAAGGTGAATGCCCTACTTTTTTCCGGAGGGGAGCCGCTGGTGCATCCGCGCTTTATGGAACTGCTGGAACGTGCCACTGGAAAAGGGCTGAAGGTGACCATTTCCACAAACGGCACCCGTATTACGCCGGAAGCTGCAGCGCGGTTCAAGGAATTGGGCGTGGCGTACGTAGGCATTTCCCTGGACGGCATTGGCGCCGTTCATGACAAATTCCGCGGTGTGGAAGGTTCTTTTGAGCAGGCGGTGCGCGGATTCAGGCTTTGCAGTGAAGTGGGGCAAAAGACAGGCCTGCGCCTGACGCTGACCCGCAACAATGTGCAGTGCATGGGCCAGATTTTGGATTTTATTGACGCCAACGACATCCAGCGCGTCTGTTTTTACCATCTGGTCCCCACTGGCCGCGGCGTGGAAGTGCAGACCCTGACTCAGGAGGAAGCAAGGAATGCCATGGATACGCTGATTGCCCGTGTAGAGGAATGGAAAGCGGAGGGAAAAAACCGTGAAGTGCTGACTGTAACCCAGCCTGCGGACGGAATTTACCTGCTTCTGCGTCAGCTCCGGGAAGGCTCCCCTCTGGCGAAGGAAACCCTCGGCCTGCTTCAATGGAATGGCGGCGGCGCGAACAGTTCCGGCCGGGGCATCGCCAATATTGACACACAGGGTGCCGTGCATCCGGACCAGTTCTGGCAATCCGTTACTCTGGGCAATGTGAAAAGTGACCGGTTTTCCGATTTATGGGATGCCAGGGCCGGAGCTGCAGCGGAAATGTTGCCTGAGCTGCGCGGTTCCGACGATCCTCTGGAACGGCAGAAGAAGATTGAAGGCCGTTGCGGCCGCTGCGTTCACTTCGCCCTGTGCGGCGGAGGCTTCCGCACCCGTGCCGCGTTTGCCAACGGACACTGGTACGGGTCCGATCCCGGCTGCTATCTGACGGAAGAGGAAATTTCCACCCCTTTGCCGGAAATCAAGTAGTGAGATGCCCGGCTTTATTCACCGGGGAACGGTTGGTTCCGGGAAAGAGGTATCGGAGGAATTGCCGTTTCATTCGATCGTAGGGTATCCCGCGCGCAGGTAAAACGCCCCTGTCCTTGCGGTTGATTTGCCGGGAACAGGGGTTTTATACTGGGAAAAAACCGGGAGTGTGCTTCGGCGGGGGCAGGGGCGAATTTGTCCATACGTCTGGTTTTCCCTGCTTTACAAGGCAGGAGGCATCGCATAGCATGCCCCGCATGATGAATCAGGAATTGAGACCGGAGACCCTGTGCGTGCAGGCGGGCTGGGCGCCTAAAAAGGGCGAACCCCGCGTATTGCCCATTTACCAGAGCACGACGTTCAAGTACGAGACCAGCGAACAAATGGCAAAATTGTTTGATCTGGAAGAAGCCGGATTCTTTTATACACGCCTCCAGAACCCCACCAATGAGGCGGTTGCCAGAAAAATTGCCGAACTGGAGGGCGGTGTGGCCGCCATTCTGACGTCTTCCGGCCAGGCGGCTTCCTTCTTTGCCATTTTCAATATTTGCGAGGCTGGGGATCATATCGTCAGTGCTTCGGCGATTTACGGGGGCACATACAACCTCTTTGCCGTCACATTCCGGAAAATGGGCATTGAAGTTACTTTCGTGGACCAGGACGCTCCGGCGGAGGAAATCGCCAAAGCGTTCCGCCCCAATACGAAAGCTTTCTTTGCGGAGACTATTTCCAATCCCACGCTTTGCGTGCTGGATATCCGTAAAATGGCGGATATTGCCCATGCGCACGGCGTTCCCCTCATTGTGGACAATACCTTTGCCACACCCATTAATTGCCGTCCTTTTGAATGGGGTGCGGATATCGTCACCCACTCCACCACCAAGTACATGGACGGCCATGCCGCCGCCGTGGGCGGCGTGATTGTGGACAGCGGCAACTTTGACTGGGAAGCGCACAAGGATAAATTCCCGGGTTTGACGGAACCGGATCCCTCCTATCACGGGCTCTCCTACAGCAAAAGCTTCGGCAAGGGAGCCTATATTACCAAGGCGACCGTCCAGCTCATGCGCGATCTGGGTTCCATCCAATCTCCGCAGAATGCCTTTTTGCTCAATTTGGGTTTGGAAACCCTCCACCTGCGTGTGCCGCGGCATTGTGAAAATGCGCAGAAAGTGGCGGAATTCCTGCAAGGGCAGGAAGATGTTGCCTGGATTAATTATCCGGGTCTTTCTTCCAATGAGTATTATGAATTGGCGCAGAAGCAATTCCGCGGTGGCCAATCTTGTGGTGTGGTAACCTTCGGCATTAAGGGAGGCCGTGAACGTTCCATCAAGTTCATGGACAGTTTGAAGCTGGCCGCCATCGTGACCCATGTGGCGGACTCCCGTACCTGCGTTCTCCATCCCGCCAGCCATACGCACCGCCAGTTGACGGATGAGCAGCTCATGGAGGCGGGCGTACGGCCTGACCTCATCCGGTTTTCCGTAGGGACGGAAGCTGCGGAAGACATTATTGCGGACCTCAAACAGGCTTTGGAAGCTATTCGTTAAAAAGTCTTCTTGGAAAAAGCCGCCTCACTTTGCTGAGGCGGCTTTTTCTTTATCATTAAGGATTGGATAAAGGGGACAGCGGATTGTTAATCCGTTGTCAACATAAAAAGTTGAAAGAGCGGTATTCCGGCAGTGGACTTCTTTTTTGATGCAAGGGCTTTATAGAGACTAATTCTTGCGCCTCTTCCATTCTAACAGCTGCATGTTATTTCATAAATCATTCATTATTATGAATCGAACGTTATCGTAAACCATTCATGAAAAAAATAGGTCCAGCGTTTTCCCCATGATGTTACGGAAAGAAAAAGAGCGGATTAACAATCCTCTAATCAATGCAAAGCGTTATGAGAGTTTATCATTATGTTTTGTTAGCCAGTTGCGTATGTATGATGTCCGCCCAGGCGGCTACGATTGTTGCTGAGCTTCCTGAATCGCAAAGCGTATCACAGACCGCCACTATGGCGAGAACATCGGGGCAACAGCTTCTGGACAAAGTAAAAGGCCTGCAAAATGGAATATATGCCGGCGGCAATAACAACAGTGTTGGGAATTGGACGGTAAACGGCGAAGGCACCTGGGTTAACCAGGATGATGTAGGCTCCATTACATTATGCGGTCGCTCCGGAGTAGCGGGGTCTTCCTTTGCCATGGTTCTTGGAGGGCCGCAGGAGGGGGATTCCGTTTCTTCCATTACGTTTTCCTGCAATACTCCTTCTTCTGTAATCAGCAGTTATTCCATGGTACTTGCCGTATATGATTCAACCGGCACTCTGGTTGAGGAACTTTCCAAGATACAGGATTTTTCATTTACCTCTACATCGGAAACAACGACAATTTCCCTGGATATGTCGGCGGCTCCCCTTACCTGGGAGGAAGGGTATAAGGTAGTTGCCGGAGTACGCGGTGGTGCTGGAGGCGCTACTTCCGCTTATACAATTACAGGTATACAGGTTTCCTATGAAACGGTTCCCGAGCCTGCCGCAGCGTCTTTGGGCCTGTTGGGCCTGGGAGCTATGCTGTTGCGCCGCAGACGTTCATAGTAAATATCCTCGTTATTCGGGAGGCAGCTGAAAAGCTGCCTCTTTTTTATTTTCGGAACGGGAATATGTCTTTGTTTTTGGGGTAGTTGCGAAAGGAGAGAGATTCATAGTGCTAATCCCTCAGTGATTGCTCGAAAGCGCGGTACTGCACGGCTTCATACAAATGGACATCCTGAATATCAGAAGTTCCTTCCAAATCCGCTATGGTTCGGGCCACCTTTAAAATGCGGTCATAGGCTCTGGCGGAAAGGGCCAGTTCTTCCACGGCGCGGAGCAGGATAGCCCTCCCTTCCGGCAGCAGACGGCAATACTTCTGGAGCGCTTTTCCGGAAAGGGCCGCATTATTGCGGAAAGGCGTTCCTGCGTATCTGCTGGACTGGAGCCGCCGTGCGGCCGCCACGCGTTCCCGGATACTGGCGGAACATTCTCCGGCAGGCGCGGAAGCCAGAATGGAGGGATCCACGGCGGGAACTTCCATCAGCAGGTCAAACCGGTCCAGCAGCGGGCCTGAAATTTTGCGGCGGTAGCGTGCGATCTGCGCCGGGGGGCAGGTGCAGGCTCTTCTTCTGTCTCCCAGATAACCGCAGGGACACGG
This sequence comes from Akkermansia muciniphila ATCC BAA-835, assembly GCF_000020225.1. Classification (NCBI taxonomy): domain Bacteria; kingdom Pseudomonadati; phylum Verrucomicrobiota; class Verrucomicrobiia; order Verrucomicrobiales; family Akkermansiaceae; genus Akkermansia; species Akkermansia muciniphila. The sequence continues at coordinate 925,536 of NC_010655.1, read as the reverse complement.
ATTCATGGCGGCTGCCAACATGAAACGGCACGGAAATGTCATGGTGCCGGAAGCGCGGGAAATAACTACCTGGCCGGTTTCCAGCGGCTGCCGCAGGGTTTCCAGAGCGGCACGGCGGAATTCCGGCAATTCATCCAGAAAGAGGACGCCGTTGTGAGCAAGGGATACTTCTCCCGGCGTGATATTCGCACCTCCCCCCATCAGCCCGGCATCGGAAATGGTGTGGTGGGGAGCCCGGAACGGACGCTGGTCCACCAGGCCGTTCCCCCGTTTCAGCAGACCGCATACGGAGTGGATTTTACTGGTCTCCAGCGCTTCTTCCGGACTCAGAGGCGGAAGAATGGTCGGGAGCCTTTGCGCCAGCATGGATTTGCCGGACCCCGGAGAGCCGCAAAGCAGGATATTATGGCCTCCTGCCGCTGCAATCTCCATGGCGCGGCGTGCATAAGGCTGCCCCTTGATTTCGTCAAAATCCACAGCGGCGTCTTTGTCCCGTGGAGCATGGGCCTCTCGCCCTAAACCTGTAAATGGAGGCGGCAGGGCGTCGGAAGTAAGCAAATGCCAGGCTTCTCTCAGGGAAGAAACGGGGTAAATTTCCACACCCTGTACGGGCGTCCCTTCATAGGCATTGGCTTGCGGCAGCATGATGCGCTTCCTGCCCATGCGCCGCGCTTCCATGATTTGCGGCAGAATGCCTTGCACGGGGCGTACGGTTCCGTCCAGGGCCAGTTCTCCCACAATGCACCAGGCAGAAGCGTCCATCTCCTTTTCAGCCGCTCCCGCAACCATTCCCAGGGCGATGGGAAGGTCGAATCCGGGGCCCTGCTTCCTTAAATCCGCCGGAGCCAGATTAACGACGAAGATACCCTGCTGAAAGGGAAGGCCGCTGTTTTGTATGGCCGTGTCCACGCGCTGCCCGCTTTCTTTCACGGCCGCATCCGGAAGGCCGACAATAAAGGTGCGTTTTTCCGCCATGGGGCGGAAATCCACTTCCACCTCCACTTCTACGCCATCTACGCCCAGGACGGTGGAGGAATACAGTCGCGTCATCATTCATCCATGCTAGGAAATGGATGGCAAAAAGGAAGGAAAATAACGAAAAATATAAAAATATCTAACAAATAGTTCAGCGCCGGGAAGCGCGCCGGAGAATTTCCCGTTCCTCCTCCGTCAGGCTGGACAGGCCGGACCTGGATATTTTTTCCATGATTTCATCCACCTCCTTTTCAGAGGGGTAAGCCTGTGCCGGGCGGCGGCTGGAAGGCTCAGGGGAATAGTGGGAAGAAGAGGCGGCTTTCCGTCTTGGGGAAGACATCTTTTCCTTCCATAAAATCAGCAATGTCAGAATAAATCCGGCGAACATGCCGCCCAGATGGCCGGCTTCCCCGCCCGCATTGTTCCATTGGAAGATAATGACGGCTGCGGCGACTCCGAGAACGGCCAGGGCAAACTGGCGCACGCTCAAATTAACCGGAGGAAACAGAAGCTGTACCCGGGCATGGGGAAAGAGCACCGCGCATGCGGCCATGATGCCGTAAATGGAACCTGAGGCCCCCACCATGGGAATGAAGCGCCATTCCGGATCAAAAAATCCCATGTACCCCAGCAGGGAGGAAAACAGGGCTGCAGCCACGCCGCAAAACAGGTAATACAGCAGGAAGCGCCAATGGCCGAAACGTTCTTCTACAACCGGGCCGAAAAACCACAGGGCAATCATGTTGAACATGATGTGCCCCAGATTGGCGTGAAGAAACTGATAGGTAAGCAACCGCCATAATTCCCCCTCGTGAAAGCACGTATATTCGCTGTAAGCTCCGTAAAGCTGGATCAAGTCCAAATGGACAGGCGGGTAAATATTCCTTGGGATGTCCACTTGGAAGAAGAATCCCAGGATAAAGATGACTACATTGAGCAGAATCAGCCAGTGCACCATGACGGCGCTGCGCTGGTCAAACAGATGATTCCGTACCGTATCTCCCCAGTTCTCGTTCTCCGCTCGCATATTAGGCCGCATGTAATCGCGTTCAGAACCTTTTGACAAGGAAAATAGCTGTTCCGTTCAAGGAAGGACAGCTGATGTTCCGTATCATTTCCAGAGCGCGGCAGGTAGCAGATCCGGCGGCAGATCCGTTCCGCACACGAGATGTCCGGCAAGCTGGGCGGCGGACCAGGGGGAAGTGGTCACCCCCTTGCTGCCCAGCCCGGAGAAGACGAACTGACCGTCCAGCCCGGGAATGGGACCGGCGACCGGTTGGCTGCGGCGGATGATGGGGCGGACGGCGGCACGGGCGCGGATGACGTCCATGTTCCCGGAATAGCGTTTAACAAGGTCCAGCATCAATTCCTGGACGGCGGGGGCTTCCGGAATGCCGGGAGCATCCCACGCCCACGCGTAGGTGGCCCCGAAGCGCCAGAAAGAACCGTTATGAACCAGCCAGTGTCCGAAATGCAGGATGCCGGCATGCCAGTCCAGCTCTTTCAAGTCCAAGTCCAGAATGGTTCCTTTGGAGGGGCGCCCCTTCAGCGGAGACATGTCCGGATGAAGCCCGGCTTCCCAGCCGGTACACCAGACTATGTGGGAAAACGTGCGACCGTTCCAATGGAAAAGACCGTTTGCATCCGGCCGGATATCTGTGGGGGATACATCCGCTTCCACAAAACGGCCCTGTTCCATAAAAAAACGCCGCATAGCAGTGACCATGTTTTCCACGTGCAGCACGGCGGAACCTCGCGTATAGGCGGCTTTCCCGCGGCCTTCCCAGTGTTCCGGCCATGGAAAAAGAGGTCCGGCATAGGCGCAGGATTCCGGAGCCGTCTGGCGTTCCTGCCAGATTTCAAACTGGTCTTCCGTCTCCACTTCCCGGAAAATCGGAGTTTTCTGCCACCAGGACCCGCCTAATTCCCGTTCCGTCTCCGGGTAAAAGGCCTCTGCCGCCGCCAGGCATTCTTCCTGCCTCCATCCGGGGCGGAAGGCGCGGCCCGTCAGGGGGTTTACCAATCCGGCCGCCACCCGGGAGGCCGTTTCCGCTACGGGGCGGTCTGCAACCGTAAACTCCGCGCCGCGGCGTTTCAATTCCCACGCCAGACAACTTCCGGCAATTCCCTGGCCGATGATAAGGATGTTCATGATAGATGGATAAAGAACCGGAAAATCCCGGAAATGAAAGAGGAAAGCGGAGGGGAGGCGGTACCGCTCCCCCCGGAGGAAAGGCGTGCCGCAGGTGTCCCTTCCCCTGCGGCGCCGGAAGAACGGCCCTGTTTACAGGGCGGCGATGATGGCGTCACCCATTTCCGCCGTATTCACGCGGATTTCTCCGGGAGCTCCCGTAGCCAGGTCGCCCGTGCGGCAGCCCTGGTCAATCACGCGGCGAACGGCGGAGTCAATGGCGTCTGCCGCTGTTTTTTCTCCCAGGGAGTAGCGCAACAGCATGGAAAGGGAAAGAATCTGGGCGATTGGGTTTGCAATGCCCTTGCCGGCAATATCCGGGGCGGAGCCTCCGGAGGGTTCGTAAAGGCCGAAGAACAGGCCGTTGTCCTGCGCGCCTTGGCACAGGCTGGCGCTGGGCAGCATGCCCAGGGAGCCGCAAATCATGGCCATTTCATCGGAAAGAATGTCCCCGAACAGGTTTTCCGTCACCAGCACGTCGAACTGGCGGGGATTGCGCACCAGCTGCATGGCTGCATTGTCCACGTACATATGCAGCAATTCCACGTCGGGATAATCCTTGGAAACTTCAATCATTGTCTCGCGCCACAGCAGGGAATTGGTCAGCACATTGGCCTTGTCCACGCTGGTGACGCGCTTACGGCGGCCGCGCGCAGCCTCGAACGCCACTTTGGCGATACGCACCATCTCGCTTTTATGGTAGCGCATGGTATCCACGACGACTTCGTCGTCTCCCTCCCGTTCGCGGAAACGGGGCTGGCCGAAATACAGGCCGCCAGTCAATTCCCGGACACATAAAATATCGAATCCGCCTTCAATCAGTTCATTCTTGATGGGGGAGGCATGGGTCAAGGCCGGAAGGCATACGCCCGGACGCAGGTTGGCATACAAGCCGAAATGTTTTCTCAGAGGCAGCAGGGCTCCGCGTTCCGGTTGTTCATTGGCGGGGAGATGCTCCCATTTGGGACCGCCCACGGAGCCGAACAGAACGGCGTCCGCCTCTTCGCAGGCGCGAATGGTTTCTTCGGGAAGAGCCTTGCCGCAGTGGTCAATGCCCGCACCCCCTACAAATGCCTCCTTGCGGCTTACGGTAAAGCCAAACTTGCCGCTTACGGCATCCAGAACCTTCAGAGCCTGTGCCATGACCTCGGGACCGATACCGTCGCCGGCCAAGACAGCAATATGATGGTGATGTTCACTCATGTCGCTGAAAGTCTGGTCATTCTCCCTTCAAAGGTCAAGAAAACACCGTTGCCATGACCGCGCCGCGGAAGCCTTTTTGCGTCAAAAAGCCTGCAAGAGTAAAAAAGTACTTGCCAAACGCCCGTACCTCCAGTAAAAACCCCTCCGCGTTCCATGGAATGCAAACTCCCCTGTAGCTCAGCGGTAGAGCGGGTGACTGTTAATCACTAGGTCGTTGGTTCGAGCCCAACCGGGGGAGCCACTAATTTTCTAAGCCCTGTAATTTTAATGGATTACAGGGCTTCTTTTTTGTCTGTTTTGAGGCTGGAAAGGTGAAAAACCGCGGAAAAACAACCATAAGTGCTGACTAAATGTCATTTTTTGATTCCGTTCTGGCATGAAATTGGCGTTTCGGGGAAAATCATAAAACGCCTAAAGTCTAATCTGACGGCATGATTAAGGCGTGTACCGGCATATTCATGTTTGGACAGCATCCCGGATTGCAAAAAGGGAAACACGGTTATTTTTCCTTCAGGAGGGAAATGATGGATGTATCGTCTGCCTGGAAGATGCGGTTCCGGAAAGAGTATTGGGGGAAAGATGTTGGAACCGGAAAATGGCTCTGAGTCGTACATTTTTTCGTTCACCTAATTTTAAGCAAGTTATGATTTTTGTGTCTCCGATTTTGAAACCGTGCATTCCAACGCAGCGTCTTGAATGCTGCACATAGCGCAGATGTTGCGGAGAAGGAAAGGAGGTCATGGCGCAATGCATAAGGCATTTCTGGAATGGTGTTGCTCGCTAAAAAGCGCAGGTATTTTGAGAAGGAGGGTGATGACAATAAAATTACTGAAATAATTGCAGTAAAAACATTGACCCGCCGCAATAATTCAGTAGGTTGGTATTGTTGACGGAAAATAACGGACGATAAGCTGCTGCGCATTTGAAAACATGAAAAAACATGATGTTGCTTATTTATGCAGAAATGAAGGCGTTGCAACCCTGTTTGAAAGAACAGGGGATATCCCTATGAGCTGCAAGCTGCAAGAGTGGTTTCAGGGAAAATGCATGGCTTCCGGCGATCATATCCGGGCCGACGTGTTCCCGTCCGGCAGGGGGCTGGCGGCGGATGGCGAAAGACAGGCTTTGGAAAAGTTGTGAAAACATATCTGGATAAAAATGTTTATGAGGCGGCTTTAGAACGCATAGCCTATTGTTTCCAAGAGTTTGACAATGTCCTGGTGTCTTTTTCGGGCGGCAAGGACAGCGGCGTCATGCTTAATCTCTGCTATCGTTACGCCGCCGAACAGGGCCTTCTGGATAAGCTGTCCATGTATCACCTTGATTATGAGGCCCAATATCAGATGACGACCGAGTATGTCACCAGAACATTTCTGGAGCAATTCCCCGGCATTCGTAAGATGTGGTACTGTGTACCGATCAGGGCCCAGTCCGCATGCTCCCTGGGGGAACCTTACTGGACGCCGTGGAGCGCCGCCCAGAAAAAACTGTGGGTGCGACCCATGCCGGAAAATCCCTATGTAATCAACGAAAAGAATCTGGACGTCCCGTTCCGGCACGGTATGGTGGACTATGAATTCCAGGATAAGCTTTCACGCCATTTTGCCAAAAAACACGGAAGTACTGCCGTCATGGTAGGGCTGCGGGCGGATGAAAGCCTCAACAGATACGCCGCCGTTGCCCGCGGCAATAAAAGGACGTCTTATGAGGGAAGGAAGTGGATTACACGGGCTGATGCCGTGACCGTCAGCGCCTACCCTCTTTATGACTGGCGCGTCAGTGACGTCTGGACGGCCAACGCCCGTTTTGGTTTTGACTATAACCGCCTTTACGATCTCCTGTACCAGGCAGGCCTTACGATCGGGCAAATGCGGGTGGCAAGCCCGTTTAATGACTGCGCCCAGGAAAGCCTGAAGCTTTACAAAGTTATTGATCCTGCCAACTGGGCGCGCATGGTCGGGCGCGTCAACGGCGTCAACTTCACAGGTTTGTACGGAGGTACGACGGCCATGGGCTGGAAAACCATCAAACTGCCGCCCGGCCATACCTGGAAGTCCTATTATGAATTCCTGCTTTCCACAATGAACGAGAAAACGGCGGAACACTACAACAACATTTTGGAGAGGTCTAAAAAGTACTGGATGAAAGGGGGTACCGTCGATCCCGGAACTGCCGATGAAGTGCTGGCCGCCTATCCTCTGGCGACCGTGACGGGAAAGTCGGGCCGTTACGTCGACCGCGACGTCATTCAGTTTATGGGCTATCCCGACGACATGCCGGTCAGCAATTTCCGGCAGGTGCCTTCCTACAAGCGCATGTGCATCTGCATCATGAAGAATGATTACTTTTGCAAGTACGCCGGGTTCGGTCCAACCAAGGGAGCGATTGCCCGGCGCCGGGCCGCCGTCAATAAATACCGCAATATTTTATGAAAACCTCCTATCAATCCCCCGTTTACAAAATCCGGCGCGTTCCCCTGGACCAGATACGTTCCAATGCCTATAACCCGAACAGCGTAGCTCCCCCCGAAATGAAGCTGCTCTACCAGAGCATCAAGGAGGACGGTTATACGATGCCTATCGTTTGTTATAAGCTGGAGGACGGGACCTATGAAATCGTGGACGGGTTCCACCGCTGCCAGATCATGAAGACTTACCGCGATATTTACGAACGGGAGGGTGGCATGATGCCGGTGGCCGTAATCGACAAGCCTCTTGGAAACCGCATGGCTTCCACCATCAGGCACAACCGTGCCCGGGGATCTCATAATATCGCCCTCATGACCAATATTATCCAGGAGTTGACGGAGGCAGGCATGTCGGATGCGTGGATACTCAAAAATCTGGGGATGGATGCGGAAGAATTGTTGCGCCTCAAGCAGCTCAGCGGGATTGCCTCCCTGTTCCGGGACGAGGAATTCAGCCGGGCATGGGAATCGAAATAATATCAACCCGGAATCCATGAATAAATATGTCGCTCAACTGCTGGAAGTCATTCAGAAGAAAACAGGCTGTGACACGAGCGGCGCCGTGCGCTGGCTGGCGAATCAGGCCGGGGTGTCGGAAAGAACGGCATGGTACTGGAAACAGCAGGAGAAACTGAGAAAGGCAACGGAAAAGAACCTCGGCAGAATAGCCGAAGAATTGAAAAAATGAGTGAAATGTCTCACGCCATGCCATTGAATGTTGCAGGGCGCCCGGTTTTTCTTGTTTAATGTGCAGTCTTTTTAAATGGCGGCATGGGTTAGATTGCCGGGGTACGCCGGCGGGATGTTCTTCCGCTCCCGGCACGGCAGCGAACAAAGATGTTCCGGAGCGGGGCAATGATACAGCCTGTTTACCGTTGTTCCGGACAGGTTGGAATAGGTTCGGGAATTGTGTTCCTTCATGCCGGAAAACATGATGGCCTGTTCCAGAACAGGCTGTCCACAGATGACCGTATTCATCTGTTTCCGGCCGTGTGAACAGTGCGGGAACGGTTTCTCTAAAGAGTAGTTGCATCCTGATATTTTTTGGATTATATCATTTTTCATGAAATGGCTTTTGATTTTCCTGATAAGTCCCTGCATGGCTTTTGCTGAAAGTATCAGGGGAGTCGTGATTAACGTGATTGACGGCGACACGGTCATCCTTCTGGAAAGGACGCCTGAACAAATGCGTACGCATCGGATACAGCTTGAGGGAATTGATGCGCCGGAAAGGGAGCAGGACGGGTATGAAGGCGCCAAGGAATACCTGGAAAAGCTGATTTGGGGAGAGGCGGTTACAGTCCGGTATACCGAGAGTGACAGGTACGGCCGTATTTTAGGGGAAATATGGCATGGAAAAATGCTCGTCAACGAAGAGATGGTGAAGGAAGGATGGGCGTGGATTTATAAAAATTTTTCCGCCAGCCGGAAACTCGTTTCTCTTGAAAGGGATGCCAGAAAGGCCCAAAAAGGCATCTGGTCTGAGCTGAATCCCATATCTCCGTGGGAATGGAGAGCAGCAAAAAGAAAGGAAAAATCTAAGGGGAAAAATACTGGGGAGATTTCTTATTAAATCGTTTTCCGGGAAAATACCCCGTTCGTGCTGCTGGAGAGGGGATTTTCAATAAGCAGGAAAAACGGATACTTTTAACGGCGGGCGCGGTTCAGTAGCATTTCCGTTGTGGCCTGCCCGCCTGCTCCGGTTCAAAGATGGCGGGCAGCGGAGTGTTTGCCCTGGAGCCTTGCCAGGGCCATGTTTCAGGGTTGGCGCGGTAAGGCAGGAGATAGTCCACAGCTTTTTGAATGGAGGCCCCGGCGGGTGTTTTCCGGTAACGGTAGTTCTTGTCGCCCATGCGTTCTGCAAGATGCACCAGGTATCCCCATGCCTGAAGAGTGTAAACGCTGTATTGCCAGGGTTCCGCCCGTTTGAGTTCTTCGGGCTGGGATCCGTCGGGAGCGATGTGGCGGTCCAGGTTGGCGAAGGCTTCTGCCAGCCATTGGGCCGCTTCATGGCTGCGGCCCAGGAAGGATGCCAAATGGGCGCATTGCGCCACATAAAACAGATAATGGTTGTTGCTGCGCGTGTGTGCATGCCTGCCCTGCCTGCTGGTAGTCAGCCATGTGTAATACTGGTTCAGCCATGCGTCCACCTGCTTCCATTCCTCTGCCGTTAGGGCATTGGAGCATTTCAACGCCGTCAAAGCTTCCAGGAATTCGGGCATGCGGTAAAGGTCGATGATGCCTCCTCCGTCTCCTTCCGTCCGGTGTCCGGGGCGAATTTGGGCATATTTCAGATGGGGCTGCATGCGGGTTGCCGGAGCAATGAACCAGGCTTTCAGCCATTGCCCGGCCCTGGAGGCGGCCTGCGGATCCCTGTCGAGTTCATACTGCCGTCCCAGGCTGCAGACCGTGCTGATGAAAGCGGCCATCCTGCCGCTGTCGTCCATGCTGCGGAGCCGTTTGTTCTTTTTGCCGTCAATGGGTTTGTAAGGACCGTCCGGATTGGCGGGGTCCGGCCAGTAATAAAGGGCATAGCTGACATATTCATTGGCCTGCGCTTTTTCTCCGAACAGGCTTTTTTTCTCTCCAAGGGTGATGACGGGTGCGTTCAGAGGACTGCCATGCACCATGGAAAAGAGAAGCGCCGTGAAAGGGAAAAAGATGAACCAAAACCTCCAAAATGCCATTACCCCATTCAAGCAGGAACCTTTTGCCGGGACAACCGGGAAATGGAGCAATGCCCTGATTTCCTTGCAGAGCCGTTTCCGGCCGCTTTCCCGGTCATCCGGGGGTGTGGCGCTGCGGAAAGGGATTCCGGAAAGTCAGTCCGGCCCTTTTCCCGGATTGCGGGTTTCCGCATCAGGCCAGATGCATGCCGCCGGTAACGCCAAAGACCTCCGCAGTAATGAAGCTGGATTCCTGGGAGGCGAGAAAGACGTATAGTCCGGAGAGTTCCACAGGTTGCCCTGCCCTTTTGAGAGGCGTTTTCCGTCCGAATTCCGGCAGATCCTTCTGCAGCTGGCCTCCGGTTACTTGCAGGGCTGTCCAGATGGGGCCGGGAGCCACCACGTTGACCCGGATGCCTTTGGGGGCAACCTGCTTGGCCAGGGAGCGGCTGAACGCAATGATGGCCGCTTTTGTGGAAGCATAGTCCACCAGGTTCTTGCCGGGCTGGTAGGCCTGAATGGAGGAGCAGGTAATGATGCTCGTCCCCGGCTTGAGATGCGGAAGGGCTTCCTTGGCAATCCAGAACAGGGAGAACACGTTTACTTCAAATGTCTTGGTTAATTGTTCCGTGGTAATGTCCCGGATATCTTCCACCGCCACTTGTTTACCGGCTACCAGGGCCATGATGTCCAGTCCGCCAAGTTTTTCCAAGGCATCCCTGACGAGTTTTTTACAAAAGACTTCATCGCTGAGGTCCCCCGGCAGCAGGACGGCCTTCCGGCCCTCTTTTCTGATGAGTTCCGCCACTTCTTCGGCATCGCTTTGTTCTTCAGGAAGGTAGTTCAAGGCTACGTCGGCTCCTTCGCGTGCGTAGGCAATAGCCGCCGCCCGGCCTATTCCCGAGTCTCCCCCTGTGACCAGGGCTTTTCGTCCACGGAGCCTGTTGCAGCCATGGTAGCTTTGTTCCCCGGAATCCGGCACGGGCTTCATTCCGGATTGCAGTCCGGGGGCTTTCTGCTGCTGCTTTTCATATCTTTCCTGTTGGAATTCACCGCGCGGGTCCTGTATTTCGTTAGTACCTTCTGTGCTCATTTTTTCGTCAGTCATATTTTGATGCGGAGTTGACGGAAGGGGAAAAGCGCTGCCATGCGGGAAATAGCCGGCAGCATTCCCTTTTCCGGCATTCTTCATTCCTATCGTGATGACCAGGCTTCGGACGGCCTGTTCAGGGAAAGACATGTTTTTATTTCAATATGCCATTGATATTTATTTATATAGGAATTTTCTAAATGTTGTTTTTATTGGCCGGAGAAAGTTATTTGATTTTCAGATTTCCTGAATTTCCCCAATCCACTTTAGGGGAAAAACATCCTTGGGATGATTGATGATTTTAGAATAATTTAATTTCTTCTTCTGTTTTACCACCGTTTTTGATGCCGTCCGTAAGTGAAATATCCGGCTGTATCCGCCAGGAGCGTCGGAAGGGTGGGAATGTCTTTCATTTCTACGGGGGTGCCAACCGAAGGCGCCGCAGAAAGCCGGTATCTGGATGGTGTCAGCCCGTCCCCAAACGGCTAAGACCGGGGAACGAAGGGAAAAGATATTTCTTTCCTTCCTGTTTACAGGCGGAAAAAAAGAAATGAAAGAAAACGGAATCAGCTTTCTTCCTGTTCCAGTTTCGCTTTCCTGGCCAGGATTTTTTTCATGACGGCACGGCGATCTCCTTCCGGTATTTCCACGGGGTTGCCGCGATAGTCGCTGGTCATGGCGGCCAGGGCCCCTCCTACGTGGCGCATGTTGAAAATCGGCAGTTTCCAGGTGGAAGGCTTTTCCGGATCGGGTACGTAGGCAAAGTCGGAAGCGGGATGTGCCTCCCCGTCCACTTTTTTTGTTTTGGATTCATGGTTGCGGTCCATGAGTAATGGACAACCGCCTTTACCGGCCATGGTGGAAAAGCTCCGGGATAAGACACGGAAATCCGCCTGCCCAACTTAATCAATATGGGAAAGCAGTTTATTCCGGGCTGTTTTCTTTTTTCCGCAGAGCGTGCCGGCGCCGCCCGTTTTCCGCTTCCGCGTTTTACCCTTTACAAGAGGGCTGTGATAGATAAGCATGTCCTTATTAATTTATAATTATTCTTATTTATGGAAAATACATATCGTCATGCCCAGCTTCCGGAAGGGCGCGTTCCCGCCCTGCGCGTGGAACCAATGCCTGCGGATACCAATCAGAGCGGGGAAGTATTCGGCGGCTGGGTGATGAGCCAGGTGGACCTTGCAGGAGCCAATACCGCCATGCGCTATGCATTGAGCCGCTATATTGTGACGCGTGCGGTGAGCAGCCTGACGTTTGAAGCTCCTGTGCTGGTGGGCGATGTAGTGTCCTTTTATACGGATATTATCAAGGTGGGCCGCACCTCCGTCACCGTGAAGGTGGAGGTGTATGCGGAACGTCTGACGAAGCTTTGCAATAACATTGCCAAAATTACAGAGGCGGAGCTGGTTTATGTAGCCCTGGGGGAGGATAAGAAACCGATTACCCTGGAAGAGTCCCGCGCCCGGTTTGCGCAGTGCTGTTCTCTTGAGACGGGAGATTCCTCTTCCTGTTCCTGAACAGGGGCGGGAATTTTCTTCTTCAAGCTGCTTTTCTCCGTTTGCGGGTGATTCCCTTGTCTTTGTCCACCAGGGCGAAGATGAAGGAACTGGCCGCGGCAATGGCGCCGATGGTGGCGAAAGTGGCATGAAAGGCGGTTTCCACAGCCTTTCCGGAGGTAGCCGAATGGCCGCCGAAGCTGTCCAGCAGCAGGGAGGCCGCGGCAATACTGACAGCAATGGAGAGCTGCATGATCGTGGAAAGCAGGGAGTTTCCGCTGCTGGCGTCTGCATTGGGGAGGTCAATCAGCGTCAGGGTGTTCATGCAGGTGAACTGAATGGAGTTGGCCCCGCCCAGCAACGCGAGCATGCCCAGGAGAATAAGTTCATGGGTTCCGGGGCCTACAAAGCGGAAGGAGGCCAGCAGCGATCCTATGGTGAAGGTATTGACGACCATGATGTTCCGGTAACCAAATTTCCCGAGCAGACGCGGCGCAACCGTTTTTGCCAGCAGATTGCTCAGGGCCAGCGGAATCAGGGACATGCCGGACTGAAGAGCGGAATAACCAAGCACCACCTGGAAGAAAAGCGGCATCAGGTACGGCAGGCAGCTTCCGCCCAGGCGGCAGACGATGTTGCCGGCGATTCCGATGGCAAAGTTTCTGATGCGGAACAGGGCCGGGCTGAAGATGGGGGCTTTTGAACGGAACGCCAGCACCCAGTACAGAAGTTGAAGAATGCCTCCGGCAGACGTGAGGATGACCATGCGCGGCTTATCGGTTATGCCTCCTGCGGAAGAGAGGCCCATCGTAGCCAGGACGGCGGAGGAGGAGAAAAGGAAGAAACCCGGCCAGTCGAATTTCTGTTCCCGGACCGCTTTCAGGTCCGGCATCAGCTTCCAGGTGGCCCACAGGCCCGCCATGCCTACCGGGATGTTGATCAGGAATATCCAGTGCCAGGAAGCGTACTGTACGATGATACCGCCCAGCACCGGCCCCAGAAGGGGGCCCAGCAGCGCCGGAATCGTTACAATGTTCAGGACATTGACGAACATGGAGCGGGGATAGGAGCGCAGGATGACAAGGCGCCCGACGGGCATCAGGAAGGCGCCGCCTATTCCCTGGATGACGCGGCATACCGTCATCATGGTAACGGAGGCGGAAAGGGCGCACAGCAGGGAGCCCACGGAAAAAACGGAGATGGCCAGCAGGAAAGTACGGCGGGAACCCAGTTTGTCGGATATCCATCCGGAGGCCGGTATCAGGACGCAGACGGTGAGCATGTAGGCCGTTACCAGGGAGTGGAGCTGCAGCGGATGGCTGTTGAAGCTGCGGGCAATGGTGGGAATGGCCGTGTTCAGGATGGTGGCATCCAGCATCTGCATAAAGAATGCAGATGCCACAAGAAAGGGCAGGTAGCGCAGAGCTTTGGAGGATGTCGGCAGTTTTTCCATGAAAGACCGCCGACAGTATCCGGCCTGGCCCCGCCAGGGGCAAGGCAGATGTTTGTTCCGCTTTACGCCCCGGGTTCCGGAGGACGCCGCTTCAGCACGCGTTTGGAAAGCCATGCGCGCACGGGCTCGTCATAAAGCTTCAGGCACCCGTAGGCTACGGCAATGCAGAGGAATAAGACGCCTGCCGCTACGGGGAGCGCACGGGAAAGAGGGACTTCCGCATCGTGAACCCAGGCCAGGTAGAGATATACGATGGGATAGTGGATGATATAAAGGGGATAGGAGATGTTTCCCAAAAACCGGCTGGCTCTGGAAGAGATGTCTCCAGGGATGTCACTGGCTCCGAGGAAGACTATCACGGGAAAGATGACAATGATGCAGAAGGCGTCATACAGGCCGTTCAGGCGGAAATGTTCCGCGCCTCCTACATGGGGCGCCGCCAGGGTTCCCGCCAGAAGCAGGCTGCACCACCAGAAACCATGCCTGATCCGTCCAGGTTTGCACAGGCGGAACAGGAGCAGACCGCCGAAGAAAGGGAACATGAGCCGTGTAAGCCCCACACGGCACTGTTCCGCATCCAGAGTCCAGCCGCCGATGTTGTTGCCCTGCGTGTAGCACTGGTGAATGAGGGCGCAGCCCGCCAGAAAGACCAGGACCGCCAGCCATCTGCTGGTAAATTTTCTGATGAGCATGGCATAAAGGATATTGGCGACGTATTCGAAGAAGAGGGACCAGGCCGGACCGTTCAGCGGGTGCATTTCCGACCATCCGCGCACATCCAGGGAAACGGGAACGGGCAGCAGCGTGAATCCCACGGTCATGACCAGCAGCATTTTCCATACGGGGGTTTGCGCAAGGTTCGGGAAGATTTCAGACCCCTGGAAGTAAAAGAGGATTCCCCCCAGCAGCATCCCCATGACCACCATGGGTTGAAGGCGCACCAGCCGCCGCTTGCAGAAGTTCCACAGGTTCATTTTTTCCCAGCGGTCGTCATAGGCATATCCGATGACGAAGCCGGACAGCATGAAAAAAAAGTCCACGGACAGGTAGCCGTGGTTGATGATCTGGTCCGTATGGAACTGGAAGTCCCTGGCGCTGCCTTCAAACATGTGGAACAGGACCACCATGACGGCGGCCACCCCGCGGAGGCCGTCCAGAGCGGCGTAGTGCGGTTTGGGAGCCAGGACGGAGGCAGGGGCTGGAGTGCTCATAGTATATAATACGGCGGGAAGTGGCGGCGCTTGCATAAAAAAGCTGCCGCCTTTCCCCGAATTCCGCCTTCTGTCCGGCAGAAGGCGGATGAGAAAGTCCCGGATTTCCGTAGAGCGCCCGCCGGGCACGTTCAGCGTGACTGAAGCGAGACTCGGTTGATCAGAGGTTTGCTTTCCAGAAAGTCCCGGATGTTGTGCAGGGTGACTTCCGCAATATTGTGCAGGGCTTCTTTCGTGAAAAAGCCCTGGTGGGAAGTCAGGATGACGTTGTTGAAGGAAAGGAGACGAGCCAGAGTATCATCATCAATAATCCTGTCGGATTTGTCTTCGTAGAAATATTCTCCCTCTTCTTCGTACACGTCCAGTCCGGCAGCTCCCACTTTTTTTGATTTCAGGCCGTCAATCAGCATTTCCGTGTTAATCAGCTTGCCGCGTCCCGTGTTGATGATCATCACTCCATCCTTCATTTTTCCAATGGAATCCGTATTAATCAGGTGTTCCGTTTCCGGAGTAAGGGGACAGTGCAGGGAGATGATATCGGACCGGGCGTACAGATCGTCCAGGGTGGTGTACGTAATGCCGGCTTCTTCCGCAAAGCGCTGGTCAGGGTGCAGGTCATAGGCCAGGATGTTCATCCCGAAGCCTTTGAGAATGCGGATGAGGATTCTGGCGATTTTTCCCGTTCCGATGATGCCGGCCGTTTTTCCATTCATGTCAAAGCCCATCAGGCCGTGAAGGGAAAAATTGCCGTCCCTGGTGCGCCAGTAGGCGCGGTGTATTTTGCGGTTCAGGGAAAGCATCAGGGCTACGGCATGTTCCGCCACCGCATAGGGAGAATATTGGGGCACCCGCACGACGGGCAGTTCCGCTTCTTCCGCAGCTTTCAGATCCACATTATTGAATCCGGCGCAACGCAGAGCCAGCAATTTGACGCCATTTTCCTTCAGGTTCCGTATTACTTCCCGGTTTGCCGTGTCATTGACGAAAATGCACGCTACGTCCGTACCGCGGGTCAGGGGCACGCTGTCCGGAGTGAGGTGCCCTTTGAAGTAACGGATGTCGTAATGGAATTCGCGTTCATTGACAGAATTGAAGGAATCCCGGTCGTAGGGCTTGGCGTCAAAGAACGCAATGCGGCAGGAATGGGCGGTCATAGGAAAGGATAATGAGGTTATTCCGCAGGCGTTTTTTTTCTTTGCGCTTCCCTGGCCGGCGACGGCCGCCATGCGTTTGCGGATTTCTTCCGGATCCCCAAGAAAGTAGTCTTTTTCCAGGTTTAGGGAGTCGTCAAATTCAAATACATAGGGGGTGGCGGTAGGAAGATTAAGGGAAAGCAGCTGTTCGTCAGGAATGTTTTTCAAATACTTGATCATGCCCCGCAATGTGTTGCCGTGGGCTACGATTAGGATATTGTCCAGCGTCCGTAGAGAAGGGAGAACTGTTCCTTCCCAGTAGGGCATCATGCGGGCAATAGTTTCTTTCAGTGATTCCGTTCGCGGAAGTTCGCTGTCCGGCACTCCCTTGTAGCGGGGATCCCATTTGGGGTTGGCGGGATCGTCCTCCGCCAGGGGAGGAGGCGCCACGTCATAACTGCGCCTCCAGATCAGTACCTGTTCGTCTCCGTATTTTTGAGCCGTTTCACTTTTATTCAGGCCCTGGAGCATGCCGTAGTGCTTTTCATTCAACCTCCAGCTTTTGGAGACGGGCAGCCAGTCCTGGTCCAAATGGTCCAGCACGCAGTTGAGCGTTTTCACGGCCCTCTTGAGATAAGAGGTGTAGGCATGGTCAAAGGCCATTCCCCTGTCTTTCAGAAGGTCGCCCGCGTGGTTGGCTTCCTGTATTCCCAATTCCGTCAGATCCACGTCCGTCCATCCGGTGAATCTGTTTTCACGGTTCCACGTGCTTTCTCCATGGCGAAGAAGAACAATTGTTTTCATATTGATCAATTTAGACAGGCGTCCTCCGGTTTTCATACAAAGGGATGAAGATATATGACATGATCACATTCCACGGAACGGAAGGCCTCCGTTCCGTCCGGCCCCGTCAGATTTCTGGCGGAGGGGAAGGGTATTCCGAAGATTCGGAGAAGAGAGAAAAAAATTGTTATTGGCAACCGTCTTCAAATGAATTAACTGTTCAACATGATGAAGCAATATGGTTTCAGTTGGTCTGCCGCACTGATGGCCGTCGGAGTGGGAGCATTGGCATGGGCTGGCCCTGAGGCTGTCCAGAATGTACAGAAACCCGCTCTTTCCGGAGGACCCCCCGTTGTGTTCGGGTTCGGCGGGGAAGGGAACCAGGAGTTCATGCTGAACGGGAAACCCTTCCAGATCCGCGGCGCGGAGATGCATCCCCAGCGCATTCCCCGGGAATACTGGAGGCACCGCATCAGGACCGCCAAGGCTATGGGGCTGAATACTATTGCATTTTATGTGTTCTGGAATGACCATGAGCAGCCGGACGGCAGCTTTGACTTTAAGACGGGCAATCGGGATCTGGAAGGGTTCCTCAAGTTATGCCAGGAGGAAGGAATGTGGGTTTTATTCCGCCCCGGCCCCTATGCATGCGGGGAATGGGATCTGGGTGGGCTGCCTCATTATTTGCTGAAGGATCCCAAGGCCAAGTTGAGAACTACGGAAGACGCCAAATTCATGAAGGCGCAGACGCGTTATCTGGAGGCCGTGGCTCGTGTGGCGGAGCCTTTTTTAGCCAAAAACGGGGGCCCCATTCTGATGACCCAGCTTGAAAACGAATACGGGAGCTACCAGCGTAAAGACCGCAAGTATATGGAATGGCTGAAGGCGTTCTGGAGCAGGAAGGGTTTTGGCCCCTTTTACACCTCCGACGGCGCGGGAGAACATTTTCTGAAAGGCGTGGTGCTTCCAGGCGTGGCCGTAGGGCTGGATCCGGGGCTGAACGACGGCCATTGGGCAGTGGCTAATAAATGCAATCCGGGAGTTCCCGTTTTTTCCTCGGAAACATATCCGGGTTGGCTGCGGCACTGGGGGGAGGGGAATTGGGCTCCCACCCCTGGAGTGGTCAACCACGTCCGCTGGTTTATGGACAAGGGGCGTTCCTTCAGCTTGTTCGTTTTCCACGGAGGCACCAATTTCGGATTCTCGGCCGGAGCCAACAACGGAGGGCCGGGAAAATACCAGCCGGACCTGACGAGTTATGATTACGGTTCTCCCGTGGATGAGCAGGGGCGGATGAATGAATATTATGCCCAGATGAGGGAAATCATTTTGAAAAAGTTGCCTCCCGAAGCCGCTGTGCCGGAACCTCCCGCAGACATTCCGGCCATGGAAATTCCGGAGTTCACGCCCGCAGTGCATGCCGGCCTTTGGGAGAACCTGCCCAAGCCTTTCCGGTCCAAGTTCCCGCAGCCTCCCTATTTTGAACAATGGAACCAGAACCAGGGTATTGCCGTTTACAGAACGGCCGTTCCGTCAGGACCGCCTGAAACGCTGGAATTTACCAATGTCAATGACTATGCCCAGGTGTATCTGGATGGAGAGCTGGTCGGCACGCTGGATCGGCGGCTGGGGCAGAAGAGCGTGAAACTGCCGGAGCGCAGGAAGCCGGGGACGCTGGAAGTTCTGGTAGAGGCCATGGGACATATTAATTTTCATATCAGCATGGAGAGTGACCGCAAGGGGATTTACGGTCCTGTGAAGCTGGGAACGCGGGAGTTAAAGAACTGGACGGTGAGGGCGCTTCCCCTGAAAGCTGATTCCATTGTGCGGGCTCCCAAAGGAAAGGGGCCTTCCCAGAAACGGGAAGGGGCGCATTTCCGGGCCGTTGTAAATATTGAAGAGCCTCAGGACACGTTTCTGGATATGTCCCGCTATGTCAAGGGGTATGTATGGGTGAACGGAATCAACGTGGGGCGCTATTGGAATGTGGGACCTCAGTTAAGGCTGTATGTCCCGGCCCCATTCCTGAAAAAAGGGGAGAATGTGATTGATATTCTGGACCTGCACGAAAAGGAGCCCAAGCCTGTCCGCGGCATGAAGGAACGCAACAAGGAACCCGGAAAGATAAATACCAAAAACCTGGACAACCAGTGGTAATGCTGGTGCGTTTTCCGCTTGCGGTTCCGGATTTTCCATGAATTTGAACTATGGGAAAGACCGCAAGCGGGGAGTAGATTTCCTGGCGCCGCAGTTTCCCGGGAATTCCGGTTTGAATATTTCTCCAGCCAATGCCGCAGGGCGGAGTGGCGGAACCGGGCTTGCCCGAAACGTTCATCCAACAGTTCGTCAAACGCTTTTTCCTTTGTTGCCGGGCTGTCCGGAAGAGTGCGCTCCTGACTGGCCCGGCAATGGTTCCTGGCGTTTTTATCTCCATGGGAACGGCGGTTCCCATGACGGTTTTTCGCAGGCATGAGGAAGAGCCGCCGATGGAACGGCGAGTCTCACAGCGTTCCGGCTTATGGTTTTTTCAGGATTTTGACGGATAGCCGACACTCTGGGCGTACAGGACTTTTTTGAGGACGGGGAGCTTCAGGCACTGCTGGATATAATTGGCGTTAATCATGGCGCGGAACACGGTGCCGAGCCCTTCGGAAGCACAGAAAAGGTAAACGTTTTCTCCAATAAACCCCGCATCCGTGCAGGCCGTGACCAGCTTTCTCCTGGCATCAAAGTCTCCCGGCTGTTTGGACTGGTCTACTACATAGACCAGGTTTAACGGCGCGGTAGCCGCGAATTCCTGTGTTCCCGTAGCGGCCCGCATGTCGCCCTGAACCACTTTCTCCAGTCGGTGGGTTTCCGGCCTGTAAAGATAGGTGCCCTGCGGCAGAACGACATAGATTTCTATTTCATTGGAATTCCGGGAAGACGGCGCCGTGCGGTAGTCGGGATCGTCCCGGTTGACGCCTTGCGCCGCCCAGAGCAGGGAGGACAGGATTTCCACCGGGATAGGTTTGTCTGCAAAGGACCTGGTGGAATGCCGTTCATGAAGAACCTGCATGAGGGGCTTTCCTCCCTTTTTATCTGGCGGAGGCAGCACGATGTCGTTACAGAGAGCCGTTCCGGAGAAGAGGCTTCCCGAAATGACGGCCAGAAACGGACTGAGATGAGAGAAAGTGTTCATAGGCAACGGGAAAAACATATGTCAGCCAGGAATAATCAGCAGGATACTTGTGTTTTTCTCATGTTTTTGGAAACATGAAGAGGCCCGATACTATAAAATGGCTATGAAAATACAAGGAAAAATACTCTGGTTTGATTCTTAACGGGTTCCGGGAAAACGAACCTTCAGCAAAAGACCATTGTTTCAAGTTGACCTCGGAAAGGTATTGCGCTTTTATGTCACACGGAACAGGGATAAAACCGTCTCATCCCCCTCCCCAATTTGCTTCAACGCGTTCAAGCTGCATCCCCATGAATCCTGTCAATCCTCTGCGTCCCGGTTTTCCCAAGCATAAAAAATCCTCTTCCGGCGGAATTATTATAACTATTGTCCTGGTGCTGGCTCTTGCCGCCGGAGGGGTGGCTTACCACCGGGTTTCCGTTCAACGTAAGGCTGCCGCCGCTGAGCTGGCGGCCAGAAAGGAGGCGGAAGCGAAAGCGGCGCGTGCGCGGAAAGCCGCGGAACTGGAGGCGGCGCGCAGGAAGGCGGAGGAACGGGCGCGCGCGGAGGCGGAGGAAAAAGCCCGTCTTGAGGCGGAACGCCTGGCTGCTGAGGAAGCCGCCGGAAAACGGCAGAACAAGGAACCGGAAGTGGCGGAGCCTTCCCCTGAGGAACCGAAGGAAGAACCCGTGGTCCAGGAGGAAGATCCGCGGCTGGAGATTTTCAAGAAGCCTGTTCTTCTGGTCAGCCTGAAGGCCAATAACGCCGCCAACAGAAAGTTGTTTACGGATGCTTTCAATCTGGCCCTGGAAACGGGCCGCTATGACTTGTATGCCGATTTCCTGCGCTCCAATTTGGAACGGGATGCCGTGAAGGTCATCAAATTCGGCAAATTTGACGCGTCCATGTACGATCAGAGCCCGTACCTCATGCGCGCCAATGAGCTGTACCAGCTCATCAGCAAAGTGGGAGCGGAAACCATCCAGGAACAAATCAAGGAGAGTTCCCCCAGGTATTTCTATCCATGGCTTTTTTCAGATCCTTCCGATCCCCTGAGACTTTTCCTGCGCACGATGGCGCGGGAGCAGACACCCGGGGAGGAGTGGGGAGGGATTTTGAGGAAGTGGGCGGAATTCTGGATGAAAACCTCTGCCATGCCCCGGAGCAGGTATTCCTCCCTGGCGCTGGCCTGCGCCATGCTGAATCCCCGCATCGCTTCCAGCCCGTCCAAGCTGAGGGCGTCTTCTTCCACCAATATTTCCACCACGCCTTTGACGCTGGAACAGGTATTCGAGTACTTCATGGAGATGGATGAAGCCCGTGAGCTTCTCACGGACATTTCCAAATTAAGCCCTTCCGAGCTGTTGTTTGTGGTGGATGTGCGTCTGCCGAGGTCGGAGATGGATTGGGCGCGCAAAAAGGTGCGCCTTACCCGGAAAGGATGGGGCGGAGCCTATTCCATGATCCGTTACCGGATGGACCGCGCCGCACTGGGCAAGGACCCTTATACTAATTATACCTTCCAGGAGATTCTGGATGAAGGCGGCATTTGCATGGACCAGGCCTATTTTGCGGTGAATACCGCCAAATGCAACGGTATTCCCTCCGCCTATGTTACCGGGGACGGCAACCGCGGGCCGCATGCCTGGGTCAATCTGCTGACGACGGATGAAACCTGGCAGTCCTACGGCGGGTACGGATATAATACGGGGCATTTTTCCCATCCGCACAACTGCAAGTCAAAGCATGAATCCACCCTTCTCCAGGGTATGGACAAGAAGGTGAATGGCGCCCGGCTGGATACTTCCCTGGATTATCTTTCCCTGGCGGACCTGTTTGAGGAGATGCAGAAGCCGGATTGCGCCCGGGTAATGCTGGAAGCCGCCACACAGGCCACTCCCGGCAGCCCCCTGGGCTGGGAACGCCTGATTGCTCTGATGGGCCGCCCGGAGAGCGGCACGAAGCTGGAAGAATGGGATGAACTGGTGGCCATGATTAAGCGCAAGTTCCGTTCCCGTCCGGATTATCTGGCCATGGCCGCCCGCGTGGAAGATGAGTATATTTTCCCCATGAGGGACGCTTCCACCAATAAACGCCATGTTGCCCGCGATTTGAAGAAGCTGGAAAAGGAGACGGACGAGGGGCGCAGCGACCTGACTTCCGCCGCCATCAAGCGGCAGGCGGATCTCCTGATGGAAAACGGGGACAAGGCCGGGGTGGCTGCCCTGTACCGGAAGTCCATGAAGGATTATGCGCGCCGCGCGGAAGTATTTGAAGCGCTGATGGGGCAATATTACGAGTACGTTTCCCAGGATCAGGAGGCCGTGCTTCAGATGGCCAAGGAGGCGGAATCTTCCTACAACCGGTATATCCGGACTAAATCGGGCGATTATTTCAAGGTAAAGAAGGAAGCCGCCATCCAGCGGAGGATAGCCGGGTATTATGAAAAGGGAGGTAATGGGAAAAAAGCCGACTCCCTGCGCAAGGATGCGGAGAAGCGGGAGAAGAACAGCAAGAAGGGCATCCGGGAAGAAAATTAGTGCGGAGGTGCCTGCGGCCTTTCATTTTCGGGTGGGTTCGGCCGTGTTCGTTTCCGGCTGCGGCATACCCGCGGAATGAACGTTTTTAGACTGGAATGCTGTCTTATCTTCAATTAATACATGACTTATATGGCAAGAGAACCTTACGCGAACTTCTGGCCCAAAGTGGCGGATACCGCTTTTGTGGCGGAAAGCGCTGATTTGATTGGAGATGTTACCATTGGGGAATATGCCAGCGTCTGGTACCATACCACGCTGCGCGCAGATATCAATAAGATCGTAATTGGTGATTACTCCAATATCCAGGACAACAGCTGCATCCACCTGGCAGACGATTTCGGCTGCTATGTAGGCAAGTACGTAACCGTGGGGCACGGCGTGATTCTGCACGCCTGCACGGTGGAGGATAATTGCCTGATAGGCATGGGGTCCATTATTCTGGATGGAGCGGTCATCGGCCAGGGGTCTGTGGTGGGAGCGGGCGCGCTCATTACCAAAGGTACCGTCATTCCCCCCAATTCCCTGGTGCTGGGTTCTCCTGCCAAGGTGGTGAAGGACCTGGGGCCGGAATCCGCGGATAATAACCACAAATGGGCGGAAAAATACGTCAAGGTGGCTGCCCGCTATACGGAACGGGTTATTAATCCCGGTTTTTAACATGTGATTTCCGCCCGCCATGCCGGATGAAAATTTGATTGCTCTGGAACCTTATGCCCTGCTTTACACCCGGGCCGGGGCGGGTGTGTGTCTGCGTGATCCGCTGACCGGCAAGGTGGGCGTCATTTTCATGGAGCTGACAGACGGCATGGCCCTGGAACGCTGCCTGAACGGGGAACGCCCGGTACGGCCGGACACGTCTTCCCTGCTGGCTCACTTTTTATCCGCCATGGAATGCCGGGTGAGGCTGGTGCTTATCAACGGCCGCAAGGATGAAGTCTTTTATGCCCGCGTGACCATAGAGGCCGCCAATGAGGTGATGGACAAGCTGGTGGAGCTGGACGCCCGCCCTTCAGACGCCCTGATGATGGCAGTCCGGTTTGGAACCGCAATCAAGATTGTTCCCTCCGTATGGGAGAGCATGGAGAACATTCTGCCCCAGCTGGAGCAACTGGATGCGGATTCCCCGGACAGCCGCGCTCCGGTATATGTGGGAGATTCGTGAAAATTGCCTTTTCCGGTCTTGTGTTCCTGCATCAGCTTTCCTTCCGGCGGCATGGCTGTTGCATATGGGGTTTCTGCTTCTGGGAGGACCTACTTTTTATAAAAAAAACTTGCTAAGGCACGGGAATCCCTATACATTCGCCGCACATCACTTCAAGTGGGTAGATTCCCGAGCGGTCAAAGGGGGCAGACTGTAAATCTGTTAGCATTTGCTTTCGAAGGTTCGAATCCTTCTCTACCCACCACTTTTCATTTTATGGCGCGTTCTTTCAGAGAGCGCGTTTTTTATTGTTTCCTCATCCCCATGATACCGGAGAAGGAAAGAGGAAGCGGGGTTCTCCGAGCAGGATGCATAAAGTGTTTTTTCTGCCGGATGCCGGCGGAGAGACGGTTTTGTGAATGACTTGTTCAGCCTATCGACAAGACGTGCAGGTCATGTTAGATATCCTCCCTTGCCGTTTTTTCACTCCTGCCGTTTATTGCTATGTTGACCACGCTTCTCATTCTGGGAGTATCCGCCGTTTTATTTGTCCAGGGGAGGATTCGTTCTGATCTTGTCGCGCTGTGTTCCCTGCTCTGCCTGATTATGTTCGGGATTTTGAGCCCGGAACAGGCGCTTTCCGGCTTTTCCAATTCCATTGTGGTGATGATGGTGGGGCTTTTCGTGGTGGGAGGCGCCATTTTCCGGACGGGCCTGGCCAAGATGATGGGCGGCAGAATCATGAAACTGGCCGGCAGGAGCGAGTTGCGCCTGCTGGTGCTGACCATGCTTGTTACAGCCGGCATAGGCGCATTTGTCAGCAATACGGGGACGGTAGCGCTGATGCTGCCTATTTTGGTGAGCCTGGCTGCGGACGGAGGCATCCAGACGAGCCGTCTGCTCATGCCCATGGCATTTGCCAGCAGTATGGGCGGCATGCTGACGCTGATCGGCACGCCCCCCAACCTTGTCGTCAACAACCAGCTTCAGGAGGCCGGAATGGAGGGGCTGGGCTTTTTTGCGTTCACCCCCATCGGCCTTGTCTGCATCGTGACGGGCATCTTGGTGCTGATCCCCCTCAGCAGGAGGTTTCTGGGACGCCATGACGACAGGGCGGAACACGAGGCCAAGGGGAAATCCCTCAGCCAGTTGATAGACGAGTACCAGATTATTAATAATCTTTACCGCCTCCGGGTGCTGGAGGATTCCCCTCTGACGGAACATCCTCTGCATGATCTTCAGATACCGGACCTTTACCGCGTGAATATTGTGGAGGTGCGCCGCAGGCATTCCGGCCGGCATTCCTTCCTGCAGACGGTCAGCCAGACCATGGCGGGTTCAGATACGAGGGTGGCCCGGGGCGACGTCATTTATGTCATGGGGGAGTTTGAGGACGTGGCCCGTTTTGCCCGGGAATATGGGGCGGAGATGATTAACCGGAAGACGTCGGAAGATACGGATTCCCTGTTGAAAAGCAAATTGAAGTTTGACGAGATAGGCATTGCGGAAATGCTGCTCATGCGGAACTCGGACCTTATCAACATGCCCGTGAAGTCTTCGGGGCTGCGCGCCAAGTACGGGGTCAATATTCTGGCCATCCAGCGGGACAACCATTACATTTTCCATAATTTGAAGGATGTGAAGCTCCAGTACGGAGATACGCTGCTGATTCAGGGAACCTGGACGGATATTGCGCGCCTGAGCGAGAAAACTTTTGAATGGGTTGTCGTGGGCCAGCCCCTGGCGGAGGCCTCCAAGGTGACCCTGACGCATAAGGCCCCCCTGGCCGCAGGCATTATGCTGCTGATGATTGCGGCCATGGTGTTCAACTGGGTGCCTGCTGTGGCGGCGGTATTGATTGCCGCCGTCCTGATGGTGTTGTGCGGCTGTCTGCGCAATGTGGAGGAGGCGTACCGGACGATCAACTGGGAGAGCATCGTGCTGATTGCCGCCATGCTGCCGATGTCCGTAGCGCTGGAGAAGACGGGAGCCTCAGAGGCCATTTCCCACGGGCTGGTGGTCGGACTGGGGGGATTCGGGCCGTTTGCCCTGATGGCGGGCGTCTATTTCACGGCGTCCCTGCTGACCATGTTTATCAGCAATACGGCTACGGCGGTGCTTCTGGCGCCTATCGCCCTGCAATCCGCGGCGAGTATGGGCATCAGCCCCTATCCGCTGCTGCTGGCGGTTTCCGTAGGCACCAGCATGTGTTTTGCTTCACCCTTTTCCACGCCGCCCAATGCCCTGGTTATGCCGGCAGGGAAATATACGTTCATGGATTACGTGAAAGTGGGCGTTCCCCTGCAGGTGATCATGGGGCTGGTCATGGTAGTGGTGATTCCGCTATTTTTCCCGTTCGGGAAGGCTTAACCGGGGGGGAGTTTACGCGGCGGAAAAGGGGCATGGCCGGGGAATTTGCATGTATTGCTAAAAAAAGAGAGACAACCGGGACGCGCGGGAGTAGAAAAGGATTATTCAAGAACCCCGTTTAATCATGAAGTATTTGCTTATTGTTCTGGCCGTTGCTTTCGCCATGCCTTCCATGGCGGAGGAAGACGCTCCCAAGAGAATGACTTCTGCGGAAAAGAAAGCCGCCCTCCTTGAAAAATATGATGTTAACAAGGACGGCAAGCTGGATTCCGAAGAGAAGGCCAAGATGAAGGAAGACCTGAAGAAGCAGCGGGAGGAGGAACGGGCCAAGAGGCACGCTTCCCGCAAAGTAGATTAAGGTTTTTCCGTTTTATTAATTGCCTGTTTTCCGTCCGGTTTGAATCGATTTCAGACCGGACGGGGCTGTCGGGACGGTATTTGCCGCCCTGGTTGCGGTGTGGCGGAGGAATGGCGGATACGGTTGCGGTTTCCCTGTCGTTCAAAGGGTTCCAGGCCATGTATTCCCTGAGAAGAGGGTTGACGGAGCCGTTCATGCTTTAATGGGCAGGAGGCTGGGTACCGGGGAAAGCGTTCCTTTTGAATCTTTCCATCACATGGAAGCTTTCCGTTCCGCCAGCCGCGCGGCCATCGGCAGAAGATCGGACGCCCATTTTCTTTACTGGCAGGGAAGGCCTGCCCCCCCCCCCCGCTGCCGCGCGCCCGGAATTCAGGTTATGCTCCGGTTCCGGTTCCGCGCCTGCCGCGCGACCTGATTTTATAGGCCAGCGTGTCCGTCAATTCCCGAAGGGCATGGAGCGGATTTTTCCGCAGAACGTGGCGTCCTTTCAGCATGGCTCCGGGGCGTATGGTTCCCGTTTCCCTGTGGTTGTGAATGACTGCCGCTGTTTGAGCGAACATGTTGTATTTTTCCAGCACCAGGCGCCTTGCCTCACGGATGGCGGGGAGCCGTTTTTCATATTCTCCGTCCTCCATGGCCTTGCGGATGATTTCAAGGGCTTTTTGCGGGTTGTCCAGCGGGATGGGGATGAAGCTTTCCTGCGGGAAGCATTCCGTTGCCAACGGATCCCCGGCGTAAAAGGGAAGGGTCATGGCAACAAAGGCATCAGACAGTTTTTCCGTCCAATGGTGGGGTTCCAGATGGTTTTCCACGCATAGATGATATTTGTAGTCATCCATGGCGACGGTTTTATTTTCTATTTCCCGGATGCCGTGTCCGAACCAGTCCAGTTCCGGCAGACGGTCCGCCAGGTAACGCGTAAGATCATAGCGCTTTTTATGCATGGTATGCGTATGCTGCTTGGCGGAGCAGATGGTGGAGAGCATTTTTGTCTTCGGGAATTCCTTCTGGTCCAGAATTTCCTGCATGGGCTTGATGTACAGCCATTCAAGACATCCGCGGCCCAAGGTGTGCCCGGGGTGCGGAAGGTCCCGGATGGAGTGGGTGGTGAGAACGGTGCCGAATTGGCTGGTGTATGCCCTGCTGTAGATTTTGATGGAGGGGGGCTCCACCGTAATCAGGATAGTCTGGTCCGGAGGACAGAGAAGGGGTTCCGTTTCATTCCTGATGGTGCCCACGGGAGTTCTGGGAAATTCGTCGTATACCAGAACCCAGTCGTAATCCGTCATGGCGGCGTCCGTGCAGAACAGGCAGTCGCCCCACAACAGGGATTCCGTTTGATCCGGAGAGGCCTTCATGGATTTTCTGATGACCTTGATGCGTGTGGGGCGGGAGGAATCCGTCATGGGAGTACAGGCGTTGAATAGGGGGACGCGGTATGGCCTTCATATTCCGGGCTTTTATCCGGGACCATCGCGAAGGCTTTACTGCCTGGCGCCAGTGTAGGGGGCCTGCATGCCTTGTCAATGTCAAAGGATTGGATGTTTTTCCGTGCGGAGCTTCCGTCAGTTGGCTGCTGTTCTTTCCATTCCCGGGAAAAGCTGGTCGATGATGTCGCCGACCATTTTTCTGGACCCGTAGGGGGAAAGGTGATTGTCGTCGCAGTACATTAATTGGCCGCTGTCTTCCGCCAGCCACCGCCCATTTTTATGGAAGGTGCCGTGGAGGGGAATGAAGCGGCACAGGCCTGTGGATTCCATGTGCTCCAACAGGGCGAATACCGGACGCTGCCGCGTGTTGAAGTCCCCGCCCAGCAGGCGGTCTGTCCGGTTGGCGTTCAGCAGGGCATTGCGCCGCATGAGCTTGCGCGGGCCGAAAGTCCATTCGGGAACGGGACCCAGCAGCACGATTTGCTTGCCGGCTTTCCGAAGACGCGCACAGGTGTGGCGCAGGCCGTCTGCAACCAGTTGTTTCAGGCGCGTATCCCGGTGATTGTTCACCAGTTCAATCCAGCGGTTGTGGATGAATACGGTCTTTACCTGGGGGGTATTTTCCAGCCAGTCCAGAATTAGTTCCATATTGTGTTCCCAATGGGGGTACATCAGGCGCAGGAGCGTCAGGGAAGAGGAGTCTCCGGAGCCGGAGATGCCGCTCAGCGGACACAGGCGCGCGCGGTAGAACAGGCCCGAGCGCTGAAGAAGCCGCGCGGCCTCGTCAAATCCGGGGGAACTGGCCATGGCATGGCTGTCCCCCATAAGCAGGAAGGAAGGGGCCTGCCCGTTTTTTCCCAGCAGGACAAAAGGGTAATCCGTCACATCCCCCAGCTCCGGATGATGGTGCTGAATGGCGTTGCCCTTTTCCACCACCGCCCGGCTGGGAGGCGTGATGCCGAAGGAGGGCGGGAAGGCCGGCCCTTTCCAGTATTCAGGGAATTCCATGCTGTTGGCCGCTACATGCCAGTAATCCCGCGCGCCGTCCGTCCATTTGAGCCATTCACCGGCAAATCCCAGCATGAGGCACCCTGCTGCCGTGGCCAGAAACGCTTTTCCGGGAGTTTGCCATGAGACGGTCGTTCTGAAGGGGGTTTCCACGAATTTCCAGGAAAGGAAACCCAGAAGAAGGGAGAGAAGGAACATGCCCGCATAATCCCAGGGAGAGCATTCATCGAAACAGACGTATGTCCAGTACACGATAACTGGCCAATGCCACAAATAGAGGGAGTAGGAGATTTTGCCGATGCCCGTGCTGAGCGGGTGCCTGAGGATACGCCCGGACCAGCCATGGTTTCCGTAACGGATAAGCAGGGCCGCCCCCGCGATGGAAGGGATGGCCGTGTATCCGGGAAAAGGAGTGGAAGAGGTATAACAGGCAAAGGGGAGCAGGATTCCGGCCCATCCCGCCGTCCGCAGCCATCCGGTTCCCCGGTTCTGTTCTGCGGCGGGAGCCAGAGCCAGAAGGCAGCCGGCCAGAAGTTCCCAGGCGCGGCAGTAAAGCAGATAGAAGGCCTTGTTATGTTCCAGATGCCCCATGTGGAAGGCGGCGGCGAAGAAGGAGAGGCCCAGCGCCCCCCATAGAACGGGTTTGACGGCTTTTTCCCTGAATTTCCAGAGCAGCCACAGGGTAAGCGGAATCATCAGGTAAAATTGTTCTTCCACGCTCAGGGACCACAGGTTCAGCAAAGGGTTTTCTTCCGCCGCCGGGCTGAAGTAATCCCCTGTGGTTCTGCTGAAGTACGTGTTGGTGATGAAAAGGGCGCTGGATCTCACCGTCCGGCCCAGAGTCCGCAGGTCATCGCAGTCCAGAACGACGCAGCCGAAAGCCAGCACGGCCGCAATCAGGCAGAAGTAGGCGGGCATGATGCGCCTGATTCTCCGGAGGTAAAAGGAGGTCAGGGAGAACGTTCCCTCCTTCAGGCTACGGATGAGGCCTCCGCCAATCAGATATCCGGAGATGACAAAGAAGATGTCCACGCCTGCATAGCCTCCAGGGCAGATCCCTTCCTGCAAATGGTACAGGACGACGGCCAGCACGGCAAAAGTACGCAGGCCGTCAATGTGCGGGAAATAGGTTCCGTGGATGGCGCCTCCGGCTTGGTGGGGAGAAGGTGAACAAAAGGTTTCAGAAAAGAATTTGCTCATGAAGCGGAAGGAAGTGGATGGGGACGGGGGAAGGCGGGCAGAGGAAATCCGGCATGGGGTTGAATTGCCCGGAAACGTTGGTTAGCGGCGCAGGCGGTTTTTCAGCCGCCGCCATGCCAGCTGCATCCTGTGGCCGCGTTTTAAAAAGCGCTGGTAGTAGGATACCCATGTTCCGTCACCTTTGCGGCGCGCTTCTTCCGGAGATTGGTCGAATATTTTGTAAAGCTTGGCCGTTTCCCTTTCCGTCTCTTCCAGAAAGCGGGCTTCCTGTTCCGGGGTTTTCCAGGGGCGCGACATGATTTCACACCACAGGTTGTCGTCTTCGTCCACTTTTTTCACATAGGCCGCGGCGTCGTCCAGGGTTGGGAAGTCGTGGCAGTTGATGAATGAGGCGGAATTGAATTCCCGGCTGATGTCCGGATTTCCCCAGTAAATGGGAATGGTGCCTGCAAGCATGCTGGTGACGATTTTTTCACTGGTGTAGCCGGGGTACCATGCATTTTCAAAGGCAATGGAGAATTTATACGGCTTTTTCATTCTGATGGAGGATGCGTACCAGTCTTCCGCCCGGTGGCCGTCGCCCGGGGTGTTGTTAAGATGGGGCCCCAGAGAATTGACGAACCGGAAAGCGGAGAGTTTGTGGAACATGGCATCCCTGTTGGGATGGGATTTGCGGTTGGCGTAAATGAAGTTGCAGAAACCCGTTTTGGAGGCCAGGAGAGCATGGGCATCCAGGCCTTCCTTACCGCCGTGCACTTCTTCCAAATGGTGGCGAAGGTAGGGAAGTTTGACAGTACGGTCGCTTCCGGGCACCGTATCGAGCCCGATGTAATAGTCAAACAGCATGAAATCCGGTGCAATGGCTTCATGACAGCCGTACATGACGGTGATATGGCCGGGGGCCCGTTCCAGAAAATCGTAAAAAGCCTCCCGGTTGACGTAAAACCAGGGGGTGGCGACCAGGTAATCAAAATCGGAATCGTCTTCCACCACATGATACCGGCTTTTCAGAAGCTGAAGCATTCCTTCCCTGCCGAAATCCGGAGTGGACTGTAAAAAGGAGATTTTAAGCGTTTTCATGGGGAGAGAAGGGTTGAAACGGTGCAGAGTGTATGAGGCGTCTTTTTCTTGTCAATGACAAAGGAAAATGCGCCCGGATGTGCTGGAACAGGCAGTCCGGCGGTTGAACGCCGGCCGTTTTCACTCTTCGTAACGGTATTCCCGGAACGTTTCCTCATACAGGGCGGCGTGCCGTGCGGCAATGACGGGGTAGGAGAATGTTTGTTCCGCGTGCCGACGGCCTTCCTCCGCCAGGGTTTGCAGGAGTTTTCCGTCCTGGATGAGCCGTTCGCAGTGGGCGACCATTTGGTTCAGGTCCCCCTGCTGAGCGACCAGCCCCGTCCTTCCGTCCAGAACCGCTTCCGGAACTCCTCCCGTCCGGAAGGTAACGGAAGGGGTTTTGCAGGCCATGGATTCCAGCGCTACGTTGGAAAGGACATCCTGAAGCGTGGGGTTCAGGAAAATGTCCGCCGCGCTGTAAAGCCCGGCCAGCTTGTTCATGTCCGTAATGAATCCGGCGTTTGTGCTGGGGAAGGGGTAGTCCACGCTTTTTTCCTGGTTGCCGAAGAGCAGGAGATGAAGGTTCCGGTGCCCGCGCCGGTATAGTTCCTCCAGCACCAGGGGGATGAAATGGCCGCCTTTGACCGGATTGAACAGGCCGGTTGCGCCGCAGGCGATGACGAACGCTCCGGGCGGGATGCCCAGGCCGGCCCGGATGGCATTCCGGTCTTCCGCCGGACGGAAAAGGTCCGTGTCCACAGGATTGTAAATCTGTACGATTTTTCTTCCAGGGAACATGCAGCTTCTTTCCACTTCCCTTTTTAACCAGAGGGAGGGAGTTACGAGGGTAAGGGACGGGATGCGGCCGAAGGCGCGGCGTTTGCGGGAAAACAGCCACGCTGGAATGTTGCGGAAGAGGCGGGGAGCGCCAAGCTGGGGGCAGTTGCCGCGGCATTCGTCCTGGAACAGGCCGCAGTCCATGGTGCAGTGGCATCCCGCGGTGCAGGCAAACATGTCGTGCAGGGTATAGACCAATGGACGGCGGATATGGCACAGCTGCGAGAAATCCACGGTTCTGCCGCCTATCCAGTGCAGATGCACTACATCGGCTTTTTCCATTTGGGCCGTGTCAAATCCCATGCCCAGCACATTCAGGGAGAAAGGCAGGTCTTTTCTTCTTTCCGGCAGCAGAATGTCAAATCCATGGGCCAGATGGCGGCGCAAGGCGTCCGTAGCCCTTCTGGCGGGTGTCCTGTGGATTTCCAGGCCGTCAATTTCTTTGCGCCTCCGGAGCAGCAGGGTGGATTTTAGGCCGGGAATATGCCGGTTCAGAGCGTCGCTCAACCGGTAAGGGGCGGAGCTGGCCGAGACGCTATGGGAGACTTGAAATATTGTTCGGCATTGAGGAGAAGCCACATAGGAAAGTATGAGGATTAGGAATCCGCCGTCAAGCCTACAAATCTGAAAGAAAAACGTTTTGGGGAAATCTAGGCTGCCAGTATTCCATGAACTGCGGCAGGCTGTTCCCAGCATGATGGCCTTTTTATTTTCATTCCGGTATGAATGGGGGAAAGCCGGATTCCGGTGACGGCATAACTGTGAGTAGGGGTGGGAGAATGTCGGCGGAGGATAGTGCGGGTGCGGAGTTTTGGAATGGAGGGATGTTTGCTTTCATGAAGGCAAAACATTCCTGATCAAATGAAAAGAGCTTGTCCAAATAACCGTCATTACATTCCGGAAACGGCAGCCGAAGGGTAAAGGAATTTTCGGGCTGAAGCTGTGGAAAAGGACGGGAAAACAGTTCATGGTGCGTCAGATTGCCCCGTCCGGAAACGTCGTGCAGCCCGGTTGTTCCGAGTGGGGAAGCTTTACCGGATTCCTAATCCGTTTCTTTTGGAAGAAAGAAGGAGCTGCCTGCATTTTTCCAGCCATCCCTTTTTCCCGGCCCGTGGGATTCCCATGTCCCGTCTGTCCTGGAATGGAAACAAGGAGAGCTGTTCCCAGTTTTCCGCATAGGTTTCCGATCCGTCGAGGGTGGTGATGCCCCTCAGTTTGCATAGGATGGAAAAGATGCTCTGGTCATACCGGTTTTCCACAAAACCCGGCAGGTTGGGGGAGGCGGAAGGAGTGTTGTCCGCAAGATGCAGATGGTCGTAAAAGACATGGAGCCAATCCCGGATCAGGCTTTCCGTGAGCGGGTTTTTTTTCAGGAAAACATGGCCGCCCGCAATTTGCTGGGTATGCGTGATATGCCCGTCTTCTTGGGAAATGCCGAAGTGGCGGAAGATATCTCCTTTGGTCCATTTGTATTCCGGCTGTCCGTTGGTGAAAACCAGCATGCCGCGGCTGTCGCGGTCCAGCATATTTACGTATTCCCGGAAGCGCTCCGTTCCGTTGGCGTTGATATGGCAGCCTGCATCCAGATAAAGGAGGCGGTCTCCTTCTTCCATTTCTTGGAGGACATGGTGGATGGCCCAGGGTTTCCAGGACCAGTATCCGAATCCCCGGCAGGACGGCGTCAGGTAGCGGCCCATGCGGCTGGTGAATTCTGCGGAAAGGTCGTGTTCCGTGAAGAGCGTGATCTCATCAAAAAAATCCAGCGCTTCCGCCTGCCTGCCCAGCCGCTCCAGGGCGGCCGACATGCGGGAGTCTGCAAATGAGAGAAAACGGTTCATTGATCCGGAATGGGAGGATAAGGCAATTTACAGGGAAGGCGGCGATGTGTCAAACGGCTCTTCCAGAGAAGCGTTTTCTTTTTGAAACTCATTGGGGCAGATTTGGGAAAAATGTTCCGCAAGCATTTTTTTGCAGGAGTAATAACGTCCTTTTTGTCCGGGAAGCAGGGAGCAGGCTGCCAGCAGAATGCGCCCCCAGCCGTTGGGGACCGGTTCCGCCGAGTTCAACAGGTCCGCCAGTTGCCTGTCCCGTCCCGATAGAGCGGAGAGGAAACGTTTTCCTTCCGCCTTCTGATAGAACAGGCTCCACCAGTCCAGCGCGGAACGTTGCTGGACAGCGGTCATCTGATGGAAAAGGGGATGCTTGGAAACAAAAAAAGGCCTGATTTTCCGGACGCCGTAAGCGAACAGGCCTTCATTCTGCCATCCTTGTTTCTGCCAGTAGTCCACAATGTACAGCAGCCGCTGGAATTCCTGCACGCATTTGGAGTAGGTGGGAACGTTGCAGCGGCGGGAGAGGGAGCCGTTGCGCATAAGGCGGTAGTAATACAGGCAGTCGGGAATGAACAGGAGACGGGAGGCATGGGGAACGGCCATCAGCCGGAAGGTTTCATCCTCCGCGCCGGATTTCAGATGTACGTTGAAGCGGAGGCGGTGGGCGTCCAGCATGCTTTTCCGGAACAGTTTGCTCCACACGCAGATATCCATTTTCCCCCAGATGGAATCCCGGAAGAAGCTGGCCGGAGAGGCGTTCTCTTCAAAATGCCGGGAGGGTGATCTTCTTTTGGCTTCGATAATCCGGTCTGACGAGTCTTCAAAAACATGGTTGCCGCATTCCACGATGTCTGCGTCATATTCCAGAGCCGCCGAAAAAAGGCGGGAATACATTTCCGGATCCATGTAGTCGTCCGGATCCGCAAAACCGACATAAAGGCCGCGGGCGGCATCCAGCCCTGCATTCCTTGCTGCGGAGACGCCCGCGTTCCGCTGGTTCAGAAGGATGATTCTGCTGTCCTTTTCTTTCCAGCGCAGCAGATGTGTCCAGGTCTCATCCGTGGAGCCGTCATTGATGCAGATAATTTCTATGTTCCGGAGAGTCTGGCGTACCAGGCTCTCCAGGCAGCTGTCCACGTAAGCGGCTACATTGTAGCAGGGAACAATGATGGAAACATCGGGGATCATAGGGGTGGGAATGTGTGTAACGGATTTACAATCCGTGGTCAATGATAATTTTTGCAAGACAGGTCTTACCGAAATTTTTTAACGTTGCCAGTATGAAAAGAGGATTTGAGGGGCGCACCCTCCGCAAGCTGCGCGGGGATTGCGGCCCAATGGTTTTCCGCATGGAACGGTCAGGGTTTGGAGTGTCCGGATTGTAAATTCGTTGAAAATTGGGAGCCGGGGAACGCCTCAAATGGCAGTTGCCTAGGGACGGGTGGATGTGGTATAAAAGGCCGTACAACTTTTTTATTGATTCTTTTCTTATGATTATTGTCACGGGTGGGGCCGGGTTTATCGGCTCAAACATTGTCGCCGCTCTGGAAAAAGCCGGTAAAAAGGATCTTGTGGTGGTGGACGAGCTGGGCTCTTCCGACAAGTGGAGGAACATTGCCAAGAGAGAGCTGTGCGCCGTGGTTTCTCCGGAAGGCATGTTTGATTATATGAAGGCGCATGCGGATGAGGTGGAGGCGGTCATTCACATGGGGGCCATTTCCGCCACCACGGAGACGGACGCCGATTTGATTATCCGGACGAATTTCACGTTGAGCTGGCATTTGTGGGAGTTTTGTTCCCTGTACGGCAAACGGTTTATTTACGCCTCCTCCGCAGCCACGTACGGGGACGGTTCCATGGGGTTTGACGATGACGCCTCCCTGGAGCACGTCAATGCGCTGCGCCCCCTGAACGCATACGGCTGGAGCAAGGCCCTGTTTGACCGCAAGGTGGCCCGGGAAGTGAAAGAAGGGCGTCCGGTTCCCCCCCAATACGCCGGGCTTAAATTTTTCAACGTGTACGGCCCTAATGAATACCATAAGGGCGGGCAGAAAAGCGTGGTGGCCCATATATTCCCCCAAGTGAAGGCCAATGAAACGGTGAAGCTGTTCAAATCTTACCATCCCGACTACCGTGACGGATGGCAGCTCCGGGATTTCGTGTGGGTGGGCGACTGCGTGGACGTGGTGCTTTGGCTGCTGGAGCATCCGGAGGTGAGCGGCCTGTTCAACGTAGGTTCCGGGAAGGCACGCTCTTTCCACGATCTGGCGAAGGCGGCATTCCATGCGCTGGGCCTTCAGGAAAAGATTGCCTACCGGGAGATGCCTGAAGAGCTCAGGGGGAAATATCAGTATTATACGCAGGCGGACCTTTCCAGGCTGCGCGTTGCCGGTTATGCAGCGCCCATGACTTCCCTGGAGGATGGCGTGCGCCGGTACGTGCAGGAGTATCTGGACAGGGAAGACAGTTACGTTTAACCCGCATTCCTTTTTTCTCCCATGCCCGCACAGCGCATTCTGATCATCAAGCATGGAGCCCTTGGCGATGTGGTGCTCGCCATGGGGACGATGAAGCGGCTCCGCGAACTTCATCCGGAGGCGCATATCACCCTGATGACCATGGGAATGTTTGTTCCCATGGCGGAGCAGCTCGGAGTGTTTGACGATTTTATTGTGGATAATCGCCTGCCTTACTGGAAGCTGGGCGCCACCTGGAGGGCCGTCCGTTCCATTGTGAAAGGAAATTTTGACGTGGTGTACGATCTTCAGGAATCTTCCCGCACCAGGAAACGCTATTATCCCGCCGTGCGCTTCCTGCTGAACCATGACATGGACTGGGTGGCCTGCAATTCCGGAGAACGGCGCAAATTGCTGAAAAAGAAAGCCTTCCGGTGGGGGAAGGTGGGACGGGAGCCGTTTCGTTTGGAACGCGTCCTGACGGATCTTTCTTTCATGCACGGGGAGGGGCTGCATTTTGACGAGCTTCCGGAACGCTATGTGATGATGATTCCGGGCTGTTCCCCCAATCATCCCTACAAGCGCTGGCCCGTGGAGAATTTCTGCGCCCTGGCGAAACGCCTGGCGGCGCGGGGCGTGTCCTCCGTTGTCATCGGCACCCGGGCGGAGGCTGCGGAAGTGGAGGCCATTGCCGCCAGCTCTCCCCTGGCTGTCAGTTTTCTGGGCAAGTCTTCCCTGATGGATATTCCCCAGATGGCTTTGTGTTCCCTGGCTTGTGTAGGCAATGATACGGGGCCTACACATATGTGTGCCTATGCCGGGGTGCCCGTGACCGCCATTTTCTGCCACCGGACGCGCAATTCCGCCATTACTGCCCGGTGCATTTCCAACCTGGTTTCCCCCGGCGCCATTGAGGAAATTACAGTGGACCAGGTATGGTCCGCGCTGGAGCCCTTTCTGCCGCCGCAGGAAGGATTTGAACAAATAAGGGCGGCAGATTCTCCGCATGGCTCATGACGGCTCCCGTAAACATTTCCGTGCTGGTTCCGGTTTACAATGTGGAGCCGTACCTGGCCCAGTGCCTGGAAAGCATTTGCTCACAGACGCTCCGTGAGCTGGAAATAGTTTGCGTGGATGACGCTTCCACGGACGGTTCCCTGTCCATTCTGCGGGAATTCGCGGAGCGGGACCCGCGGGTGAAGGTCGTGCAGGCTCCGGAAAACGGCGGCTTATCCCGCTCCCGGAATCTGGCGATGAGCCATGCTGTGGGAGAATATCTGTTTCTGGTGGATTCCGACGACTGGCTGGAAACGGATTTGCTGGAGGAGATGTACCGCCGTGCGAAGGCGCTGGATGCCGACAGGCTGGCATGCGGGTTCCGGTATTATTACGAGTCCGCCCCGGACCGGGAGGACCGGTTTCTGCCGGAGGACATGGCCCCTCCGGAAAAAGGGTGGCTTCCCTGCACTCCGGAGACCATTGGGAAAATACATCATGGAGCGGGCGGCATGATGATCAGGCGTTCCATTGTGGAAAAGCATGGCATCCGGTTCCCCGAGGGCGTTGCCTGTGAAGACCTGTATTTCCATTACGCCGTTTTTCCATGGTGCAGGAGGGTTTGCGTCGTCAGCAGGGCGGCTTACGTTTACCGTAAGCGGGCCGGATCCATTACCAGCGGTTTTGCGTCCGGCAGTTCCCTCCAGTCGCTGGATTACCTGACGGTGGCGGAACTGGTGCTGAAGGAATGGAAAGAAGCCGGGATTCTTGAGGAATACAGGACGGCATTTTTGAAAATGCTGGTAATGGGCGTGAGGAACATCCGCAAATATGCCCCTCATGCCGTCCAAAAGGAGGTTACCCGGAAGGTGACTGATATGCTCCGTCAGGAAAATCTGTACCGTCCCGCAGAGGATGATGCCTGCCTGTCCCGCCGGGAAGGAAAATTACTGAAAGCCTGGATGGGCGGAAAATCCGGCTTGGACTTTTCCTATTACTGGAAGAAAATGCGCAAGGCGGGAGCCCGGTTGCTGCGCCGCTGACATCACCCGAATGAATAATCCGATGAAAAAGAATGAATTTGCCGTCGTCCTGGCCAGTGACAACAGGGGCATTCTACCTTTGAGCGTTACTGTCTTTTCTTTGCTGAATACTGCCGGTCCGGAGACTTTTTACAAAATTTACGTTCTTTCCGACGGCATTGACGGAGAGAACTGGGCGAGCGTGGAGCGGCTGGCCGCTCCGTTCGATTGCCGTCTGGAGTTCATAGACGTTTCCGGCATTTTGGAAAAGCACGACTTCCCCCATACGGAACAATGGCCGGTGCCAGCCTGGGGACGCGTGTTCATTCCGGAATTATTGAAGGAAGAGCGGGGCAATATTCTGTATCTGGACATTGACGTTCTGGTTTGCCGGGATTTGACGGAGCTGTTCCGGACGAATATGGACGGAAAAGCAATAGGGGTGGTGTTTGAGAATTTTTCCAGACCCGGTTCCCATTTTAACGAACGTCTTGAGATGCCGCTGACCTGCACGGGATATTTCAATTCCGGCGTGCTGCTGATGAATGTGGATGTCTTCCGGGAGAAGAATCTGGTCAGGGCTGTGCTGGATTATGCCGTCACTCACCGGGACAGGCTGACATGTCCGGACCAGGATGCCTTGAACGGAGCCCTGTGCGAGCTGACTGTGCCGCTGCACCCGCGCTGGAACTGGCATGACGGTTTGACGCGCCGCATTTTGAAAAACGATCCCCGGGAACAGTTCTGGCGCGGCGTCACGCCGCGCCAGGCGGTGGAAGCGGCTTTGGAACCGGGCATTCTTCATTACCAGGGGGTGCACAAGCCCTGGCGGTATAATTGGCGTTATGAAGGGGAACGTTACGAACGGGTTATGCGTGAAGCCGGGCTGCTGCGCGGTCCGCTGCCCGGAAGAACGCTCCCGGCCGTCTTGAAAAAGCACCTTTACCGGCCTGTTTACCGGATGACGGCCAGAAAGATTTTAAGGCTGAAGGAAGGGTTTGATAACCGGCTCCTTTGAAACTATGGAACCCGGCCGTTCTTTTCCGTTTTCCTTATGGATTGCCGCCGGCGTGGAGCGGAGGGGGAGGGAACCGGGAAGGAAGGGACTGCATTTTTAACGGGAGGAATGGGTCAATGCAGTTCCAGCAGATAGATTTCCGGCGGGCAGTTGAAGCGGAGGGGGAGTGTGCTTGTCCCCAGTCCCTTGGTGATCAGGTAGGTATTGCCGCCGGAGATATGCCAGGGATAGGTGTAGGGTAGGGCATGGTCCGGGCTGGCTTCAAACCGCAGGAGGCCGAAAGGAAGGCAAACCTGGCCACCGTGGGTGTGCCCGCTGATGACGATGTCCACGTCTCTATGGGAAAGTATATGGTCCGTTTCCGGACGGTGGGAAAGCAGGAAATGGGGGATGTCCGGCGACTGGCGTTTGGGCAGCCGTTTTCTGACATTGCGTGTCGTATCCAATATTCCGGAAAGCTGGAGCTGCCTTCCGCCCTTGAACGTGACAAGAGAGCTCTGGTCTTCCAGCACGGTGATTCCCGCCTGTTTCAGTTCCCTGCTCCAGTTGTTCCAGCCGAAGGTGAAATCATGGTTTCCCTGGATAGCGAAGACCCCGCAGGGAGCCGTCAGGCCTTTCAGTAGCCGGGCGGCCGTAGCGGGATCCATGCTGGCGTTTTCGCTGCTTCCCCGGGCATAGTCTCCAACCAGCAGAATCAGGTCCGGCCGAAGCCGCATGATCCTCTGAACATAGCGCAGGGCCCTCACTTCATCAAACGCAGTGGGCATCAAGTGCAAATCGCCGGCAATAACGACTTTAACGGGTGTTCCCTTCCCTTTCCACTGGGGGACACGGTAGTCCACTTTCCTGACAAACAGAAGATTGGGTTCTACCAGGTACGCCCAGGTCATGCCGGCCACGCCGAGCGCGCAGAGACTCAGCAGGAGAATGCCGAAAAACCGGAGTATTTTGACGGAAAAGGGCATGAAAAGGATACAGCTTGGCAGAGATTATAATTACAGATAACCCCGGGCGAGCGATTTATGCGTCTTGCCATTTTGGGAAAGGCGTCTCCTTGGGAGATTTTCGCAAATTTGATTGACGGGCGCCCGCATGGTATGCTTTTATGCTCCAAGATATTTCCATATCCTTTATCACCCATCATTTAACCACGCATATGAAGAAGATTACCGTTATGGCTCTTGCCGCTTTTGCGGCGAGCATCATGGCTTCCTGCTGCTGCCAGGATCAGGGTGCTCCGCCCCTGACCCCCCTGCCCAAGTTCAATGACCTGAACCAGCCCGCCGTGGATGTGGCTCCGGTGGTCATGAAGTCCAAGAAGTAATCCTCTTCCGGGATTAAGTACGACTTTTCAAGCCGCACTTGGTGATTGTCCAGGTGCGGCTTTTTCTATAAAAACACGGCAGTGCATATGGAAGATTGGAAACATTATCCCCAATTCGCGCCTTTGGCGGATCTGATCCGCAGCCACGGCAGTTTTGCGGTAATTGCGCATGTTCACCCGGACGGCGACGCTATCGGCTCCACGCTGGCTTTGGGGGAAGCCCTGAAGCAAATGGGAAAGAAGGTGGTGATGATGAACGAGGACGGGGTGCCTTCCAATCTGGCCTTTATGCCGGGTGTGGAAAATATTATTCCCACGCCTGATGAGCCGGTGGATGTGGAAGTAGCCATTTCCGTGGATAACGGCGCGCTCAAGAGGCTGGGAGAACGCAGCCTGGAGGCTTTGGCGGGAGTGAAGGTGTGGGCGAACATCGACCACCATCGGACGAACGAGCTGTTTGGAGACGTTCAGTGCGTTTTGCCGGACGAATGCGCCACGGGGGCGGTTTTATATTACTTTTTCAAGTATCTGGGCGTTCCCGTCACTCCGGTGATGCGAGACGCCCTTTACGTGGCCGTCAGCACGGATACGGGGTCTTTCCAATATCAGATGACGACGGCGGCCGTCATGGAACTGGCTGCGGATTTGATCCGGATGGGCGTTGACGTCCAGGACATCAACCGCCAGCTTTACCAGGAAAAGCCGTGGGTGAAAATGCAGTTGATGCGTGAGGCGCTGAACGGAATGAAGCTGACGCCGGACGGCAGGATTTGCACGTTTTGCCTGACGAATGAGGCAAAAGCCCGGATTGGAAGCCGTCCGGAAGATACGGAAGGCCTGATTGATCTTCTGCGTTCCGTGCAGGGAGTCTGGCTGGCCGCTTATCTGGAAGAAACGGAGGAAGATCCCCGCATCCGTATTTCCCTGAGATCCAAGACGCCTGAAATATCCGTCGCGGAGCTGGCCTCCCGTTTCGGCGGAGGCGGCCATTCCATGGCCGCCGGAGTGCGTATCCGGGGGCCTATTGAAGAAGTGCGCCTTACTATCCTGAAGGCCATGCGGGAAGAAGTGGAACGCGTGATCCGACAGAAAATTTCATGAATGTTTCAGATTCCATCCAGGTTCCTTCGGGCGTCCTGTTGATTGACAAGGCGCGGGACATGACTTCCCACGATGTGGTGGCAATTGCGCGCCGTTCCCTGGGAATTAAGAAAATAGGCCATTGCGGCACGCTGGATCCCATGGCTACGGGATTGCTGATGCTGGTGGTAGGGAAGGCGACCAAGCTTCAGGACAAGTTGATGTGCGAACACAAGGAATACGCCGGAACCCTTATGCTGGGCGTGGAGACTTCCTCTCAAGATGCCATGGGAGAAATAGTGGCGGAGTATTCCGTAGACGGAGTGACGGAACAGGCCGTGCGTGAAGCGTTTGACCGGTTTGACGGAGCTTTTGAACAAATTCCTCCGATGGTTTCCGCCATCAAAAAGGACGGGGTGCCGCTGTACAAACTGGCCCGGAAAGGTCAGGAAATTGTGCGGGAGCCGCGGCCTGTGGAAGTGTTTGGCCACGGAATTTCACGCGTGGCCATTCCGGAAGTGGATTTTACCGTTCAATGTTCCAAAGGTTTTTATGTGCGGTCCTATGCTTATGATATTGGGAAGGCATTGGGCTGCGGAGCGCATTTGAGCGCCCTCCGGCGCACCAGGTCTGGTTCTTTTACGCTGGACCGCGCCATTACGGTGGACACCCTGAAAACCGCGCCCAGGGAGGAACTGTTCCGGGCCATGCTTTCCCTGAAGGAGCTGGCGGATATTCTGATTGCCGGGTAGCATATGGTCATTTACCGGGAATTCAAGGAATTGAAAAGCCTTGCCGCCCCCGTACACTGGGCCGTGGGGATGTTTGACGGGGTGCATCTGGGACATGCCGGAGTGATTGCCGCGGCGGTGAAAGGGGCTGTTCTTGACGGAGGAATTCCCGCCGTGCTGACATTCCGCACCCATCCGCTGGCCCGGGTGAGGCCGGAAAGCGTGCCGCCCGCCATCATGGGGGAAGATGCTGAAAAATTTGCCTTGATGGAAGAGCTGGGGGTGAAGGCGGTGCTGTCGCTGGAATTTTCTTCCAGGCTGGCGTCCATGAGCCCGGAAGAGTTTATTGGGGAACTTTGTTCCTCCTGCCGGGTGGCTCAGATTGCCGTGGGAGAGGACTGGCATTTTGGCCGCGGCAGGGCAGGAAATGTAGAAACCCTGCGCCTGCTGTCCTGCCGCTACGGGTTCCGGGTGACGGCCGTTCCTCCTATTCTGCAGGACGGGGAGCGCATAAGCAGCACCCGGATTCGCGAAGCCGTGCGCGAGGCGGATTTTTTACAGGTTGCCGGCATGCTTGGCCGTCCCTACCGCTGGAAGGGCCCGGTGATTCACGGGCGCCAACTGGGGCGCCTGCTGGACTACCCCACGGCCAATATAAGACCCGGTTGCGGGTTACAGCCTCCCCATGGCGTTTACGCCGTGCGCGCCCGGGTGGCCGGCAAAAAATACGGAGGCGTAGCCAATCTGGGGGTGCGCCCCACCGTGGAAGGTGAGACGGGGGAACTTTTGCTGGAAACGCATTTATTCGGCCACCCGGGGGATATTTACGGGCGGGAGATGGAAGTGGAACCGGTCCGTTTCCTAAGGCCGGAAATCAAATTCCCCTCTTTGGAAGAATTGAAAAGCCAGCTTGCCCGGGATGCCGCCCATGCCGCGGAAGCGCTGGAGGAGGGGGAGTAAGACACAGAAAACCGTAAAATGGAGGATGACGGCTTGACCGGAGGGGCGATCGGGGGTTTGTTGTTCGAACGTCATGTTGGTTGAGCAGTTAAAATCAAAAATTCATCGCGCCATGATTACCCGTGGCGATGTTCAATATGAAGGCAGTATTGAAATTCCTGCCGATTTGATGGCCGCCGTGGATTTGTGGCCCGGGGAAAAAGTTCTCGTGGCGTCCGTCACGTCCGGGAACCGTCTGGAAACATATGCTCTCCAGGGGCCTGCCGGCACGGGGAACATCATCATGAACGGCGGTGCGGCCCATTTAATCAAGACGGGCGAACGGGTGGTCATTATGAGTTTTGCCTTGTCGGACAAGCCCATCATCCCCAAGAAAATCGTCTGCAACGAGCATAACGAAATCATTTCCTAGACTTTACAAACCGTTCGAATTCACAC
The DNA here is from genome assembly GCF_000020225.1 of Akkermansia muciniphila ATCC BAA-835. Taxonomy (NCBI): domain Bacteria; kingdom Pseudomonadati; phylum Verrucomicrobiota; class Verrucomicrobiia; order Verrucomicrobiales; family Akkermansiaceae; genus Akkermansia; species Akkermansia muciniphila. The sequence continues at coordinate 881,902 of NC_010655.1, read as the reverse complement.
ATACTCCCCGCGCTCATGAACCTTTTTTTAGCAGATTCACTCAATATCAGCATTCAGTTACTTTTTGCCGTTTTGGTGATTGTATCACTTCTCCTTCTGGGCGTAGTGCTTATGCAGAGGCCCAAGCAGGAAGGGCTGGGAGCCGCCTTTGGCGCAGCCATTACGGACCAGGCCTTTGGCGCCCGGACGACGGATGTGCTGAAAAAAGCCACGGTGTACTTCGGAACCGCGTTCATGGTTCTTTGCCTGGGGCTGGGCATGCTGATCAACCGGCAGCACGTTAAGAGTTCGGAAAGCCTGTTGAGCCCGGAAATGATGAAGGCTGCCGCCAGGCAGGAAGCTTCCGTTCCCGCCAAGACGCCGGAAGAACTCCAGCAGGAGGAGCTGCGCAGGCGCGCCGCTGAGGCGGAAGCCGCTTCTTCTCAGGCTCCGGCTCCCTCCGTGCCCGAAGCTCCGGTTCCTGCTTCCGCAGAAACCCCTGTCCCCTCCAATTAAAGGAGCATTCTTTTTAAACACCCCGGCTGCCGGAAGGCGCCGGGGTGTTTGTGCACCGGGGTTATTTCGTCTGCTGCCGTTCCGGGAACAGGTTTTGAAATAGGGGGCGCCGGTTGTTTTCCGCTTGCCCTGAACTGTAATTGCGCTACTCTTGGCAAAGTATGAAGACACCTTTTTTGAACCGTAAGTCCAAGGGATTCACGTTGATTGAATTGCTTGTGGTGATTGCCATTATCCTGACGCTGGCCGGCATCGCCATGACGGTGGTGAACGGCGTGATGGAAAAATCCAAGGTTACCACGGCGCGAAGCGACTGCAACGGCCTGCAGACGGCTGTGGAAAATTACATGCTGGACAACGGCCGCGTTCCCGTGGCCTGGAGCAGCCGGGAAATGACCAAGCAGGCCCACAAGGACGGACAGTATTACGTGACAACCGCCGTGGACGACGATAGCCGCATCATGAGCATCCTGACCAATTATATGGACCGGGCGGATGAGGACAGAAAGCTGAATCCCAAGAAAACGGCTTATTTCAATACGACGACTACGGATGTGGAAGGCGCTCCCGGCCTGTTTTTTGAAAGCCGCGGCCGTGTGGGCCTGATGGATCCTTGGGAATCTCCCTATTACATCATTTTGAATGCCAACCCTGACGACCGTACTCCCCGTGTTCAGGTAGGTTCCCGGATGGTGACCAAGAACGTGGCCGTTTACAGCACCGGCAAGGACAAGCAGGGCAGCACGGCGGACGGCCATATCAACAATCCGGAATTGACGGAAGACAATGTGACTTCCTGGTAATGCATGACGGCGCCTCTTGTCGGGAGGCGCGGCCGCTTCATTTTGCGGGGCTTCCGGCTTATGGCCGTGAGGCCCCGCGGTATATTCAGGCATAAAGCCCGCAAACCGTATTTTTTTCTTTTCAACTTCTCTCAAAAACCTCTCAATAAGCCCCAGACATGAACTGGTTCAAAACAGACGACATACGCATTCAAGACATTGAGCCCCTGATTTCCCCCGCCATTTTAATCAAGGATTATCCGGCAACCACCGAAATCGCCAAAATGGTGGCTACGACCCGCAAGAATGCGGAGAACATCATTTCCGGCCACGACGACCGCCTGCTGGTGGTGGTGGGGCCATGCTCCATCCATGATCCCCAGGCTGCCGTGGACTATGCCTCCCGCCTGAAGGAACAAATGGCGCGCTTTGAAAAGGATCTGGTGATCATCATGCGCGTGTATTTTGAAAAGCCCCGCACCACCGTTGGCTGGAAGGGCCTCATCAACGACCCGTTCATGAACCATACCTTTGACATCAACCGCGGCCTCCATATGGCCCGCGGGCTGCTGCTGCGCCTGGGGGATATGGGAGTGCCCGCAGCTACCGAGTTCCTGGACACCATCACGCCGCAGTACATTGCGGACCTGATCACGTGGGGCGCCATCGGCGCGCGCACCACGGAAAGCCAGGTACACCGTGAACTGGCTTCCGGGCTTTCCATGCCTGTGGGATTCAAGAATGGCACCAGCGGCAGCCTGCAAATCGCTGTAGACGCCATTGTTTCCTCCTCCTGTCCGCACTGCTTCCTTTCCGTGACCAAGCAGGGAGTTTCCGCCATTGTTTCCACTACGGGCAATAAATCCTGCCACCTGATCCTGCGCGGTTCCTCCCTGGGGCCGAACTTTGATGAAGATCATGTAAAAGAAGCGGAAGAAGCCTTGCAGAAGGCCGGCATCAACAACCGCATCATGATAGACTGTTCCCACGGAAACAGTTGCAAGGATTATCGCAAACAGCCGGCTGTGGCCGCCAATATCGCGGAACAGATATCCAGCGGGTCCGAACAGGTTGTTGCCGTGATGATTGAAAGCAACATTGTGGAAGGGGCCCAGCCGTTGAGTTCCGACCTGGTGTACGGCAAGAGCATCACGGACCAGTGCATTGGGTGGGAGACGACAGTGGAAGTGCTGGAAACCCTTGCCGCCGCTGTCCGCAAACGCCGTGCCAAACGGCAGGAAGCGTAAGCGTGCCCATATTCCGGAGGATTATTAACAGAGTTGAAAGCTGGCGCGGCCATGTCTTGGCCGGCGAGACTGCCGGATATGCAGGTTTCATCCTGCATATCCGGCTGATTTTATGGCTCTTCGGTGTTTTTGCCGAAGAGTCAATGATCGTCCCCCCACAGATAAGAATGGCGTTCGGAAATTGTTTTGCCGCGGTTGTCCTTCAGGACGAGCTTCCATGCGAGGATTTCCCCTTTTTCTCTGGCCTCATCCCCGATGAATTCGAAAACGGAGTTTTGCGTGCCGCCTTTTCTCCCGGCCGGATAGAAAATGGATTTTGTCAGGACGGTTGAACCTGTCTTTCCCTGGCGGTACATCATGACCAGGGTTGCCGCCTGTTCCGGATTGGCATCGTTCCATGTGACGAAGTAGTATTGGCCCAGACGCTGAAGGCGCTGTTGCTGGGAGACGGCGCCATGCAGCAGATAGGTGGCCTGGGTGCGGTGCATGCCTACGTCTTCCGCAGGAACCACCGTGGTTTTTAAGGGCACCTCCCGAACGTGTTCAATCCGGGAAACCTGCTCCGCGCAGGAAAACAGGACCGGCAGCAGGGCGGCGCAGAGAGGAGCAGGAAATTTCATGAATCCATTCAATACATATCCGACTGGGGAGTCAACCCAAAGGTAGGGAAGCATTCAGCATGGAATGCAGTATGGAGACGGAAAGGATGCGGATATTTCAGCAGGGAAATTGTTCCGCCGCCGAACCTTGCAGACTGGTTTTATTTCCCATCAAAGGGCAGGACACCGGGAATGGAATCCTCCGGAAAAGCGGAAGATGTTGGGCAAGCGGGCCGTCGCGGACCATCCGGGGATTGATGTCGCCATTATCCCGTTAATACAATGGTACGACCAGGGTGGAACCAAGAGCCAACCAGCAGGGCAGTGTGAGGAAGGAAGCCACCGTCGTTGTCAGCAGGATTTGAGTGCCCAGGTCCGGATGGCCTCCGAAACGTTTGGCCAGAATGACCGGAATGACGGCGGAGGGAATGGCTGCCTGGATGATGATGACGCGCTTGATATAATCATCCACCGGAAGGAAATAAGCCATCAGGAGCAGCAGTGCAGGGGCCAGCCCCAGCCGCGTCAGCAGGCCGCAGATGATGGGTTTGGGTTCCCACTTCATGTTATGCCATAAATCCCGCATGGAACATCCGAACAGGATCAGGCACAGGGGCGTGGCGCAGTTGCCGATCATTTCAAAAGTCTTCATCAGGGGCGGTTGGGCCACATAGGTTCCCAGGCCGGACCAGGCGAGCGCCAAGCCCACGATGACGGCCAGCAGGGGCCCGCGGAAAAAGACGCCCATGTTCAGGTTGCCCGGACCGCCTGCGATAATGATAACGCCGATGCTCCAGACGACCAGTTCACACCCTACATTGTGGACGAAAAGGATGCCCAGCGTGGGGTCGTTGCCGGCGGTAAACAGCATCTGGATGATGGGAATGACGAAAAAAGCGTAGTTCTGCACTCCCGCCGTCAGGGTGAACGTACGCAGGCCCGTGCCGATGCGCATGCGCAGCAGTTTAGCGACCAGCCATGCAGCTGCGATGCCCAGCAGAAGTTCCAGGGCCCCAGCTGAAATGGCCTGGAGGGAAAAGGAAACGCTGCTGAGCGTCTCATTTCCGGAGAGCACCATGTACTTCATGATACTGTGGAAGACGAGGCAGGGATAGGCCACATCCATCGCGATGCGCATGATGGGCGCGTCGTGGTCTGCCTGGATGACTTGCTTGTGGCGCAGATAGAAACCCGTAGCAAAGAAAAGATAAACGGGAATGGTGGAGAGAAAGGAGGTGAGGATGACGGCGCCGGTATCCATGGAAGAAATCAGATACGGATTAAATCAGGATTCTGAATTGTTTGTAGAGTTACAGAGTTTATAGCTAACATTAACAGAGTTTTTATTACCGGGAATTGGATGTTTTTCAATAGCATAGAGATTGCGAAAGTCTTCTAAAAGATTAGTAAGATTCTTGTATCCATAGGTTTTTGGAGTAAAACCAAGGATGTGCTGTCGAAGATATTTACCAGCATCGCTTGCAGATGTGTACCCATCGTCTTTCTTATTATCTATCGCACATTGTTGAAGATGTTTATGGATTATCTCTAAAGGATCTTTTTTTGTTGCAGACGGGGCGGTATTCTTCAAATGTTGAGAATTTGATTCACTAGTAGGAATTTTTTCTATATCTTTAAATTCATCACAGCCGTTTCTAAAAGCTTCAGAAGCATTGCTTTTTCCAAATCCTATTACATAAACTCCTGATTCTTTAAGGTAGATAGAAAGAGGTGTAAAATCACTATCACTTGAAACAATAACAAAGGAGTCGTAAGAATTTTTATGTAATAAATCTACGGCGTCGATAGCTAATGCTATATCTGTTGCATTTTTTCCGGGAACACAATTGAAATAATGCTCTGTTTTAAAACCAGACTGTTGTAGTGCAGATTTCTTATCCTTTAAATTTTCACTCCAATTACCGTAAGCTCTTTTGACCACAATACGTCCACGAGTGGATATGTATTGTATGAGTTTTTCAAGATTAGCTAGATTGGTATTATCAGCATCAATGAGAACAACTATCCTATGAAATTTCATAATGTTTTTATTAGTCGGAAAAGACCTCCTAATTATTTCTCAATGGACAGGAATAATGTCAATTCCTTTATGCTGGGAAAAACCTTTGAGGGGTTGGCTTTTTTCAATCCGTTGACATCTGCGGTCGTTGCCCAGGCGGCGGACAGGCAGGTCACCCCCGCTTTGTTGCAGGCGGCCACATCCGAAACCGCATCCCCGATATAGTAAAATTCATCTTTGTTCAAGCGGAAGTCATGCAGAAGTTCTTCAATGGCTTCCGCCTTGTTTGGTTTGTCTTCCGTTCCGGTCTTGATGGAACAGAACAAATTCCGCATGCCGAATTGCTCAAGCGTGATGCGGCAGCTTTTGTCTCCCTTCCCGGTAATCAGGGCGACAAGCACGCCAGCCTTTTGCAAGGTTTTTATCAATTCACGTATACCTTCATACGGAGACGGGCATGATTGATGCATTTCTTCATAAACCGGGTAGAAATCATGGAGAGCTTCCCGCCATTTTTCTCCAGCAACTTTCTTGATCATTCCTACTTCATTCAGGCCGAAAGTCTGCGTGATTTCCCGTTCGCTCAGCGTGTGTCCGGCATAGGGAGAAACTGCTTTTTCAAATGCCCTGATGCACATAGGGACCGTGTCCCCAATGGTTCCGTCCAGATCAAAAGCGATCAGCTTGATCATTGTTCCCGACTTCCGTTGATTTTACGAATAACCTTGCAGGGGTTCCCCGCCGCCAGGCTGTCGGGAGGAATATTTTTGGTGACCACGCTGCCGGCTCCGATGACGCTTCCTTTTCCGATGGTAATGCCGGGCAGGATAATGACGCCGCCGCCAATCCAGCAACCGTCTTCTATCGTTACGGGAAGAGCGTAGGTATGGCGGATGTATTCGATTCCTTCATCCGTTTCCACGGGAGTGAGGCGTTCATTCAGCTCAATGGGGTGTGTAGCGGTGTAAATCTGTACGTTGGGGGCGATCAGCACATTGTTGCCGATGGTGATCCTGTTGCAGTCCACGAACGTGCAGCCCGTATTGACGGTGACGTTGTTCCCGATATGGATGTTGCGGCCGTAATCGCAGATGAAGGAATGGCCGATGGAGACCTTGGTGCCGACGCTGCCCAGCATTTCCTTGAGCACCTGGCGCTTTTCCTCCTTATGGTCGTAAGGGAGGGAATTGTATTTCATCAGGAGCCGGTGCGTCTTGTTTTTGAATTCCAGAAACACCTTGTCATGGCAGTCGTACCATTCGCCCGCCATGCATTTTTCCAGTTCAGTCATTATTTTCTCCTTTCTTGATTTTTGTTACCGGAGAGGAGGAGCGGAGGCACCCTGCTGAACGGCCGTCAACAGGGTGCGGAAGCTTTACTCCCACTCAATGGAAGCCGGGGGCTTGGTGGAAATGTCGTAAAGGACGCGGTTGATGCCCTTTACTTCATTGAGGATGCGGTTGCTGGTTTCCCTCAGCAGGGCCGGGGGGAGTTCCACCCAGTCCGCCGTCATGGCGTCTTCCGACACGATGGCGCGCAGGTTGGTAGCCCATTCATAGGAGCGTTCGTCCCCCTTCACTCCCACCGTTTTTACAGGGATGAGGCCGGCATAGGCCTGCCAGACTTTGTCGTACCAGCCGTATTTTTTCAGATTGCCGATGAAAATGGCATCGCATTCCCGGATGATGTCCAGGCGTTCTTTGGTGACTACGCCGGGGCAGCGCACGGCCAGGCCGGGGCCGGGGAAGGGGTGGCGCCACAGAATGTCATGCGGGATGCCCATGGAGGCGCCCAGTTCTCGAACTTCGTCCTTGAACAGTTCCGCCAGGGGTTCCAGTACTTTCCCCTGCGCCTGGAGTTCCAGCACGCGTTCCACGCGATTGTGGTGGGTCTTGATGACGGAGGCCTTGGATTTGGCGTTGGAGGCGCTTTCGATCACGTCCGGGTACAGGGTGCCCTGGGCGAGCATTTCCGCGTCTCCCACGGCATCCCAGAAAACGTCGATGAACAGGCCTCCGATGATACGGCGTTTCTTTTCCGGATCGCTTTCTCCGTCCAGAGCCGCCAGGAAGCGTTCGGAGGCATCCACCGTTTCAATTTCCACGTTCATACGGGCGAAATTGGCCCGCACTTCCTCTGCCTCGTTTTTGCGGAGCAGACCGTTATCCACAAAGATGGCGCGCATGTTCACGCCCGCTTCATGCAACAGAACGGCCAGAACGGTGCTGTCCACGCCGCCGGAGACGCCGCAGACCACCTGCCTGTTGCCTACGCGTTCCCGGATTTCCCGGATGAGTTCCCTTTTAAAGTCTCCGATGTCGAACTTTTTAAGGTTGGCCGCACAGGAAAGGAAGTTGCGCAGGATGGTGCGCCCTTCATGGGAATGGGTCACTTCCGGATGAAATTGGATGCCGAAGGTGGTTTCTCCCCATTGGAGGGAGACGGGGACGCCTTCCGCATTGCGGGCGATTACGCGGCAGCCTTCCGCCAGATGGTCCACCGTGTCCGAATGGCTCATCCATACCTGGGAGGAAGGGGACATGTCCCGGTACAGGCCCACGCAGGTTTCCGGCAGCAGGGCGGCGGGGCCGTATTCCCGCTTGTTGCTGGCTTTTACGGTGCCGCCGTGCTTGATGTTCAGCAGCTGCATGCCGTAGCACACGCCCAGGACGGGGACATTCAGGCTTTGGAGCCATTCAAAGTCAATGTCCGGGGCGTCCGCATCCGTGGTGCTTTTGGGGCCGCCGGAAAGGATGACGGCGCCGGGTTCGTGAATCTGGTCCAGGTCTTCCAGCGCATACAGCTTGGCCATGTAGCCCAGTTCGCGCACGCGGCGTACGATGAGCTGGGTGTATTGGGAGCCGAAGTCAATGACGGCTACGAGGTGCTTGTCGTCCATGTGAGGGAGGAGTTAACAGGAATAATTGACGGGTTCTTCCGTGATGGTGATATCGTGGGGATGGCTTTCCTTCAGCCCGCCGGAGGTGATTTGAACGAACCGGGCCTTGTTCCGGAGTTCCTCCAGATTGTGCGCACCCAGATAACCCATGCCGGAGCGCAGGCCGCCCATGAGCTGGAATACCACGTCCGCCAGCATGCCTTTATACGGAACGCGCGCTTCCACGCCTTCCGCAACGAGCTTGCCGGAGCTGTTCTGACCGTAGCGGTCGCCGGAGCCGCGGCGCATGGCGCCCAGGGAGCCCATGCCGCGATACTGCTTGAAGTGGCGGCCCTGGTAATGAACCACCTTGCCGGGGCTTTCTTCCGTACCTGCCAGCAGTCCGCCCAGCATTACCAGGTCGGCGCCTGCGGCCAGGGCTTTGACAATGTCTCCGGAATAGCGGATGCCGCCGTCCGCAATGACGGTGACGCCCGCGGGACGCGCCACGGAGGCTACCTCCTGAATGGCGGTGAATTGGGGCATGCCCACGCCGGATATGACGCGGGTAGTGCAAATGGAGCCGGGGCCCACGCCCACCTTGATGGCCTGCACGCCCGCCTTGATGAGATCGGCTGCCCCTTCCGCCGTAACCACGTTGCCGGCCACGATGGGACGGTCCGTCAGCTTGCGGAGGTTGGAAACCACGTCCATCACGCGGGTCGTGTGTCCTGTGGCGGCGTCAATGAACAGGGCGTCCGCTCCGGCGGAAATCAGGGCTTTGGCTCGGTCCAGATAATCGGGGCCGACACCCACGGCGGCGCCGCAGCGCAGGTGGCCGTGTTCATCCTTGGAAGCGTCTGCAAACATGGCGCGCTTCTGGATATCCGTTTCCGTGATAAGGCCGGCCAGTACGCCGTGTTCATCCACCAAAGGAAGCTTTTCAATGCGGTGGGTGTAAAGGATGTGGCGCGCTTCCTCAATGGTCGTGATGGGAGCTGCCGTAATTAGGCGGGAAAGGGGGGTCATTACGTCCTTGACCTGGACATTTTGGTAATCGTCCACGCCGCGCATGTCGCGGCCGGTGATGATGCCTTCCAGCTTGCGGTTGGCATCCACGACGGGGAAGCCGGAGTAACCTTGATCCATCATGATCTGGTGGACTTCTTCCAGCGTCATGTCCTTGTTGACCGTGACGGGGTTCGGGATGACCGCGTTTTCAAAACGCTTCACGCGGGAAACCATGGCCGCCTGGATGTCAATGGGGTTGTTGCGGTGGATGACGGCCAGGCCGCCTTCCCGCGCCAGGGCAATCGCCAGTTCCGATTCGGAAACGGTATCCATGGCCGCGGACAACACGGGGATTTTCATGTCAAAGCCGGGAACAAGCTGGGAACTGATGTCTGCATCGCCGGGAAGAATCGCGCTCAGGCGGGGCAGCAGGAGCACGTCATCAAAACTTAATCCAAGAGGGAAATCTGCCATGCGATAATCTACAGCCGGACATCCTCTAACGCAAGCCGAAACACAGGAGAATCTTATTTTTGAATGAGCGGCACAGTTCCTTTCTCTGCCCCATGCAATATTCGTGGGTGTTTCCGTTTCCCATGCATAAACTCTTCCCTCTTGAAATGGGGCTGCCGCCTGCCTATCCTGAAAAAGAAATGACGTCCATGAATGCTCCCGAACCTTACCGAGTCCTGTTTGTCTGTCTGGGCAACATCTGCCGCTCTCCTGCCGCTGAAATCATTTTCAAAAAAATGGTCGCAGAACAAGGTTTGGAACATTTGGTTGAGAGCGATTCCGCCGGAATGATCGGTTATCATCGGGGCTGCCCTCCGGATAGCCGGATGCTGACGGCACTGAAAAAATACGGATATGAGGATCCGGGACTTAAGTCGCGCCCCGTGCGGAAAGAGGATTTGGAACAATTTGACCTGATTGTGGGAATGGACCGTGAAAATCTGCGGGATTTGAAACGATTGGATAAAAAGGGACAATGGACAGGCAAAATAGTGCCCATGTGTTTTTTCACGACTCGTTTTCCGGATGAAGAAGTACCGGATCCCTATTATGGGGGACAGGAAGGCTTTGAGCATGTGGTAAAATTGCTGCAGGACGGTTGCGGCAATCTGCTGGAGCGTTTGAAGGAGCAGCTTTCCTTGTAAAATTCAGGAATGGATGCTCGGATGTGGGTAGTTTATCCTGCTTTCTTTCCGTTCGGATATGTCAGGGATGCTGAACATGCCCGAAGGCGATAGCCGTTTTTATGGATTTTGGATTTCTTTTTCAATTCAGGGAGATCATGCTTTTTCTGTTGAAGATTTCATGAATTCATGTTAAACGAAAAATTGCTGTGTTTCATGGCGTGCAGTTAAAGGCCATTTGGATATGCTACTTCCGGAATTTTCCATATGGGCCAGAGTTTTCCATTCGGAAGTGCGCAGAGAAGAAATGTCACCATATATTGAACACGGCTAAGGCCAGGAGCATCCCGTGTTGGACGTGTTGAAACAGGAGGTTTTGTTGTTATGGATAAGGAACGGATAAAAATTATTGCAGTTTTTCCAAGATTGGGATGATGCAATGTTTGCGTTTCAATAGCTAATCCGATTCAAACCATGAAAGAACAATCCTTTGATAACTATGTCAATTCCCTGACGGGCATGAGCAATTCCAATAGCGGAGCTCCCTCCGCGATCGACGAACAAGCGCCAACGGACGCTTTTGAAAGAAGCTGGGACTGGGATTTTGAAGTCAGGGAGCTGGGGCCTGATGAAACGGCCGAATGCAAGGTGACCATGGGCGCCGACGATCTGGCTAACTTGACCGTGGATGGAGAAGAACGGCTGGACATCGGCCCGCGCGGACAGTACGGAGGCGGCAGCTACGAGCCGCAGACGGCTTCTTTCAGCATTGAGCCCGGAATGCATCGGGCACATGTGGACTATAGCAATATTTCCATTCCCAATGCCAATAACAACATTGCCAAATTCACCTTTGACCTGAAGGTGGAAATTACCAACCGGCAAACGGGTTCTTCTTCTTCCTATGTGCCCCCGGAGACGGAAACGGAGCCAGTGGACAACAACGACGAGGGCGATGATGATCCATGCGGAGGCTCCAGCAGTGGAAGCAGCAGTTCTCCCAACAGCAGTTCCAGCAATCCGTGCCCGAATGGCGACAACGGCGGAGATGAGGATGAGATTGATCCGGACAATCCATTTTCCCCGGATGACTGCATGGACAACCGGGGCGGTTCCCCCGGCGCGTCTGCCGTGCGCAGCCTGGTTTCCTCCGCCTCCGCCTATGGAAAGTTCTCTTCCGCAGGCAAACGGGTGACTGCCCAGACGCGGAAAACCAGCATGGTATGGCGCACCAGCTTCGGTTCCTTCCGCGGTATGGAAGGCGTGCCGTACGGGATGCTGGAGATCGTGGCTTATAACTTCTCTTCCAGGTTGTGGACGCCCGCAGCCCTGCAATACCTGCATCCCATGGCCAGCTGTATTTTGCCCCCTTCCGGTCGGGAGCTGGGGGCTGACATGGCATTCCAGATCCGGAACGGAGGCACCCGCGCCAACTATTACTGCTATGCCGGCGCGGCCAGTGCAGGCTCCATCGGCGGCTCGCAGAAAAGGACGGGTTCCGTTTCCATGGCGTATGCCGCGGCAGAGGGGCGTGCCGTCTCGGCTTCCGCCAGCGCGGCGGAAATGAGGGTCAGCAACGCCAGGGGCAATACAGTCATCTACGGCGGTTCTTCCGTTTCCGCTTTGGGTGCGGCCTCCGGCTACCGGACCAAGCTGGGTTCTTCTTGGACAGCTCAGGATTTTGCCAATTACCTGGACATCGTCCGAAGCGCGGATGATGTCATCCGCCAGGTCTGGAACCTGTGGGACGGTCTGGCCAATATTGAAAACGTGACGGATACGGGCTATGTGATCGCCTTTTATCTGCCCGAGCAGGTGGGGGCCAAAAATGTCTCCACCGGTCTTTACGCCGTTACGGGGACGCCTTTTAAAATCTTCACCATTGAGGGCAATACGGAAACCGGCAAGCTCACCGTCACGGAGCAGGCGGAAGGGCGCGCGCCTTACGTCACCCGCTACTGGCAGGGGACGGGAGGGGCCTGGTGCATGTCCCAGGGGGAAGGGGAAGACTCTATTTTCACGATCCGTGAAAGGCAGGAGGTTTCTTCGGGGATTTGGAAACTCTTCACTACCGTGCAGCGCGGGGAAAACGGCACTCCTATTTCCCGGGTGTGCGAAACCTATGAACAGGGCCGCAGCGGCAACCTGTGCACCAGCCGTATTGAGGCTTATGGAACCGACTATGCCCGTGAAACGACTTACGCTTATAACGCCGTGGGCAAACTGATCCGGGAGACGGCTCCCGACGGAAGCGAGAAGACCTGGTCCTACGACGCCTTCGGGCGTGAAACCGTCCGGATGGAACCCTGGGCGGGCGGGGGAAGGAAGGGCACCTACACCTATTACCGCTGCTCCGACCATGCCGATCCGGATATTGCGCACCAGTACGTGGTGCTCACTATGAACGCCGCACGGCTGGCGGATACGCATTACACCTATACGGAAGCCAACCATGTGCGCCGTGTGGAAAAACGCACCACGGCGTTGGGTGCGGAGGGAGAACAGCTGGAAGTGACGGAAACGTGGCTGCCGGCGGCGCCCAACGAATACGCCCGGGGGAGGCTGAAGATGAAGCAGTCCGCCAGCGGCGTGCAGACGGTCTATGGCTATGAAGCGGCCAGCCAGTACGGCGCCCTCTACAGGGAGACCAGGGAAACGCAGATAGCGGGGCAGGCCGTGCCGGGGCACAGCACGAGGAAAGTCACGTACGTTTCCGTTCAGGGAAATAACACGCGCATTGAGAAATACGCCTTGCTGACGGATGGAACCTGGACGCTGACGGATACGGCGGATTACGAATACGACAGAGAAAACCGGTGGATTAAGCGTACGCGCGGCAACGGCAGAGTGACGGAACGGGAGATGATGTGCTGCGGCCCCTTGTGGGAAAAGGATGAAGACGGCATCATGACCACCTACTCCTATAATACGGCGCGCCAGCTGGTGGAAGTCAGCCGGTCGGAAGTCGCGGACGGAGAAACGGTCGTCACTCCTGAAACCATCGTCAGCTACAAGCGGGACGCCTTCGGCAGAATCCTGCAAACGCGCCGGGACGTCGGCCCCATGACGACGACGGAAAGCAAGGTTTACGATCTGCTGGGGCAGCTGGTGCAGGAAACGGATGTCTTAGGAAGGAGCAGTACGCGTGCCTACAGTGCGGACGGCCTGACGGAAACCGTCACCACGCCGACGGGAGCGACGCTCGTCACTATCCGCCATGCGGACGGAACCGTGCTGGAACAAAGCGGCACGGGGCAGAGGCATCTCCTCTGCCGTACGGAATACTCCGCGGAAGGCGTGGTTCGTTCCACGCTTCTTCCCCGGGCGGAGGGAGAACCGGAGCTGGTGGAACAAACCGTCACGGACGGAAGGGGCAACATGGTGCGTGTCTCCCGGGCGAACGCCAACGGAGGCCTTGTTCATGACCGGCGCGTTTTTGATCTGAACAATAGGCTTTTGCGGCAGCAGGTGGATGGAATGGCTCCTTTGCTTTATGACTATGACCCGTTTGGCAATATCGTCAAAACCACGCTCAAGCTGGCCGAGAACCCCACTCCCGCCAACTCCCTCGTCACGGAGTACGCCTATGCCCGCCGGCAACGGGAAGACGGCGTGTACCGGGTAACCACAGTCACGCGCTGCAACAGCCAGGGAACAACATATGCGGAAAGCACGGCCGAGCTGGTTTCTTTCCTGTCCTCCTCGCTGGCCGGAAAAAACATCTCCACCGATCCGCGGGGCAATGAAACCCTGCAATGGACGGAATACACGGCTCCGGCCAGACGGACGGTAAAAACGCAGTCCCCGGCTTCTTCCGTCATTGCGGAAACTGTCGTCATAGACGGGTACACCGTATCCCGGAAAGACCATGCGGGTGTTCTGACCGCCTCTTCCCGCGCTTATACGGCCAGCGGCAGCACGGAGACTTATACGGACGCCCGTGGCAATGCCGCCGTTACCGTCTTTGACATCGCCGGCCGTGAAACAGCCAGGACGGATGCAGCCGGCAATACGACCACCATCCAGTATGACCCGTCCACAGCTTCTCCCTCCTGCGTCACGGATGCTTTGGGCAACACGGCCTGCTACGCTTATGACCCGCGGGGACGCAAAACCGCCGAATACGGTACGGCCCTCCAGCCCTCCGTCTTTGCGTACGATGATGCGGACAGGCTGGTATCCCTCATGACATTCCGCGTTCCGGGGGAAACCATCGCTGCCGATCCGCGGGAACGGACGGACGGGGACATGACGACGTGGGGCTACGACGACGCCTCCGGCCTGATGACGGCTAAAACCTATGCCGACGGCCATGGGGAAAGCTACTCTTACGATGACTGGAACAGGCTGGCGGTTAAACGACAGGCCCGGACGGTGGACGGGCAGGGAACGCCTCTGGCAACTTCTTATGCCTATGATCCGCAGACGGGCAACCTGGTCTCCGTCATTCACAATGATGCGACTCCTTCGCTCAATTATGTCTACAACCACCTGAACCTGCTCACTCAGGTTGCGGATGATTCCGGAACAAGGATGTTGGCTTACAACCAATATAATGAAGCGGAATCGGAAACTACGGCAGGACTGGCGGCAAGCGCGCTCAACTATTTGCGCGACGGTTTGGGGCGGCCTTCGGGCTACAGTCTGCATTATGGAGAGGGTATTGTCCAGCAGACGGCCTGGGAATATGACGGCTGCGGACGTCTTTCTACGGTCTCGCTCAATAACGGCGCCGATCCCTTCGTCTATGGCTACCACGCCGTCAACGGACTGCTGGAAACGCTCGACTACCCCAATACCCTCCGGAGATGGTACACCCGGGAAGAAAAACGGAATCTGCTGACCGGAATCGACTATCTGCGTCCCGGCAGCGCCAATTATCCGGCCAAAAACGACTATGCCTACGACGCGCTGGGAAGGCCCACGGAAAAGAAGGACTACTTCAATACCCCCGCTCCCGACCTGACGCACAGCTACAGTTACAACGGCCGCGGCGAACTGGCCGCCGACGCGATGAGCCGGGGAGGAACGTATTCCTATGCGTACGACAACATCGGCAACCGCGTCACCTCTCGGGAAGGTTCGGGCGCGTCAGCGGAGGCGTACACGGCCAATAATCTGAACCAGTACACGGCCATCACCCGGGAGGAAGGAGCGTCTTTTGCACCTGCCTATGATGCCGACGGCAACCAGACGAAGATTCAAACGTCTACGGGAGAATGGGAAGTCTCTTATAATGCCCTGAACCAGGCGGCAAGGTTCATTCAGGGGAACAGGCGGGTGGAGTGCCGCTACGACTATCTGAACAGACGGATTGAGAAAGCCGTCTATGAAGGAGAGATCCTGATGTCGAAGAAACGGTTCATCTATCACGGCTACCTGCAAATCGCGGAACTGGATGCCGCCGCGACGGAATCAGCGATGCCCGTACTGCGAAAAACCTATCTGTGGGATCCGCTGGAACCGGCAGCCACGCGCATCCTGGCCATGAGCCTCTTTGATGAGACGGGAACCTGGGTGGAAAACCTGTACTACACGCACGACCTGTTGAAAAACACCACGGCGCTTTTCGGCATCAGAGCGGGACGCCGCGCCTTGTACGAATACGGCCCGTATGGGAATATTCTCAGGATGGAAGGGAATGCCGCAGAGGACAATCCGTTCCGGTTTTCCAGCGAATACGCTGATGACGAACTGGGGCTGGTTTACTACAATTACCGCTATTATAATCCCCAAAATGGCAGGTGGATTAGTAGAGATCCTATTATAGAGAAACAGAAAGATAATGTTTATTCATATGCGTATAACACACCTTCTATTTTGATTGATGTGCAGGGGCAATTCGCGTTTGCGATTGCTCTATTTAATCCTATAGGAGCGGCGGTGGTAGCGGCGGCGGCAGTAGGTGTAGCTGTTGCGGTAGTGGTGGTAGTTGCCGAAAAAGTAATAGATGAAATAAGCTCGGATACTACAAAGAAAACAGTTCCAGAAACAGTTCCAATAGCAATTCCTCAAAAACCTAGATATGGAAATTGTTCAAAACAAAGACATAGTGAATTAAATAAAGAGGTTGGTCGTAAGTGCAAAGGTTCATCAATGCATTGTAAAAACAAAAATATGTGTAAAAATGAAATAGAAAGAAATATAAAAAGATTTCAAGACTGTATTGATGCAAGAACAAAAATAAATAATGAATGCTTCAATGGTGGAGATAATGCACATAATGATGAAATTGAGCGCGCTTTAGCGGGCAAAAAACGTTGCCAAGATAAACTCAATCAATTATTATGAAATTCTCATAGTCAAAAAATAAATTAAATTTTTTATCTATTATGGATACTAATTTATTGTCCTATCAATCCTTTCTTGATATAATGAAGGTTATATATCCTGTGTTTCCGCTTCCAAATAATAAACAATTCAAAATATGCATTGATTTTATAAAGTCTGAATCTTTTGCGCTGCCTGTAATTGAATTTTGTGAATATGTCCATGTTTATAAAATAAATTGGTTAAAATGTTCATGGGAGTATGATTTAATGCCACTTGAATATGATACAACAATTTTGCCGCATTATATATTTTCAACATCTTTTCTTAGGTATTATTTTCCGACATGTTTAAATTTAACTATTAAATATTTTTTTGGTGATTATCATAAATATGAAATTGGAAATATCGATTCATTTGTAGGATATACAATTGGTGCTGTTATTGAAAATTATAAGAATTTAAATGAAAGTGAAAAGAATTTGTTGGGAAGAATATTAAAACTAATGGAAAATAATTCGTTTTATGATTATAAAGATGAATGTATAAAATTGAAAAATAAAATTATGAATAATTAGATATAATAATTTATATTATCGTTCTATCCCCAAGATTGAGGATATAGAATTTTCTTTATTATATTCATCATATATCGAATGATCATGTGGAATATATCTGATTCGACATTTCGAAGAAGATATCTAAAAGTCCCTTTCATATCCTTTTCCAGAAGAAACTGCATATCAAATTCTTTCTAATGGTTAATATAATATAGCAGATCTAAATTGGAACAGAAATATTCAATAAGAATGGCCAATGGTTCTTACAAAATCTTGAATTAATAGTATTATGAGGCCATATTACAATATGATTGGACAACGGAATCAGCGATGTCCGTACTGCGAAAAACCTATCTGTGGGATCTGCTGGAACCGGCAGCCACGCGCATCCTGGCCATGAGCCTCTTTGATGAGACGGGAACCTGGGCGGAAAACCTGTACTCACGCACGACCTGTTGAAAAACACCACGGCGCTTTTCGGCATCAGAGCGGGACGCCGCGCCTTGTACGAATACGGCCCGTATGGGAATATTCTCAGGATGGAAGGGAATGCCGCAGAGGACAATCCGTTCCGGTTTTCCAGCGAATACGCTGATGACGAACTGGGGCTGGTTTACTACAATTACCGTTATTATAATCCCCAAAATGGCAGGTGGATTAGTAGAGATCCTGCCAAAGAAGAAAAAACTAACAATTTATATTGGTTTGTCAGAAATCATCCGTCAATACATTTGACATATTGGGAAGACAATGTCCAGATATGTCATGGGTACAACCAGCTGCTATGGACGCATATATAAAGCACATTGAAAATTATTCTAAAAAATTGCAAGATTGTTTAAATGACTGTGAAAATCGTTTACAGGCACAATGTGGAGGATGGTTAAATTTCATATGAGCGTGCACAACAATTTAACTCTTCTATTGGAGGACCGTCTGTAGAAGAGAATAAAATTCAAGGCATTCTATTTATTATTGCATCAGCTTTTATTTTTGTTGACAATAGAAATTGTAAATTAAAATGCAAACAGATATATGATTAAATCAATCAAAATTATGAGAAAAATATTTCTGTTTTTTATTTTATTATTCCCGATGAGTGTCTATTCTGATGTGAATAATTATCAGGATTCAGACTATGTTAAAAACGATTTTTCAATAAAAGAACAAGAATATTTAAAAAAGTATATACTTCAATCTTCTGCATTCTTAATGCGTGCTGTAGGTAATTCCAAGTATTCTTCTTCTATATTAAGTGATCAAAATAACCACTTTATATTGGAGCAGTCTATGAATTTTTATCGGAAATTCGATGTTAAATATTTACCGAAGATAGTTCAAAAATATCTTTTTCAGTGTTTTCTTATAAATCAAATGATAATTAGCAAGAGTGAACGTAATTATTTCAAAACCGTGATTTTGTTAAATAAAAAGAAAGTAATTGAAAATCAATTTTATAATGAAATGAAGAAACATGGATATGATTGGAATAGTAGAAGCATATTGGCTCATTTCATAGGAAAAAATCCGGAAGACGTTCTGAAAAGATTAGTTACAGACAGTTTTGAAAAAATTGCCGGGAACAGAACGATAGCTATTGATCCCAAAGATAAAAGAACGATGGAAATAATCATAAAAAATGCATACGTTGAATTTGCCAATTATTTAGATGATGAATCTCAGAAAAAGTAATTAATTTCTTGAAACAAAAGTTATCTGATAAAGAAGAGAATTAAATTGAATAGGTTTTTTATTGGTTGCATCTTTTTGTGGAGATCGATGTTTTAGTTTAAGTGATATATTAATATTATTTAAAAACAGAACGAAAAAAGATTTAGTGCAAATTTTGCAATAAATGTTTATTGATTAATGGAATTGTTTACTTTAAATTTGTTTTATTCATTTTTTCTATTTTCATCTGAATAATTTTCTGAATATCAATAGTCCAAATGTTCTGAAAATCTTACGGCAAGACTATTCTACATAAATCCATTAATTAATGATACATTCTCTCTATATTGTTGGATTTCCATCCCTTTACGGCGGTGCGGGAGCCGAGCTTTATCACCAGATTAAGGTTTGGAGACAGATGGGGATGGAAATGCATCTTATCCCCACCCAGAAAAATGCATACTGTGCCGGGCTTTATCCGGAGATGATGAATTTGGGTGTTACGGTGCATGAAGGCTATGATTGGGAGGCCATTCCGGCAGGGGCTCCCGTCATCAGTTTTTGTAATGAAGAGTTTCTGGCTGCTCTCCCGAAGATACGAAAACGGACGAGAAGGACAGTTTTCGTCAATTGCATGACCTGGCTTTTCGGCAGGGAAAAGGAAGCCATGAAGCGTGGAGATATTTCCCTGTTTCTTTATCAAAATAGCAACGTAATGGGAAACGTCATTCCTCGCCTGAGGGCTTTAAATCCCGACCCGGCCATCCGGTTCATGACGTTTAGGCCGTATTTTGATGCGGCAGATTTTCCTTTTATTGCAGGGCGTTCCACGGACTGGTTTGGAGCCGGACACATTTCCCGGCAGGATGAAGATAAGTTCAGCAAGGATACGTGGCATATTTACGAGCATTTTGCTTCTCCGGTCCGGAAGAGGGGAACTTTTCTCGGTTTTGACCAGCGGAGCGAGGCGAAGACTGGCAGGCCTCCCGATTGGGTGGAGACTTTCCATGATCAAAAGTCTTTGTCCCAACAGGAGTTTTACCGACGCTGCCACATCGTTTTGCAGCCTACCGATACGACGGAGAATTGGCCGCGTGTGGGTTTTGAGGCCATGGCAAGCGGGAGTGTGCTTGTTGTGGACAGGCGCGGAGGGTGGGAACAAATGGTGGAACACGGGAAGACCGGATGGCTGTGCGAATGCCCCGGGGATTTCATCACGTACGCCACTAAAATGGCTTGGGAGCCCCACTACCGGGAAGACATGGCCGCTGCCGCCCGTGAGCGGGGCATGGCCCTGGGCGGGCAGGAAGCTTCCATGGAAAGCTGGCAGGAGGTGTTTGAGGCAATCAGCCGGATACCTGATTCCTAACTGCCGTTTTTGTTCTGACCGGAATGCGAACCGCTTCTTTCCTGCGGGTCAGATGAGCCATGTGCCGTATTGGCGGAGGTTTTTCTGCCTGTCCATGCTGTAGGCGATAATGTATTTGAGGAGGTCCGCCTGGGAGTAGCCGTGTTCTGCGGCCGCCAGGCAGATGGAGCCGCTTTTGCCCAGGTGGCAGCAGATGTTCATTTCCAGAATGCGCCGTTCTCCCGTCTCGAAGTCGATTCTATAGTCGATGCGGAAATAGTCCATCGGCCCCAGAGCGCTCCAGATTTTCCGGACGTCACTGGCGATGTCCTGCTCCATATCCTGAACGGAGACCAGCTGATAACCCAGATGGTCGTGCAGTTTCAGGTCTTCCGTGATGATGCTGCCTGGTTTGTCGGATTTCGGCTGCACATATCCCAGGATGACGGGGTTTTCCCCACCCAGTACGGGAACGGTGACGTCAATGCCTTCACAGTATTGTTCCACGAGCACTTCGTGCCCTTCTTCCATCAGGCGCCGGGCGCATGAACCCACGGCTTTCCAGGAGCTGCAGATGCTGTCTTCCCGGATGCCGCCGGAAGCGGCTCCAAAACGCTTTTTGACAAAATAGGGGCCAGGGAAGGGGGCCTGGGCCGGAATACCTTTTTCTCCGGAAAGTCCAATGCCTTCCGGAACGTTCAATTCCAGGGAGCGGAATACCATTTTGGTCAGAAATTTGTCTTCCGCTATGGCGCGGATGTTGGGCGGGGCGCCCAGGTAGGGAACCTGAATGAATTCGCAGTAAGAAGAAATGAATATTTCAGGCCTGGACATGGCGAACCTGTTCATCAGGGAGAATACATAGTCCACGTTTCCCTTGGCGAATTGGACGGAATAGGGTTTGGAGGAGGAGACGACGTCGTAGCCTATGTCCTGGATGGCTTTATAAATGTTGTAGTGGTACTGAGGGTAGCCTCCATTGCCTGTGTAGGGTTTTTTGGAGAAATCGGGAGCGTCTGGGGCATATGGAGCCAGGAACATGATCCTTGCCGGCTTGCCATATTGATTGAGTTGGATGTCTGGTATTTCAAACATGGCTTGGCTATTGCGTGTAATGTTTCTTGGATTATGGAATGGGCAGCCATGTTCAAATAATATAAAAAAGAAGGGACGGCATAGCCGTCCCCGGAGGTAGTGGAATGGAAGAAGGAAAAGCTTTTCCCTATTTTCTGGACATCCCCCTGGCGACGCGCTTGACGTATTGTTCCATGGCAGGAAGTTCCTGTTCAATGCATTCCACCAGTTTTAGCTGCGTACGGCAGCGGATGAGATTGTGGTTCGGCCGTGAGACCTTGAAGTATGGGTCGCCTTCCAGATAGTCCGTCAGGAAACGGATGCCGATTTCCAGCGTGATGAGTTTTCCTGAAAAGGCAAGCTGGTCTATTTCCGCCTGGGTCAGGAAGCCGTGGGCAGCGGTCAGATACCCTTCTACGATAGATTGGAACATGGGCATGCGCATGCGCACCTTGTCCAGGTCTTCTTCATCTTCTTCCGTAGGCGGAGTGACGGTGCGCACCATATCTCCGAAGTCGTACAGTACAAGGCCGGGCATGACCGTATCCAGGTCAATGACGCAGACGGCGTGGTCGGTGTCCTCATCCAGCATGACATTGTTGATTTTGGTGTCGTTATGAGTGATGCGGGTGGGAAGAACACCTCTTTCCTGAAGATTCAGCAACCGATCCACATCCTGCTCTCGGGCTTTAATGAATTCCAATTCAGGCAGACAGGTGGAGAGACGCCCCTGCGGATCCAGCTCCGCCACTTCCATCAGGCGGTTGAAGCGGTTCCGGGTATGATGGAAGCCAGGTATGGTTTCCACGATGTCGTCCGGATTCATGTCACTAATCAAATCCTGGAAGGACCCAAAGGCAAATCCTGCCTGGTAGGCCTGGCGGGTGTTTTCCACCACGTCGTAGGTGTGCGTGCCGGCCAGGTAGTTGTAACAGCGCCAGATGCCGTCACCGGGGATGTCAATGTAGTTGCGTCCTCCCCGGGCCGGGTAGAGGTTGAGGGTTTGGCCGGCGGAATCCTTCAGGCGGCGCAGGACTTTCCAGTTGATGTGGCGCGTGACTTTTTCCACGTTGCGCATGACGGCTTTGGGGTCTTTGAAGACGTAATCGTTAATGCGCTGGAGGATATAGGAATCTTCCGTCCCGTCGCTTTTACGGTAGGTAGCCTTGTAAGTGGTGTTGATGTGTCCGCTGGGTATTTCCTTCCCGGTGACGAATTCCCCTTCAATGGCGAAGAGGTCTCCAATTCCGGCGATACGGCACAGAAGCTGGTCGGAAGCTGTCGTTACGGAGAGAGGGGCTGTCATGTCAAAGGTTGAAAGAAAGTTGAATGAATAAGTTAACGGATGAATTTATAACCTACAAGCTCATCAAGCCTGT
The DNA here is from genome assembly GCF_000020225.1 of Akkermansia muciniphila ATCC BAA-835. Lineage (NCBI taxonomy): Bacteria > Pseudomonadati > Verrucomicrobiota > Verrucomicrobiia > Verrucomicrobiales > Akkermansiaceae > Akkermansia > Akkermansia muciniphila. The sequence goes on along the minus strand of NC_010655.1, from coordinate 859,432 downwards.
TCCTGAGCCGGGAAATACCGTCTCCATTGAGCGCGGAAATGGGGATGATGTCCACTTTCGGGAAACGCATGCGGAAGTTAGCCAGATTTTCTTCCGCTCCTTCCAGGTCCATTTTGTTGGCGACGACAAACCAGGGCTGTTTGGCCAGGTCTTCGCTGTACAGTTTAATTTCCGTGCGGAGATTTTGAAGGTCTTCAATGGGGTCGCGGCCTTCGCTGCCAGCCATGTCCAGAACGAAGACGAGCACCTTGCAGCGCGTGATGTGGCGCAGGAATTCATGTCCCAGGCCCCGGTTGTTGTGTGCGCCTTCAATGATGCCGGGAATGTCCGCCACAACGCAGCGGCGAAAGCTGTCGAATTCCACCACTCCGATGATAGGCTGAAGCGTGGTAAAAGGATAGCTGGCTACTTTGGGCTTGGCTTCCGAAATGTCTCCCAGCAATGTGCTTTTCCCCGCGTTGGGGTAGCCTACCAGCCCGGCGTCCGCAATGCGGCGCAATTCCATAAAGAAGACGCCTTCCTCCCCTTCCGTTCCCATCTCGGCTTCCGTAGGCGCCTGGTTGGTCGCGGAACGGAAATGCCAGTTTCCCTTGCCGCCGAGGCCGCCCTGGCACAACGTGAACCGGGTGCCGATTTCCGTCAGATCCGCTATTTTTTCCAGTTCAATGCCTTCGCCTTCCCGTTCCAGCCAGGTCGCCTCCGCCATGGAGGATGCATTGCTGCGGTAGATAATGGTACCGGGGGGCACTTTCCCGATGACGGATTTGCCGTTCTTGCCATGTTTCTTGGCGCTTTGTCCGCCTACCCCGTCCGTGGCGATTAATTTTGGATCATAAAAAAAAGAACGCAGGTCATTCGTGTGCGGATCCACTTCCAGAATGACGCTTCCGCCATCGCCTCCATCACCGCCGTCCGGGCCTCCCTTGGGCACGAATTTGGCCCTTCGGAAGCTGACCAGCCCGTTTCCTCCCTTTCCTGCCCTGGCGAATATGCGGATGTTGTCAACAAACATGGTCTGAATATGAAACATTTTCCTTCAAAACGCAAGACATGTGCAGGGCTGCACGGTTTTTCCACGGTGTAGGCCGCTGACTTTCCCGTGAAAGAGGATTTCGAATCATTACGGGAACTCCGGATGTTTTTACGATGCCCCGGATTGATTTGTGCCATGCTGGCTGTCTTCACAGTAATAAATGAAGAGAAAAATTCCTCTTATTAAAATAATCAGGGACAGCGGCAGCGACATGCCGCTTTTATTGGTGTCATGCAGACGTCTGCATGTAACGGACGGGGAAGGGAACCCAGGGTGAATAAACTCCATGCCAGAAGAGGAGCGGCAGATGCCAGACAGCAGAAAAAATTTCAGTTGAGTTCTTTTGATTTAAGCCGCTCCAGGCAAATAAAAAAATTATCGAGATAGTGAAGGACATGTCCAAAGGCAGGACGGCAGTTTGCGCGTATATCCAATCCCTATGTTCCGGGAGGGCGGCCCTCCCGGAAAACGGTATGTTTGAAAATGGCCTGTTTAGCGATTCCCAACAAGTTGTCCCCCTTGAAGATTGTCGTTTGCGCAGTGTTCGTGTCCGGCATGATCCGTCGCAGTTTCGGAAGGTCTGTTTCCAATCAGGAAAAAAATTGATTCAGTATTTCATGTAATGTTTTAAAATGAGTGGATTACTTATGGAAAACTTCCCCGGAGGCCACTATAATTGCTTAAAATATTTTTTGAAAGTATGCGGGAAAAATAAAAATTGAGGAGGATGAACCCATATCATGAATCTGCATGGAATTCTGTCTTTCTGGGGAAAGGCGGATATCGCCATTTTTCTTATACGTGATGGGCAAACGGTCTTTTGGATTGAAAATGAATATGGGCGTGGCATGATTTCCAGGAATCATGCCACGCCTTTCCATCCACCTTCCCGACGGTTCTGAAAAAACCATAGTTCTTCCGAAGAACGGTGAATATTTCGCACGCATCGGACGTGACGAGCATTGCGAGATTGTGCTTCCCTTTCAGTCGGTTTCCGGAGAGCATGCCTTGCTTCAGTTTAAGGAAGGGGGATATGTCCTGGAGGACCTTGGTTCTACTAATGGAACTAAAATCAACGGCCTGACGCCGATGGGCGCCGCAACCCTTTACGATGGCGATGAAATCGCTTTGGGGGATGCCAGGCTCCGGTTTGCGGAAGAGCCATCTCCGGGATTTTCTGCCGAATTATCCGGGAGAGAAGAAGAGGCCGCTCCTTCGATCGCTATGCGGAACTTACAGCAGTTGGCGGATGAAGCCGCCCGCACGACCCGGAATCATTATTTATGGATGGCCCTTTATGCCGTCCTGATATTTTTTCTGGCTGTGTTTGCCGGATTAACCTACAAACATTACAGGGTAACGGGTGAATTGCTGCCTCTTCAATGGCTGGGTATTGAATCCCCCAAGGCCGCCTTGAAATCCATGCCTCTTCCTCAGACGGAAAACGGTATGCAGCTCTGACCGGAATTTTCCAGTCCTGCCGTTTTATGGACTGGCCGGAGTATTTCCGGGCATGCGTTCCACATCCGTGAATAATGTGAAAGGAGTGGCGGAGCCCTGTTCCAATTCCAACAGGTATTGTTTAATGGTCAGGCCGCTTGCATAGCCGGTCAGTTTGCCGTCGGCTCCGATGACTCGGTGGCAGGGGATGATGATGCCGACAGGGTTCCGGTTGTTGGCTTGTCCTACTGCCCGGCATGCTGATGGGCGTCCTATTCGCCGGGCAATGTCTCCGTAACTTCTGGTTTCTCCATAGGGGATGGCTTGAAGGGCTTTCCAGACCGTTCGTTCAAATTCGGTTCCTTGGGGAGAAAGCGGCACGTCAAATACGCGGCGGGAACCTTGAAAATATTCATCCAGCTGGTCAGCCGTTTGACGCAGCAGAGGTGTTTCCTCCCATTCCAAATGCTCCGGCTGTGCCATGCGGCTGAAGAAAAGATGGGTGACGGCTGTGCCGTTTTCCACAATCACGACAGCACCTGCAGGCATCTGGTGGAGGAGCGCCCGGCCATGGGGAGGGAAAGTGGTTTTCATATCATGACCATAGCATGCGCCGGGTTAAGGGTTCTATTCATTTTGCAGGATATTTCGCCATTTGACAGGGGAAAGGAGGTATGTGGTCCCGAATGATGTATTTTGTTTGAAAGGCTGCGGAACTAGGTGCAGTATTGCTCCGTATGAAGAGCCTATTTGCCGTGTTGTTGACTGCATGCCTTTGCATGTCTGTAAAGGGAGAAGATTCCAAACCTCCGAGGACCCTCCCCGGCGGGTGGGTTTATGTCTGGGGTGACGAGTTCAACGGTTCCAGGATAGACGCCAAAAAGTGGAAACCGGAGTTGGGAGTAATCCGTAACCAGGGCTCCCAGCAGACTTATACAGGCCGACCCAAGAATATGAGATTGGAGGATGGCTGCCTGGTTTTGGAAACCCATTTTGAAAAGTTCGCCAATGTCAATTATAAGAAAAGTTCCGCGGATTGGATCAAGAATACCAAGTTCATGCCCTATACCTCCGGTTCCGTTACGACGATCAAAACAAAAAATTTCATGTTCGGCAGACTGGAAGTGCGTGCCAAGGTTCCCAAAACCAAGGGCATCTGGCCTGCCATCTGGTTGCTTGGCAAGAATAAATGGGGCTGGCCCGTCAACGGGGAGATTGATATGCTGGAGAATATTTCCCAACAGCCGGATGTGGTTTATTCCACTTTCCACTTGAGTCCGGACGGCGTGTCCACAAGGGACGCTTCCCGCGGAGGGACTGTGAAGATAGAGAATCTTTCCGATGATTTTCATACCTATGTCATGGAATGGGACAAGGATTCCATCAAGTTGATGGTGGATGACAAGCTGGTGAAGTCCATTGACCTTAATACCACTAATTATGCCAATGGGGCGGGGAATCCGTTCCGTACGCCGTTCTATCTCATTCTCAATTCCGCCGTGGGCGGCACCTGGTGCGAGAAAGCTCCTAAAGACGGGCAAGGGTATCCTGTAAAATTCCTGATTGATTACGTTCGGTTCTATCAGACGAAAGAACATGCCCAGCAGGCTAAGCAGTTTGACCCGGAAACCGGCCTGCCCAAGAAGAAATAGCCTTTTTTCAGGTTGAGGCATGTCCGGCGTGGCGGCCGGACATGCAAGATGTCGCTTGCCTTGTCATTTCACAAGCGACGCGGCTTTTCATACTGGATTCTTCTGCAGCGTTTCGGAACGGGAGGCCGTGAAGGTCACAAGCCTTCATTTCCAGAGGAGACTGCCGTATAGCCCCGCGGGAATGTGCTTACCTGTGTTTTCTTTTTTATATTTAACGGAATAGCACAAAAAAACGGCTCCGTCATCTGGCGGAGCCGTTTTCGTTGGTCCAAAAAAGGGTTGGCTGGTTCTAACAGGATGTTCCCGTGGTCTGGGCCAGTTCCTGGAAACGGGCCAGGATTCGAGCTGTGACAGGACCGATTTTTCCTGAGCCCAGCTGATAGCCGTCCAATTTGGTCACGGGAACGCATTCTGCGGCAGTGCCGGTCAGGAAGCATTCGTCCGCACAGGTGATGGTAAAGCGGTTCATGGTCTTTTCCTGAGCCGGGATTTGCAGCTCCCGGCAGATTTCCAGCACTACCCGGCGCGTGATGCCGTCCAGGCAGCCGTCCGTAACTGGCGGTGTGAACACGGTACCGTCCTTCACAATGAAAATGTTGTCGCCCGTGCATTCGGCCACATTACCCAGGTCGTTCAGCATCAGGGCTTCCGCCGCACCCTGGCGCACAGCTTCCATTTTGGCCAGGATGTTGTTGAGATAATTGAGCGACTTGACCTGCGGACAAACGGTGTCCGGACGGTTGCGGCGCACGGAGCTGGTAATCAGGGCCAGCCCGTTTTCATATACGTCCGGATCGTACAGGGAGATTTTATCCGCAATGATGAAGACGCAGGACCGTTTGCAGTTGAATGGGTTGAGCCCCAGATTGCCGACGCCGCGGGTAACCACCAGACGGATATAGCCGTCGTTCAGGCCGGAGGCCGCGACCGTTTCGCATACGGCGTTGGAGAGTTCTTCCTGAGTGTAAGGAATATCCAGCAACAGATAATGGGCGCAGTTGTACAGGCGGTCCATGTGGTCTTCCAGGCGGAAAACGCGCTTGTTATAGAACCGGATACCTTCAAAAATGCCGTCTCCATAGAGTGTGCCGTGGTCGAAAACCGAGGTTTTTGCTTCCTCCTGTTCCACCAGCTTTCCATCTAACCAAATCTTCATTGTTATCTAGAATTGAGAAATTACTTATGCCGGAGCAGAATACTCCTATTTGAGGAGGGGGGGAAGCTATAAATTCACCGGAGGAAAATAAAAGTTCCATCGCTTGCGGCGATGGCGGCAGGGAGGCTTGCAAACGCTGAAAATATAGTCGGTATTCATGGAGCAGACTTGACATTTATTTTCCGGTGTTTTTAGCTCTCGCGCGCAATGTCAGATCCTTCCAAGTTCCGCAATCTCGCCATCATCGCTCACGTTGACCATGGGAAGACGACCCTGGTTGACCAACTTTTGCAGGCGGGAGGCGCCTACCGGGCCAACCAGGCCGTGCAGGAACGCGCCATGGATTCCATGGATCTGGAACGTGAAAAAGGCATCACGATCAAGGCCAAGAATACATCCATCCTCTGGAATGGATACACGATCAACATTGTGGATACTCCCGGACACGCGGATTTCGGCGGGGAAGTGGAGCGCGTGATGAAAATGGTGGATGGCGTGCTTCTGGTGGTGGACGCTTTTGAAGGGCCGCAGGCCCAGACGCGTTTTGTGCTCCGCAAGGCCCTTCAGGAAGGGCTGATGCCCATTGTCGTCATTAACAAGATCGACCGTCCGCATGCCGATCCCGCCGCCGTGCATGACCAGGTGCTGGAGCTTTTTCTGGAGCTGGGCGCCACGGATGAACAATTTGAAGCCCCTTTCGTGTACGGTTCCGCCCGCGACGGTTACTTCATGAATTCCATGGAGGGGGAACCTCCTGTGGACTGCACTCCTCTTTTATTCAAGATTGTGGAACATATCCCCGCTCCGAAGGATGCCGATCCGGAGGGTGAATTCAAGATGCTCGTTTCCAATATTGACTGGGACGATTATGTGGGCCGTGTGGCTATCGGCCGCATTACCTCCGGCACTGTGAAGAAAGGGGACACCGTGTGGCTCCATCAGAGCGACGGCTCCTGCATTTCCGGAAAAGTGACCCGCATGTTTGAATATTCCGGCCTGAGCACTACGGATTCGGCCATCGGCGTGGCAGGCAACATCGTAGGGGTGGCGGGGTTTGAAAACGTCAATATCGGGGAAACCTTGGGCGGTTCCGCGGATACGGAGCCCCTTCCATTCGTGGCGATTGATCCTCCTACCATTTCCATGGAATTTTCCATCAACAACGGGCCTTTCGGAGGGCGCGACGGCAAGAATGTGACTTCCCGCGTGATACGCGACCGCCTGATGAGGGAAATGCGGACGAATATTTCCATCCAGGTGGAGGATACGGACAAGGCCGGCGTTTTCTCCGTTTCCGCCCGCGGCGCCATGCAGATCGCCGTGCTGGTGGAGACTATGCGCCGTGAAAATTATGAACTGTGCGTTTCCCGTCCCACCGTGATCATGAAGAGGGATGAAAACGACCGCCTTACGGAACCGTATGAAACGATGTACGTAGAAGTTCCGGACGAACATGCCAACGGCGTCATGAAGCTTCTTCACGCCCGCAAGGGACAGATGGAAGACATGGTATGCAGGGAAGGCACGGGCCATACTTTTATTCAGGCTTATATTCCCACCCGCGGTATTATCGGTTTTGAATTTGAGCTGGTCAATCTGACGTCCGGCCACGGTATTTTCTCCCACCTGTTCCGGGATTACGGGCCTTATGCCGGGGACATCACCACGCGTACCACCGGCACCCTGGTTTCCATGGAGACGGGCGTTTCCACTCCGTTCGCGCTGGTAGCGCTGGAAGAACGCGGGCGTCTGTTTGTGGGGCCGCAGGAAGATATTTACGAAGGCCAGATTGTAGGCGAAAACCCGCGGCAGATGGATATGCCGGTCAACCCGTGCAAGGAAAAGCATTTGAACAATATCCGCTCAGCCACGAAGGGAGACGGCATCCAGCTTTCCCCTCCCGTCATTTTTTCTCTGGAACGTGCCATTGAGTACATTGAACCTGATGAACTGGTGGAGGCTACGCCTCATTTTATCCGTCTGCGCAAGCGCATCCTGAACGCCAATGACCGCGTAAGGGAATCCCGCAAAGCAGGAAATTAAGGTTCCTGGAGCGCTGGGGAAAGGCTTCTGTGTTCAAAGCGGCGCCGGGGTAGGGCCGCGCTGCCGGGTTCCCTGCGGTCCGCTGAGCGGAGGAATGGCCTTGTTCTGTTATGAATAATTCCGGTTTTTCCTGTGCGGCTATCGTTTTATTTGTCCGCAGCGGTTTCCTTGCGGAAGAATGCGGGTTAATGGTCCCGTAATCGGAGAAGCCCAGGGGACAGAAAAGAAGAAGACGGGGAACGGTTCGTTTTCCCGTCGTCTCAGAGGGATAAATACTCGGTGAAAGCGTTTCCCGCCTTACCCTGTTGGCGGGTTTTTCCAGAAAAAATGCCCGGTTTCTTTTAAGAAACCGGGCATGGCATTAAACTCGTTGAGGGAACTCTTTTTAGATTTTGCCAAAGAGGGTCTTGCCGGCGGACATAAGGTTGTCGGCGGCTTCCTGAAGGCGGGCGGCGACTCCCTTTTCACCCTTGGCAAGATAGGAACGGGGATCGTAATCCTTCTTGTTGCCCACTTCGCCATCAATCTTGAGCACTCCGTTGATGTGTTCGCACATGTGGGAGACGATCGGGCGGGTGAAGGCGTATTGCGTGTCGGTGTCGATGTTCATCTTGACGACGCCGTAGGAAACGGCTTCGCGGATATCGGAAAGTTCGGAACCGGAACCGCCATGGAAGACGAGGGGCATGCGAGCCGCTTCTCCGTGTTTGGCTACCACGGCTTCCTGACCGTCCCGCAGGATGCTGGGTTTCAGTTTGACGTGGCCGGGCTTGTACACGCCGTGCACGTTGCCGAAAGTGGCGGCCAGCATGAATTTGCCGAGGGGCGCGAGGGCTTCATACGTCATCAGCATATCTTCCGGAGAAGTGTAAAGCTTGTCGGCGGGATGGCCGGAGTTGTCCACTCCGTCTTCTTCTCCGCCCACAACGCCGATTTCGATTTCAAGAACGATGCCCAGTTCGGCGCATTCCTTCAGCAGTTCCCGGGAAAGCTTGAGGTTTTCCGCCATGGGAAGCGTGGAGGCATCCAGCATGTGGGAATTGAAGAGGGGGGCTTCACCGCGTTCCACGCGGCGGCGGGATTCGGCAATCAGAGGACGCAGGAAAGTATCCACGTGTTCGGGCTGGCAGTGGTCCGTGTGAAGGGCTACGAGAACGTTGTGCTTTTCAGCCAGACGACGCGTTGCTTCCGCCAGAACAATGGCGCCAAGGGCGGAATTGCCTACGGAGCTGCCGGAGGCGAATTTGCCGCCACCGATGGAAACCTGAATGATACCGTCGCTTTTGGCTTCGGAAAAAGCGCGGAGAGCGCCGTTGATGACTTCGATCGTGGTCACGTTAACGGCCGGATAGGCGTAGCCTTCCTTTTTGGCCGTTTCAAGCATGGTAATGTATTGTTCTGGTGTGGCTATTGGCATAACGGGGATATGATAGGTGTTTTTTTTCAGGAGGGCAAGGCTGAACTCAGGCGCACGCCGGGGTTGCAGCGCTCTTGCGGGACATGTTCATGTTCGAATCATTGTGACTTACGGCCGGACCGGTCCGCCGGAGCCCGTACGGCAGTAGCATGCGGCGTCTCCGGAAAGAAGCTCCGCGTGGCTTGGCGGACTTGAAAATTCCGCCTTGCTTTCCATTCAGTACGGTTGAAAGGAAATGCCCCTCCTTCGTTTTACCGCTGGAAGGGCATTCTAAAGATGGGAGGGATGGGGGTGTTATTCCGGAATGGATTCTCCCCGGATGAGGTCTTCCCAGCTTTGGCGGCTGCGAATGACGTTCCATTGGTCCCCGTCCACCAGGACTTCTTCCGCCATAGGCCGTGAATTGTAGTTGGAAGACATGGAAAAACCATAGGCTCCGGCGGACAGTACGGCCAGGAGTTCTCCCTGGCGCACGTCCGGCATGTCCCTGTTTTGGGCGAGGAAGTCTCCGGATTCACAAATGGGACCCACAACATCCGCTGTGACGCAGGATCCGGAGGGGTGTTCTCTGACCGGGATAATTTCATGATAGCCCTGGTAGAGGGCGGGGCGGATGAGGTCGTTCATCCCTGCATCCACAATTTTAAAGGTTTTGGCTTTCCCGTTTTTTTCATACAGGCAACGCGTGATGAGTGCTCCCGCATTTCCTACGATAAGACGGCCCGGTTCCACAATGATGTGTAATCCCAGAGGTTGCAGGGTGGGGACGACGGCCTGGGCGTAAGTGCTCAGCGTGAGCTGGGCGCAGTCCTCATTCCACCATTCCTGAACGCCGGAATCCAGCGTGCCCTGGTAAACGATGCCAATTCCTCCTCCGATGGAGAAAAATTCAATGCCGTGTTTTTCTTTCAGGGAAGCAGCCAGGGGGGCGACTTTCCTGACGGCTTCTAGGAAGGGTTTCGCCTGGGTAAGCTGGGAGCCGATATGCATTTGCAACCCTTTCAGATGAAGGTTCGGAAGTTCGCGGGCCGCCATCTCATAAAGAGATTCAATGCGTTCGAAGTCCACGCCGAATTTATTTTCAGCCTTGCCGGTAGTAATGTATTTGTGCGTTCCCGCCTCTACGTTGGGATTGACGCGCACGGCCACCGGAGCCTTGACTCCCATGGAGGCGGCAATGGCGTTAATGGCCCGCAGTTCCGCTTCGGATTCCACATTGAAGCAATAAATGCCCTGGGCCAGGGCATAACGGATTTCCTGCTCGGTTTTTCCTACGCCGGCATAAGTGCATTTGGACGGATCTCCCCCGGCTTTGAGGACACGGAAGAGTTCTCCGCCGGAGACGATGTCGAATCCCGCCCCGTTGCGGGCCATGAGGTTCAGGATGGCGATGTTGGAGCAGGCTTTGACGGCGTAGGCCACTTCCGCGTTAAGCGGTGCCAGAGCTTCCCTGAGGCGGTGAAAGTGGTTTAAAATGGTTTGTTTGCTATAAACGTACAGGGGTGTGCTTTCCTTGTCCGCCAGTTCCTGAAGGTTGACGTTTTCACAGTAGAGCGTGCCGTTTTTGTAAGCGAATGAATGCATGGATTATTCCTTGGTTGTGCTTTCGTTGGTTTTCCCGGAATGGAGAGGGGGGAGAGGGAATCTGGGAGTGGGAGGGTTGTCAATGAGCTGGGCGATCCAGGCGAGATCCTTGGAGCTTTCCAGCCCGAGTTTAATCAACATGGTAATGGGTACGGCCAGCAGCATGCCGATGGGGCCCCATACCCAGCCCCAGAAGATGACGGAGAGCAGAACCATACTGGTCACAATGCCGAATTGTCGTCCCAACAGCATGGGTTCCAGGCAGTTTCCCAGGGCTGTGTTAATCACCAGGTAGCCGCCGGCAACAATGATGCCCGCAGTCGGGCTGATCAGAAGCATGGCGAGAAGCGTGGGGGGAATAGCCGCGATGATGGAGCCGAAGGTGGGAATGAAGTTGAGGGCGAAAGCCACGATGCCCCACAACAGCGGAAAGTCCACGTTCATGTAATAGCAAAGCAGGAAAGCCAGAAGCCCTGTAACTGCGCTGATGAAGGTTTTAATAATGAGATATTTCTGAACTCCGGCCAGGGCCTTGGAGAATTTGCGGATGCCTGTGTCGCTGTTATGCCCCAGTTTATTGATGTTCGCCCGGAAGCGGGGGGCTTCCCCCAGGAAGAAAGTCATCAGGATCAGAATCAGGGTGGTGAAGGTCAGCATGGAAGCTAACTGCCCCATCACCCCTGTGGAAAACGCCACGATGCGCTGGCCGTTGAGCAGGTCCGGAAGTTCCTGAAGCATCTGGTCAGCCAGGTTGTTCCAGTCCTGTTCAATCAGGAAAGCGCGGAGTTCATGGATTTTCTCCATCATAAGAGGCTGGTATTTGACCGTGACCGTTTTGGCCAGATCCTGCCCCAGGTATTGGGCCAGATAGCCCAGGCCCACCAGAATGCCAAAGTCCATGATGACCGTGAAAGTCACTGCCAGCCAGTGCGGGAAGCAAAGACGGCTCTTGAAAAAAGTCGTCAGCGGATAACTGACGATTGCCAGAAAGCCGGATAGAACGATGGGCAGGAGCACCGGTTTTCCCGCCTGCAGCCCGGCCGTGATGATAATGACGCTGGCGAGCATGAGCAGAATTTTCAGGCCCTCTTTTCCGGATTCTTTCTGAAAAGTCATGGAAGGATTGATATTAACGGGGTGGGTAATGATAGCCTGTTTTCTGCAGGATTGCAATCTTAAAGGCCTTCATTTTCATGATGTTCCCGGAAGAAACGTTCCAGGTCTTCAAAACGGGTCAGGAGAAAGTCCGGCTTTTTTTCCCTGAGGCCGTTGATGTCCGCCTCCTCGGCCCATCCTGCGGAGAGAATGCGGATAGGGACAGAGCGGCATGCGTCCACGTCTGTGGGGGCGTCTCCAATATAGATGGCTTCTGAGGCGACGGCATTCAGACGGGACAAAGCCCGTTTGATGCGGTCCGGTTTTACGCCTCCCTCCGGGGAGCCTGTTTCCAGAATAGGAAAAAATTCGGACAGATGAAAAAACTGGAGGGATATCTCTGCGCTTTCCAGGCGTTTGCCTGTGACCATGGCCAGCCGAATGCCGAGGTTGCGGAGAGTGCTCAGCAATTCGGCTGTTCCGGGAAAGGGGGCGGGAGCCAGGTCTGCGTGCAGCTTGCGGTAATAGTGGATAAATAGTTCCCTGCCGCGTTCATGCAGTTCCGGTTTCCCGGGAATCAATTTCTGGATAACTCCCAGATCGTCCGGGCCGAATTGGCGTTCGATTTCTTCATCCGTCAATATTCTGCCGTCCAGCTTCCGGATAGCGCGGCGAAAAGCCTCCCGGCACAGGGGTATGGTGTCGGCAAGAGTTCCGTCAAAATCAAAAATGGCGGTTTTGATCATCAGCCGTACCCTACATGCCGACAACGGACGGTTCAAGGGGAAAGCCGTGCCGGAATAGTCATGATGGGGCTGCAGGACGGATGAATAAGCAGGACGTGTCATCCCGTGCGGAAAGGTCAACGTTTCATTCCTGTAGTATCTCTAAATCCCTTATGTACGGGAAGGCCCCAAAAGAATATCTGTCCCTGTGGAGCGTCATTGCATTAGGAATAGGGTCCATGGTGGGAGCGGGAATTTTCGCCCTCATGGGGCAGGCGACCCTGATGGCGGGAAAAAATGTATATTGGTCCTTTATTCTGGGAGGCGTTGCTGCCCTGCTTTCCGGGTACACCTACGCCAAACTGGGTTCCCGTTATCCCGGTTCCGGAGGAATTATGGATTATTTCAACGAGGCTTTTTCCCATAAGACCCTGTCCGGCGCACTGACCCTTATTTACCTGGGAACGCTGGTCATTACCGTGGCCCTGGTGGCCAAATCCTTTGGAGCCTATGCGTCCCGCCTGTTTTTACCGGACAGGGCAGTCACCATTTATTCCACGGCCCTTTTTGCCAGCGTGGCTATTTTGCTGCTGGGGGCATTGAATATGGGGGGAGCCAGGGCCGTTGGAAAGTCGGAAGTAATCATGGTGGCATTCAAATTATTGATTTTGACGGTTTTAATGCTTGCCAGCTTCGGTTCTTCCGTGCCTGTGGGCGCGGATCCCATTCCGGTGAAAGGGCTGGACGGTTTGCTGGGCAGCGTGGGATTGACATTTTTCGCATTTGCCGGCTACGGAATGATGGCCAATACGGCGGGCAATCTGAAAAATCCTTCCAGGACGCTGCCAAGAGCCATTTTTATGGCTATTGGCCTTGTGCTGGCCCTGTACCTGATACTCTCCTACGTAGTACTGTCCAACGTTCCCGCTACTTCCCTGGAAAGCCATACGGAAACGGCCGTAGCGCAGGCCGCCTATCCGGTTTTGGGCATGTGGGGCTTCATGGCCGTATCCGTAGCGGCTCTCATTGCCACGGCATCAGCCATTAATGCCACCATGTTCAGCATGCTGGACATTTCCCGGGCTCTGGCGCGCAACGGCCAGCTGGGAGCTATTTTTAAACAGCCTTTCTGGGGCCACGGAACGGAGGGTTTTTTCTATCTTTTGCTGGGGATTCTGGTGATGACGAATGCCTTTAACCTGGTAGCCATCGCCAATTTGGCGGGGGCCTGTTTTCTGATCAGCTACCTGGCGGTGTTCGTCGCCCATTGGCGGCTCCGGAAAGAGACTCAGGGAAATGCGCTGCTTATCATCCTGGGCTTTCTTCTGATGCTGTTTATTCTGGGGGCGTTCTTTTACCAGATGTTCTTCAGCCAGCCTTACCTGATTCCGTTGATTGTGTTGTTTGTAGCCGCCTGCTTCATCCTGGAATTCCTAATACGCAGGAAGATTGCGAAAAATGTTCCCGGAGTTTCTTGACCCATGGGTGCGGGAGAAAACCGGGGCTTTTTCCCGGCCTTTTAATGCAGGAAGGAAGTCAGGGGGCTGGTGGCTGTAGCTTTGGAGGAAACGGCGGGAAGGCCGGACAGATAAGCCATGCGTCCGGCACGGCATGCCAGGGCGAACGCCTCCGCCATGGCGGAGGGAGAGCCGGAGGCGGCGATAGCCGTATTGACGAGCACGGCATCCGCTCCCATTTCCAGAGCCTCCGCCGCGTGGCTGGGCGCTCCCAGCCCCGCGTCCACCACCACGGGGACAATAGCCTGTTCAATGATGATGTTAATCAACTCCCGGGTCAGCACTCCCTTGTTGGTGCCGATGGGGGCGCCAAGAGGCATGACGGCCGCCGCTCCGGCTTCCTGAAGGCGTTTGGCGAGCACGGGGTCCGCGTTAATGTAGGGAAGCACGGTGAAGCCTTCCCTGACCAGGATTTCCGCCGCTTTCAGCGTTTCAATGGGGTCCGGCATCAGGTACTGAGCGTCCGGGTGAATCTCCAGCTTGATCCAGTTGGGCAACCCGGCTGCTGCCGCCAGGCGCGCCAGGCGTACGGCTTCTTCTGCCGTAGTCGCTCCGCTGGTGTTGGGGAGAAGGAGGTATTTTTCCGGCTCAATGAAATCCAGAATATTGGCGGCGGGATCGTGGGAACCCGTCAGATCCGCCCGGCGCAGAGCCACCGTCACAATTTGGGCGCCGGAGGCTTCCAGAGCTTCTTTCATGCTTTCATTGGAAGGAAATTTTCCCGTTCCCACCATCAGGCGGGAGGTGAACTGGCGTCCGGCTATCTGCAAAGGTGTGTCTGTCATTGCGGGATGGAGGGTACCTCCGCTTACCTTTTCAGGCAAGGGAGAATGAATAAGAGGGGGGGCAGCATGACGGCTGAACGGAACATGGCCCGGGAAGGGCCATTCTTTATTCACCGCTGAAGGATGCGTTTCGTAATGCTCTGGGTTTCCCAAGGATTTCCTGATAAAGAATAGCCGCTTTCAGGGATTTGGGGTGGTGAAGGGAATTTTTCAGGGAAGGAGATTCCACTGCGGCTGATGACGGAAGAAGGTCGGGCAGATGTTCCTTCATCTCCCTCTTTTGCAAACGTTGCAGAGCCGCCTGTTCCGCATCGGAAAGAGAGCGCATGGATTGCCGGGCTTCTTCCGTAGCTTTTACGTAGCGTTCCAGTACATTTTGCGCCGTCTGCCGGGCTGTTTCCTCGGGTTGTGCAGCCGCCGGCGCCGGGATCGGCTGCGGTTTGCGGGCCACGGCGGGGGAGGGAAGCTCTACAGGAGGGGCTGAGGGCCGCGGTGCGCGGGCCGGTGCGGCAGGTTGGGTTTGCTGTGGCTGCGGGGTTGCCCGGCGCATTTCCGCAATGACTTCCCTTACGCGTTTTTCATGATGGTTCTCCGTGTCCGGAACGGACGGTTCCTCATCCTTTTCATCCGGTTTCAACAATTCGATTGCTTTTTTGATGAGGAAAATCACCCCGACAATCAGCCAGAACCAGAGTTTCAGGCTATTGTCATCGCCTCCGGAGGCGAGCATGTATGCCAGTAAATCCATAAAGGATAAAGGTTTCCGGAAAAAGCAGGCCTTTCCGGAAACCAGGGAATTTATTTATTTGATGGAAGAGGGAGGCGTATCCGGTTGAGCGATGGAATCTCTCATTTTGGTGTCAGCCACCACGTTTTGGTAACGGGCGTAGTCCAGCACTCCCAGATTGCCGTTGCGGAAGGCTTCCGCCATGGCCATGGGAATCTGGGCTTCCGCTTCCACCACCTTGGCGCGCATTTCCTGCGTTTTTGCAGCCATTTCCTGTTCCGTGGCTACGGCGGCGGCGCGGCGGACTTCCGCTTTGGCCTGGGCGATTTGTTTGTCCGCTTCCGCCTGCTCGGCCTGGAGGCGGGCGCCCACATTGCCGGCTACATCCACATCCGCAATGTCAATGGAAAGCACTTCAAACGCCGTGGCGGCATCCACCCCCTTGTCGCTTACGGTACGGGAGATCACCTCCGGTTTTTCCAGAACATCCTTGTAGGAGGGGGCAGAACCCACGGCGGAGACGATGCCTTCCCCGACGCGGGCGACCACCGTTTCCTCCGTGGCGCCCCCTACGAAGAGATCCAGGTTGGTGCGCACCGTTACGCGGGCGCGCACCGCCACTGCAATGCCGTCACGGGCCACCGCCGTCAGGCGCGTTTGGCCGGAGCTGGGGTTCGGGCAGTCGATGACTCGGGGATTGATGGAGGTGCGCACGGCTTCCAGCACGGTCTTGGAAGTGCCTTTCACGGCCAGGTCAATGGCGCAGGCGCGGTCGTAGCTCAGCGGAATGCCGGCTTTCTCCGCCGCAATCAGGGCAAGCACGCAGTCCACGATGTCGCCGCCGGCCAGGAAGTGGGCCTCCAGCTCATCCGTGCTGATGTCCAGGCCCGCCTTGGCGGCCGTAATGCGGGTGTCCACCACCAGGGGATAGGGCACTTTCCGGAGCCACATCCCCAGCATGTTGCTCATGGAGACGGGCGCTTTCGCCAGACGGGCGCGCAGCCATGTCTTGAAGAATTTGGCGATGATGGCGAAAAAGATGACCAGAAAGATGACGAGGACGACGACCAGAATGGTCCCCCAGGCGGTTGCGTTGGAAATGTTTGCTGACAGCAGGTTGTTCATGTATCCTTCCATACCATATGAACCGAAGCAGGGTAAAGATATAATTGTGTTACCTGCGGTTTAAAGGTATTGACCTTTCGGAGGATTCGTGGCAATGCACTTGGCCGTGCGCACCATTGATTTTGATTATCCGCTGCCGGAAGAACTGATAGCGGACCGTCCCCTTCCGGACCGCTCCGCGTCCCGGATGATGGTCATTCACCGGGATACGGGCATGATTGAGCACAGGCATTTTTGCGATTTGCCGGAATATGTGCGGGAAGGGGATCATTTTATCCTGAATGATACCAGGGTGGTTCCGGCAAGATATTTTTCCAACGACGGTTCCATTGAAATAGTACGCGCGGAGGTTCTTAATCCCCTGTTGTGGAAGTGCATGGTGCGCCCCGGACGCAAAATGAAGCTTGGGCGTACGGTTGCGGTCGGAGAGGCGGTGGGCACCGTGGAAGGCATTGATGAGGAAGGGTACCGCCTTATCCGGTTTGACCGGGAAGTGGATGAGGAAAAATACGGGCGTCTGGCTCTTCCCCACTATATGAACCGGGAAAGCGACCCATCCGACAGGGAGCGTTACCAGACCGTTTACGCCAGGCATGAAGGGGCCATTGCCGCTCCTACGGCCGGGCTGCATTTTACGCCGGAGCTGCTGGCATCCGTCCCCCACGATTTTCTAACCCTGCACGTGGGGGTAGGAACATTCCGTCCCGTCAAGGCGGACAGGATAGAAGACCATCAGATGCATACGGAGCATTTTTTTCTTCCTGAAGCCGCTGCCCGGGCAGTCAATAACGCCAGAAGGGTTATTGCCGTGGGCACCACCAGCGTGCGGGTGCTGGAACATGTGGCAACGGCGGAAGGTCTGCCGTTGAGGGAGTGTTCCGGTTCAACGAACATCTTCATTTATCCTCCCTACAACTACAAGGTGGTGGACGCCCTGATCACGAATTTCCATTTGCCGCAGAGCACGCTGCTGATGCTTGTCAGCGCCTTTGCGGGCAGGGAGCTGGTCATGAAAGCCTATCTGGAAGCCATCCGGGAACGGTACAGATTTTTCTCCTATGGAGACTGCATGTTGATTTTGTAAGGTCCCGGCGGTTTTTTCAAGTATCCTTTGGAAAAAGCGCGGATGGTTTTAAAGACTGTCTTCCGGAGGGTGCTGCGGGCGGAGGGACGGCGGCGGAACGCCGCCCGGGGAAGAATTGGAGTTCCGGCTTCTTCTGAGTTCCAGCAGGTTTTTTCCGTGGTTCCTGAGTTGGCGGAGGGTAATCAGCATGTGCAGTATTTCTTCCAGCAGGATATTCATCACGTTGGCATAATGACGGTCCGTGCTGTTCTGGCACAACCGGAGGAAATAGGCGGCTTCCAGTTCCGGAGCGTTCCATTTGTTCCGGATGATGCAGCTTCTGCGGGAGGCCCTGGGCCAGCAGGGATATCCCCGGTCCCTCAAATAAAGAAGGTAGCAGTCTTTTAACATGTCAAGCTGGAAGGTTGCGCCGGCACGTGCCGGCAGGGAGATGAAGGGGTGCATGTCTTTTACTCCCTCCAGCGTCATGTGGATGGTTGTTTCCGCAAGCACGGTCCAGTAGAGAATGGGTTCCGTTACGGCACGGCTCCTCCTGCGGAACCGCAGGTAGAAATGGCGGCTGAGCTCCAGGACGGAAAGGGCTTTAATGTAATGCGTCAGAACCGCCCGGCCGTATTGCCGGAAAATGAACTGTTCCAGCCTTTGCTGGAGATGAGCGTCTCCCATTGCCATCTCCTTCTTAAGAAGGTTCCACTGTTCCTTGAATATGGCATCTTCAGTCATAGATTTGAAAAAATCAATTATTTCCAATATAAAATAAATTAATTTCCTGGAAATTCAAATGGAATTGGGGGTATTTTATCAATTTTTCCAAGTTCAGGGGTATGGGCATGGAGTATGGAAGAGCCTGAAAACGAAAGTGTCTGCCCGGCGGGCGTTCCTGCTTTGGATTTTCCGGGCCGGCGGATTATTTCCGTTGTCCGGCAGCAGGATGTAAAAATTGCCGATGGTGATGTATGGGCATTTGTCCGACCGCCAGTGCGGGACAATGACCCGGCAGCTTCCCGGGAATGAACAGGACGAATTTTACTAACACGTTTGATAGGAATCCCGTATGGGAAAATTAAATTAGGAGCGGTCGCAAATAGGATATGATGAAAATTTGCCGGGGCCATTTTTCATGCAAAAAGTGCGACTGCATTTCCATGCGGCGCAATGCGTTCTTGTGAGGGAAAATAAAACGCGATAGCGTAAAAACGACTTGGCGGTCAAGAATACCCCTTATCCCTGTCACGCGCGTATGGATCACGATTTCAGCCTTATTCTCACTTTTGTCGGCGGATTGGCCGCTGCCCTTCTTTTCGGCCTTATTGCCAGAAAACTGCATTTATCCCCGCTGGTGGGCTACCTGCTGGCCGGGGTGGCGGTAGGGCCGTACTCGCCGGGATTTGTTGCGGATTCCCATACGGTGGAACAATTCGCGGAGCTGGGCGTTATCCTGCTGATGTTCGGGGTGGGGCTCCATTTCCATTTGAAGGATTTGATTGCCGTGCAAAAAGTGGCCGTGCCGGGAGCCGTTGTGCAGATATCCGTGGCTACCGTGCTGGGGGTGCTGGTCGGGTGGATGTTCGGATGGTCCGCGATTTCTGGACTGGTTTTTGGCATGGCGATTTCCGTGGCGAGTACCGTAGTGCTGACGCGGGTGCTGGAAGACAACCAGAACCTCCATACGCCCGGCGGCCATGTGGCCCTGGGATGGCTGGTAGTGGAAGACCTGTTTACCATTCTGCTGCTGGTTCTCATCCCCGCCGTGATGGAAGCGCGCCAGAGCGGCGCCGGAGACTGGGGCGGCATTCTTTCCGAGCTTGGCTGGATGTTCGTCAAGCTGGCCCTGCTGGTGGCCCTGACGCTGTTTGCCGGGAAAAAAGTCATTCCGCTGGTGCTGCGGTACGTGGCCCGAACGGGCGCGCGTGACTTGTTTACGCTGGCTGTGCTGGTCATTGCGCTGGGCGTGGCGGTGTGCTCCGCGGAATTCTTTGGCGCTTCCATGGTTTTGGGGGCGTTTTTGGCGGGGATGGTTGTAGGCCAGTCGGACTTCTGCGCGCGCGCGGCGGCGGAAGCCATGTTGATGAGGGATGCTTTTGCGGTTCTCTTCTTCGTTTCCGTGGGGATGATGTTTGACCCGATGTCCGTGGGGGATTGCTGGCCTCTGGCCCTGGCAACGCTGGGGGTGGTGATGATCGGCAAGCCGCTGGCGGCTTATGTGGTTGTTCGTTGCCTGAGGCGGCCGGTGCCGCTGGCGCTGAGCGTATCCGTGGCCTTGGCTCAAGTGGGTGAATTTTCTTTCATTCTCGCCGGAATAGGTCTCATGTACAACATCCTGCCTCCGGATGCCAATCAGGCCATCATTCTGGCGGCTGTCGTCTCCATTTCCTTAAATCCCATCCTGTATCGGCAGATTGGACCTGCAGTCAAATGGCTGCAAAAACGCGGCATAGGGCTTGCGGACCCGGGGGGCGTGAACAGCATGGCCTTGCCCGCTCCGGATGCGCGGCGCGTGGTATTGGTAGGGTTTGGCCCCACGGGGCGCATTCTTAAGAGGATATTGAATGACAACGGGGTGGAAGTCATCATCGTGGAAATGAACATAGACACGGTTACCGCTATACGGGAGCAGGGAGGGGATATTGTTTACGGGGATGCCAGCCAGCGGGAAATTCTGCGCCATGCGGGCATTGAATATGCGGAAAGCCTGATTCTCTCCGCTTCCATTCCGGACGCCAAGGAGATAGTAGGCGTGGCTCTGGAGCTTAACCCTCATATTGACGTGATGATTCACACCAAGTACATGAGGGACGTGGATATACTGAAGGAAGCCGGCGCTTCCCAGGTTTTTTCCTCGGAATCGGAAGTAGCCCTGTCCATGGCGGAATATTTCCTGCGGGAAGGCGGTGCGGACGACGAACAGATCGTTTCCGAGCGCCAGCGCATTCGCGCGGAGCTGGACAGGGAAATGCCCGGAGTTTCCGTTGCGGGCCATTCATAATCGTTGGCTCCGCTTTGTCCGGGCGGAGGTTCCCATGCCCGGAATGGAAACCGTTTCTCCTTCCCGGATTCGGAACATGTTTTTACGGGAATCCGGCAACAGTCATTCAATTTCTGTTCTGCTTGGACGGTTTAAGAATGACGGTAACGCGCCCTAGGTGGTGTAGTGCGTTTTCTATCTGGTTTTCCAGCTGCGAGGCGATCTGGTGGCATTCCCGGATAGTCAGGGAGGCGTCCACGGAACACACGCAGGTCAAGGTTGGGAAATTGGCCTCCCTGGTCAGGTCCAGCTTGAGGATCTTGCGGATGTTTCTGTGCTGCTGGAGAATGAGATTTACCTTCAGGCGCACTTCTTCCGGAGAAACCTGTTCCGCAATGGCGCCTGTTTCCATGTCGCGGCAATCCGGTTCAATGCGGCAAATTACCTTTTCCGGCTTGAGTTCATGCAGAATGGAATCCCTGAAAGCCTCCACCACATGGTAGCCGCGTTCCAGGGGCCAATCCGCCGGAATTTCCACATCCATGAAATAACAGGGGGCCTGTTTGCCGTGGCCTGCATAAAAACCGTGAATGCGGACATGGTGGCGCAAGGCCAGCCGGTGGATAATCATGTCCGGCTCCATATTGGAAAGATTCTCCCGCGCCGGTTCGATATGGACGATGACGTCCGCTTCCGGCAATTCATGCTTTACAATGCCTTCAATGGATTCCGCCACATCATGGGCGTCATCCACGTGCAGTTCCGCAGGCGCTTCCACATCCAGCTCTACAAAGATGCGCGAGCCTCCGTCACGCAGGCGGATGCGTTTGACCGGATAATCCGGGGCATTCTTTTTCATGGCGTCCAGCACCTGCCGCGTCAGGGAGGAAGAACCGCCGTCCATCAGGGCGTGGATGGAACGTTTGGCAAGGCCGAAAGCCACGGAACAAACCAGAGCCGCCACAAACAGGGCCGCAATGGCATCCGCCCTCTCCAGGAGGCCGTGCCAGGCTGATTCCGCAGGGACCAGATGGGCCAGCCAGATGCAGAAAAGACCCAGGAGCACGACTGCGGAAGACCAGATATCCGTGGTAAAGTGAAGTGCATCCGCTTCCAGGGCCTGGCTTTTGTGCTTTTTGGCTATCCGGCGGAGCATGGCGGAACGGTTCACATCTACCAGCAGGGAGACGGCCACTACGGCAAAAGCCCACCAGGTGAGGGTAATCTCCGCCTCATTGTAGAACAGACGGTCCACAGCCTCCCAGACAATCCAGGCGCAGGTAACTAAAAGGAGGGCTGTTTCCGCCAGGGCGGAAAGATTCTCCACCTTTTCGTGCCCGTAGGGGTGGCTTTCGTCCGCAGGGCGGGACGCCACTTTTACGGCGTAAAAAGTCATGGCCGCAGCCATCAGGTCCAGCCCGCTGTGCAGGGCTTCGGAAATGATGCCGAGGCTGCCGGTTACAATGCCGGCCCAGAGCTTGATGACCGTTAAAAAGGCGGACCACAGGACGGAGGAAAGGGCCGCATGTGATTTTTCCTGGTGCGCTGCTTGTTCCATAAGACAGGGAAAAAGAAAGAAGGGCATATCTAAGCCCGCCTCCCTTTCTTAGTCAATGATAACAGAGGCGGCGTTAGAACTCAGGCTTTGGCCCATGACGGAATCACCCCCTGCACCATCAGGGCTGGATGCGTAACAGGAGCCTGCTGTGCGGATATATTTTTTTATTTTCACTATTAAAGAAACAGTATTTATTATTTTAAATAATCAAAATATATTAAAAATTAATTGAAGGCGGTAGAAGATAACTCTGAAAGCAGCCGGTTGCCGTGACCTAAAAAAGTATTGCCAATGCTGGGGAATACGTTATTTTGCGTGTGTTGAGAGTGACTGCCAAGAGGTAGCCGGAGCTCCTGAAGGTGCGCGGCGTGTTCCCCGGCAGAGTATCCGGTACCTGTAATATATTTACGGATGGCCGCACCCTGATTCCCTTCCTGCGTGGTATTTGCAAATGACAATGTGTTCCCCGGGTTGCAGAACAGTTCCACTTGTTAGTTTGTCTCTTTTCACCTACACTTACTATTATTCCCAATTCTATGTCAGGACATAATAAATGGTCTAAGATCAAGTACGTTAAGGCTAAGGAAGACGCCAAGAAGGGCAAGGTTTTTGCCCGCTTTGCCCATGAAATCATGCTGGCCGCCAAAAGCGGCGGCGGAGATCCTGATCTGAATCCGCGCCTGCGCGCCGCCATTGACGGAGCCAAGGCCGTGTCCACCCCCAAGGAAAATATTGAACGCGCCATCAAAAAAGGCACCGGGGAACTGGGAGGAGCTACCATCCAGGAGATTACCTATGAAGGCTACGGCCCCTCAGGCACGGCTTTCCTGATTGAAGTGGCGACGGACAACACAAACCGTTCCGCTTCCGAGCTGCGTACCCTGTTCACCAAAAACGGAGGCAGCATCGGTACGCCCGGTTCCGTGGCTTACCAGTTTGAACGCAAGGGAGAGGCCCGCATCATGGCGGAAGGTCTTACGGAGGATTCCGCCATGGATCTGGCGCTGGAATGCGGCGCGGATGATGTGGAACAGGGGGATTCCGACAATGAATGGGTGTTTGTTACGAGCCCAACGGAGTTGAACAACGTGTGCGCCGCCCTGCGTGAAGCCGGACATACGGTAATTTCCATGAAGCTGATTTCCGTGGCGCAGAATGCTTCCGTGATTAATGATCTGGAAACGGCAAAGGCCGCCCTGCGCCTGTATGAAGCGCTGGACGACTATGATGACGCGCTGAACGTCTTCTCCAATTTCGATGTGGCGGAAGAAATCCTTGAGCAGCTTGGTTAACGCTGTTGTCCTTCAGGAGACGCCTGTTGTTGCAGTTCAATTTTCTTTTCCATGTCTGATACCCCCCCAGATTTGACTCCGGAACAGGTTTCTCCGGAGCCGGCGCCCAAAAAACGTATTATCCGCAAAACCAAGTCTGCGGCGGAAGCTCCGGTAAAGCCCCAGACTGCTGCGGAAGTGCCCGGGACGGAACAGGATTCTTCCCCGGCGCCCCGCAAGCGGACGATAAGGAAGAAGGTTGCTGAATTGGCGGATGATGGGATGGAAAGTGTCGATGTGCCGGGGAAGAAGACTTCCCGTAAGAGCAGTGCTGAAATCCCGGTGGAAGAAGCGCAGGATGTTCCTGCCAGGCCCCGGCGCGGACGCCCGCGCAAGAAGCCTGTGGAGGAGGTTCCGGAAACTGACGGCTCTGCGATTGTCTCCGGAACGGAAGCCGCCGTCAAGCCGGTGCGCAGGCGTGCTGCCAAGGCTGTTGCTCCGGAGAACGGTGATTCAGCCGGCCCTGAGGCGGAAATTGCCGTTCATGCGGCGCCTGCCGAGCCGGCTTCCGATTCTTCCGATTCTGTTCCGGAGCAGCCCGCAGAAGGCAGGCCGAAGGTTATTCGCCAGAGATTTGTGAGGAAACCGAGGGAACAGGAGCCGGAGGCGGATGCTTCCGTTCCGTCCATCAAGGTGGTGCAGGAAGGTGCGGCGGATTTTTCCGAAGATGCCGCCCGGGAGCCGCGTCGGACAAATGAGTCGCAAAGGCAGCGTTTTGACAGGCAGAACCGCCGGAATAACAACGACCGTTTCAACAAAAACCGGAATAACCGCCAGGATGGCCGCAATGGCAGAAACGGCAATGACCGGGTTAAAAACCGCTGGAATAATAATCAGGAGGGCGGAACCCCACAGAACAGCGCCCCCCGTGAACTGGCGCCGCCGGAACCGGTGGACGGGTTGCTGGAAATTACGAATAAGGGGTTCGGCTTTTTAAGGAAGCCGGATAATGATTTTGACGCTTTTGCGGAAGCCGTTTATGTGCCGCAGGATATGATCCGCAGGTTCGGTCTGCGTCCTGCCGTGTGGGTGCATGGGCAGGCCTGCCGTCATGACCGCGGCATTCTTCTGACGGAAATTGCCTCCGTTAACGGGGTTGCTCCGGAGAGAGCGCGCAAGAACCCGCACTTTGAAGAGCTCAAGGCGGTCAATCCTAATAAGCGCATTTCTTTTGAAACCCGGCCGGAGCGTTACACCACCCGCACATTGGATCTGATTGCTCCAATCGGGCGCGGCCAGCGCGGCCTGATTGTCTCTCCGCCCCGCGCAGGGAAGACGACGCTGCTTCAGCACATGGCGGAAGCCATTCTGGAGAATTACAGGGATTCCATTCACCTGATGGTGCTTCTGGTAGACGAGCGTCCGGAAGAAGTGACGGAGTTTAAACGTTCCCTCCCCGGAGCTGAAGTATACGCTTCTTCCAATGATGGAAGGGTGCGCGATCACTGCCGCATGGCGGAACTTTGCATTGAACGCGCCAAACGGCTTGTAGAGGCGGGGCAGCATGTTTTCCTGCTGATGGATTCCATTACTCGCCTGGCCCGCGCCTACAATAACGCTGACAAGGGAAGCGGCCGCACGATGTCCGGCGGCATTGATGCCCGCGCTCTGGAAATGCCCCGGCGCCTTTTTGCCGCCGCCCGCAATACGCGCCAGGCCGGTTCCCTGACTATCATTGCCACCGCCCTGGTGGAAACCAACAGCCGCATGGATGACCTGATTTTCCAGGAATTCAAGGGGACGGGCAATATGGAACTTGTGCTGAACCGCCGCATTGCGGAGCAATATATCTTCCCGGCCGTGGACATTCTGAAATCGGGGACGCGGAGGGAAGAGCTCATTATGCCGGAAGCATGGCTGTACAAGATGAATCTGATCCGCCGCGCTTTAGCCGGGCATAAACCCGTAGAAGCCATGGAACGGTTCCTGTTTTTCCTGAACAAATACCCCAGCAATACCCAGATGCTGCTGGATTTGAAACAGAAAGCGTAGGTTTCCCGATGGCGCAGAGCCTTGGAGGCTTGCGGAATTCCGGCCGGAAAAGCGGGAAGCATTTGTCTTTCCTGATGAGTCAGGAGCGTGCTTAAACGCCTTTTTTGCTGTTCCAGATGGCGATATGCAGACGGTCTGAAAAACGAAGACCGTAGCGGAGACACCATTCCACCGCCTGCGGACGCATGGCGTTCAACTCATCCCGTGTGGAGGCCAGGGGCATGATCAGAATTCGTTCCGGGGGAATGTCCGCTTCGGAAGCCCGCTGCAGAACGGCCCTGACATCGTCCTCGCACGCCACGACGAATTTGAACCAGGCTTTCTCCGTACCCGCCAGACAGCGCAGGATATCCGGTTTCCAAGTCTTAACGTCGTTATTGCCTGAATGGGGGAGTTTGGGAGATACGTTGAATTGCGTGACGCGTTTCAGCAGTTCCGTATCCGGCATGATGGTGCCGTTGGTTTCCATTTCCACGGCATGATCCGGCAACAGGCGCAGCAGGGCGGGAAGCGCCTTTTGCTGAATGAGCGGCTCCCCTCCGGTCAGGACCAGGCGGCGGCATGGATAATGGAGCACCAGTTCAGCCGCCTTTTCAGGCGCGAGGCGCACTCCGGGAACCGTTCCGTTCCAGGAATACGCCGTATCACACCAGGAACAGGCCAGATTGCAGCCTGCCAGACGCAGGAAAACGCAGGGTGTTCCCTGGGAGACTCCTTCCCCCTGAATGGAATGGAAAATTTCCGGTTGTCCGTGAATCTGGGCCAGTGTGAGCATGATCAGGCTGGCCTGAGACTATCATATCCCTGCCGTCCGTCAACGACTCCCTGAGGGCAGGCGGGTGCTTCCTTGTTCTCCGTGCATTTCATTTTCCGGCAGACGTTCAACTGTTGCTGCTGCGGAAGGCCGCACCCGTGAACAGGAGCAGGATAAATCCCGCGACGGAGGCTGCACCCGTGAACAGCTTCTGAAAGGAGGCATGGTCTTTTTCCTTCTTTGCCAGCTTTTTCACTTCTTCCCTGGAGACTTTCCGCATGGCCGCGCGGGCTTCGTCATAGGCCCGGGATGCCTGTTCTTCTTTTTTACGGGCCTGTTCCAGAGTTTTCCGTACATCTCTGGACAGCTCCCTGTATTCGGCAGACGCCAGCAAGTCTTCATCGCCCGGTTCCGGGACAGCGGATTCGTCCCGGTCATCGTCGGCCAGAACCTTGTTTTTCTGTTGGGTGAGTTTCTCCTCCGCCTTCTGCATCAGGCGTTCCTGTTTGCCAGACTTTTCTTCCAGAGTTTCCAGC
The DNA here is from genome assembly GCF_000020225.1 of Akkermansia muciniphila ATCC BAA-835. Taxonomy (NCBI): domain Bacteria; kingdom Pseudomonadati; phylum Verrucomicrobiota; class Verrucomicrobiia; order Verrucomicrobiales; family Akkermansiaceae; genus Akkermansia; species Akkermansia muciniphila. Next base: position 832,913 of record NC_010655.1, on the reverse strand, counting down.
GCCGCATCTACGGCTTTCATTTTTTCCTTAGCAGCTGCGGTTTTCTGGCGGATAAGGTTCATCTGTGTCTGAAGTTCGGAAATATTTCCCTTCTGAGGGGCAATCCCGGACAATTTCTTCCTGCTTTTGGCCTCTTCCCGTTTTTGGGCCAGTTCGCGTTCCGCCTGTTCCAGTTCCGCCTGAATGCTCCTCTGCTGATCGGTCAGCCTGTCAAGCTGGGTTCTCATTCCCTCCTTTTTCCGGAGCAGTTCCTCCCTGGCGGATTTGGTGCTTTCCCTTTGCCTTTTCATGCGGCGGCGCAGCCGGTCAATCTTTTGGTCGTGTTCCTTCACTTCTTCCTGCTGGTCCGCCACGCTTTTTTGGTAGGCGGAATCCTGGATTTCCTGATGCTGTTGCCTTTTTTGTTGGAGATAAGCTTGCTGGAATCTCTCTATGTCTTCTTCCGCCGCCCGGGTGGCATCCTGGGCATCATCCAGCTTCTTTCGGGATTGGATAACGGCTTTTTCCAATATTGCGGCCTCCTGTTCCAATGTTGTTTTTTGGGCGGCCAGTTCCTTTCCTTCCGGGGAAATGCGGTTTTGATAGTACCAGACGGAAAATCCGGCGGTTAACAAGGTAAGGAGAAGCAGTACGTAGCGCATGGATATGTTCCGACGATTCAGTCAATGATATAAAAATGGGTAAGCCTTGTCAACATGGCAGAAATAAGAACCGCCCGCTTCCCTCCGGAGATGAAGGAAGCGGGCGGTCTGAAAAGCAGGTTTCCGGAAATGCGTCTTTCCCTGTTAAAGATTCAGGGAAAACGCAGAGATGGCATCTATCTCTTTCGCGATTTTATCCAGCAGTTCATCGGAAACCGGCTGGTTGGTCTTAATCACGGTCAGGGCCTCCCTGGTGGCGTGGTCGGCCGGGGCGGCGATGTTGTCAATGTTGATTCCATTGGAAGACAGGGCGGAGCCGATGAGGGCGATAATACCCGGGCGGTCCTTGTAGCGCAGGCATAATGTCGTGCCGCGCAGGTCCGCGTACAATCCGTTGAAATTGTTCAGGCGGGAGACCATGGGGATGCCTTCCGTCACCACGCCGCGCACGCTGGTGTGGAAATATTCCTCTTCCTCTTCCATGGCCACGTCCAGCGTGATGGAATCTTCATAAGGTTTGTCGTCTTTGGGTTCCCTCGCTTTGAAAACGATGCCGTGCTCCCGCAGGGATTCTTCCGCGGCGGCAGGCATGAGCCCTTTTTCCGCATGCGGCAGAAGGCCTTCCAGAATGGGGGCCGTAAACCATTTGCGGAAAATGCGCAGGTTGCCGTAAAAAGTGCATTCCACGCGGCGGATGGGCTTGTTGCCGCCGGCCTTGCGCGCCAGGGAGGCGAGCAGAAACGCCAGTTGAAGATGGGCCGGATTGAGGCCGCTGGGGGATTCCCCGTTCACCACGCAGGAGGTGTCGCCGTCGGAAAAGTAGGCGATCATCTGTTCTGCGGCGCGTTTGGCCGCTTTCGTATTGGCCTCCCGGGTGTTGGCTCCCAGGTGGGGAAGAATCAAATCCGCAATGGGGGCGGAAGGCTTCTCTCCGGGCGCGTCCTTGGGATGTACGTCCGTCAGGTAGCCGATGTTTTTGCCTGCGGCCTTGGCGGCGGCCAGCGCTTCTTCATCCACCACGCCGTAGCGGGAGCAGTTGATGAGTACTGCTCCGTCTTTCATTTTTCCAATGAGCTCCGCGTTCACCATGTGGTGGGTGGAGGGGCCGCCCGGAACGTGCAGGGTAATAATGTCGCACTGGGAGAAAATATCTTCAATGCTGGTAGGGGTGACGCCGATGTTCAGGGCGCGCTGGCGTGCCAGAAAGTGATCGTAGCCCAGCAGAATGGGTTCAAATCCCTGCAGACGCTTGACGAGGTTGCGGCCGATGTTGCCCAGGCCGATGATGCCCACCGTCTTTTTGGTCAGCTCGCTGCCCATGTATTTTTTCTTTTCCCACAGGCCTTCCCGGGTGGTGGCGTCCGCCTGGACGATGTGGCGGTAGTAGGCCAGAATCATGGCCATGACTTCTTCCGCCACAGCATTGGAGTTGGCCCCGGGGGTATTCATGACGTCCACGTTTTTTTTGCGGGCGTACACAATGTCAATGTTGTCGTAACCGGCTCCGGCGCGGACGACCAGCTTCAGGGAAGGAAGGGCGTCCATGATTTCCGGAGTGACTTTTTCGCTGCGGACGATCAGAGCCACGGCATCCGGATGGGCGGCTACCTGTTTTTCCAGAGGCGTATCAGCGTCCTGGATGACTTCATAGCCGGCCGTTTTAAGCGTGTTGGCCGCTACGTCGGAGAGTTTGGTAGGAATAAGGACCTTGTTCATGTTGGTACGGTGGAAAAGATTATTGTTCAATGGTATGGATAAAAAGCCCGCTGCGCAGCTTGGGTTCAAACCAGGTGGATTTGGGAGGCATGATTTCTCCGGCGTCCGCTACGCGGAAAAGGTCGGCCATGGTGACGGGATACAGGGAGAAAGCCAGCGCCATTTCCCCGGAACAGCGGCGTTCCAGTTCTCCCAGACCGCGGATTCCTCCTACGAAGTCGATGCGGTCGCTCGTGCGTGGATCGTCAATGCCCAGAATGGGAGCCAGCACATTCGCCTGGAGGATGGCGCAGTCCAGGCTTTCGATGGGATGGCCGACCGGGAAGGTTCCCGGTTTGGCCGTGGCGGAATACCAGCGTCCATTCAGATACATGCCGAACTCATGCTTGGCGCGGGGGGCGTAGCCTTCTCCGGGAATGGTATCCACAGGATTTATGTCAAAGGAGGTACGGAGTTTTTCCATGAATTCCTCTTCAGTCAGGCCGTTCAGGTCGCGTATGACGCGGTTGTAGTCCATGATGAAAAGGTCTTCATCACAAAAGACGACAGCCATCAGGTAGTTGAATTCTTCCTGCCCCGTGTAGTCCGGGTGTTTCTGGCGGCGCCTGGCGGAAACGGCAGCGCTGGAAGCCGTGCGGTGGTGCCCGTCCGCAATGTAAAGGGCGTCCACTTCCTCAAAGCTTTTGCGGATGTCTTCCACCGTGCCGGGCTCGGAAACGGGCCACAGGATATGGGTGACGCCGTCCTCCGTGGTAAAATCATATTCGGGTTTGTGGAATTTAATCCATTCCCGGATGATGGCGGAAAGACCTTCATGTTTGCGGTAGGCCAGGAATACCGGTTCCGTCTGAGCGGAGCAGGCGTCAAAATGCTCAATCCGGTCAAGTTCCTTTTCCCTGCGGGTCAGTTCGTGCTTTTTAATGGCGCCGCTGGCATATTCATCCACGGAGGCGCAGCCGACGATGCCCGTCTGTACGCGCCCCCACATGATTTGTCGGTAGATGTAGAAAGACGGCCGTTCATCCCGGAAGAGGTACCCTTCGCGGACAAACCTTTCCAGGTTTTCCCTGGCCTTGGCGTAGGTTTCCGGGGCATGGATGGCAGCTTCGCTCGTGTCGATGTCGGAACGGCAGATATGGAGGAAAGAGGCGTCATTTCCGGCGGCCATTTCCTCGGCTTCCCGGTGGTTCATGACATCATAGGGGAGGGAGGAGACCCGCGCGGCCAGTTCCCGAGGAGGACGCAGGGCGGGGAAGGGATGGAGAGTGGACATGGAAGGAAGAGTTCGGAAAGTCAGTAATGGGAAGGATGATATAGCGCACGAATGCTGGAAACAAGCCCGGCCAAAATGCATGCCGCAATGAACAGCAGCAAATAACGTGAAATGGAGTCCTGAAAGAACGGGTTGTCCCGGAAAGACCGTGCCTGATTGAAAGCTTGGACGATGACGAATGCCGCCGGGATGCGGAAAAGATCAAAGATGAACAAGTTCCGGGATATCCGCGATGTATCCTGTTCCCGGCGATTGTTCCGTTCATGTTCCGGCGGAGGCGTTCCGCCCTCTTTTCCGGACGGAGCCGGAAAAGAGGGCAGGGGCCTCGCTTATTTGAGCTTCAGGATATCCACGATGCTGGACGTGATGGAGCGCATGTCATTCATCGTCAGCTCGCCCATGTGGGCAATGCGGAACGTTTTGTTCTTCAAGTCCCCGTAACCGTTGCCGAGCTGCATGCCGCGTTCGATCAGGGAGTTGTTCAGGGAGGCGATGTCAATGTCCCTCGTGTTGCTGATCACCGTCAGGGTGCAGGAAAGGTGGTCCCGGTTGGCAAAGACGCTGAAATATTCATCCGCCCAGGAACGCACGAATTCGGCCATGGCTTCATGACGCGCAAAGCGGTTTTCCACACCTTCCTGCATGATGCGCTGGAGCTGGAGGTCCATGGCGTACATGATGGAGATGCAGGGAGTGTTCGTGTACTGGTAGTCCTTCTTCTGGATGGTGTCGTAAATGGAACGCAGGTCAAAGTAGCAGCCGCGGTTGGGAACGGAGGCGGTGCGTTCGTACGCTTTTTGGGATAGCGTGCAGACAGCCATGCCGGGAGGCAGGGCAAGCGCCTTCTGGGTGGAGGTCACCAGTACGTCCACGCCCAGCTTGTCCGTTTCAATCCGGGAGCCGGCGGCGGAACTCACGGCGTCCATGCACCACACGACATCCGGGTATTTTTTAAGCACTTCCGCAATTTCCTCCACCGGGTTCTGGATGCCGGTGGACGTCTCATTGTGCGTGATGCAAATGGTGTCGTATTTGCCGGTGGAGAGGGCGGCGTCCACCATTTCCGGGGTAGTGGGCTGCCCCAGTTCGCTCTTGAAAATATCGGAGGGCACGCCGTTGCCCGTAGCGATCTTGTACCATTTGTCGCCGAAGGCGCCCACGGAAAAAATGGCGGCGCGTTTGGCGGTGCAGGAACGCACGGCGCCTTCCATCAGGCCCGTACCGGAGGAAGTGGAAAGCAGAATTTCCTGTTCCGTCAGCAGGATGCGGCGCAGATTGTTGGAAATGCGGCGCTGCAGGGCGGAGGCCGCTTTGGATCGGTGTCCCATCATTGGGCCGCTCATGGCGGCAAGTACTTCAGGTGCTACTTCAGTGGGTCCGGGAATGAATAATTTGGTTGCCATTTGTTTTTAAGAACTGGGTACGCATACTATAGCGTCTCCAAACGGTTTGACTATGAATTTTTATTGAGCCTTACCGGGAAAACCTGCCGCAGTAGCGGAGAAAGCAAAGAGAGGATGTCTGTATTGGGCGGCACAGGTGGCCAGTAGGGAGTAATGCGGGCAGGATGCGGCGCTCCGCATGTTCCGTCATCCCATGCCGGCATGGTTTCTCCGGTGATCCTTTTCAACCGGATTTTCTGGCAGGAAATCAGGATGGAACGAGGCGGTGAACCTGTGCTGAAACGGTTCTCACGTTCTGCCGGTGAAACGGCTTTTTTCTCCTGTTCGGAAAGGCAGGGCGTAGGCCTTGCCCTCTTTCCGCAGGAGGAATGTTTTTAGAATTTAGAGGCTGATCAGCTTGACCAGCCAGTAACCTCCGAAGAAAAGCCAGATATACAGGAAGCCTGCAAGCAGGAAAGGCCGCGCTCCGGCTTTTTTAAACTTCTCAAAGCTGGATTCCGCGCCCAGGGCCGTCATCGCCATGGTCAGCAGGAATGTATCCAGGGTGTTTATGGCGTCCACAAGTCCGGCAGGCAGCAGGTGCAGGGAATTAAAGCCAATGACGGCAAGGAACAGGAAGGCGAACCAGGGAATGGTAATTTTCCGTTTTTCCCCGTTTGCTCCGGAAGAGGGGTCCCTCCGGGCCAGGACAATGCTCAGGACGACCAGCACCGGGGCCAGCATCATTACCCGGATCATTTTGACGATAATGGCCGGATCGGAAATAGCTTGCCCCATGGCGTTGCCGGCGCCCACCACATGCGCCACTTCATGAAGGGTGGCTCCGGTAAAAAGCCCCATTTGTTCCGGCGTCAGATCCAGTATTCCGGCCCGGTGCAGGGCTGGATACAGAAACATGGAGAGCGTGCCGAAGATGACCACGGTGGAAACGGCCACAGCGGCTTTGTAAGGTTTGCTTTTGACGACGGGTTCCGCCCCCAGAACGGCTGCTGCCCCGCAAATGGAACTGCCGATGGAGGTCAGCAGGGCCGTGTCCCTGTCCATTTTCAGCAGGCGCCCCAGCCCGGCTCCCAGAAGAATGGTGAGAGTGACCACAATAAGGTCGAGCGCCAGGGCGGAGCCGCCGATGTCGATGACACTTTGAAAAGTCAGTTTGAATCCGTACAGGACAATGCCTGTTCTCAAAACCTGCTTGGTGCAGAACTGAATGCCGGGAACCCATGTTTCCGGAAGGTGGTTGCGCAGGCTGTTGGCGTAAAGCATTCCCAGCACGATGCCGACGATCAGCGGGCTGAGGGAAAGATGTTTCACCCATTCAAAATCAGCAATGTAAAAAGCGGAAAAGGAAAACAGAACAATAAGCAGGATGCCGTGGAGGGGATTGGCTAGATGTTTGGGAGACATGGTCGGTAAATGATGGTTGCGGCTGCCCGTTGTATCTGGCCGGGAGCGTACCGAATTGGCTGCGGAATAATATACGATGCAGCCATTATAAAATCTAATTAAAAATTGTTATAGCCAATTAAATTTTGTTATAATAATATCGGCAGAACTTGATGAACAGTTCATTGATTCTGCTGTGGTCTCCATGTCCTGAGACGAAGTGGAAGGTGCGGCGAATTTCCAGGTGGCGAAGATGTATTTTCTTCAAACTTCCGCGTTTGAATTCTCCCCGGACAGCAAGGGAGGAGAGAAAAGAGCACGCCGGAGAATGCTCCAGATACATTTTGATGCTTTCCGTATTGCCCAGCATCATCAGAACATGGAGGCCGGAAACGGAGATCCCGTGTTTTTTCAGCGCTTCCTCCACCACCCGACGCGTGCCGGACCCCGGTTCACGCATGATCAGGGGCACATGGGAGAGTTGCGGGAGGGAAAGCCCTTCACTGGGCACGGCGGCCTGCATGCCTCCTGCCAGAATAATTTCGTCCTCCATAAATGGCTGGTAATGCAGGTTCGCGCGCGTTGCCGTGCCTTCCACGATGCCAAGCTGCACGGATTCATCCTGGACGGCCTGTTCTATTTCCTCCGTATTGCCGCTTTTCAGCCATATGCGTATTTCCGGGTAATGGCGGTTGAACAGGGCCAGCAGCGGAGGCAGCACATACTGGGACATGGTGGAGCTGGCTCCCAGGCTCAATTCGCCGGAAACAGGGGAATTGCGGCCAAAGGATATTTCTTCAGCCAGCGTTTCGTATTCCTTGAGGATGCGGCGGGAATGGGCCAGCAGGCGCACGCCTTCCGCCGTCAGGGCAATCCCTCGTCCCTCCCTTTTGAACAGACGGGCATCCAGCAGACGTTCCAGTTCCTTGATATGCCGGGTGACGGCCGGCTGCGTGATGAACAGTTCTTCCGCCGCGCGCGTAAAATTCAGGCGCCGTGCGACGGTTTCAAACACTTTCAGCCGGAAATCCGTAATCATGGAGAGGAAATAATATTCAACCATGCCGCCGGGGGGACGGCAAGCTCCTTTCCTCCGCATGATGGCGTACGGCGCTGGGAATGGCGCTCAAGTGCAAGACGCGCGGGTGCCCGTAATATTCCGGAACCGTACATCCTCTGAACGGCAGGTGGCGGAAGAGAGTCCAATGCCTATATGAAACTGCATTCCATGATTATTGCCGGCGGAGCCGGCCTTTTGTTGTTGGGGGCCTGTTCCCCCTCTTCCTATCAGACCACATTTCCGGAACCGGCCTATGTAAAGGTTTCCACCAATAACGGAGCTTATGCTCCTTATCCGGACGATCCTGTCGGCCAGCAGGAACTGGTGTACTGGTATAATTCCCTTGCCGCTCCAATGACGGTGGTTGCGGAGGTTCCTCCCACTCCCATTGTCACGACAGGTCCGGGGCCGGTTGTTCTTGATTCCAGCGATTTCTCCGCGAAATTGTACCGCGACAGAACGGAAATCAAAAAGAAGGATAAGGACGGCAATTGGGTTACCAGCGTGCGCCCCACCACCCCCGCAGACCAGCGCATGAGGAATTACGTGATGGCTTCCAAAAAAGCCCGTTAGATTTTTCCTCCGTTGACGAAAGACCTTTCCGGCCTGCGTTCCTCTCCGGAGGAAGCGGGCCCGGCTTGTTTACGGGCAGATTTTTCTTCCCATTCTTCCGGGCAAGTGGGGCGCCGGCGGATAATTTTTCCCGGCCAGGGCAAATAGGCGTCCGTGTAAAAGGTGGAACCGCAACCCCGGCATTCCAGCATGATGCCTGTATCCGGCCTTCTTTGTTCTTCCGGAGTTTGCGGAGCAGAATAAAGCCCGGCGTTTCCGCAGTGCGGGCAGCGGATGGGAAGGGGAATGGTGTGTTGAACAATCAGCGTTGCCGCGTAAGCGAGTGCCCAGGCAATGTAGCCCGCCCAGAAAGGCCATTCCGGATGAAGCAGCCAGACTGCTGCAACAAGGAGAGCGGAGCACAAGGCATACAGAAGGCTCCGCTTCTGCCTTCCGGCAAGGAGATGGAAGCAATAAACCGTATCCTGCATAAAAAGGAAGGAGATAAATTTACAGGTCATCCAGCGTCCATTCATCCTTCCATTCCAGGATAATCTGGTCACCCTCCCATTTCATGGGCAGCCACAGGTAACGGCCGTCAATGGCGTTTTTGGGCCGCCAGATGTCCGCCATGAAGATGAATTTTCCGGGTTTGCCCTGTACAGGCAGGATGAAAGTGCTCTGGCCGCCGAACGTGATGCCTGCCTTGGGCCCCACGCAGGGATTTTTCAATTCCATCCATGGGCCGGCGATGTTTTTGGCCACGGCGCTGCGGGCGGCGTTGGGAGCCCAGCCCGTGCATCCGGAAGCGATAAGATAGTATTTGCCCTTGTGTTTGCAAATAGCAGGAGCTTCCATGTAACGGTTGATGAACGCCCGGACATATTTTCCCGTATGCCCCGTGTAATCCGGCGTCAGCTCCGCGATGTGAAGGGTGATATTGCCTTCCGAGGAATAGATGTGGTAGGCTTTTCCATTGTCGTCCACAAAAATGGTCATGTCCCGGCTCATCTGCCCGCCGGGATAGTCCCTGCGGATGATGCGGACGTAGTCGGGCATTTCCTTGGTGAATTCGGTCGTCTGATCCTTTTTATCCATGTTCAGGGGCCATTTGCCCGGGTTGACTCGCCCGGCTTTCAGGAACTTGAATGGCCCTGTGGGTTTTGCTGCCGTTGCCACCCCCGCGTAAGCGGATCCATATCCTTTCCCCTTGAGTTCCAGGTGGAACCACATCACGTACTTTCCGGTCTTTTTGTTGTAAACCACTTTGGGGCGTTCCAGGATGCAGCCCTTGGCGATGGGGTGGGAATGGTCCCCCTCCACCACCTTCAGGGCGATTCCTTCGTCCTTCCAGTTATAGAGGTCTTTGGAGGAATAGCAGTGAACCCCCACCTGGGCATAGTTTCCCGCGTCCCCCTCCACCTTGTGTTCCCCGTACCAGTAATAGGTTCCCTTGTCGTACAGGATGCCGCCGCCGTGGGCGTTGATGTGCGCGCCGTTGTTGTCCGTCCAGATTTCCCCGGGTCTGAAGGAGGTGTGTTTAATTGGGGTTTCTGCTGCGGCAACGGAGAAAAGGCAGCATGCCAGATTAGCGGAAAGGATGGCTGTTAATATTTTCATATGTATTGGAGGTAAACGTACTACATGTCTTTCAGCGTCCATTCGTCCTTCCATTCCAGTTTGATCTGGTCTCCGTCAAACTGGATGGGAAGCCACATATAGCGGCCGTCAATGGCATTTTGCGGTCGCCAGATGTCCGCCATGAAGATGAATTTTCCGGGCTTGCCCTGCACGGGCAGGATGAAAGTGCTCTGGCCGCCGAACGTGATGCCTGCCTTGGGCCCCACGCAGGGATTTTTCAATTCCATCCATGGGCCGGCGATGTTTTTGGCCACGGCGCTGCGGGCGGCGTTGGGAGCCCAGCCCGTGCATCCGGAGGCGATGAAATAGTATTTGCCTTTATGTTTGAAGATGGCGGGAGCTTCCATGAAGCGTCCGGGAAATGCCCGGACGAATTTTCCCGTATGCCCCGTGTAATCCGGTGTCAGCTCCGCAATGTGTGTTGTGCTATTTTCTTCAGAAGAATAAATGTGGTAGGCCTTGCCGTCGTCATCCACAAAAATGGTCATGTCCCGGCTCATCTGTCCTTTTTCAAAATCCTTCTTGAACATATCCTCGGAACGTACGCCTTCGGGCAGTGCGCTGGAAGTCAGGCCGGGTACCCCTTTGAATGTCTCCATGGTTTGGTCCTTTTTATCCATGTTCAGGGGCCATTTGCCCGGATTGACTCGCCCGGCCTTCAGGAACTTAAATGGCCCTGTGGGTTTTGCTGCCGTTGCCACCCCCGCGTAAGCGGATCCATATCCTTTCCCCTTGAGTTCCAGGTGGAACCACATCACGTACTTTCCGGTCTTTTTGTTGTAAACCACTTTGGGGCGTTCCAGGATGCAGCCCCTGGCGATGGGGTGGGAATGGTCCCCCTCCACCACCTTCAGGGCGATTCCTTCGTCCTTCCAGTTATAGAGGTCTTTGGAGGAATAGCAGTGAACCCCCACCTGGGCATAGTTTCCCGCGTCCCCCTCCACCTTGTGTTCCCCGTACCAGTAATAGGTTCCCTTGTCGTACAGGATGCCGCCGCCGTGGGCGTTGATGTGCGCGCCGTTGTTGTCCGTCCAGATTTCTCCGGGTCTGAAGGAAGTATGTTTAATTGGGGTTTCTGCGGTGGAGACGGAAGCCGCACTGTAAAACAGGCAGAGCGCCAAAAGCGATTTCATGGTATTTATCATGGCCGGGATAGTGTGGAAATAGAGGATGGAGAAGGTTCCGGTTGGCCGTACAGCTTGTCCCAGGCGCGGGAAAGAGCGTACAGGGCATATCCGGTGCCGTAGAATTTGTGGTAATTATACAGGGGGTAGTCCCACCAGGCCCCGTCTGTTCCCTGGCGGGTGAGAATATCGTCCGCCAACAGGGATGCATGACGCTTTACCTGGTTTGGCGCCAGCATGTCCAGGCACATTCCTGAATAATAGTATCCGTAATAGAAAAAATAGCCGGAATTCTGGGCGAAACTCTCGTGGGGAGTTGGTTTATGCAGGGCCATCGTCAGCCATCCCCTGCGGCTCCACAGGCGGTCCAGGCCGTCCACAAGCTGGCGCAGGGAGATGTCCTCCGGTTCCCAGAGCCTGATGGCGTAATCACAGGCGGGAGTCCGGGCCAGGCTGCCGGTATGGCGGTTGATGGGCCTGCCGGGATAGAAGGAATGGGAAAGGGAATAAACATAGGTTCCCGCAGGCGTCCTCTGGGATTTGAGGAATTTCAGCGCGCGGGTAAATATTTTATCATCAAGGGAAAGGCCGAATGATTTTCCTGCCATCCAGGCGGAGATAAGGACGGTTCCCGTCAGGAAAGAGGTGGGCTGGGCCGCAGGGCGTTTGCTGAAGCCGGAATAAGTGAGGTAGCCCCAGCCCCCCATGGCGGAAGCCAGTTCATTAAGTTTTTTTACCTGGGAGCGGGCGCATTCCTTCAGTTCCCTGTAGCGAAGGCTGTCCGGGGCCAGTCTTGCAGCCCTCATGCTCATGGCATCCAGCACGTAAGTATGCGCCCAGGTGTTGTAAACGCACAGAGCGTCGCCGCGTTTCAGATGGGGCATCGTACGGATTAGATAGTCTTCAGCACGGGTCATGGCTTCCTGCACGACGGGTTCATGATGCAGGGGGCTGGCGTTGAGCCCTGCAATGCACAGGGCGGTACTGGCTGTTTTGAAGGTGAGGGGCCCGTCCGGGTAGGGGCAGAGGATGTTCCAGGTGCCGATTACCCGGTGGTCGCCCCAGGAGCCGTCCTTATTTTGCGTTTTCAGCAGGAAATCCACGCCGCGGCGGAATGCCCTGTCAAATTGTCCGGGTTTTGCGGGGGAAATATCCGAGATTTTGGCGATTGGAATAACATCCGTTTTTTCCTCTGGCACGGATTCCCCCTGCGCTGCGGGAAGATGCAGGCACAAGGTGGCGAGAAAAATGGTCGTCAGCGGGCGGAACATGGGTCATGAAGTTGTTGCCGCATCAGAGGGATACAGGGATTCTCTGACGCGGGAGACGGCATATAAGGCATATCCGGTGCCGTAGAATTTGTGGTAATTGTACAGGGGGTAATCCCACCAGGACCCGTCTTCTTCCTGCATGGGCAGGAGGTCGCTTGCCAGATGGGCCGCATGGCGCGCCAGGTGTTCCGGCGTCACTTCCTCCAGGCAGCGGGCGGCGTAATAATACCCGTAATAGAAAAAATAGCCCGCGTTCTGGGCAAAGCTTTCATGGGGAATGGGCTTCTTTACAGCCAGCGAAAGCCAGCCGCCGCGGCTCCAGATGCGTTCCAGGCCGTCTTCCAGCTGACTCCTGGAAATAAAGGACGGGTCATACCGCATCAGAGCCAGATCCCCGGCGGGAGTGCGGGCCAGGCTGCCGGTGTGGCGGTTGATGGGCCTGCCGGGATAAAAGGAATGGGAAAGGGAATAGACGTAGCTGCCGGCGGGCGTCCTCAGTTTTTCCAGGCAGGCGACGGCGCGTTTGACGATGCGGGGTTCCGCTTTGAGGCCAAAGGCCTGTTCCGCGTCCTTGTAGGCAAGAAGGACTGTAGCCGTCAGGAAGGAAGTGGGTTCTCCAATGGGACGCTTGGAAAAAGTTTCAAATGTGTAATAGCCCCAGCCGCCTTGGACGTCCGCCATCTGGTCCAGCGCTTTGACTTGGAGGGAGGCCACCTTTTTGAGTTCTTCGCGCAAAGGGGCATCCGCAGGAAGGTTCCGCGCCGCCCGGCTCAGGGCGGAGAGGCCGTAGGCATGGCCCCATACGCCAAGCACGGTACGGGTGTCTCCCCGTTTCAGGGTGGGCAGCGTGGTTAGCAGGTACTGCAGCGCCTTGTCCAGGGATGCCTTGACGGCGGGGTCTTCTTTCAGGGGGCTGGTCAGGAGGCCGATCACGCACAAAGAGGTGGAGGCTGTCCTGAATGATCTGGGGCCTTCCGGATAAGGGCAGAGAACATTCAGACCCTTGGTGCGCGTATGGTTTCCCCAGGAACCGTCCCTGTTCTGTTCTTTCAACAGAAAGTCAGCCGCCTTCCGGATAGAAGCGTCCAGCGTTTCCCGGGAGGGAGGCGGAACATCCGGAACCCTGGCAATGGGAATGGTATCCCTTTTTTCCGCTTTTTCCGCCGGAACAGGAGCGCAGAGCGCCGTACTGGCTCCAAGGGCGGCAAGGAAAAGGACGGCTTTATTCATGGGGATCCGTTAAGGGAAATCAGGCCTGTTGGTCCTTGATGGTCACCTGGACGGGAAGGCCGGGGGCGAAAATCTGGCTGGCGGGAACCTTGGGCGTGATGATAATGCGGCGCTTGCCGTCTGCTCCCGGAATGGGGCTGGCTTCCGTAATAACGCCGGGAATCTGCATGTTCGTTATTTTGATGACGACGGTTTCCCCCACCTTGGGCGTAGCGGTGGAGTCCGGAAGAGTAGCCTGGACAATCAGTTCCGAGTTTGGCGGAACGATGGTGGCGATTTTGTCAAAAGCTCCCAGTTTGCCGCCGGGTTTCAGCTTTTCCGCCACCGGAATGGCCACCCACTTGTCCGCCACATATCCGCCGTACAGCAGGATGCCGTTTTCCGGGGCCTTGAAAGAGGCCATTTCCCGGTCTGCTTTCAGTTCATTGTACTTATTCTGAAGGCGTCTCAGGGAGACTTCCGCCTCCGTCAGGGCTATCTTTTTCTGTTCCAGATCAAAATCCGCCTGCTTCCTTGCCTGTTCCAGATCCATCTGCTTTTCCTTGACTGCCGTAGCATAGTCTTCCCCCAGGCGATGAATATTGCGCAGCTTGGCCAGTTCCGCAACGAGTTTGGCTCCCTGAACGGCAAATTCGCTTTCCCCAAGTTCATTTTTCAGGCGTTTCAAAATGATCTCTTCCGTTTCTTCCGCCACCTGGTCATCCTTGTACATCTTGGTAAGCTGGTTCAGCTCTTCCTGTTTGTAGGACATGTGGCGCAGGGCTTTGTTGACGCGTTCCTCTTCTTCCGCCAGCATGCGGGCCTTCCGTTTTTCCAGAAAATCCTTTTGATCCTCTTCCGTCCGTGTCAGGGCCGTCTGATATTTTTGCAGGGCCAGGGCGGAACGTTCCTTCTGCTGGTCCAGGGCGTACCGGAGTTTCAACACCTCCAGGTTCTTGCTCTTGATGGCGCGTTCATAATCTTCGATACTATTGTCCAGTATGCGGAAGTCCGCCTGAGCTACGGATTCCCCTTTCTTGACGGAACTTCCCTGCGGCATGATTCCGAGCAGGAAAATGTCCGAGGTCCCCTTGGGGGAGAAGGAAATGGATTTGGTATTTTTTTTGGGAAGAAGAATGCCCGGGGCAATGGAATCCGCCAGGGAGGGAATTCCCAGGGACAGGGCGGCCAGAAGTCCGGCCATGGTAAGGGATGTGCAGTTCATAATAATAGGATGGAATCAGGACTGGTGAGCGGAGAAGGGGACGAAACGTCCCTTCTTTCCAAGAATAACGGTGTGAAAAGCGGTTTTCTTTCCTTTATGTGAGGCCGGAACGGCTTCCGTGCTTACTTCGAACCCCGCTTTTTGCAGTGTCCGGGAAAGTCGGGTGTCCGGGCGGGCTACCGTAATGACCAGCAGACCGCCCTGCTTGAGTGCGGCAAAATAGTCGGAAGCTTCGGCTACGCTCAGGTTCATGCGTTCGTGCGTGGAATGGGACAGAATGGCGTGGAAGCTTTTCGGATTCTTGCGGGCGATTTGAAGCGCCGGGGTAAATTCCACGCTGACGCGGGGATCGTGCAGGAATCCGGGCCGTTCCTGGTTCATCAGTTCCTTGTGCCAGTAGATAAGCGGTTTGCAGGGTTCCGCCACGATGAAGCGGGCCTTTTCTCTGCGAATTTGATCCATCAGGGCGAACAGGGTGAATCCCAGGCCGAGGCCGTCGAGAAGGAAGGAGGGCTGGTTGGCTCTTTTAACCGGAGCCGCCGCCATGGCTGCCGCCGCTTCATTGCTTCCGTGGGAAAAGCTGGACGCTGTCTGTACGCCGTCGCGCAAAAGAAAGTGGAAACCGTCCCGTTCCCATAGGTCGAGAACGGAGCCGTCGGGCAGGGTGGAGGAAGCTAGTTTGGTAATGGGTTTCATATGAGATAATGCCGGATACACAGCGTAGGAAAGAACGCTTTTCAGGGCAAGTCCGGACAGCGTGTTTGAGATGGAATACGCTTCAAATTAAAAAAAATTGCACGGAATTCAGGTTCTACGCATTCTTTTTCTTGATTTACGGGCTGAAATAAGCGAGAGCTATCGTTCAGCACAGTTATTTTTCCGATATGAGTAATCCACCTCCCCCCTCCATTCCGGGCGGTACTCCGCCTCCGCCCAGCATTCCGACTCCGCCGGCTGCTCCTTCCGTGCCCAAGGCACCTGCCGCTCCGGCCGTTCCTCCGGTAGCCGCCGCGCCTGCGGCACCTGCTGCTCCGCCTGCCGCCGCTGCGCCCACTATTCCCCTTCGTCCCGCCGGTCTTGGCGGAGGCATCAAGCTTGGCGGAGGATTAAAGACGGTTGCCCTCGGCTCCGCCACTACGCCTGTGGCCCCCGTGGTTCCTCCTGCTGGCGCGGCGCCTGCCGCTGCCGCTCCTACTGTTCCTCTGACTCCTCCCGGAGCAGGCATGGCGACAGCACAGCTTCCGCAGGCCACCATCGGGCTGAATACCGCACCCGCGGCCTCTCCGGTTTCTTCCGCCTCCTTTACGGCCAGGAAGTTTCAAGAAGATACGGATGCGGCTCCCAGTACGCTGCTGAATGTCCTCTCCTTTGTGGCCCTTGCCTTTGCGCTTGTTTTCATCGGTTATCAATACGCTACGGACACCTTGGAAGCCCGCAGCATGGTTGGCTGGCTGGGCGGAGACTCCAAGCCTGCCCCCGCTGCTCCCGCCGCCGATGAAGAAACGGCCGATGACGTTTCTGCTGAAGAGTCTTCCGATGATGGCGCCGATGCGGAAGAATAAGTGAACGTAATGATTGTTGAAATACTCTAAGCGGTACTATGGCAAACGTATTTTCTGAAGCAAATTTTGAGGATGAAGTTCTGAAGTCCGACATTCCTGTGCTTGTCGATTTCTGGGCTACATGGTGCGGTCCCTGCCGCATGATCGCCCCGATTATTGACCAGCTTTCTACGGAATTGGCCGGTAAGATCAAAGTGGGCAAAGTGGATGTGGACGCCAACAACGGACTGGCCGCCACCTATGGCGTGCGCACTATCCCCACTCTTCTGATTATCAAGGACGGGGAAATCATGGATACGATGGTGGGAGCTTCTTCCAAGGACGCTATCATGCAGCGTTTGCGTCCGTTCATGTAAATCATCGGACTGGTTTATTCATTCAAACCGGCCTGCTGCGGAATTTACTGCGGCAGGCCGGTTTTTTTACCGGGCAGCATTATTAGAAAAGGACGGATGGGAGAGGATAAAGAAGGAATGGTTCGCTGGAGGAAGATTCATTTTTTCTTGGCAGAACCGTCATGGGAGAATACATTACCAGCGTAGATTCCGAGCAGCGGGGCTATTCCCCGCCCCTTTTTTCGTTATGCGATTTATCTCTGCCATTCTGCCTTTCCTTTCAGTCTGCTGCCTTCTTCCCTCCGCCTGGGGCGCGGGCAACATGGCGCCGGATTTAAAGTCTGGTGCGTTCTGGAAGCTGCCTCAGCCGGATTTGTTCGGAAAGTATTTTAACGGAGAGCCCGGCGGCTGGGTGGATAAAGGCAAGACCCAGCTCCGGATTGCGAAGCCCTCCATCAAGATAGGGGACATGTCCCTGGGGGAAATGCTGGTGAACTGGAAGGACGGAGCCCCCCAGTCAATGACTGTCATGATGTACAACAAGGGGGATAACGGGGCCATTGGCAAGGATGAATTTGACAAGCGCCTGGAGCTCATCAAGGAATCCCTGACCGCTCTTACCGGGATTCAGCCCAAGGAGTACCGGGCCTCCCGTAAGGAGGCGGTAGTCAAAGTCAACGGCTGGTCCTGGATTTGGGACAACGGGGCGATTACCCTGGAGATCAATACATCGCGGGAGGGCAGGGAGTTTGAAGCGGAATTTATCCGGATGAAGGCCGGTCCCACGGAAGATTCCATCGCGAGGGGAGATGCTTCTTCCCGGGCCAGAAAGGCGGATATCAAGCAGCACGTCAGGAAAGAAGGAAAGCGGGTGGTGATTCAGGATATTCCCATGGTGGACCAGGGCCAGAAAGGTTATTGCGTGGTGGCTACCGCCGCCCGCATTTTTGCCTATTATGGAATGGACTATGTGGATCAGCATGAACTGGCTTCCCTGGCCAATACCTCTGCGGACGGAGGCACTAATACGGCGGCAATGGCGGAAAACCTGAAAAAAATCGGGACGCGCTTCCAGATACGGATCAAAGTGCTGGATTCCCTGGCGAATTCCCGTGATTTCAGGAATCTGCTGAAAGCCTATAACCGCGCTGCCTCCAAGCTGAAAAAAGAGAAGGTGGAAAATGAACATGACTGGTCCGGTTTCTGGGACAATGCGGACGGAGAAGTCCTGAAGCTGGCGCGTGCCGGATCACCGTCCCAGGTGGACAGGTGGCTCAATGCCATCAGGCCCTATATCATGGCGGGCATCCCCGTGTTTTGGTCCGTGCAGCTTGGCATTGTTCCGGAACCGTTGCGTTTGTCCCAGACGCGCGGAGGCCATTTGAGGCTGATTATCGGTTTTGACGAGGAAAAGAAAACGCTTATCTTTTCAGATTCCTGGGGGGCCGCCCATACGGAGAAGGAAATGCCGCTGGCGGATGCCATCGCCATTACGACGGGGCGGCAGGTCATGCAGCCTTCCAAATAACAGGTGCGGCATATCCCCTCCTTCTCTGCCGGAAAATCCGTAATATTCTCTCCGTGGTGAAGCAATTCTGCTGGCATGGGCAAGGCGCTGTATTATACTTGCGCCATGATGAACAGAACATTGGTGAAACATGTCCTGGACAGTGAGGAGGAAATGCCGGACGTACTGATTCAGGGATGGGTGCGTACGCGCCGTGATTCCAAGGCTTTTTCCTTTCTGGAGGTGAATGACGGTTCCTCCGTCGCCTCCCTGCAGGTCGTGGCGGATGAGGGTATCCCCGGCTATGAACGGATTGGAGAAATGGCTACGGGGTCTGCCGTGAGCATCCGCGGCGCTCTGGTTGCCGGGCAGGGAAGGCAGCGATGGGAATTGCGCGCCGCTTCCCTGGAGCTGGTGGGGGCTGTTCCGGATTCCTATCCCTTGCAGAAAAAGGGGCATACGCCGGAGTTTCTGCGTTCCATCGCCCATTTGCGCCCCCGCACCAACCTGTTTGGAGCCGTGTTCCGCATGCGCAGCAGGCTGGCCTTCGCCATCCACCGCTTTTTCCAGGAAAGGGATTTTTCCTGGGTCAGCACTCCCATTATTACCGCCAGTGACTGCGAAGGGGCCGGAGAAATGTTCCGCGTGACGACTTTGGATGTGGGAGACGCTACTTCCCGTGACGCCTCCCGGGATTTCTTCGGCAAGGCGGCCTACCTCACGGTAAGCGGCCAGCTGGAAGGGGAAGCGTTCGCGTGCGCCCTGAGCAACATTTATACCTTTGGCCCCACGTTCCGGGCGGAGAACTCCAATACTACGCGCCATGCGGCGGAATTCTGGATGGTGGAGCCTGAAATGGCATTCTGCGACCTGTATGGAGACATGGACATGGCGGAAGAGTTTGTCCGTTTTCTCGTCGGCGATGCCTTGGCAAACAGCGCGGAAGAAGTGGAATTCCTGACCCGTTTTGTAGACAAGGGGCTGCGGGAACGCCTGGAGCATGTGAAGGAAACGCCGTTTGTGCGCTGTTCCTATACGGAAGCCGTGGATATCCTGCTCAAGAGCGGCAAAACATTTGATTACCCCGTTTCCTGGGGCATCAATCTGCAGAGCGAACATGAACGCTTCCTGACGGAGGAGCATTTTAAATGCCCCGTCATCGTGTACAACTACCCGAAGGAGATTAAACCCTTCTATATGCGCCTGAATGAAGACGGAAAGACCGTTACCGCCATGGATGTGCTGGTGCCCGGCATTGGTGAAATCGTGGGTGGCAGCCAGCGTGAGGAGCGGCTGGATATTCTGGAGGAAAACATGCGCAGCATGGGCATGAATGCGGAAGCGTACCGGTGGTATGCGGATCTGCGCCGCTACGGCACGGTGCCGCACGCCGGATTCGGTGCCGGGTTTGAACGCCTGTTGATGTTCGTGACCGGGGTGACCAACATCCGCGACGTCCTGCCTTTTGCCCGTACCCCGCGGAATTGCGAGTTCTGACCTGCTCTGGAAAACGGATTTTTCCGTCTGGAAGGATGCTATATGGTTCCGCAGGATAAATGTTGCGATATAAGGGAGGCGTGCGCAAACCGGGCCAGCGGCAAAAGAAAACCCCGGCTTTCCTTGAGGAATAAGCCGGGGTGGAATCAGACATGCGGAAGAGGCTACTGTCTCTTTCTTCTTAACAGCAGACCGCCCAGTCCCAGGAGGCTCAGCGTGGCCGTTGTGGGTTCCGGAACGGTTTCGTAGTTAATCAACACCTTGATGATGTCGTTTTCCGTGACCTGTGTTACATCCGCTTGAATTTGGTTGTTGCCGGTAATGTCCAGGCCGCTCAGGTCCAAATTGAGATTGCCTCCCAGTTGGGAAGATTTAATGGAAGCGAGTTCAATAGTTCCGCTTCCGGAAAGGTTGTTCATATCCAGTGTGCCGACGAAGGTGACGGTTTTCCCATTGGTCCAGAAGCTGGGGAGATTCGTGGCAACCCAGGAACCGTGTTCCTCCGCCGTAAACGTGCCGAAGTTCAGCGTGAAATCACGTCCCAGTCCAAGGGCGTTGCTGGATTCAAATATCAATTGGGAATTGCCTTTCAGCGTGAAAGAATTAACGTTGAGATCTCCTATTTCCGTTGTACAAAGCAGGGTGCTTCCGGAGTCTATTTGGACTGTGTTAGTGGCTCCGAAATAAGATTGCCCGGTGGACCAGGTGATCGTTCCGGCATTTTCTCCGATGATGGCGGTATCACTATTGCTTTGCGGATAATAGCCGTTCGGCGCGCCGTTGACCGTCCAGTTGTTGGAATTTCCGTAAATTCCGTTCCCTGCCGCTCCGCTCCAGACGTAGGTGGCAGCCTGGGAAAGACCTGCGGAAAGGCAACATAAGATGCAGAATGTAGATAATTTCATGTTGATCAGGTACTTCAAAAAAGCACGGGTAACGGATTCCCAATCCGAAGTCAACACTAAACGATAAAAACGAGATGTTTATACAAATACATGAACAGAGTCGTCTTATAACCAGAAACTTTCCTGCGGGAAATTTAAAACCATTATATAATTCACAATTCCAATTATTTATGCATAATAAAGAGACGTGGATTTATTTTTCGGATTGGGAATCCGCAGAGGAATTAAAAGAACGGATGCGGAAACATACGGAAAACCCTTTCCCGCGTGGGGCGGGAAAGGGCCTACCATAACCAAGTAAAAGCATGCGCTGGAGCGCTCTCCTACTTAGAACGTATAGCTGAGGGCGCCGTTGATACCGTGGGCGGTCAGCTTGTTGCGGGTCTCGAACTGGTAGCAGACGCGTGCTCCCCACTGGTTGGAGAAGAGCACATCAATGCCGGCATTCAAACGGAATGCGGTGCGGCCAACATTGACGCCGCGGGCGTTCCAGGTTCCGAGGGGGCCGGCGACATTGGATTTCGGATTCATGCGGCTCACATCCTGGGATACGGCTACCGTCAAGGCCGGGGTGATGGTGGTGCCTCCGTCCGTCTGGTAGGCGCGGGCGATCGTAATGCCGACAGGAATGGTCCAGTTCTGGGCCCGGGCGTGGCCGAAGGTGCGCCCATAAGGTCCGCTTTCAGAGAATCCCTTGAGTTCGGAAGTCATGAACTCAATACCCGTGTAAGGTGTTATAAAGGCCCTGCCGAGTGCGAAACGTTCCGTCCAGGTGCCGTAAAGGGCGCCGCTGAAGGTGTCCGTATCTGCTCTGCCGTTGGCGGCAGACCCCATGATGTAGGAATCACCTTTGAAACGGGAACGTCCGTAGGCGCCGTAGCCGTCCAGAGTGAACTTGCTGTCCCTGAAGGGATGCATGCGTCCATAAATCATGGCCAGGAAGGAATCGACGTCGTAGTCGGCGCCGATGCCTGTCTTATCCTTGAAGCTGCCGAAGCTTTGACCGGCGGCGATGCCGATCAGGGAACCTTGAGCGGCTTTGTAGTCAATGCCTACGGCATAACCGCCGGCATTATACTTATACCCGGAAACACCGTCGCGGGCATCTTGGTCATCCCAGATTCCCATGCCGCCCACCCAGATATTGCCGTTGCCTCTGGCGATTGTCTTGCGGGCGATCGGAGAACCCTTGGCGTCCACTACTTCAACGGTGTCTTCCGTCTGGCGTGCCATGGAGGCGGCGGATTGAATGCGCCCCAGGTCGGCGAAGTTCCGCACGGTGCGGCTGGCTGCCCAGGTGAAGTTCACCACGTGTTCACCGCTGACGGACTGGATGATGCGGGCCGCTTCATCCGCGCTCGTGGCCCGGAACAGGTTTTCATAGAACTGGGCGGCGGGAGAACCGGCGGCCACATTCAGACGGTTGTTTTCCAGAGCGGCCGCTACGGTGTAAACGTTGCCGTTGTAGCCGGACATGGGGCCGTCAATGCCCTTCATATCCTGGGTGATGGTGGTGGTGCCTTCCGCCGTTCCCGGAGCCATGGTGGTGCTCAGAAATACGTTGTTCAGCAGGCGTCCGGAAATGTCCGTGCCGTTCAGCGTGACCGTCACGCTTTCCGTCCCCTTGCGGAGTTGGGCGAGCGGAACGGGATTGCCGCTGGCGTCGGATACCTGGATGCCTACGCGGGAATTATCCTGGAACGTGGCGGGAGTGCCGAAGTCCAGTACGGACCCGTCGCTCAGCAGCAAGGTAGAATCGCCTCCGAAAGTGGCGGAAGCTCCCTTCATGGTGGAATTCTTCGCCAGGGTCACCTGTCCCGTCCGAATGTCGTAAACAGTATCGTCCGTCCCCATTACGGCGCCGTCAATGGACTGGAGCGGACCGACTTCTCCGGTGGCGGAGTCAACGGCGCCGAAGGTGGCATGGCCGATGATCAGGTTGCCTTCAAGCTGCTGGTAGGTTCCTCCGAACGTATCGGTGGTTCCTGTGCCGCCGTAAACGAGAGTTCCCGCTCCGGTCTTCGTCATGACGGTCTGGTCAGCAGCCAGCGGAGCGGCGTCAGCCGTGGAAGCGGCGGCCGTGGTGGAGATGCCGTCATTGATGAAGGTATAGGCGGTGGCGTCCGTATAAACGTTGATCTGGGTGTTTTGGCCAGCCTGCACGGAACCGGAAACGCCGTTGGAAGTATTGCCGGAAAGGATTGCTCCGGAGCCGATGTACAGGGTTTGCCCGTCCGCCAGGTTGATGGCGGCTTTGCCGTCGCTGGTGGCGGTGTTATCCAAGACCTGGGTACCGTCCCCGATGGAAATCTGGCCACCTGCGGAGATCACGCCGTCAGCGGCGGTATTGCCGGTGATGACGCTGTTGTTGCCGATGGCGATATTGTCATCCGCTGTCAGGGTGGAATTTCCCTTGACGGTAGTATTTTCACCCAGCGTGACGCTGCCTTCGATGGTGCCCAGCTTTTCAGTGCTTGCGACGGTATTCCAGCTGCCGCCGTCATTGCTGTAAACGGTTTTGTTCAGGTCGGCGGATTCTGCGGAAACAGTAGTGCCATCCAGGACGGAATTGTCTCCCAGGGAAATATTGCCGCCCTCAGTTTTGAGGGTGACGGCCCCGGCTGTGGTTTCTCCAAGAATGATGCCGCCGGAGACGCTGTCATCCATAGAGTCGATGACGGTTTTGCCGGTCTGGGCGTTGGAGGCGTCAAACTGTTCCGTAGTTACGGTTCCGATTCCCGCTGTGGAGGTCACATCTCCGTTCAGCGCAACCTTGGATGCCGGATCGCTTACGATTTGGCCTGTCGCCGTTACGGTATCCTGCATCGTGACGTTGTTGCCCAGGACCACGGCCTGTTCGTTGGAATTATTGTAAGTATTGTACGTCGTCTTGGTATAGGCTTGGCCGGTCGGCGGCGTTGCCGGATCTACGGTTTGAGCTGCCTGGCCGGTGACGGTAACGGCTTTTTCCATGGAAACATTGTCGCCGATGCCTACCTGTCCGTTCGTGGAGGTGACGGTGGCTCCCACCGTCTTGGGATTGGCAGCATCATTCGTACCTTCGATGGCAATATTCCTGCCATCAATAGTTGTGGTATTTGAAGCATTCGTCACCACAATGTCATTGTCGCTTCCCAGAGGTTCACTCAAGGTGACGTCGTTGAAACTGACTTGGTTGTTAACCAGATCGTAATTGAAATTAACCAGTTTGTTGCTGGCGTCCGTCATTTGAATGGTGACGTTGCCCGTTCCGGAGATGGCGTTCAACTGGGCTCGTTGCTCTTGGGTCAGCGTAATATTATCGGAGCCGGAAGGTACGGTAATCGTGATGGTTGAAGCTTCATTGGAAGCGGCAGCCTGGTTCCAGGCCGTAACGAATTCATCGGCACTGTTGACTGCATAGTCAGCTGCCGTAGCAACGGAGAAACTGCCAAGGCAGGCGATAACAGCCGCCAGCAGCATATGTGGGAGTCTTAATTTCATGCTTTTTTATTTGTTTAATGATTAGATGGTTATGCGTTCGTGACAATCACGGCGCCCGAGATTTTAGATGATTCTCATTCCGGTTCGTTCACCGGAATGACATGAGAGAAATTAATGAAAATAATAATTAAAATTATTCATGATGAATTGGTTATATTTCTTCTTCAAATAATTTAATCATGACATGTTTTTTCAGTTTTGAGCCGGGAAGGAATTTCAAGAACATCCAGGTCAATTCATTTTTTATAGCAACAATTTTGATTATCTCTAAAAATTCTTGAAAACAGTTATTTTCGCGGATATGGAGAAGTCAATTACTAATTTTACGAAAAGAGCCTTGATATGCGCAGAACCGTGAAGGTCAGACATTCAGAGAGAGGATAAAAAACGGCGGCTTTGAGAATCCCGAGACCGCCGTTTTTTAATTTGGGAGTATCAAAATGCTGTTGCACGACGGCTTTTTCTTTTACCGTCGTCCTACAGATTTACGTTTCTATGAAATTATTTCACATAGATATTTTCCTGTAAGGCTTTCAGCCGTTTCAGCGATTTTTTTAGGCAAACCAGTTGCTACAATTTGTCCTCCTGCTTTGCCGCCTCCCGGCCCCATATCGACCACATAATCGGAATTGGCAATCATGTTTAAATCATGCTCAATGACGATAACTGTTGCACCGGCATCAACAAGTTTCTGAAATACGCCAATTAGTATCCGTACATCCAGCGGATGAAGTCCAATCGTTGGCTCGTCAAATACAAATATGGCGTCGTCCTGTGCCTTTTCCATTTCAGCCGCCAGCTTTAGCCGCTGTGCCTCACCGCCGGACAGGGCAGGAGTTGCTTCGCCTAAAGTTAAATAACCCAAACCTAAATCAGAAAGAATTTGGAGCTTTTCTTTAACCTTTTTCACGTCACATAAGCGTTCTAACGCCTGCTCCACGGTCATCCCCATCAGTACAGGCAGAGAAATACCGGGTGCGTTCACCTTGTCTTTTTTAGAGCGATAACGAATTGCCTCCGCTTCTTTTCCATAGCGGGAGCCGCCGCAGTCCGGGCAGATGATATCCACGTCCGGGAGAAATTGCACATCCATTGTAATTTGACCTGTTCCGTCACAACCAAAGCAACGGAGTGACCCAGTATTATAGGAAAAGTCACTTACTTTATACCCTTTTGATTTTGCTTCCGGGATAGCTGCATAAAGCCGGCGCAAATCATCTAATATCCCGCTGTATGTTGCAACGGTAGAACGGCCATTCACGCCAATAGGTGTTGCATCAATAAGATTTATACGTTCAATACCGGCTACCTCCACGCTTTTCACATGGTCAGGCATCGGCGCTTTCGCTATGGCAGCTTCTATGGCGGGAATAAGACTTTCCAAAATCAGTGTTGTTTTGCCGGAACCGGAAACTCCTGTTACAGCAATCAGCCGACCTTTGGGGATGTCTAAATCAAGGGCATGGACTGTATGCAAAGGAGCAGTAGACAGTTTGATATGCCCATGTGCAAACATGGCCTCCGGCGTTGCCGTTTCTCGGATAACCGGTTTTTCCTTGTCTGCCAAAAATCCAACGATGAGTGAACTCGTTTTTTTTGCTACTGCTTTAATCGTTCCCTGTGCAACTATCTGTCCGCCATGCTCTCCAGCTTTTGGGCCCATTTCAATTAACCAATCAGCAGCCTTTAAAACTCGCACATCATGGTCTACCAGTATCACAGAATTACCATGAGCAATAAGATCATCTATAACGCCCAACAGCCCATCTACATTTGCTGGGTGTAAGCCAATAGACGGTTCATCCAACACATAGAGAACACCTGTGGTACGGTTTCGTACAGCCCTTGCAAGCTGCACGCGTTGACGCTCTCCGGTGGAAAGCGTTGTTCCGGCCCGGTCAAGGGTAATATAATCCAGACCTAAGCCAGAAAGACGTTTTGATACATGCAGAAATTGACCGCAGATACTTTCCGCCATTGTTTTTAGTTCTTCCGGCATGGAAGCAGAAATCGTCTTTATCCAAGCGGTTAAATCGCTTAATGTCATTTTGGTGATTTCCGCAAGGTTTTTTCCGCATAGCAGACTTGATAACGCCCGCTTATTGAGCCGGGAGCCTCCGCAATTCGGGCAGGCGTTCCGCTTCAAAAATTTTTCTACCCGCTTCATTCCCTTTTCGTCTTTAACTTTAGCAAGGGCATTTTCCACGGTATAAACAGCGTTATAATAGGTAAAATCCATTTCTCCCGCTTGATTGCTGCTCTTTGCTTTATAAAGGATATGTTTCTTTTCTGGCGGACCATGAAAGACGATCTCCCGTTCCTGTTCTGTCAACTCCGAAAAAGGTACATCGGTTCGAACGCCCATCGCCCGGCATACGTTAGTCATCAGCGACCACATCAAAGAATTCCACGGCGCAACTGCTCCTTCGTCAATGGAAAGGGACTCGTCAGGCACTAAAGTTGTTTCGTCTACTGCTTGAACAATTCCAGTTCCTCCGCAGGTGTGACACGCTCCTTGGCCATTGAATGAAAAACTTTCTGCGCTGAGACCGTCAAATACCGCTCCGCATACAGAGCAGACAAGGGGACGCATTGCCGCGACGTTGACCGATGGCGAAAGCAAATGTCCATTGGGACAGCGGTGATTTCCCAAGCGGGAAAACATAAGCCGGATTGAGTTCAAAAGTTCGGTAGCCGTTCCAAATGTACTGCGGACACCGGGAACAGCGGGACGTTGACGAAGAGCAAGGGCAGCCGGGACATATTCTATACTGTCAATTTTTGCCTCTGCCATCTGTATTATACGCCGCCGAGTATAGGCGGACAATGCCTCTAAATAGCGGCGGGAACCTTCGGCATAAAGTACGCCCAAAGCCAAAGAGGACTTTCCTGATCCTGACACCCCCGTAATTCCTACCAGCTTGCCCAACGGGATATCTAAATCAATATTTTTCAGATTATGAACACGGGCGCCACGGATTTCAATGTGATCCGGTCTACTTTGAAAATTAGAAAACTGGCTCATAAGTGTCGCTTTTTTTAATTATACACTTTATTATATCATCCCCATCGCCAGATTTTGATATTTGGAAAAGAACAGGGCTTTCACAGAAAACCATGAAAGCCCCGCTGACGGCATCAAATTATTTTTCCTGTGCCGGGGCAACTTTGGCATAACCATTCCATGCGAACAGGGCTTCTTTTGTTTTGTCCGCCACTATTTTGTCAATATTGCAGAGATACAGGTAATGATTGCCAGACTCCACAGTTTCAGCTAGCGATGCCACAAAAGCAATAGGGCTGTCCTCCGGGATCTGAATGTCTGTTCCGTCAATGTTTTGCAGAGCGACTGGAAATTCCTTCAGTTTGTCAATCTGCCCGCCGTTTTTAGAGCCGTAAGCCATGACCGCATCTTTCAAGCTGACGCCAGGGGCAGCGAGTACGGCTTTGCCGGTCTTGCGGATATTTTCGCCGGAATTGGCGGTTTTACCCATTGCAAAGGCCAGCATAGGAGGGTTAAACGAGGAGTACATGAAGAATGAAACGGGAGCCATGTTCAGCATACCGTTCTCTTTTTTGGTGCAAACCAACACGAGAGGATTGGGAAAGGTGATAGCCGTCGCCTGACCTATATTGATTTCTTTCATTGTAAAACGATTATAAATATTTAACTTTACTTGTTGACTTCTATTAGTAAGATAATTATACTAAGGATAAAATTTTTTTCAAGTACGCATATTATTCTGACTCAGTACGGTTGACTATACTAATAGAGAAAGGAAGGCATTTTTCATGCACAAGGATATGACCTACGATGAATACAGGCATGAAGTGAAAGAGGGAATTTTGACTGAAGCGGGGAATTGTCCTGTGACTCCACTTCTGCTTATGTTGCAGGGGAAATGGAAATTTCAAATCCTTTATGAATTGTTTATTCAAGATCCCATCCGCTTTGGTGAGTTAAAAAAAAATATTAATGGTATTACAAATACCATGCTTGCCTCTTCCCTTCGAGAATTAGAAAAGGACGGGCTTGTATCCAGAATGCAATTCAACGAGATACCGCCCCGTGTTGAATACTCTCTTACGGAAAAGGGGCAGGCATTGTTGCCTGTATTCTATGAAATGACGAAGTGGGGATTTCAGTATATTCCGTAAATACTTACTTACAAAAACGCATATGAAATATTTCCCTAAGCGCTTTCCCGCCAAAATCAGAAAGCTATATATTTAATTTTGCAAACCAGCAGGAATGAAAAGAGGGTTTGGGATGCTTCCCAACAAGCGTTTTGAGAAGCAAAATACGGAAGTGGGTATTGGCTTTGCTGGATATGGCGGTGATGAACCGCAGCGGTAGAAACGGAAGGATGCGGTAAGAGCCGCGGTGTCCACGGTTTTTGGAATATGGCCGGGGTTGTCGGGGAATTCCGTTCTCCGGGAAAGACGGAAATATCTCCGGATAAGGGTTGGAAGCAGGAATTCAAACGGGTGGGAAAAGAACCCTTCGGAAACTCCGCGCCACGTTTTCCCTGTCCGGCGGGAGAAGATTGAGAACCGGCGTTTCCCGGATATGACCCGGGAGAGGAGATCTGGATTATTCCACCTCCCACTCTTCCACCAGGCCGGCTGGGAATTCATCCAGAAAGCGGGAGGGCATTTGCATGAAGGTTCCTCCCTGGGCGCGGCAGTTCCAGCGGGGGTAGGTCAGGTAAAGCTGGTCCTTGGCGCGGGTAATGCCTACATAAAAGAGGCGGCGTTCTTCTTCCAGCCCGGCCAGGTCTCCGTCATCAATGACCCGCTGGTGCGGAAACATGCCGTCGCACAGGCCGATCAGGAAGACGACAGACCATTCCAGTCCCTTGGCCTGGTGGATAGTGGACAGGGTGACGGAGCCACCGGAAAAGTCCGCCGCGGCGCTTTCATCATCCGTGTTGCCCAAAAGGGAAAGCTGGGAAAGAAAATCCTCCGTGGATTCAAAGCGTTCGGAAAATCCGGCCAGATGCAGAAGGTCCTGCCTGCGCTGGTCGTAATTTTCGAATGCGGCCTGCATGTACTCGTCGTACACGGCCTCATTGATGGAAAGGAGCATGGAGGCCGGTCCGGCCAGCTTTCCGGCAGGGGCCAGTTCATCCAGTGTGTAGCAAAGCTGCGTCCAGGCCGTTCTGGATTTGGCAGGAACCGGGAAATCCAGCATCAGGGCGGAAAAGGATTCCGGAGGGGTTTCTTGCCGGCTTTCCGGGCAGGCGGTCCAGCGTATCCAGAGTTTTTGGGCCATGCCGGGGCCGATGCCGGGCAGCAGCATCACCATGCGGCGGAAGGAAAGTTCATCCCTGGGATTGACCACAAAACGCATAAATGCCACCACGTCCTTAATATGGGCCTGCTCGAAAAACCTGATGCCGCTGGTGATGCGGAAAGGTATTTCTCCGCGGGTCAGTTCCATTTGCAATTCCATGCTGTGGAAGTGGGCGCGGTAAAGCACGGCTATTTCACTGGGGTCCGTGCCTTCTTCAATGAGATCCCTGATACGCTGGACGACAAATTTGGCCTGCATCCGGTCGTCGTTGAGCGGGACGAGGGCGGGAGGCATTTCCCCGGTGGGCCGCACGGAGCGGAGCTGTTTTTCAATTTGAACTTCGTTGGCGGCGATAGCCGCGTTGGAAAGTTCCAGAATTTCCGGCACACTGCGGTAATTGGTTTCTATCTTGAAAGTCTTTGCCGCCGGATAGCGGGTAGTGAAGCTGAGGATGTTTTCCATGTCCGCTCCGCGCCAGGAGTAGATGCTCTGGGCATCGTCCCCCACCACCATCAGCTGGCCGTGTTCCCGGGCCAGCATGTCGATGAGGCGGCTCTGGAGGTAATTGGTGTCCTGGTACTCATCCACCAGAATATGCTGGAAGCGGGAACCGTACAGGGCACGCAGGTGCTCCTGTTCCTGAAAAAGCCTCACGACGTTGAGAAGCAGGTCGTCAAAGTCCATACTGTTGGTTTCCTGCTTGCGGGCTACGTATTGATCATGCACCTCCAGGATGGCGTCCAGGTGGTTGGAAAGGTAGGGATAGGCGTTTTCCTGCGTTTCCCGGATATTGGCTCCCTCGTTGTCTGCCAGACTGAACAGGGATGAAAGAACTTCCGGCTTGGGGAAGCGGGTGGATTTCTCATCCAGTTTGAGGGATTTGACCACGCTTTTAATCATGGATTTGCGGTCGTCGGAGTCCATGATTGTAAAAGCCGGTGTATATCCCAGGTATTCCGCATGCTGGCGCAGGATGCGGTTGGCAATGGAATGGAACGTGCCGCTCCACAGGCGGGACAAGTCCAGGGGAATCAGGGAACGCACCCGTTCCGTCATTTCCCGCGCCGCCTTATTGGTGAAGGTAAGCAGCAGAATGTTCCATGGGTCCGTACCGTGATCCAGAAGCCAGGCCACGCGATAAGTCAGCGTGCGCGTTTTTCCCGATCCGGCTCCTGCGATGACAAGAGCCGGCCCCGGTTCTGAAGAAACGGCGGCGTACTGTTCTTCATTGAGGGCCGTACGGTAGTCGATCCCGGAGATGGGGGCGACCGGAGCGGCATCCTGCCTGATGACATATCGGCGAGCCATGGAATATGGTTAATAATTGACAGGCAACAGTAAATAGAGAAGTTGGAAAGGCTTGCCCCTTCTCTGCTCTCTGATGATTCTTTTAAAAGTCCAGGTACATTTCCGCGCGGCGGTTTTCCTTGCGGGCTTCATCCCTTGTTTCTTCGTCTGCCGTGGGGGAGTAGGTTCGGCGCGGCTGAGATTTGCCGAATCCCTTGGTAACGATTCTTTCCGCAGGAACGCCGAACTGGACGAGCTGGGCTTTCACGGCGGCCGCACGGCGTTCGGAGAGCCCCTGGTTGTAGCGTTCGCTCCCCACGTCATCCGTATGGCCGCTGATTTCCAGCTTCTTGCCACTGTCCATCTTGATAGCTTCCGCTACGATTTGCAGCTGGCGTTCGGAACGCTTGGAAAGGGTATCTTCATTAAAGCCGAAGAACAGGGCCAGGGAATCGCCGCCCTGGGGATTTTTTACAATGGGGATAAAGATGTCGTCTCCGGCCCCCTGCCGTTTCGTATAAGCTTCCAGCATGCTGTCCAGGGAAGCTTCCGCAACCAGCCATTGTCCGTCCGTTTTGGCCACGGTCAGGCCTACATTGCCGGCCTTCCTGCCCTGGGCGTCCTGAAGATGAACGAAAAACCCCGCATTGGTGGGCGCTTCGTAGGCGGTTTTGATGGGAGCGTCCTCCCGGAGCCGGAAAGCCCCCTCCTCAAACAGAATGCACAAACCGGCTACCGTGGCATCCTGCACTTTAGTTCCGTCCACGAACTTCCTCGCCCCGCGGAAATCCGCCTTGGCGACGGCATCCATGAAGGAACTGACGATGCCCATGGGGTCATTCATCGCCATGGGGGCGACTTTGTCCTTGGCCAGATCCTGCTTGCTGGGCAGAGTGAGGGTATCCAGCGTCCACTGTTGCTTGTCATTGCGCTTCATATCCAGGTAGCCGCGCGCGCCGCTGCTGAAATTGAGCGTGTATCTGGCTGTGGGATTGGCCCCCTGGTTGTTCGCGCCGATGCTGGTGATGCCGGGAGAGGAAAGGCGTATATGGCGGGCTTCCATGAGCTCCCGGATGAGGCGGCTCTGGTTCTCCGTCACGGCCTGCTGGATTTCCAGGGATTTCAGGATGTCCTCATCCCGGTCCTGAATGACTTTGGCAATTGCCTGCGCCAGTGTCTGGGGGGAGCTGAGATTGATCAGGGAGGGCGGCGTAGCCGTCTGCCGGCTGATATCTTCCTTGGTAAGCGGGTCGACGGTGGGTTGGGGCGTTACCGTCTGGCGTGCCGGCACTTCCGTTTGCGCCGCCGGTTCAGCGGCGGCGGGTTCCTCTTCCTTATTGTCAAGGAACAGGAAAACCAGGGCCAGGCTGCCTACGACCAGGAAGCTGATGATGAAGGCGGTGATGGTGGATGCGTTTTTCATTGGAAGTGGATGTATGAAGAAGGGTCAGGCGTTCAGTGCTTCCAGCAATTTGGCGTGAATGCCTTCAAAACCGCCGTTGCTCATTACCAGAATAACATCTCCCGGCTGGGCTTTCTTGCAGACGGCAGAGACGATTTCCTGGGCATGGCCGCCAATCAGAGCGTCCTTGCCCAGCGCGGAAAGGTCGTTGGAAAGTTTGGTGAGGTCCAGGCGTTCCTCCAGAGCTACCTTGTCCGGATGATCCACGGCGGCTACCACAGGGAAATCCGCCGTAGCGAGGGACAACGCCAGTTCATTCTGGAAGATATTTCTGCGTGTGGTGTTGGAGCGCGGTTCGAAAATGGCCCAGATGCGTGATTCCGGATAGCGCTGGCGTAGGCCCAGGATGGCCTGTTTGATGGCTGTTGGGTGGTGGGCGAAGTCGTCCACTACGGAAATGCCGTTGACCACCCCCTTGACTTCCTGGCGGCGGGCCACGCCTTCAAAGCGGCTCATGGAATCCGCCAGCTGCTTGACGTTCAGTCCCGCAAATTGTGCGGCTGCAATTGCCATGGCGGCGTTGCGGATGTTGAACTCTCCAATCATCGGTACGTAGTACCGGGTTCCTTCCAGTGTGAAATGGCTGCCGTCCGTGGAGGTCTCCACATCCAGGATACGGATGTTGGAAGAGTCGGAAAAGCCCACCGTCTTGACGGGGCACGGGGCCCCCTTAACCACGTCCAGGCAGTTGGGATCGTCCGCGTTGACCAGGGCCAGGCCGTTGCGGGGGATGATCTGGGTCAGCCGTCGGAAACTCAATTTGATTTCCTCCAGGGAATTGTAAATATCCGCGTGATCAAATTCAATGTTGTTGATGACCACCAGTTCCGGGAGGTAGTGCAGAAATTTGGAACGTTTGTCGAAAAACGCCGTGTCGTACTCGTCCCCCTCCAGTACGGAAAAATCGGAATCCGTAAAACGGCCCCCGCGTCCGAGATTGCGGGCAATGCCGCCAATCATGAAGCTGGGGTTCAGCCCGGAATCCTCCATCAGCCACGCCAGCATGGATGTGGTGGTGGTTTTTCCGTGGGTGCCTGTTACCACATAGTTGCGCTTGCCGCGCAGGAAGTATTCCTTCATCGTCTCCGGGAGGGAAAGGTAACGCAGGCGCCGTTGGAGCACGGCTTCCACTTCCTCATTGCCGCGGCTCATGGCATTGCCGATGACGATGACGTCCGCATCCGGCGGGATGTTGGAGGCCTTGTAGCCTTCAAACAGCGTGATGCCTTCCTCCTCCAGAAAAGTGGACATGGGGGGATAGACGTTGGCGTCGGAACCGGTGACGGTAAAGCCGCGGCGGGCCATGGCGGCGGCTACTGCGCCCATGGCGGTGCCGCAGATGCCGAGAAAGTGGAAATGGCTGTTCATGACGGGGAGAGGAATGGAGCGGGTTTTATTTGGAAAAGGAAGGAGCCGCAATACAGGAATCCGCCAGAGCCCGGTC
The DNA here is from genome assembly GCF_000020225.1 of Akkermansia muciniphila ATCC BAA-835. Taxonomy (NCBI): domain Bacteria; kingdom Pseudomonadati; phylum Verrucomicrobiota; class Verrucomicrobiia; order Verrucomicrobiales; family Akkermansiaceae; genus Akkermansia; species Akkermansia muciniphila. The sequence continues at coordinate 799,637 of NC_010655.1, read as the reverse complement.
CCGGCGGCGCACAATGCCGTTGGCGATATCCGTGACCATGCCGGACAGCAGGCGGGTGAGATGGCTGCCGGGCGTGTAATCCGCCGGGGCGATGAAATTCACGCGGTCGGAATTGGAGGCCAGATTATAGCATTTGCGGAAACTGCGGCCGGTTTCATCTTCCGGATTATATACGGCTACGGCGTGGCCTCCGTTCCGGCGCATGACGGTGAAGCAGGGAACGTCCGTAGGGCCGTCGCCGATGTAAATCATGTTGGCGAAAGGAATGGGGCGCATGTCTTCCGGCATGTGGTCGTTTACGTCCTGGTCGTAATCCAGCATTCCCTTGTTGATGCGGAAAAGGTACTGGGTTTTCGTGGTGTGGGAAATGACTCTCTTGGGAAAATTGATGTAGCCGTTCTCCTCGCTGAATTCGCATCCGAATACGGCCTTGAAATAAGGGCGCAGGGCGGAACCGTCAATCAGGGCTTTCAAACCGGAGGAGATGATATAGTATTCAATGCTGATGCCCAGATCCGTATGAAGGGAGGAGAGGGTCATGGACGGGAACGCGTTAAAAAAGTCCGGCAAACCGGGGTAAAAGGTGAGGCGCTCTCCAAGCTGGGTAAGCCGGGCGTTGCTGACGCGGTCCAGGGAAAGGGCGTCCAGCAGGCTTTTCATGTAAATCAGTTCTCCGTCCCAGCCTTCTCTTTCTCCGGTGGCGTTGCACCTGGTCCAGAATTCCTGCGGAGAAATGCCGAATTCCGGGAAGATGGCCTGATCCTGCATGTAGAAGGGACTCAGGGTCTGGTCGTAGTCGAAAACCAGGGCGATCGTATTCTGCGGGGAGGACATGGGAAAGACGGAAAATAAAATTACATGCGGAACTGGTCGCCCAGATACTGCTTGCGGGCGATGGGGTCGTTGGCGATTTCCTCGGAAGTACCGTGCTTGATCACCTTCCCTTCAAACAAAATGTAGGCGCGGTCCACGATGTGGAGGGTTTCCCGCACATTATGGTCCGTAATCAGGATGGAAAGGCCGTCCGTATCGCGCAGTTCCATAACGATTTTCTGAATGTCTGAAACGGCGATGGGATCCACGCCGCTGAACGGTTCGTCCAGCATCAGCAGTTTGGGGCTGGTAGCCAGGGCACGGGCGATGGTCAGCCTTCTCTTTTCGCCGCCGGAAAGCTGGATGGCCATGGAGCGGCGCAGCTTGGTGATGCCGAAGCGGTCCATCAGCTCTACGGCGCGGTCCTTTTGCTGGCGGGAAGTCATGTCTTTGCGGGTCTGAAGAATGGCCAGAAGATTATCCTCCACGGAAAGCTTGCGGAAAATAGATTCTTCCTGCGGCAGATAACCCATGCCGCGCCTGGCGCGCAGGTTCATCGGCAATTCCGTAATATCTTCGTCCGCAAAAATCACGCGGCCTTCATCCGGGCGTACGAGACCCGCTACCATGTAAAAGGAAGTGGTTTTTCCGGCGCCGTTCGGTCCCAGCAGGCCCACAATTTCGCCATGCCCTACCTTCAGGCTGACCTGGTCCACAACGGTTCGCGTTTTGTAGGTTTTACAGATGCCTTCGGCGCTTAGCAAAGGAGAAGAGTGGAACGAACTCACGGTTTGCGGCTGGTTTTCTGGTTTTCCCGGTCGGAAAGTTTTTTGTCTACGTGGCGGAACGTGGTCTTGGTTCCGCGGCTGCCGTACATGTTTCCGTTGGAGTACACTCGAATGAAAGCATCCTTGTTCGGATTTTTCACGATGACGTCCGGAGTGACGATGACCGGGGCACCCGTCAGGATGATTTCTCCGGTTTTGGCGTTGTAGGTGATTTTTTCAGCCTGGGCGTTGCTTGTTTCTCCCTGTTTGTTGGTGTAACTGGCCTTCACATTTCCGGAAGCCGCAACCGTTTTAATGGAATTGTAGTCGAAATTGCCTCCGTTGGGAAGAGCCACCTGAGTCTGATTTTCTTCTTTCCCCTTTTCCTTCTTGACGTCGGAGGGTTTTTTGTCGCCCGGTTTCTTCGGCACGAATTCCGCATAAATTTTCAGATGATCCGCACAATCCATGGAAAGGCCGGGGTTGCGCACCCGGACATTTTTCATGAACACCAGAACGCCTTCTTCCATATCGAAGTACAAGTCTCCGTCACAATCTACGGTGTACAGGTCTTTTGGGGAATTGGCCTGCAGGAAGCCTTCCTCCGGGCCGGATGCTGCGGAAGAGGGAGTAGTTTCCGCAGCCGGGGCGGGGGTATTTCCGGCAACCTGGTGCTGCTGGCGGAATTCCTGAATCCGCCCGTCTACGGTTTTTTCCTGCGCGCTGTATGTTTGAATCGCCTTTTCCCCGTCTTCCTTCAAGCCTGCGGTCGGAACAGGGGCCAGTTCCCGTTCCCTCCGGGCTGTCTCTTCCTCCGTCAGGGGGCGTACAATATGGGGAGGCGGGGTGAGGGGTTGTTCCAGGCGGGGATCCAGTTCCCTGGGCAGGGGCTGGACAATGTGGGAGGGAACGCTGTTGGCGCCGCTGCAGGCAAGGCTTCCGGCCAGGGCCAGCAGCAGGGAGGAAAGTTTTTTCATAAAAAGGAATGGTTACTTGTTGCGTTGAGCCATGCGGATGGTGGTTTGAACGGGACCCAGAATGATGCCCCTCTTGATATTGGTGTCCAGGTAAAGGCCGGTCCCTTTGGCGGAAAGATTCTCTTCCCTGAGGGTGGTTTCCGTATGGGAGACGGCCAGTTTTTTATCCAGAAAATAAGAGGCGGCCTGCGTGAAAAGGTGGGAGGTCTGGTTGTTTTTTCCGTACAAGTACACGTTCAGGATATTCGCGGCAATTTCCTGCGGGGCGGCCACGGTCACGCTTGAAGCCGTCAGCAGCATGGAAAGGCGCGGCCCTTCATATCGTGACAGGCTGACTTTTGGGAGCACCTGGCCTACGGGCAGAAGCTCCAGCATAGGTAATTTTTTATCTACGCCGGCAAAAGGCGTGGCTGCGGGCAGGCTGGTGTCCGCTTGCGCCTCCGTGCCGTACAGGGCGGCTGTCAAAAAGCATGTGGACAATAATTTCATCATGACTGAACCGCCTGGTGGATGGACTGAAGGCGTTTCAGCACTCCTTCAAGCAGGTGGAGAGGAATTTGGTTGGGGCCGTCGGAAAGCGCTTTGGACGGGTCTTTGTGCACCTCCATGAACACGCCGTCAATGCTGCCCGTCGCCATGGCGGCGGATGCCAGCACGGGGGCCAGCTCGCTGTCTCCTCCCGTGGTTCCTCCCAATCCCCCGGGTTTCTGAACTGCGTGAGTGGCGTCGAATACGACGGGAAAGCCTTCCTGTTTCATCCAGTACAGGGAGCGCATGTCCACCACCAGATTGTTATAACCAAAGGTGGTGCCGCGTTCGCACATCATGAATTCGTCACAGCCGAAGGCGCGCATTTTTTCCCCGATGTTCACGGTATCCCACGGAGCCAGGAACTGCCCTTTTTTGATATTCACGGGCCGGCCGCTCTTGGCGCAGGCTTCCAGAAGATCCGTCTGGCGGCACAAAAAAGCGGGAACCTGGAGCAGATCCACGTATTCGGCGGCAATTTCCGCTTCCTGGGCCGTATGCACATCCGTAACGACGGGCAGTTTCAGCTCCCTGCCGATTTCCGACAGAATGCGGCAGCCTTCCTGCACGCCTGGGCCGCGAAAAGAGGTGACGGAAGTGCGGTTCGCCTTGTCGTAGGAAGCTTTGAAGATCAGCGGGACATCCAGGTTTTCCGCGATGGCCTTGATGGAGCGGGCCATCTCCCATACAAAGGATTCGCATTCCAGAGAGCAGGGGCCCAGAAGGTAGAACGGCCGCGGGCCGCCGATTTCAACGGATTGAATGTAAAACGACATAAAACAAAACCTGTATGTCCTTGTATCATGACGGTTTCAGGCCTTTCGGTCAAGCCGCTATCCTGCCTCCGCGCGGAGATTCGGAGGCGAAGGTTTATTTTTCCGGAAGTATCTTTTTATATTCGATATAATGATTTTGTTATAAATATGGTAAATATTTTTTAGATAGGTGCGTGTAAATGGAGGGGAGCATGGATTGGAAAAAAGCGTATGGAGTTGCCGCCCTCCGGACTTTTTGTTACAAACGGCCATCATGCGTTACTTCCGCATGAATAAATGACAGGATGTTCCGAACGCCGTTCCCCCGCAGTGGTCTTACCGAAATGCCCAGGAAGATTTACAAACTCTTTATTTCCTATGATGAAGCAGGGGCTGAATTGCGGCAGCATGTGGCGGAGCAGTTTCACTGTTCAAGCGACTGTGTCTGGCAGGGGTCTTTCCGCAGCCTGACGGCGGCGGATTTGCCTCCGGGCGATGGTGTAGTCTGGGTTTACCCTGTCTTCATGCAGAGCGGCGTGACGGTGACGGAGACATTGCCGGAATTGCTTCGTGCGCTGTATGCCGGGAGCGGGCAGCATCCGGAACTTGTTTTTAAACCCGTATGGGGAGCGGGATGCGGCGGTGTTGGTTTTAGGGCCGCCGCCTTGCAAAAGGAATTGGAGGGGGAGGCTTCCCTGCTGGTGGTAGCCCACGGGGTAACGGGAAGGGAGGCTGCCCCTGAGCCGGCGCAATTCCTCCAGCAGTTGAAGTTCCGGCTTCCGGAAGGAACGGACATGGCACTTGCATACTTTGGCGCATTTCCTTCTGTGGAAAAGGTATTACCCGGATTAAAGGGGCAAAAGGTGGTAGTGCTGCCGTTCCTGATTGGAAAAGGGAAGCATATGCGGGAGGACATGCCCTCTCCGGAACTGGCCGCAAGGCATGGGAAAACGTTAAAAATCCTGCCTCCGTTCGGTGCGTTTTATTTGCAAGCGGAACGGGAATACTGGAAAACGGGCATGGGAGAGTCTGCCGGGAACGGTTTTGACGGGCCTGCGCGGTAAGATATTCTGCGGAAATGGCAAAGTTCTCCATGAGCTTGCTTGCGACAAGGTTCCGCGAACGGCGGAATAGTTTCGTAAATCAATGATTTATGCTTTGACAAGAGAGGGGGCGGGAAGTATATTGCCCGTCCCTCGCGTGATTCGGCGCAACTAAACAACGGGGATCGGAGGGGTAAAAAGCGTCGAAGTCCCCAAAAACTGCTTTTCCTGCCGCAAGGAAAGCCACCTACATACATATATGATTAATGATCTGATTAACCAGATGGTTGAAGCCGGTGTTCATTTGGGCCACCAGACCCGCAAATGGCACCCCAGCATGAAAAAGTACCTTCTCAAGGACAAGGCCGGTATCCATATCATCAACCTTGAGGAAACGGAAAAATGCCTGGACAAGGCCTGCTCCTTCCTGGCTGATCTGGCCCGCCGCAATAAGAAAATCCTCTTCGTCGGCTGCAAGCGCCAGGCTCAGGAAGCCGTCCGCGAAGCTGCGGAAGCCACTGGTCAGTACTATGTCAACCACCGCTGGCTGGGCGGCATGCTCACCAACATGAGCACAATCCGCAAGAGCATTGAACGCCTTGTCTATCTGGAAGGGATTGAAAAGAGCCCGGAATTCAAGAGCATGTCCAAGAAGGAACTGGCCGCTCTGGACCGCGAACGCCAGAAGCTGGAACGCAACCTTCAGGGCATCCGCAACATGGGCGGCGCTCCGGACGCCATGGTGGCCATCGGCGCCGACCATGAAGACATCGCCATCCGCGAGGCCCACCGCCTGAACATTCCCGTCTGCGTTCTGGTTGATACCAACGCCGACCCGAAGGAAATCGACTTCCCGATTCCCGGCAACGACGACGCCGTCCGTTCCATCCGCCTGATTCTTGACTGCATTGTCAAGGCCATCAACGAAGGCAAGGGCGCATCCGCCGAAGCCTAAACCAACCATTTAGAAAGAACAAAAACACTATGGCAGAAATTACTGCAGCTCTCGTCAAGGCTCTCCGTGACAAAACGGACGCCGGCATGATGGATTGCAAGAAAGCCCTCAACGAATGCAACGGCGACATGGATGCCGCCGTAAAGTATCTTCGTGAGAAGGGAATTGCCAAGGCTGCGGCCAAGGCCGACCGTGACGCCAAGGAAGGCGTGATCCGCGCCGCTGTGGCTCCCTGCGGCTGCTCCGGCATCATCCTTGAACTCAACTGTGAAACGGACTTCTGCGCCAAGGGGGACAAGTTCCAGGGTCTGGTGAATGACGTTGCCAACGCTCTCATGGATTCCAAGGCCTCCACGCTGGAAGAGGCTCTCCAGGTCCCCATGGCGGAAGGCTCCACGGAAGAATATATCAAGGCCATGTGCAGCTCCATTGGCGAAAACATGGCTCTGCGCAAATTCGCCCGCCTGACGGCGGACGGCATCGGCGCCGTGGTCTCCTACATCCACATGGGCGGCAAAGTGGGCGTTCTGCTGTCCATCAAGGCCGGCAAGGAAGAAACCGTCAAGTCTGATGCGTTCAAAGCCCTCGCCAAGGATTTGACCTTGCACATCGCCGCCGCCGCTCCCAAGAGCGTCAGCTCCGATAGCCTGGATCCCGCCTTCGTGGCCGAGGAACAGGAAATCGCCAAGCAGCAGCTCATTCAGGAAGGCAAGCCCGAACACCTGCTGGAAAAGATTCTTCCCGGCAAGCTGAAGGCTCTGTACGCCCAGTCCTGCCTGCTGAACCAGGTATTTGTGAAGGACCCTGCCGGAAAGATGACGGTGGAGGCCCTCCTCAACCAGGTCGGCAAGGAACTCGGCGACGATATCTCCGTCGCCTCCTTCGTCCGCTACCAGCTCGGTGCGTAAGCTCTGAGTCAGAGTATCTCTGGAACCGTTCCCTTTGCGGGGAACGGTTCTTTTGTTTGATATGGCTCCATGGGGGGATTTATCCATAAATTTGATTCAGGGAGGATCCGGAAATCCGGATAGGGGATCATCAAAATATGCGGGATAGAAAAGCTCCGGCCCTGCTGCTGGTTGCGGCCTTCATCCTGTCAGCCGTTTTTGGAGCGCTTTTGGGCTGGAGCATGTTTTTTCCTTGTGTGCGGTCCCTGATATTTCCTGGCGGTATTATGGTTCTTCAAAAAGGCCAATGGACGGTGGAAATGGGGGAACAGCCTCTTTTGCTGTTATCAGCCTCGTGTGTGATGATGAACTCTTCTGGTTCCGGGTGGCTCCGGAAGACATGCGAAATGCCCAGCCGGGGCTGGTGTTCATTGCCGGTTCTGGTTTTTCTGTGGGGGGAACGGCATGGGAGGTGCGCATGGATGTCCTGATATTGGAGGAACTGGCGCGGCTGGGGTCTTGTCTTGCATCGGAAGGCTTGTTAGGGTGGCGGCATGGCTTTTCTGGAACTGGATCATGTGAGCGTTGTCTTTCCTGCGGTGCAGGGGCTGCTCTCTGCCCGCAAATCCGCCCCCGTAGTGGCGGTGGACGGGGTGTCGCTGTCCGTGGAAAAGGGAGAAATCCTGGGGCTGGTGGGTGAATCCGGTTGCGGCAAATCCACGCTGTCCCGCACGGTGATGCTGCTCCAGAAGCCTACGGAGGGCCGCATTTTTCTGGAAGGGGAAGAGTTGACGGCTCTTTCCGCATCCGAAGTCAGGAAGCGTCGTCCGGATTTCCAGATGGTTTTCCAGGACCCTTATGCTTCCCTGAACCCCCGTTTTACGGTATATGCAACATTAAAGGAGGCGTTGCAGAGCCGCCGTAAAAGAACTTTTGCCCAGACGAGGGATGATGTGGCGGAACTGATGGAAAAGGTAGGGCTGAGCCCCTCCCTGATGCGCAAGTATCCCCATGAATTTTCCGGAGGCCAGCGCCAGCGCGTCGCCATTGCGCGCGCATTGGCGCCGGAACCCAGGCTGGTTATCGCGGATGAACCCGTTTCCGCGCTGGACGTTTCCATCCAGTCCCAGATTCTGAACCTTCTTATTGCCCTGGCCCGCGACTTGAGCCTGACCATGATATTCATTTCCCATGATTTGTCCGTGGTCCATTACATCGCGGACCGCATTGCCGTGATGCGCAAAGGCCGCATTGTGGAATACGGGGAGGCGGACAAAGTATTTTCTTCCCCTTCCCACGAATACACGCAGGCGCTTCTCGCCGCCGTACCGCGTCTGTAAATGGGGATGGCCCGGAGTCAGTTTGGACGAATACGGGAAAGTTCCGTTTCCCGCGGAGTTATCCGCACAGGTTTAAAAGGGACGGTTTTCCGGAAGATCCATCCCTGAATTTTCAGCGGAACGCGGCTCCCGGCAGTTTGGTTTTCCAGTGCCTTGCAAAGACGATGAATGGATTTGTTCCCAGGGAGGCATCGTGTCCACTGCCTCCGCATTGTTGACGGATGATCTTCTCTTTGAGGTATCCGGCAGGCTGTTCATGCTTTTTCCTTCATCTTCTTTTTGAAAAAGGAGAAGTAACTCCGGCGCGTTATGAAAAAAGGGGGAGTCGCAAAATGGCTTGCATCATGGGATGCCCGGCAGCACATAATAATGCTGCCCTGCGGGAACTGCCGGAACAGGAGGATATGGAGATTGTGGGAAGGAAAAACGTCGTTGTTTTTTTCATACTGCCGTCCGGCTGGTATTTCTCTGTGATACGCCAGATGGCTTCTGCCTGTTTTCTGACGGGGAGGCGGCAAGGAAAGGGCTGTTATTCCTGAACGGAATATCCGGCGGCTTCCTGCATTTCCCGGATGCATTCCTCCATCAGAGCGGCATCTATCTCATGGACGTCTTTTCCCCGGCCTATTCCGGTAAGCATCAGTACCGTCAGGTGGCCGCCGAGGTGTTCGCGGAAGGCCTCCAGACCTTTCAGCACTTCGCAGGCGCCGTTTTCTGTCCTGCGGGAAAGCAGGGGGTGGAATACGGGCAGTTCCAGGGTTTTCAGCACGGAGATGATTCTTTCCGCCTCCGCGGCAGGCAGCCATCCTTTCCGGACGGAATAAAGGATGTCCAGGCACATGCCCACGGAAACGGCCTCCGCGTGCCCCAGCGTGTAGCCGGACATGGTTTCCATGTAATGGGCGGCCCAATGTCCGAAGTCCAGGGGGCGGCTGGAACCCAGTTCAAAGGCGTCTCCTCCGCATGCAATGTGCGAGGCGTGCAGCAGAGCGGAATGCTCCACGGCATATTCCAGAGCATCCCGTTCGCATACAGCCAGCGCGGAGGCGTTCGTTTCCAGCCAGTTGAAGAAAGAGGCGTCTTTCACCACCGCCACTTTCACTACTTCCGCCAGCCCGGCTCTTTTCAGGGGGAGGGGCTGGGAATGGAGGAACAGGAAGTCGTCAAGCGTGGCCCACGCAACGGCGAAGGTGCCCAGATAGTTTTTCCGGCCCATGAAATTGATCCCGTTTTTGACACCTACTCCGGAGTCTGCCTGGGAGAGGGTGGTGGTGGGGATGCGCAACAGCCGGATGCCGCGATGGGCGGTGGCGGCGGCAAAGCCTGCTACGTCAAGAAACGCTCCGCCGCCCACGGCTATGATATAGGAATGGCGGTCAATGCCTGCTTCCACAATGTGGCGCAGGGCCGTTTCCCATGCGGAAAAACCTGTTTTGGCTTCCTCCCCGCCCGGAACGGAACAACAGCCGGCATAGGCCAGTACCCCGGCATTTTTTTCAAAATAGCGGTCAATGTCTGACGGAAGCTGCGGATAAAACTGTTCCAGCCCTTTTTCCAGGAGAACGAGAACGCGGCTTCCGGGCCTCTGTTCCATCAGGCTGGCCAGAGCATCGTTTTCCGGGCGGAAGGCTCCATGGGTAAAGCCTGTCCTGTAGGGAAAATCAAGCCGGATATTCAGCGTGTGAAGTGACATGCCAGGAGGGCTGCAAGTGAACATGGCTCGCGGATTCCTAGTCCCTGCGGAGCACGGGAACGGCCCTCATCTGGATGAAGCGGTCCGCTTTGGCAGCTTCCTTCTGGGACATGTACATGGTGTACGGCTGCTGGGTCACTTCGATGCGGTGCGTGCCGCCGGGAGCGGGAAGGTCCAGAAGCTGGTTGAGGTGCTTGAAGCTTTTCACCTGCACACCGTTGACTTTTTCCACAATGGAGGGGCTCATCTGGGCGTATCCCAGTGTAGCCTGGGTGGGCAGGGCCATCAGGAAGACCACGATTTCATCCACGCCTTTTTTCCGTATGTCCTCTTTCTTTTGAGTGGCTTCCACCAGGTTGAGGGGGGGATGGTTCTTGCTGAGCTTGTTGATTTCTCCCATCAGGGCTCCCGTCAGCGGGACAAATACCAGACCTCCGTAAATGCGGTAGGGCGGATTGGAGATGAAGGGGGCCGGATTGACCAGGTCCCCTTCAAGGGCGCTCCTGTCCAGTTTGACGTCCAGCGTCATGGGCTGGCTGGAGCCGTCCTTTCCCTTGCGGCGGATGCCCAGCGTAATGGTATCCCCCGGTTTGGCGGAGTCTCGGAACAGAAAGTTGGCGGAAACGGGGCCCAGGGCGGGATCCTTAATTAAACCTTTGCTGTCCAGAGGGATGCCGTTGACGCTTTCCACCACGTCTCCGGGACGTACTCCGGCTTTGTAGAAGGAGCCGTAAACAGGCAGTTTCACCACGTAAAAGCCGCCGCCAGTTTCAGGCAGGCCCAGGAATTTGCGGAAGACGGGGTCGGTCAGTTCCGTGACCTGGGTGCCGTCCGCCGGGAAACCGGTGTAATTGCCGGCCCGGGCCTGTTCCAGGAACCGGGAAATCATGGTATGGGTTACGGCCAGCACTTTCTGTGCGGAGGGATCGCAGCTGGCGCTGAGGCCCACAAGTTCATTGCCCCTCATGACGGGGTTGCCTGCGCCGCCTTTCAGGGGAGTGACGGAGGATTTGACGTTATACAGGACGAACGGTTCCCCGTTCGTGAACGGGCAGGCGCTTTCCGTCGCCAGAAGGGTTCCGGAGGTAGTGATGGGAAGGCCGTCGCCATTGAATTGCCAGAAGGTTACCTTGTCGCCCAGGCGGGGAGCCTTCCCCAGCGCAACGGGGACCAGTTTGTCCAGAAAAGCGGCATCTTTTCCGTTTTTCAGGCGCAGAAGGGCAAGATTGGCTTCCGGGTCAAAGGCGGTTACGGTCACGGGAACCGTCTGGGAGCCGTCTGCGGAGGTCACTTCCACGAAGCTGGCGGAATAAACGATGTTGGCTGCCGTCAGGATATTGCCGTCTCCCAGATAAATGCCGAAGCCCTGGCTGTACGCCGGGTTTTCCTTGCTCCACGGCTGAATCATGGCATAGCCCTGATTGGTGGCGTTAATGCCGACCATGGAGCCGGTGGGGGAGGGAAGCGGGGCCGGCGCGGGCGTTTCCTCCATCTGTTCCGCAGGCGTTTCCGTCTGTTGTTCAGGCTGGGGTTCGGGAGCGGTTCGTCCGGCTTCGCGCGGCTGGCAGCCGCCGAGCAACATCAGGGAACCGAGGAAAAAAGTGGAAAGAATTTTCATGGCGGTTAACGGGCGGGAGTGGTGTTGCGGCCAGGCTGGCGGCCGGGAATGGCGCTGTCCAAGCGGGCGTTTTTCGGGATATTGTAGGTTTTGGAGATACGCTTGTTGGCCGTCTCCATGGCCTTGCCTTCAAAGACGAGGGGGCGCTCTCCGTTTTTCAGTTCGATGACGACGTATTCCGGCATGTTTTCCGGGTAAAGGAGTTCGTAGGCGTGGGTAAGGCCTTTAACCTTTACGCCGTTGATTTTTTCCACAATGGAATTGGAAATGGAGCCGGACAGACGCGCGTTTACCTCATCATCCAGCACTTTGGTGATGATGACCATGTCTTCATGGTCCACGCAGCCGCCGTCTTCCTGGTAATTCCGGATGTCCAGTGCAACGTCCAGCATGGAGATGTCCGCCGCCGCGAGCACGTTGCGCTGGATGGGCTGGAACACCAGGCCTCCAAAGACGACGTAGCGGGGCATTTTATCGTATTCCGCCATCAGAAGGTCTCTGGAGGGGGATGGCTTCATCACCATTTCCACCTTCATGGGCTTGCCGTCGCGAATGATATCCAGCGGGAGCCGGTCGTCTTTAAAACAGCGCTCAATGAGTTCTTTCATACTGATTTTCTGGCCGTCCAGTTCAATCATGGCGGAACTGTCCACATCATAGCCGTCCACTTTCATCAGCAGGTCCCCGTTGCGGAGCACGCCGTCGGCGGAGGACCCCTTGAGCACCTTGCCGATCAGGACGCCTTTTTCGTCGTCCGGCAGGCCGAACGCCTTGCGCATGGCCGGGTTCAGGATGGGCGCAGCCTGAATGCCCATGTCCACGTAACCATCATAGACACCGTCCTTGATGTCTTCCAGAAAGTGGCGGATGACGGGGGTTGGAATCACGTACCCCGTGTTATTGGCGTTGTTCAGGCCCTGGAATGCCACGCCGATGACTTTATTCCCCATCAGGACGGGGCCACCGCTGTTGCCCGGGTTAATGGCGGCGTCCACCTGGATGGTCAGGTGTTCCGTGTTGCGGGGGTGGGCGTACGTGGTGAAATCAATGCGGGAGACCACGCCGCGTGTGACGGAAAGCCTGTTGCCGCCGATGGGGTAGCCGATCACCCTTACTTCGTCTTCCAGATGAGGCAGGTTTTTGCTGAATTCAAAAGGCCGTATTCCTTTGAAGGGCCTGGGATCGTCCGCCTCCAGCAGAGCAAGATCCGCGTCATGGGCGATGAATTTGACCCTGGCGGGAATTTTACGGGAATCTCCGTACATGGAGATATAAATGCGTTCCGCGTTGCTGACTACATGGGCGTTCGTCATGAAGGCGTTTTCCCCGATCAGAAAGCCGGTGCCGATGCCCCCCTGGTAGCGGCCGGTATTCCACGGAGTAGCGTAATCCGGAGTCAGGGAATCCATCTCAATTTTCACGACGCCCTTGTACTGATCATTGATGGAAACGACAGGGCCGGACATGACCTTATCTACCCCGAAGTCCGAAATGGAAACAGCCGGCTCATCCGCGTGGGAAAGAGCGGTGCCGGCCAGGACTGCGCACAGCCCTTGAAAACAGGTGTGGGAATGTATCATACGCAAAGATGAAGATTGTGTTGCCAGGGAAGGTTTTGTTGTTACAGGTTGCTTTTGCGGCTTTGTGTTGCCAGGCTTTCCTGGAAGGAATTGACTTCCTCCAGCAGGGATGAGAAACGTTCCGCTATTTCGCCGTCCATCTGGTAGCCGCGGCTGTCCAGCGCAGCTACCGTCTGGCGCGTTTGTTCCACGCACAGGGCCATGCGGGCGGCCATGGTGCAGTAGTCCGCCGCGTCTTCCTTCTCCTGAAGGAGGCAGGAAAGAATGCGTGGGGTGATGTAGCGGATGCAGTAAAAAATCTGGTTCAGGGGTTCCGGCGGCCCCGTCCTGTTCCTCTGGGCTTTGTTGATTTCTCGGCTGAACCGGTGCTGGCACAGATCCGTCAGCTCCATCACCTGCTGGAAGAGGGGATGAAACATGCAGGACTGCACTTCCCGGGCCTCCTGTTCGTTGAGAATGTCAAACAGGCTGAGCATGCCGGCGCTTTTGCAGGAACAGGGCGTCCCCGTTTCTTCCGACTGGGCGATGTTGTCCAGCACTTCATCCCAGCCCATGACAAAGGCCACACGGATGTCTCCGCTGGGGTTCAGCCTGTATTTCTGGAATACCTCCTGGTAGGCGATGGCGATGGCTTCCGCCTCCCGCAGGCGTTTGTCCCAGTGGTGGTCGGGCAGGCTTCCGTCCTCCTGGTGGTTGGAATAGGCCCTGGACCATTCCTTTACCTGGGTCCGCAGCATCTGCTGGTTCGCCATGATCTGGGCCTGCTCTTCGCAGGAATCCATAATCCATTCGGGGAGGGAGACTTTGATGGAGAAGACCGTACTTTCCAGCAGCACCATGTCATGGTGGCTGGTGAACCATTCCAGGTACAGGGCGTTTTCCATGGTTTTCCTGCCTTTGACAGGCATGCGGCGGCTGGCCGTCATGTCTCCCGCCACTCCCTGGATATGTTCCGGGATCTGGGTAAGTTCCGCGGGAAGGGTCTGGGGAGAGGGATTCCTGAAATCAACCACGCAACCGGCCAGATCCTGGAGGCAGTCCCCCTGCAGGGTGATATTTACCGGATGGGGCATCCCCATGAGCTGCAGCGTAAGGCGGACGGTTCCGCGTTCACGGTTGTCCAGCGTGCCGTAGTGGACGTAGTCTGTAATTCTGAAAATCATATGGGGAAGGGGGATAGAAGGGGAGGAAAGAGGTGAATGCTGAATCAGCAGGAGGCTGCGACCTGGGGCAGTTCCTTGTTTTTCTTTTCTACGGCATCCATGTTGACAAGCAGTTCCGCAATGGAATCCCAGCGGCCCCGGGTCAGGGCTTCGCGGGCTTCCGCCGGCATCCGGATGGGGAAGGAGCCTTCCTTCCAGGAAGCTGTCATGTTCAGGAGGTCAATCGTCACTTCCGTTTCCGGGTGATCGGAAATGTGCCGGGCCAGAGCGGCAATGTCGGCGGCAGACGCGCACACGCAGGGCAAACCGATGCCGGTGCTGTTGCCGAAAAAGATTTCCGCGAAAGATTCCGCAATGACGGCTTTGATGCCGGAGCGCCTGATCGTCTGCGGGGCATGCTCACGGGAGGAGCCGCAGCCGAAGTTGGAGCCGCCCAAAATGATGGAAGCCCCTTTGAAGCGGGGATCGTCCACCGGGTGGGATTTGGATTGTCCGTTTTCGTCGAAGCGTTCGTCCCAGAACATGACTCCCGCCAGTTCGTCAAACGTGATGCATTTAAGGAAGCGGGCAGGGATGATGCGGTCCGTGTCCATGTCCGGTCCCGGAACGGGAACGCAGGTGCCGGTGATGGAGGTGAATTGGGTCAGAGACATAAAGGAAAAAATTGGAAAGTTAATTCAGGGAGAACACTTCGCGGGCATCGGAGACTTTCCCGGTCAGAGCAGCGGCGGCCACCATGGCCGGGCTCATCAGCAGGGTGCGTCCGGTGGGGCTTCCCTGCCGGCCCTTGAAGTTCCGGTTGGAGGAACTGGCGCAGAGCTGGTCACCCTGGAGCTTGTCCGGATTCATGGCCAGGCACATGGAGCAACCCGCCAGACGCCATTCAAAGCCGGCTTCACGGAAAATGTCCGCGATGCCTTCCTCTTCACACTGCCGGGCAGTCATCTGGGAGCCGGGAACGGCCAGCGCCCTGATGCCGGGGGCCACATGGCGACCCTTGATGAGGGCGGCCACTTCCCGGAAGTCTGAAATGCGCCCATTGGTGCAGGAACCTACGAAGCACACTTGAACCGGCAGCCCCTTAAGAGGCATGTCCGCGGGGAATTTCATGTATTCCAGCGCTTCATTGATCATCTTCCGTTCATCGTCGTCCGCTGCGTCGGATGGGTTGGGAGTGCTGCCGCTGATGCCCGTATTCTGGTCCGGAGAAATGCCCCATGTCAATGTAGGCTCAATGGAAGCTCCGTCAATTTCCACGATTTCATCATATTCCGCATCTGCGTCGGAAGCAAAGCCCAGCCAGCGTTCCACGGCCTTGTCCCAGTCCGCGCCGGTGGGGGCGAACAGGCGTCCTTTGATGTATTCCACCGTGGTCCGGTCAGGGTTCACGTAACCGCAGCGCGCCGCGCCTTCAATGGACATGTTGCAGAGGGTCATGCGTTCGTCCATGCTCATGGCGTCAATGACCTCGCCTCCGTATTCGTAGGCGAAGCCCAGGCCGCCCTTGGCTCCCAGAAGGCCGATGATGTGCAGGGCTACATCCTTGGCGCGCACGCCGGGGGCCAGCTTTCCGTTCACATTGATGCGGCGCACCTTGAGCGGGCTGAGGGCCAGGGTCTGCGTAGCCAGCACATCGCGCACCTGCGTGGTGCCGATGCCCATGGCAATGGCACCGAAGGCTCCGTGGGTGGCCGTATGGGAGTCTCCGCATACGATAGTCATGCCCGGCTGAGTGATGCCGAGTTCCGGCCCTACCATATGCACGATGCCCTGGAGCCCGGTAGGGAGGTCGAAAAAGCGGATGCCGTTTTCAGCGCAGTTCCGGCGCAGTTCCCTGATCATGGCGTCAGCCGTGGCGTCCGCGAACGGTTCCGCCTGGTTGTCTGTGGGAATGATGTGGTCCACAGTGGCAAAGGTGCGTTCCGGGTGGCGCACAGTCAGGCCCAGGTCCCGGACCATTCCGAAAGCCTGCGGAGAGGTGACTTCATGCAGCAGGTGCGTAGCGATGAACATTTGCGTTCTCCCATCCGGCAGGATGCCGACGGTATGAGCGTCCCAGATTTTTTGGAAAAGCGTTTTCCCCATAACTGACATAAGCATCCGTCCGTTCGGGAACCGCGTCAAGATGCAAGGACGTATTGCTGACACGGTCTGTGTCTTACATAAGGAGTTTTTTTGAACATTTCCTCTGCATTCATGGTCTGAACGGGCCTCTCTCCAGCCTTTGGGGCCTTTCCGCCTTTAAGGAAAGGATGGTTTTCATGCCCTCCGCACGTTCCGAATCCCCTTAAGACCGGTTAAATTTTTCTTCCCATAGTGCTGCAAAAACGTCTCCGAAACATTTCAACAGGTTTCCTTCCGGCAGGGGGGAGGACATTTCATCCTCCAGGCAGGTCATTTGCACGCCCTGGATGCCGCATGGGGTAATAGCAAGGAAGGGAGGCAGGGATTTCCGGGTTATATTGAGGGCGAAGCCGTGCATGGCAATCCACTTTTTCACCCCGACGCCGATGGAGGCTATTTTGCGGTTTTCCACCCAGACCCCTACCAGCCCTTCCCGGATGCGGGCCTGCACGCCGAACCGGGCACAGGTTTCAATCAGGGTGTTCTCCAGGGTGGTGACGTAACGGTGCAGATCCCTGCCGCAGCGGTTCAGGTCCGTAATGGGGTATCCGACCAGCTGGCCGGGGCCGTGGTAGGTAGCCTGGCCGCCGCGGTTGATTTCATGAACGGGAAAGGGAAGTACGGAACCGGGGTGCAGGCTGGCGTGGTTCCGTGTACGCCCGATGGTATAAACTCCGGCATGTTCCAGCAGCAACAGTTCGTTTTCCCTGTCCGGGTCTTCCTGATGGGCCCGGACCAGTTGTTCCTGGAGCCTCAAGGTTTCCTGATAATCTGCCAGGCCGGGAATGCGGATGATGTTCATGCTGCTGAAGGGAGGCCCCGGGACAGTTAGGGAACTCAGCGCGTTCTGCGCACTTGCTGGCCCAGGGCGGTGCGGTACTGGTGCACGGCGGCGGCCAGGGAAGAGGCCATGAAATTCTGATAACGCTCCGTGGCGATGAGCAGGGCCTCCTGCGGGTTGGACATGAACCCGCCTTCCACCAGAATGGCGGGATGCTTGATGGTACACAGCACGGAATAGCGCGCGCGCTTGATGCCGCGGTCAACCATGGAAATGCCCTCCTTAATGGCAAGCGGTCCTTTCAGCATGTGCCCCTGGACGGCTGTAGCCAGGGCGATGTTCATGCTGTCCTGGGCGTTGCCCTGCAGGGCGTCGTGGCGGATATTGCGGGACATGGAGGAGGAAGTGCCCGCGGGCGCCAGCGTGAAGGTTTCCACCCCGCGGGCAGAAGAGCCTCCGTCATTGAAGTGGATGCTGATGAAGATGGCATTATTGTGCCTGTTGGCAATGCGGACGCGGTCCTGAAGGGCAATGAAGTTGTCCGTGTCACGGGTCATGACCACCTGGTAGCCCATGGCCTTGAGGCGGTCGCGCAGCTTTTTGCCCACAGAAAGGTTGATGTCCGCTTCCCTGCTGATGCGGTTACGCGTGCCGCTGTCATGGCCGCCGTGGCCGGGATCAATGACTACTGTGTTGAAACTGCGGCGGTTGGCGATGTAAGTGGGGCGCAGAACCGGGTCAATGATTTTGTGCAGGTCCATATTGGAAACCATCAGCCCCTTGGAGGGATGGTCAGCCACAGGATAGGATAGCACGAACTTCATGTTGTTCATGAACATCTCCTGGCTGCGCGCCTGGATACGGATTTGAATCTTTTCCGGCACCTCGTAAACTTTCTGCCGCCCTTCCGTGCGTTCCCTGGTCAGTTTGTAATGGGTGCGCACTTCGGACATCGGAATATACTGCACTCCATTAATGATTTCCGGATTCCATCCGAAGGCCGTGGACAACGTCAGCAGAAACATGCCCACAATGCCGAGCACGGCTGCAAATGATGTGCGAGAGGTCGGATACATAGGACGATATCGCATCCAGACTAACGGATTTTTCATGACGCACAAGGGAAAAGTTTCCGTGAAAGATTCTTTTGCGCTTCTGTTTCCGGAGAGAAAAAAGCGGCTCCCGGGAAGGGGAGCCGCCCTGAAATGGCAGTGAAGGAACGGGATCAGGCGGGATTATTTGGCGGTCTTCTCGTCCATTTTGGCCTTGACCTGTTCTTCAATTTCCGCGTACAGCTCCGGGTTGGATTTGAGAGCTTCCTTGGCGGCGTCGCGGCCCTGGGCGATCTGGCTGCCGTTATAGCTGATCCAGGAGCCGCGCTTCTGGATGATATCATATTCCGTTGCCAGATCCAGCAGGCTGCCTACGGAGGAGATGCCTTCATTGTACATGATGTCGAATTCGCATTCCGTGAAGGGAGGAGCCACTTTGTTTTTGACTACCTTGATTTTGGTGCGGTTCCCGGCTATGACGCCGTCGCTGCCCTTGATCTGGCCGATGCGGCGGATGTCCACACGTACGGAGGCGTAGAATTTCAGGGCGCGGCCGCCGGGAGTGGTTTCCGGATTGCCGAACATGACGCCGATTTTTTCACGGATCTGGTTGGTGAAGATACAGACGGTACGGGCCTTGGAAATGAAGCTGGTGAGCTTGCGGAGGGCGGCGGACATCAAACGGGCCTGGGCTCCTACCGTGGAATCCCCGATTTCTCCTTCCAGCTCCTGCTTGGTGACCAGTGCGGCCACGGAGTCCACCACGATGACGTCAATGGCATTGGAGCGGACAAGAGCCTCACAGATTTGCAGGGCTTCTTCACCGGAACTTGGCTGGGAAACCAGCAGGTCGTCCAGGTTCACGCCCAGGCGGGCGGCATACTGAGGGTCCAGTGCGTGTTCCACGTCAATGAATGCAGCCAGGCCTCCGGATTTCTGGGCCTGGGCGATGGCCGTCAGGGTCAGGGTGGTTTTACCGGAGGATTCCGGTCCGTAGATTTCCACAATGCGGCCGCGGGCAAAGCCGCCCACACCCAGAGCGCGGTCAATCAGAAGGTTGCCCGTGGGAATGACGTCCACTTCCATTTTGACGTTGTCTCCAAGGCGCATAATGGCGTTTTCTCCGAAGTCTTTCTGGATTTGGGAGAGGGCCAGGTCAAGGTTGCGCTTGCGGGCTGCCGCCAGTTTTTCCGCTTCGGGGGATAAAGGTGTTTCGTTGCTCATATATCGTAGCGCAGTATAACCGGGACAGCCTTATTGGCAAGTGTTCTGTGGGTCTTCGCAGACTCATTCCCCATTGAGAAAGAACAGAATTCTGACATGGGAAGAATCTTGTGAAAACCGGGTGTTCCGTTCGGCGGGAAATTAGGGGAAGCAGGGGGAACGAGACCGGAAAAGAAGTTTGGAGTCGGAGAAGAACACGGCTTTTCCGGAGAACGTCTGGGCGGCGTTATTCTTCAATCGGCTCCGCAAGAGGAATATCCTCGTAGGAATCGTCAAAGATGACGGGAATGTTGTGCTCCGGAATCAGGTTGATGGAACTGATTTTGCGGTGCGTCTGGCGTGCGTGCCGGAGGGCGCGGGACAGTTTTTCCACCTGGTGTTCCAGGCCGTAATGGCTGAAAGTAGCCTGGCAGTCATTGGTAAAACGCACACAGAAAGACCAGTCGTTGGGCGTCGTTATGGAGACGATGCTGGGAAGGTATTCCGTTACCGTGCCGGAAAGCAGTTCAATCAGTTTCATGGGCGCTTCCAGTTCCCGGATGCTGACGCCGTAGCTGAGTTTGCCGGAACTGGGCGGCCTGAGCGTGACGGAGGGCATGCGCTTTTCCCGGATATAAGGCATGTGGACCTGCTCCATGCAGGGGAAGATGACGCCTTCCTTGTCTGCCAAAGCGCCGTACGTGGCATCTCCCGGGTGAATTCCCAGTTCCGGGCAGTCAATCCAGGCCACGGGGATGCGCGCGTCAATGTCCACCAGCAGCGTGGGGTTGGAGGATATCTGGCGTTTGACGGAAGCCCGGCGGATGGCGGGACATTTTTTCAGGCGCTGCTCCAGCTCCGCGGCGTCTATGGAAAAAATGTTGTCCTGCGGCCCTATGCCCATAACGGAAAAGGCCTGTTCGGAGTTGAAAATGCCGTTGCTTTTCAGGGTGACGGTGTCGATGGAAAGCCAGTCGTATTTGAGGATGTAATCTTTCCAGAGAAAAACGATAGCCCCGATTAAGCCGAAAATAAGCGCGTAAATGGTGACAATGTGGTACAGCTTGCGCCGGAAGAGCCAAAAACGGTAGTTTTTGCCCTTGCGTTCGATGGTCTCTTTTCTGGCCTCCCGTTCCAGAAGAAGCATTTCCGGCCTTTTGGCGGAACGGGGGACTGGCGTTGTGGCTTTGTGCGACATCGGGGGGTGCGGGAGGGGCGACTCCCCGCCCTCTGTCAGATATTACGTTATTTACGGGGGGTGGCTAGCGATAATTCCGCTATTTTTTCGCAGAGGTCTTCATAGGGCCATCCGGAGGCCGCCGCCGCCTTGGGAAGCAGGCTGGAAGGGGTCATGCCGGGAATGGTGTTGATTTCCAGCACGAAGGGGGCGCCGTCTTCCTCGCGCAGCAGTACGTCCACGCGGCCATACACTTCCACGCCGGCGGCCTTGTAGGCTTTCAGGGCCGCCTCCTGCACGTTGGCGGCGGTTTCTTCCGGAAGATCCGCCGGGCAAATATAATCCGTGCCGCCGCCCATATTCATCCACGGGTATTTGTTGCTCAGGTCATAGAAGCCGGAACGGGGGCAGATATGAATAACGGGAAGGGCTTTCCCGTCCAGAATGCCGACCGTCAGTTCCTTGCCTTGAATGAACTCTTCCACCAATACGGTGGTGCCGTGGGTTACGGCTTCCTCCATGGCGGGGAGCACATCCTCCTGCCTGCGGACGATGTGGACGCCCACGCTGGAACCCTCGCAGGGAGGCTTGATGACGAAGGGCAGGGGGAGGGACGGCATCACGATGCCATTGGAACAGTCCAGAATTTCCGCATGCGGCGTAGGAACTCCGGCTTCCAGAAAAACTTTTTTGGATTCTGACTTGTTGAAGCACAGGGCGCTGGAACGGGAGCCGGCCCCTGTGTACGGAACGCCGCGTTCTTCCAGAATGGCCTGGAGGGTTCCATCCTCACCGAAAGTGCCGTGGATAATGTTGTAGGCCAGCTCCGTGCCTTCCGGCAGCCGGAAATCCGGGCCGTGCACGTCCACCTTCGTTACATCGGTGAATCCGGCCCGGCACAGGGCGTCGTAAACGGAGTTGCCGGAAACAAGGGATACTTCCCGTTCTGCCCCGGGACCTCCGAGCAGGAGGGCGATTTTGAGGTCGCGCTTGAGAGTGTTCATATTGGAATAAATAATGAATGGGTTAAAACTGGGGGTCCCGGTCTCCGATGACCTGGGCTTCCGATTTCAGGTCGATGCCGCGGTTTTCCTTGGCCTCCTTGCGGATCATGTCGATCAGGATGGTGATGTCCCTCGCTCTGGCATGACCCCGGTTGATGATAAAATTGGCGTGCACGTCTGATACGCAGGCGTCTCCCACGCAGGCGCCTTTCAGCCCCAGTTCGTCAATGAGCCTGCCTGCCGGGATTTCCGGCGGGTTTTTGAAGATGCAGCCGGCGCTGGCTCCGACGGGCTGGGAAAGCTTCCGCCTGGCCCGTGCCGCCTCCAGAAGACGCTCCATTTCTTCCGCAGGGGCGGGCTGCGCCTCAAACACGGCCTGAAGCACAAAATTGTGGACCAGGTCCGGAATGGAACGGTACTGGGCGTTCAATTCTTCCCTTGTATGGCTGCGGATTTCCCCGTCTTCATCCAGACAGGTGACGGAAACGAGGTTTTTGACCATATCCATGCCCATGGCTCCGGCGTTCATGCGGAGGCTTCCTCCCACATTGCCGGGAATGCCGTCCATCCATTCCAGGCCGCCAAGGCCGTTCTGGACGGCGGTGGAAACCAGTTTTTTCAACCGCACGCCCGCTCCGGCGGTGAGGCGGTTCCCCTGGATTTCCAGCACATCGAATTCTCCCCCAGAGGGGTGGATGACGGCGCCGCGCAGTCCGCCGTCCCTGACAATGATGTTGGAACCGCGGCCAATGACGTGTACGGGGATATTCCTGTCCCGGCAATAGTTGACGGCCGCCTGCATTCCGGAAAAGGTGGAAGGCTCCAGCCAGTACTGGGCGCATCCGCCTACTCCCATGGTCGTATGGCGTGACATGGGTTCGTACAGCTTGCCTTCCAGAGAACCGCCCGCAGTGCGTTCCAGATCCTCCAGCAGGGCCAGGTCGCGCGCGATGCGCATGCCGCATTCATGGACGTTCCCGGCTCCCAGCGTCAGGAACAGGTCTCCGGGTTTCAGCGCGTTGCCGATGGTGTGGTGGGCTATGCCCAGGTCGGGAAGGTAACGGGTTTCCACGGGGCCGTGCCTGTGCATGGCGTTGATGATCGTCTGCCCGCTTACCCCTTCAATAGGCAGTTCGCTGGCGGGATACACGTCCGCTACGAAAACGAGGTCCGCCTCCTGGAGCACCTTGCCGAAGTCATCCGCCAGAAGCTGCGTGCGCGTGTAGCGGTGCGGCTGGAAGTAAACTACCAGGCGGTTCGGCTGGAGGGAACGGGCAGTTTGGAGCGTGGCGGCTATTTCCGTTGGGTGGTGGCCGTAGTCGTCCACAATCCGGATGGAGGAGGAAAGGTATTTGGTTTCAAAGCGCCGTTTGGCTCCCGCAAAGGAGGCCAGGCCCCGCGTCACCGCCGGGAAATCCACGCCCAGTTCCGTTGCCAGAGCAATCGCGGCCAGGGAATTCAGGACATTGTGGCGTCCGGGTATGCCCAGCTCCACGCGGCCCAGTTCCTCTTTCCCCTTCAACACGGTGAACAGGGTGCGTCCGCGGCGTTCCAGCACGTCCGTAGCGGTGTAGTCCGCATCGGACCAGCCGTAGGAAACGGAATTGGGGTACTTGGCGCAGACATCCTCAGCGCCGGGATGCGCGCGGCAATAAATAATCTTGCCGCGCGTCTGGGAGCAAAGCCGGTCGAACACGGCCTTGATTTCATCCAGATCCTTGTAGTGGTCCAGGTGTTCCGGTTCAATGTTGAGGACGATGCTGTGCTCCGGAATGTAATTTACCAGCGTGCCGTCGCTTTCATCCCCTTCCGCCACCAGGTATTCGCTGTCTTCATTCCAGTGGGCGTTGGTTCCCAGCACGGGGATTTCCGCCCCCACGTAGTGGCACGGACGCATGCGGCCTTCCCTCATCAGGTGCGCGCAGAGGGCTGAAGTAGTGGTTTTTCCATGCGTACCGGAGACCACGACCCCTTTCTTCCCGTTCAGGATGGCTGCCAGGCATTCCGCGCGGCGCATGCAGGGAATATTCAGCTTGCGTGCTGCCGCCAGGGCCGGATTGTCCGCCCGGATGGCACTGGAATAAATGACAATTTCCGCATCGGAAACGGCGTCTGCGGAATGCGGGCAGGAGAAAGACAGCCCCAGGCTTTGAAGCCGTTCGGTCTCTGCGCTGGTCACCCGGTCGCAGCCGCTCACCCGGTGCCCCATTTCCATCAGCATGAGCGCCAGGCCGGACATGCCTGACCCGGCTACCCCGATGAGATGTAGGCGTGCCGGGTGTTCCCTGTCTGTCAGTCTTTTGCGTAAGGTTTCAATCATGGGAGGCTGCATGGTCCGTATGTTCAATGACATTGGCGATGCGGGATACTGCATCAGGCATGTCCAGACGTAAAGCACATTCATTCATGGAGGCCAGCAGGGAGGAATCCTTGAGTACTTCATTCAGGAAAGCCGCAATATCGTCCGGCGTGAGGGTGTTTTCACGCATCATGCGCGCCGCGCCGTGGGCCGCGAAAACGCGTGCGTTGTGTGCCTGGTGATCGTCTGCGGCGAAGGGGTAGGGAACCAGCAGGGCGGCCTTCCCCATATGGGCCAGTTCCGTAAGGCTGGACGCCCCGGAACGGGAAATGACCACATCCGCTGCGGCATAAGCGGCAGCCATGGCGGAACAGAATTCAATGACGTGCACGTGGGGCATGTCCGCCGTCAGCTGGCTGACGCGTGCAAAGTCCGCGGAGCCGGTGATGATGAGAAAGTCGCACAGGTCTGCGCATTGCCGGGCGGCTTCAATGACTAGGGAATTCAGATTCCTGGCCCCCTGGGAACCGCCCATTACCAGGGCCACGCGGCGGTCCTGGGGCAGGTTGAGCTCCGCCCTGGCTTCGTTTTTGTCTTTCCGGGCCACCATTTCCTGGCGTACCGGAGTGCCGGTGACAATGCATTTGGCGGGATTGAAGTAGTGCCTGGCTTCCTCAATGCCCAGCAGCACGTTCGTGCAGCATTTGGCGGTCATGCGGTTGGCCTTTCCGGGCAGCGCGTTGGAATCGTGCACGTAGGTGCGGATTCCCTTGCGGTGGGCGGCGTAAACGGGAGGGAATGAAGTGAATCCTCCCATGCCGATGACGACGTCCGCTTCCACCTCGTCCAGAAGATGGCGGCTGAAACGGATGGCTTTGTACAGCCTGACGCCGAACCCCAGCAGGGACAGGGATGGGATTTTGGGCATCGCGATGGCCTCAATGGTGCGGAAGTCAAGATCCCCGTAATTTTTGCTGGCCTGGGCGTCCACTTTCTTCTGGGAGATGAGGAGCGTGACGCGGTGGCCGCGCTTTTTAAGTTCCTGGGCTACGGCTATGCCGGGAAAAAGGTGCCCCCCCGTGCCGCCGCAGGCGATCACGATGTTCAGGGAGGGATGTTTGAGAGAGGGTTCAGTCATAATCTTACGTCAATGGAGCGTTCGTCTTTGCGGGTGATTTCACAATTGGGCTGGGCGCCGGTGGAAAACCTCTGGATGCTGGTGAGCATGCCCAGGGCGGCCAGCGTAAAGACCAGGTTGGTGCCCCCGAAGCTGATGAAGGGCAGCGGCAGGCCGGAATTGGGCACGGCGTTGGTTACCACGGCGATGTTCAGGATGGCGGGACAGAAAATGATGGCGACAATCCCCACGGCCAGGAACCGTCCGTAGGTGTCCCGGCACTGCATGGCCACGCCGATGCCGGCATACGTCATCAGGAAATAGCAGAGCAGGACGAACATGGTCCCGTAAAAACCGAATTCCTCTCCCAGCGGCGCGAAAATGAAGTCCGTGTGGGCAAAGGGAAGCGTGCCGTGTTTTTCCGCGCTGTTTCCCAGGCCCACCCCGTCCAGCCCCCCCCGGGACAGGGCGATGGAAGCACGGTACTGCTGGAGGCCGGCGCCCAGGCGGTGGGCGTCCAGGTCTTTCCAGGCCAGGAAACGTTCCAGGCGGTTGGCGTTGCTCTGCACCAGAACGTACAGGGCCGTTCCGGCCAGGGCGAAAGCCCCGCCCAGGTAAATTTTGCGCGTTCCGGCCACAAACATGACGCAGAACGCGGCCAGGGCCAGGGCTACGGAGGTGCCCATGTCCTTTTCAAAAAGAATCAGGGCAAGAGGAATGCCGAAGATAAGGCCGGGCATCACAAAACCCCACCAGAAAGAGGTGGTGCGGTCCCGGTACAGGGCCAGCCAGTTGGCCAGGGCCATCATCATGCAGAGCTTGGCGCATTCGCTGGGCTGGAACTGCATGCCGATGGTGATCCAGCGGCGTTCCCCGTTGATTTCTTTTCCGATGCCGGGCACATAGCACAGCACCAGCAGAAAACAGGCCCCCCCAAGGATCCACCAGATATACTTCCTCCATATCCGGTAGTCTATCCGGGAGAGAATCATGGCCCCCACCAGACCGGCGCAGGCAAAGGCGGTCTGCTTGAACAGGGGTTCATACGGGTGCTTGGTTTCCTCCGCCCACGCCGCCGTGCTGGATACCATCACCAGGCCTACGACCAGAAGGCAGATGACGAAAAACCAGACCAGAATCATGCAGACTTTGGAAGACATGGCGGCGGAAGGGCAGGAAGAGGCCTACTTTTTGGGGATCATGATTTTTTGCCCGATTTTGAGACGCGCTACGTCCCGGTCATTCATCTTGTTGAATTTCTGAAGGGTGCGCCAGTTCATTTTGTATTTGCGGGCGATTACGGAGAGGGTTTCCCCTTTCTTCACAATGTGGGGCACGCCTTCCGGCTCCAATTCCTCCGCGGCGGACTTTTCCGGTTCAAATTTGTCTCCTGGCCGGGCCGGAATGACGAGCGTGCTTCCGCTGACAAGGCGCTGCACTTTGGGATTGACGGCTTTCAGGTCATTGACGGCCACCTGGTTGTCACGCGCGACGCGTTCCCAGGTATCTCCCGTGCGCACGATGTGGCGCGCAGGACCTGCCACCGGGGCTGCATCCGGAATGTGTTCCTCCACCGCAGGGGCCGGCTGCCTGTTGGGGCGAGCGTCCACTACCTGTTCCGGCTGCGTGATGGTGACCGGGGCTGCGGGGGGGGCCTGGGGAACCTGGGGCAGAGCGGCCGGGGGCGCTGCGGGAGCGGGGCGTTGCGGGACGGTGGGCGGCGCGGGCAGGGCGGCTGCCATTTCTACGGTTTCCGCCGTGTTTCTGAACCAGGTGCTGCGGACGTAAACGCCGCCGATGACGAGAAGGTGAAGAAGAAGAAGGACGACGAGCCAGCGCACGACGGTGCTGCTGGGCGCGTCATCTTCAAATTCGGAGACGCGGGCGCGGTATTTGCTGAGTTTGGCGCGGAGTACGGTGCCCATTTTGCGTTTCGGACGGGTGCGTCCGGTCGGATTGTGATCAGGTGTCTTGGTCGTTTTCATGATGGTCGTTTTCTGGTGAATTGTCAGGAAAGGGGGGGAAGGGCGTTCACCGCGTCCCTGAAGGCCTGGCCGCGCTGAACATAACCGGTGAACATGTCAAAGGAAGAAGTGCCGGGAGAGAACAGGACGGTGTCTCCCGGCCGGGCGAGAGAGCGTGCTTTCGCCACGCAGGCCTCTACATCTGCGGCTTTTTCCGTGGGGACCGCAGGGGAAAAAGCGTGCTGGAGCTGGTCCGCAATCTGGCCGAATACCACGCAGGCGCGCACTTTTTCTTTCAGCATGGGCCGCAGGGGTACGTAATCCAGCCCTTTATCCTTGCCTCCGGCAATCAGGATGACGGGGGAATGTTGTGATTTCAGAGCCGCTTCCAGCGCATGCAGATTCGTGGCTTTGGAATCGTTCAGCCACAGCACGCCGTCCAGTGTGCGGACGGTTTCGCAGCGGTGGCCGGGGGGCGCGAACTCCTTCAATACTTCTGCGGCTGTTTCTGCGGGAATGCCCAGGTGGCGGCATGCCAGGACGGCGGCCATGGCGTTTTCCGCATTATGGCGCTGGTTCAGGGTGGTCCCTTCCAGGTTCAGCAGGGGAGCGCCGCCCTCCAGGATCAACGGTCCGCGGTAATAAAGATCAGCCGCCGGATCTTCCGGGCTGAAGGTGAGCACGGAGGCTTTCAGGTGCGGAAGCCGTTCCCCAGAGCGAACGACGGCCAGGTCTTTTTCCGTCTGGTTGTCGAAGATATGGAGTTTGGCGCGGTGGTAATCCTCCACGGATTTGTAGCGGTCCATGTGGTCCGGCGCAAAATTGAGCCATACGGCCACATCCGGGTGAAAATCGCGGATGGTTTCCAACTGGAAGGAGCTGACCTCCAGTGCCAGCACGTCCGGCACGGAATCCCGGAGCAGGATTTCCGCTACCGGCACGCCGTAATTGCCGCAGGCAACGGCGGTCTTTCCGGCGCGCAGCAAAATCTTTTCCACCAGGGATGTGGTGGTGGTTTTGCCGTTGGTTCCGGTGATGGCGATGATGCGGCCATGGTAAAAGCGGCATGCCAGCTCCATTTCACCGATGGTTTCCACGCCTTCCCGTCCAAAGGATTTGACAAAGGGGCTATCCGTCTCAATGCCGGGGGAGATGACCACCATATCCGCATGAAAGGCGCGTCCGTCTTCCTCCGTGGCAGCGGTATGCAGGGGAATGTCTTCCGGCCATCCGTCAATGGAGGAGGAAGCGTCAAACACGCATACCCGTGCGC
This sequence comes from Akkermansia muciniphila ATCC BAA-835, assembly GCF_000020225.1. Taxonomy (NCBI): domain Bacteria; kingdom Pseudomonadati; phylum Verrucomicrobiota; class Verrucomicrobiia; order Verrucomicrobiales; family Akkermansiaceae; genus Akkermansia; species Akkermansia muciniphila. Next base: position 771,524 of record NC_010655.1, on the reverse strand, counting down.
CATGCTTTATGGCGAGGCGCGCCGCGGCGCGTCCGCTTCTTCCCGCTCCCAGAACGGCGATGTTGAGGTTATTGAGCTGCATGTTCGTGGTTTGTCAGGCGGTGGTAATCAGGAAAAGGCCCAGGAAAGCCAGCAGGAGGCTGATCATCCAGAAGCGGGCAATCACCTGCGTTTCCTTCCAGCCTTTGAGTTCAAAATGGTGGTGGATGGGAGCCATGGCGAAGATGCGTTTGCCGTGGCGCAGCTTGTAGCTGCCTACCTGCAGCACGACGGACGCGGCCTCCATGACGAAGACGCCCCCGATGACGATAAAGAGAAGCTCCTGCGCCGTGCAGACGGCAGCCATGCCGAACGCTCCGCCCAGGGCCAGGGAGCCGGTGTCTCCCATAAATACCCTGGCCGGGTAGCAATTGTGCCAGAGGAAGCCCAGACAGGCCCCTACCAGGGCCATCATGAAGACGCTGATTTCTCCCGCGCCGGGGTGGAAGGGAATATCCAGGGAATCAGCCGTCAGCCAGCTTCCGCAGAGGACGGCAATGATGGCGTAAGTAATGCCCGTGGCGACGGAGCAGCCGGAGGCGAGGCCGTCCAGGCCGTCTGTCAGGTTCACCGCATTGGAGGCGGACATGACCACCACGACGCCGAAAGGAATATAAACGAACCATGGCAGGTTCACCTGGCCATAGAACGGAATGAACAGGGAGGATATGTAGTCGTGAAGTTCCACGCGGGGATTGCCTTCCGGGTACAGGTACAGGAAGGTGACGCCGGCCAGGCCGGCCAGGAACTGGACGAGGAGTTTTTTACGTGCGGAAATGCCGTCCGAGGTTTTTTTCGCCACCTTCAGGTAATCGTCCCGGAATCCCAGCAGGCCCAGCGCCAGGGTGACGATCAGGCAGGCAATGATAAAGGGATTGCCCATTCTGGCGCACAACAGGGTAGCCGCCGTCATGGACCCTACGATCAGCACGCCGCCCATGGTGGGCGTTCCCGCCTTGGCCCCGTGGAGTTCCGCCAGCTTGTGCACCTCTTCTGCCGTCCTGATGGGCTGGCCGATTTTCAGGGAAATCAGCGCCCGGATGACCCGCGGGGCGAATATCATGGTCAGGGCAAAGGAAACCAGGCAGGCCAGGAGGGCCCTCCCTGCCGGTTCTGCAAATGCCCCCGAGGGGCTGAACTGTTCAATAACGGAATGCATAAAATTTACTGTGGCGGAAAGGTGAGGTTCATGACTTGCTCCATCCGGGCGAGGCGGCTGCCTTTGAAGAGGACGATGTCTCCCGGCGCCGTATGGCTGCGGAGCCATTCTGCCGCTTCCTCCGCAGAGCCGAAATGCAGGCTTTGAGTGAAGGCGTTCGGAGAAATAGCGTCCGTAATCCGGGCGGCATCCGTTCCCACGCTGACGACGCAGTCAAGACGGAGCTCTTCCGCCGTGCGGCCCACCAGAACGTGCCCTTCCTCGGAAAACGCGCCCAGTTCCCCCATTCTGCCCAGCACCGCAAAGCGTCTGCCGGTGCAGGAAAGCCCCGCTACGGTATGCAGGGCGGCCTGCATGGAATCCGGGTTGGCATTGTAGGTGTCATCCACTACCAGAATGCCGTTGATCCGGGTGCAGTGAAGCCTGCCGCCCGTGAGCCGCGCCTGATTGAGGCCGGAGGCGATTTGCTCTTTCGCAAGACCTGCCGCCCAGCCGGCGGCGGCGGCCAGAAGCGCATTGGTTACCATGTGCCGGCCGTGGACGGGCAATTCCACCTCTTCCCGGCAGAAATCCGGGATGGAAAGGATGAAGCGTGTCCCGTTCTCGGTAGAGACGGGATTTTCCGCGCGAACGGTTCCGGCGCCAATGCCGCAGTCAATACAGGCGGCGCGGGTGGATTGACGGATCATATCCGCATAATCGCAGTCCGCCGGAAAAATCATGAAGCCGTCTTCCGGCAGGCAGCGTGCCAACGTGCATTTTTCCCGGGCGATGTTTTCCCGCGAACCCAGATATTCCATGTGGGAGGTGCCGATGCTGGTGATGATGCCGATTTTCGGGCGCGTCATTTCACACAGGGGAGCCAGTTCCCCGGAGTGGTTCATGCCCATTTCCCATACGGCGGCTTCGTCGGACGGGGTGGCCCGGAGGATGCTGAGGGGGACGCCGATGTGGTTGTTCAGGTTGCCCTGCGTGGCGATGGTGCGGAACCCCTGTGAAAGAACGGAGGCCGTCAGATCCTTGGTAGAGGTTTTTCCGTTGGAGCCGGTCAGGCCGATGACGGTGAGGGTAAGCTCTGAACGCCACCAGGAGGCCAGCTTCTGAAGGGCTTCCAGCGTGTCTTCCACCAGAATGACGGCGCAGGAGGGGTCCATGCCTTCCTCCACACGGCTGACGACGACGGCGGCCGCAGTACGGGATGCCTCCGGGGCAAACAGGTTTCCGTCAAATTTTTCTCCCCCCAGCGCGAAGAAAACGGCATGGGGCGGCAAATGGCGGCTGTCCGTGCACACGCCGCCGGAAGCGACCCTGTCGAAGGGGCCGCTGACCAGTTTTCCGCCGATGACGTTGCTGATGCCGTGTGCCGTGAGGGAAATCATGAAAGAAAGACGGAATAACGTGTTATGCCTGGGGGAATTCTTCCCGTTCCTTGATGAACATGTTGCGGCGCACTTCCTTGGCATCGCTGAAATCAATGCGGCCGGTGGAAAGTTCCTGGTAATTTTCATGGCCCTTGCCCGCAATGAGGACGATGTCCCCCAGACGGGCCTGCTCGATGGCCGTGGCAATGGCTCTGGCCCGGTCCGGGATGATGGCGTATCTGCCTTCCGGCATGCCCGCCGCAATCTGGCTGATGATGGAGAGGGGTTCCTCGCTTCTGGGATTGTCGGAGGTGACGATGCAGGCGTCTGACAGGCGCGCGGCAGCGGCTCCCATCAGGGGGCGTTTTCCCCTGTCCCGGTCCCCGCCGCAGCCGAACACGGTAATCAGGCGGCGGGAGCACAGTTCCTTGAGCGTCTTGCAGACGTTTTCCAGGGCGTCCGGCGTGTGGGCGTAGTCAATGAAAATCTGGGCGCCTCCGGGGTGGGTGAACAGTTCCAGCCTGCCGGGGACCTGCGGAATATTCTGAAGGTTCGCAATGGCGTCCCGCACGGGGATGCCGGCGCAAATGACGGCGGCCAGCGCGGCCAGGCTGTTGTACATGTTGAACTTGCCGATCAGGGGGACACGGACCAGGTAGCTTTTCCCCTTGTATTCCAATTCGTACTCGCTGCCTTTGGCGGTGGCGTGGTGCACCAGCATGCGGAAATCCGCCCCCAGGGCGGACCCGTAGGTCTTTACGGTCATGCGGCCGGAAAACATTTCCGCCAGTCGGCGGCCGTAAGCGTCGTCGATGTTGATGACGGCCACGGGTTTTCGCCGGGATTTGGTGTCCTGTGCCATCTGTTCGAACAATTTCGCCTTGGCCTGGAAATAATTCTCCATGGTGTGATGGTAGTCCAGGTGGTCCTGGGTCAGATTGGTGAAAATGCCCACGTTGAAATTGATGCCGGCCACGCGTTCCTGGTCCAGCGCGTGGGAAGAGACCTCCATGGAGACGCCGCGGCAGCCGTTTTCATACATTTCCTTCAGCAGGTGTTCCAGTTCCAGCGGTCCGGGCGTGGTATGGGTGGAAGGAGTGATTTCCTCCCCGTTGTCATAGGCGATGGTGCCGATCAATCCAGCGCGCAGCCAGGACTGCTTGAGCAGGGAATGGGCGATGTAGGCCGTTGTGGTTTTTCCGTTCGTCCCCGTCACGCCGATCATGGTCATGTGGCGGGAAGGGCGTCCGTTCCAGGCCGCGCCCATCAGGCTGACGGCCAGGCGGGAGTCGTTCACCTCCACCCAGCTGACTCCGGCTTCCCTGGCTTCCTGCGTGCAGGGCATTTCCGCGACGACGGCGCAGGCTCCGCGGCGAATGGCCTCCGGGATGAATTCATGGCCGTCCGCCCGGGTTCCCTTCAGGGCAATGTAGCAGGAACCGGGCAGAATGCGCCGGCTGTCGCATTCCAGATGGGAGATTTTCACCTGGGGGGAGCCGGTGAGCGTATGGGAGGGAAGGTCTTTGAGTAAGGTAAGTAGCTTCATGACGGGATTATCTGCGCGGCGGTTTGGATGGGGTGGAAGAGGCCTGGGCACGGGAGGCTTTTTTATTTGCCTCTGCGGAAGGGACGTTCTTAGGAATGTTCATGGCGGCCGCCAGGCGGGTGGCCAGTTTCTGGAAGACCGGGGCGCATACGGTTCCGCCTCCGGGATGGCAATGCTTGGAAGTGGGGTCGTCAATGACGACAAGGCAGACGAAGGCCGGGTCCTCCACCGGGAGCATTCCTACAAAGGAGACGGTGTAGCGGTTTTCAAAATAGCCGCCTGTAGGCTTCACCTTGTGGGCGGTTCCGGTTTTGCCTCCCACGTTATAGCCTTCAACCCGCGCTCTTTTGGCGGTCCCGTCCAGATCCGTAACGTGGAACAGGGCGTTCCGAAGGTCCCGGGCCGTCTTGACGCTCATGACCCGGCATACCTCCACGGGGGGGGAAGGCTGGAAGTTTCTGTCATCCACATAAATGCCGTCAACCAGCCGGGGGCGCATGCGCACGCCGTCATTGGCTATGGCGGCATAAGCCATGGCGACCTGCAGGGGGGACACCATCAGGGAGTAGCCGAAGCTGATGCGGGAAAAGTTGACAAAATTGCTGCCGTCCTGGCACTGGCTGTTGGTTTCCCCCGGCAGGTCGATACCCGTTTTGGAGGAAAATCCGTACAGGTCAAAGTATTTTTTATACGTGGGCCAACCCGATTTCAGTGCAATGCGGAAGGCGCCCGGGTTGCTGGATTTTTTCAGCACGCCCGCTACGGTCAGGCCGCCATAGGAACGGGGGGCGTCCGTGACGGGGCGGGAACCGGGCACCGGATAAGGGGTGCAGTTGATCATGGTGTCGAACGTGGCCTTTCCGCTGTCCACGGCGGATGTGACGGAAACTATTTTAAAGGTGGAACCGGGTTCGTACAGGGACTGCACGGCGAAATGGTAGGCGCCTTCCTGAAGGCCCTCGCGCGTATTTAAATTATAGTGGGGCCGGCTGGCCATCGCCAGAATGCTGCCGGTCTTGGGTTCCACCACAATAATGCAGCCGCGGGGTTTGTGGGTCTGGTCCGTGTAAAAAGAGATGGCGGCGTCCAGCTCCTCCTCCACGATCGTCTGGTATTCCATGTTTACCGTCAGGCGCACGTTCAGCCCGTCCACGGCATCCTTGAAGCGGGAATCCGCGGAGGGAATGATGCGCCCGCGGCTGTCTTTCCGGTATTCCCTGATGCCGTTGTGGCCCAGCAGCTGGTCGTCCAGCTGCTTTTCAAGGCCGGAAAGGGCTATGGGCCGGGGGCCGCTGTCCTTCGTCTGGGCGATGTAGCCCAGAATATGCACCATGCATTCCGGCACGGAATAGACGCGTTTGGAGGAGGTCTCAAAACGGAACCCCTGGACGCGGGCGTTCTGGATAGCCTGCCGCAGCAGTTCCGCTTTTTCCTCGGACAGGTTTTTGGCAATGACGATGCGCTTCTTGGGAATCGCCCCGTCTTTTTCCACCGTGTTGATGATGTCCTGCACGCTCATGTCCGGCAGGAAAGGGGCAATCACTTTGGCGGCGTATTCCAGGTGCGCCTGCACGTATTCTTTCACCATCTCCGGCTCATAAAGCTCTTCCAGCTTTTTTCTGGCCATATCTACCCCTTCCGGTCCGTCTTCAGGCTCTTCCAGCAGGATTTTCGCCAGATTATGTTCCTTGCTGCCGTCCTTTTTGCTGGCGGCCTGGCCCAGAATCTTGCTACGGAAGCCGGAAACGAGCTTTTCCTTTTCCTTATCCGTTGCGGCTTTCTCCCAGAACGGGGAATGGACGGCCTTGGAATAGGCCAGAGCCCAGCTGATGGTCTTGGGGTCGTTCAGATGATAGCCGTCCGCAATCAGCTCGGAGCTCTGCATGTTGCTGGTGAGGATTTCCTCATTGGCGTCCATGATGCGGCCGCGCTGGGGCAAAAGAACCTCCCGTTCAATAATGCCGCCGCTGGAAACGCCGCTCGTTTTCCGGGGGGAAACCAGCTGGAGATTGACCAGCGACAACATCAGCCAGATGACCGCCGCGCCCGCCAGGCCGCACAGGACGAGGCTTCTTCTGGCAAATCTGGACTTCGTGATCGTGATCATGAACGGCTCAACGCAGTTAATGGCCTGCCGCAGCGATGCGGGAGGCGTTTTCGGAAGAAATGTATTCTACGGCTGAGGGCTCGATAGGCTGCAGGTTGGACTTGTCCTGGGCCAGCCTGTCGCGGATGGCCCAGCGGCTGGTCAGGGAGGAAGTCTTGGAACGGTAATATTCCTTTGTGAGTTCGCAGGAGGCGATCTCTTCGTTCATTTGCTTGATGTCGCGCGCGACCTGGATCTGGTCGTTTTTCAGCACGGCATAAGTGATGCCCGCTCCGCAGGTGAGGGCGGCGAAGGCAATGAGCCACATGATCATGCTCACGCTGATCTGGTGGCCGGTGAAACGCTGTTTGAATCTTTTCATGGCGGTGGCGGAAGAGAGATGGTCAGATGATTTTTTCCACGCCGCGCAACTTGGCGCTGCGGGAACGGGGGTTGGTTGAAAGTTCTTCTTCTCCCGCAGTGACGGGTTTGCGGGAAAGCGGGCGGAAGCAGTAATCCGGGTTGGGACGGGGTGCCGGCCATTCCGGGCGGTCTATTTCCGGACGGCTCCGGAGGTCGAAGAACTGCTTGACCCTGCGGTCTTCCAGGCTGTGGAAGGTGATGACGGCCATGCGCCCCCCCTGCCCGAGCAGACGCACGGAGGAATCCAGCAGAGCGTCCAGGGCATCCAGCTCGCCGTTGACCGCTATTCTCAGGGCCTGGAACGTGCGGGTGCCGGGGTGTTGTCTTCCTTTGCGCGGCAGGACGGATTCCACGATGCGGGCAAGCTGTGCGGTCGTGGTGATGGGTGCCTGGGCACGGGCTTTCACCATGGCGCGGGCAATGGCGCGGGAAGCGCGTTCCTCGCCGAATTGCCAGAGGATATTTGCGATTTCTTCTTCCGGGGCCTCATTCACCAGGTTCCGGGCAGAGAGAGCGGCGCGGGTATCCATCCGCATGTCCAGAGGGCCGTCTTCCCTAAAGGAAAAGCCGCGGGAGGCGGTGTCAAGCTGGTGGGAGGAAACGCCCAGGTCCGCCAGCAGCCCGTCCACCCGGGAAACCCCCTGCTGGGAAAGAATGCTTTCCACGTCCTGGAAGTTGCCGGCGAGGACTTTGAAACGGGAACCGAAGCGCGCCAGCCTGAGCATGGCGGCGCGGCGGGCGTCCGCATCGCGGTCAATGCCCCAGACAGTGGCTCCCTGCTCCAGCAGAAGTTCCGTATGGCCGCCTCCGCCAAGCGTGCAGTCCACGATGAATTTGCCGGGTCCTGCCTTCAGCATGTCCACCGTCTCATGCAGCAGCACGGTAATGTGCCGGAAGCCGTTTCCGGAGTCTGCCCCGTCCGCTTCCGCATCAACGGCGGCAGCGGCGTCATCCCCCAGTTCGGAAATCAGGGCGTCTACCCTGGCCGCGGCTTCCCGGGCTTTCAGGGCTTCCGTGTGGTACGCGTCTTCCCAGTTCATGGAGGGGGCCAGCGCCTTCCAGGAGCAGACCAGTTCATCCACTCCTTTTTCCTCCGTCAGCTCCGCAATCACATGCACATGGTTGCGGCAGACGCTCCACGCCAGCACGCGGCAGGACGTTTCTTCCGCGAGCCCGTTTGCCAGGGCCTGCACCTCCTCCGTGCGGACGTGCGTACCCGCGCCCGCGCGTAAAGAAAGCTCAATATGGTCGTCAAAAGCCCGGGTCAGGCCGGAAGACAATGCGCCCAGCTTGCCATAGGCGCCCTTTTGCCCGGCCAGGGACATCTCCGCCATGAGGCGTGCCTTTTCCTGCTGCCAGGCAACCATATCCTGCGCCGGAAGGGCATCGTGCCCCCAGAAAACGATGGAATAAGCCGTGAGTTCCGCATGCAGCCCGGTTCTGGCGCCGACGCCCAGGCCGGAAGCAAGCCAGCCCGGGCGCAATGCAAGCGTTGCGCAGGGGCGTGCCTGGGGATTGGGCGTAATGGAGGAGTCTGGGGGCATGAAGGAAAGCTAGAGAATGCCGTAGGATTGGTTGATGTCGGAGATGCTGGCGTTTTCACGCCGGGAAACTTCTTCGTAGAGAGAGGGTTCCCACAATTCGAAATATCCTCTCCGTGCGGCGAGCCGGACGGAGGAACTGAGCTGTGCGTGTTCGCACATTTGTTTGGGTATCAGCAGCTTGCCTTGGGCGTTGATGACAGCCTCCACACAGTTGGCGTATAATTTGCCGATGAACAGGTCGATTTGCGCTTCCGTGTAGCCGGGCGTTGTTTCTATCTTGTCAATGAGTTGCTGGAATTTTTCCCGCGTATAGGCTTTGACGGTCGGCAAATCAAGACGCCGGCCGGATAACAGGAGCAGGGCGCAACCTTCGGAGGGCCTCCATTCGGCCGGAATGGCAATCCGGTTTTTGGGGTCCAGCTTGTGCGTGTATGCACCAAAAAGGTTGTCTGATACACTGCTCATCGCATGCAAGTACACTACGTAGTGACTTCAATACACTTTAATGCACCTGAAATGTCAACCCCGTACTGGAAAAAAGTATTTTTTCATGTGCTCATGTCATAAAAAAAGCATGGATACGTTCTTGCTCCCTTCCGGGGGCGGTATTATATTCCGCGCATGATGCAGTTTTGCGTGTTGGGCAGCGGCAGCGGGGGAAATGCCACCATTGTCAGGGCGGGGGAAACCGTCCTGCTGGTGGATGCCGGGTTCAGCGCCGCCAGGCTGCGGGATAAGATGAAGTCCGCCGGAGTGGAGCCGGATGAGCTGGACGCCATTCTGCTTACCCACGAACACGCGGACCACATGAAAGGCGTGCACCAGTTCACCAGAAAGCATGCCGTGCGTGTTTACGCCACCCGCCATACGGCCATGTGCGTCCAGGAAAAAGCGCCGGAGGCTCCCTGGGCCTATTTTGAAAAGGGGCAGTCTTTCAGAATAGGGGATATCGTCATTACTCCCTTCCCCACTTACCATGACGCCGTGGACCCGGTGGGATTCAAATTTGAAACGGAGCGGTCCAGCCTGGGTTTCATTTCCGATACAGGGCAGGCTCCCGGCTGCATAGCGGAATACCTTGCCATGGTGGACAGCCTGGTGGTGGAATCAAACTATGATCCGGACATGCTGGCGGCCACTCCCAGAAGGCCCTGGCCGCTGAAGCAGCGCATCGCTTCTGCGCACGGTCATCTCTCCAATGGGCAGGCGTGCGACCTGCTGAGGCGGATTGCTCATGGAGCCTTGAAAAACGTGGTGCTGGCCCATCTGAGCGCAGAAAGCAATTCTCCGGCATTGGCAGAAAGCCTGATGCGTGATACCCTGCATGACATGGGGCTGGCTTCCACCTCCCTGTTCTGCGCCAGCCAGGACTCCTGCCTGCCGTGGATACGGGTCTGCTGAATATGCCTTTTTTCCTGTTCCTCCCGCCATGTTCCTCTCCACCTGTGAAATCATGAGCACGATTATTGGAGCCCTGGCGGGTTCCATCGCTTCCTCGCGGGTGAAAATGGATTTGTTCGGCGTGATTGTCTGCGGCACCCTGGCTGCGCTGGGCGGCGGAACCGTGCGCGACATCCTGCTGGACATACCGGTGTACTGGACGCTCCCCTCCGGGGAAATTTTTGTCCTGGCCTCCGTCGTCACCAGTCTGGCAACCTTTTATGTGGCCCAGAAATATCCGCCTCCCATGGGCACTATCCGCGTGGCGGATGCTATCGTTCTGGCCCTTTTCGGCATGATCGGCACGGAAAAATCCTATCTCCACGGCTATACGCCTACTGTTTCCGTGATGATGGGCATTTGTACCGGCGTGGCGGGCGGCCTGCTGCGCGACGTGCTTACCGGCAACGTTCCCTACGTGTTCCGTCCCGGAGAACTATACGCCACCGCGGCCCTGCTGGGAGGCGTGGCGTACGCGGTGCTTTACTATGCCGGAATTGATTCTTCCTCCTGCTTTGTGACGGGCTTCATGGTCACGCTTTCCGTACGCCTGGCGGCCATCCGCTGGAACTGGAACCTGCCTTCCTACATTCCGTTATTCACCTCAGATACCGATTCGCCTCCTGAAGAGCCGGAAACTTGACAGGAGGGAATGTTTTCGTGAAGCCTTAAGAGCGTCGGCGCCTGCGGCGGCAAAAGGCAGTTCCCGCCGCGAGGGTGGTGAGAACTGCCGTGGAAGGTTCCGGAACATTATAAAAGGGCAGCATCAGGGCGTCGTATGCGTTGATTCGAGGGCCGTTCTCGCTCCCCAAGTGCAGGGTTCCATCCGTTTCATGATAATAAACGTCCCGTTTTTCCAGACCTTGTCCGTTGTCGGAGTCTGTGACGTACAGGGATTTGGCCATGCCGGTAGTGTCGTCAACCTCAATTCCCCAGCAGGTAATGGCATGACCCGGACCTGATGCAGGAGCAATGGAAAGGCCCACTACGCCGCCATTCTGGAAAAATGAGACGAGGTCTGTACCGAACTGGAGGGGAAAATCGCTTTGCGTGAAGTATTTGCTGCTGATGAAAGGGCAGTCGCCTTCCCAGGTGGAAGAGGACAATCCCAGAGATGTGATATATCCCTCCCAGTATCGGCCAGTATTCTGCGGTTCAGTGATGGTTTCCTTAAAATCGTATAAATAGTTGTTGGGATTGAGGGGTTTCCCTCCCAGATACCACCGCAGGCCTATTTCTATGCCTTTCCCGGTATTGGCCCAATTATTGCAAAACACATCGTAAATTTCCGTTCTTCCGCTTTCATTCTGGCCGTTGGGAACGAAAGCCGGAATGCCGGAGGAATTATTCTGCCACCATTGCAGCATATTGCTGGCTGTGGCCGCCCAGCATAAATCGGAATCTCCGTTCCAGTATTTTTTGGTATTTATGAACCCCGAATCTTCGGAAACATTATGGGCAAAATAAATGGCGGCTTGGACAGGAACCAGAGCGAAAAGGAAAAAGAGGGAAAGGGTGCGCAACATAAAAACATGATATCGATAGCGAATTAACAAGCCGGAATCAATGAAAATATCCGCAAATAAATTTTTGGATGATTGCCATCCTTCCACAGAATGGAGAGGAAAGAAGATTCCGGAATCAGAAAAACCTGTTGATGGAAGCTTCTTCTTATTTCCCCAGGCAGAAGGAGGAAAAAATGGCGCCCAGCACGTCCTCCGTATCCACGGCTCCGGTGATTTCTCCCAGGTGCGTCAGGGCCTCTCTCAGTTCCAGGGCTGTGAATTCCGGACTTTCCTGGCGGGAGATGGATTCCGAAGCCAGCCGGACATGCTCCCGGCAGAGGCCCAGTTCATGCTGGTGCCGGGCATTGATGGCTACCAGGGAGCTGCCCGTTTCACCGGGCAGGGAGGAGGAAAAGGCCTGGATAATGGCTTCCTCCAATTCCTTTCTTCCTTCCCCGGTGGCGCAGGAAAACCGGATGCCGGGCACGGCCTTCCAGTCCGGATGGATTCCCAGGTCGCACTTGTTCAGAATAAGCAGCCGGGGCGCGGTGAGAACAGGGGCGGGGAAGTCTTTGACCCGGGGCGTGGAGGCATCCGCCACTTCCAGAACCAGATCCGCGGTTTCAAGAGCCCTGTTGGTGCGGGTAATGCCTGCCTGTTCAATGACGTCGGAAGATTCGCGGACACCGGCCGTATCAATCAGCCGCAGGGCCAGCCCGGCCAGCTGAATGGATTCTTCCACCGTGTCCCGCGTGGTACCGGCAATATTGCTGACAATGGCCCGGTCATATCCCAGCAGGGTATTCAGCAGGCTGGATTTTCCCACGTTGGGAGGTCCGGCGATCGCCGTGCGGATGCCTTCCCGCAGCAGGCGTCCGCCTTCGGCAGTTTTGAGGAGAGTGTCCAGTTTTTCCTCCATGTTCCGGAGGCGCGCCAGCAGATCGGAGGCGGTGTCCGGGGAAATGTCTTCATCCGGAAAATCAATATAGGCCTCAATGTGGGCCAGCACATGAACCAGGTTGTCTTTCAGTTCGTCCACCTGGGCGCCGATGCCTCCGTCCAGCTGGCTTTGCGCGGCTTTCAGGGCCAGGTCGCTCCCGGCGGAAATCACATCCATCACGGCTTCCGCCTGGGTCAGGTCCATGCGCCCGTTCAGAAAGGCCCTTTTTGTAAATTCTCCCGGTTCCGCTGGGGAGGCCCCGCATTGGTAGAGGCGTTTCAGCAGGCGGTCCGTCACCAGCATGCCGCCATGGCAGGAGATTTCCGCGGTATCTTCCCCCGTATAACTGGCCGGGGCGGGGAACCAGGTGACAAGCGCCTGGTCAATGGCGGCACCTTCCGCGTCCCGGATGCAGACCAGCGTCGCGCGGCGCGGCCGGAGGCGTTCCGTGAAAGCCGCAGGGGTGCATTGTTTCAGGATGTCCATGCAGCCGGGACCGCTCATGCGGATGACGGCGATGGCCCCCTGTCCTGCGGCGGTGGCCTGTGCGGCTATGGTGCGTTCCGGGTCAGTCATGGTTCTATGGATTCAAAAAAGCCGCCCCCGAGCAACTTGCCTCCGTCGTAAAAGGCGCAGACCTGTCCCACGGCCAGGGCCCGGAGGGGCGTGTCAAAGCCCAGGCGCACCTTTCCTTCTTCCAGATATTCGCAGGAGGCCCATTCCGCCTTGGCCCGGTAGCGGGGCTGGGCCATGACGCGGGCCGGCAGGGGAGCGAGCGTATTGGAAATGCCGCCGACCACGGCGCGGGACGCGTACAATCCCCGCGTGGACGCGTCTTCGTATCCCAGAATCAGGCGGTTGCGCCGGACATCCTTTCCCACCACCACATAGGCGACTCCCTCCCGCGGGGAGGCGACGCCGTGCCCTTTCCTTTGGCCCATGGTGAACAGATGCAGGCCGTTGTGCGTGCCGAGCGTCCGGCCTTCCGTGTCCACGATGTTGCCGGGCTTGTCCGGCAGGTAGTGGCGCAGGAAATCGCTCATTTTTACCTGGCCGATGAAACAGATACCCTGGCTGTCTTTCTTGCGTGCCGTGGGGAGGCCGTATTTTTCCGCAAGAACACGCACTTCCGGTTTTAGCAGATCCCCAAGGGGAAAGACGGCGCGGGCTATCTGGTCCGGGCGCATCAGGGACAGGAAGTAGGATTGGTCCTTGTTCGGGTCCCGCCCGCGCAGGATGAAAGCCCCTTGCGGCGTGTCCATCCTGCGGGCGTAATGGCCGGTGGCGACGTAGTCGAACCCCTGTTCCAGGGCATAATCCAGAAAGACGCCGAATTTCATTTCCCGGTTGCACAATACGTCCGGGTTGGGCGTATATCCGGCGCGGTAGCCTTCAATCAGATAATTCACGATGCGGGCGCGGTATTCGTCCACCAGGTCAATGACCCGGAATTCAATACCTGTTGTTTTGGCGACGGCCAGCGCGTCCTGAATGTCCTGTTCCCACGGGCATTCGCCGGGAATGCCTTCGTCATTCACCCAGTTTTTCATGTAGGCCCCCACTACGTCATGGCCCTGCTCCACGAGCAGGGCCGCTGCCACGGAGCTGTCCACTCCGCCTGATAAGCCTACAAGTATGCGTGCCACGATGCTGGAAAAGATATGGGGGTGATAAGGCGGACCGCTTTGAGAAAGGCTTTGCCGCCTGACCCTGTAAACCAAAGATGTTTCCGTAAGCCAAGACAAAAAGCGTGGAAATGGGGCATCCGGTCCCTGATGCGGAATATGATTCGGTCGATCCGGGAGGCTTTTGATTTTTAATCACATTCCCTGAAATCGAATTTGGAATCCGTAGTCAATATAATAAATTAGAAAAAAGTATTATAATTAATTTACCACCTCTTTAAACAGGAAGCTGGAATATGGAGAGGTAAGGCCCTTCATTTTTTTTCAGGAGGTATTTCCGTGATGAGGAAAGATGAGGAGGTATTAACTAAAAAATTGTTGTTCAATGGCATATTCAGTTTTTCAGAATGCGGTGGTCTGATGATTTCAGTCTGCCGGAGAACGGAGGCCACCTGGAAAAAAGCTACGGATTCCAAATCCGTACCCATATAAAAATGTTTCGTTGTAATAGGGTAAATGGATGTTGTATTGCATGGTGGTCTATTTTCTCATTTCTGATTTGTTATTATTCCAGTTATGTGTCTCCCTATTATGAAATTCCCGTAAGTTGTGATCCCATTATTTATCATCTCATGGGACGCGGAATGATGGAAGGGTTGATGCCTTATCGGGATTTGTTTGATCAAAAGGGGCCCTTCATTTTTTTGATATATGGCTTTTCCTACGCCTTGTGTGGTTCTTACTGGCTTGTATTCGTTCTTGAGGTATTCGCAGTGACGGCCTCCATGATCTTTTGTTACAAGGCGGCACTTCTCTTCGTATCTGGAAAAAAAGCGTTTATCGTTTCGCTGCTCATCCTTTATTCCATGTGCAGTTTCCACTATTATGCAGGAGGAGGTCATCCCTCCGAATTTATTCTGCCTTTCCAGTTTGCCGCGATTTATGGAGTGTGCCGCCTGTATCGGGATCCCGATCGCTTCGTAAGAACGGGCGTGGTGTTTGGCGCGGGCATCGGGATGGCGCTTCTGTTGAAATTCAACTTGGCCGCTTTTTGGTTCGTTCCCTTCCTGTATGTCCTGTATCGTGCGCGGATGACCGGGAAGGCATGGATTTTTACAGGAAGCGTGGGAGGAACGCTCCTGTTGATGCTGACGCCCTGCCTCTGGTATTTTTACAGCCGCGGCGCGTTGCTGGATTTATATGAAGGATACATTGTTTTTAATGCCGGTTACGGCGCCGATGCGGTATCGTTCAAGGAGATGTGCCGGAATTATTCCCAATGGGTGAAAAGGGATATCATGTATCCTAGCATGTTGATGTACATCGTGGGAGGAGCGGGGGTGATTTTAAGCCGGATGCCCGCCAGGGAAAAGATTTATTATACAGCCGCTTTTCTGATTACCTGCATGGGCGTCCAGGGAAATGGAAAGACGCATTTCAACCATTACGCCCAGACACTTATTCCCTTCGCTGCTGTGGGATACCTGGTGGTGGCCAGGATGATCCATGTGGAAGAGGTTGTTTCCCGAAAGTGGCGCCGATGGCTTTTTCCTCTGGTTGTTGCGGGAGTGATGGCTTGCACCTTCCTGAATTGCGTGGATTTTTCATGCAGAAGCCGCGCCCGCGAATGGATGTCCGCTTTTGCTCTTCCAGATACCAGTGATGAACCGGAGGGGGAGAATGCTTGTGCAGTCCTTGGGCGGCATGCCGTATGGTTTTACTGTGTCAATGGTTTGGTGCCGCCCATACGCACGTTTACGATTTGCGCTTCCGACAAACAGGGTGCAGAACGGGAAAGGATGCGTCAGTATCAGGAAATCCGCCGCGGAAAGATAGACTATGTGGTGATAGCGGGAGAATACTTCAAGCCGGACAACACGGAATCTCCCTCCCTGAGGGCTATGCGGGATTTGCTAAGTACGGAATATTGCCGGGAACGATCCTTTTTCAGAGAAGTGACGAACTTGGATATTTACCGCCGTGTGAAGAGGGATTAATGCCCCAGTTCTTCCATGATGCGTTCTGCAAGAGCCCGGGGAGAGTCGGAAGGGGAAGCCGGAAGTTTCCGGAGCCATTGTTCGCGTTTCAGCCAGGTGCGCTGCCGTTTGGCGTATTGCCGGGTGGCGAGGGCCAGCTGGCCCTGGCAGTTTTCACGGGAGATTTCCCCGCGCAGCATGCTTCGTATCAACGCCAGGCCCAGGGTGCGTTCCGCTGTGGCGGAGCATGGGCCGAGGGAAGCCGTTTCCTCCACGGCCCCCTCCTGCATCATGCGTGCGGCACGGTGGGCTATTCTTTCGTCCAGTTCAGGAACATCCCTGCTGATGACCCAGCCGGGCCCGCGCGGCGGGGTCAACCAGTTCCTCTTCCAGAAGGAAAGAGGTTTTCCTCCGGCAAGGACGATTTCCAGATTGCGTTCCACATAACGCCGGTTGGAGGCATCCGTCGAGGCCGCTCCTTCCGGATCCAGGGAAGAGAGTCTGGCGTATAGCGCTTCCGTGGAACAGTTCGCGAAAGCGGCGCGGAGAGCAGCGTCCCCCGGCGGCGCTTCCGACAGGCCGTGGGAGAGGAATTTGAAGTACAGGCCGGAACCGCCCGTGACGATGGCGATTTTTCCGCGTGCGTGAATTTCTTCCATGCAGCGCATGGCGCGGTGGTAGTGTTCCGTGGCATTCCAGTTCTTTTGGACCGGAATGATGGAAACCATGTGGTGGGGGACCCGTTCCCGGTCTGCCGGGGAAGGCGCCGCCGTCAGGATGGGCAGCTCCCGGTACACCTGGTAAGCGTCGGAACTGACGATTTCTGCGTCCAGCATCTCCGCCAGTTCCACGGCTACCGCGGATTTGCCCGATCCGGTGGGACCTGCCAGAAACAGGGTCATGGGAAGTGTTGCCTGATGGGGTGGAGAAGATTCAATCATCACGTGGAGTAATGGCGGATAAAGTTTGTTGTTCCTGTGAAGCCCTAAAAGCTGCTCCTGCTTAAAAGCTGTTGGAGGAAGCGGAAAAGCGGAGGCGAAATGGCTTCATATCCCAGGGCGTTGAGATGGAGGCCGTCCCAAGTATAAAGGCTGGCGTCTTTTCCCGGAAGGAAGAAATGGAGGGGGAGGACATGGACATTTTCTCCAAAGTCGTGTTGCAGCAGACAATTCCTGAAGGTTTCCATGCGCGACCCTTTTTGTGCGATGAGCGGGGGAATGACAATGATGGCGGTCGTTTCCGGGCTGTAAATCTCCCTGATTTTTTTGACGATGGCCACGTTTCCCTGAAAAGCCGTCCATCCCAGGCTTTTTTGTACTCCCAGATTGTTGACTCCCGAATACAGGACGATGATTCTGGGCGCCAGCGGGCTTGTCAGGCCGTCATTGAGGCGCCAGAGCAGGTTGCCCGTGGTCTCGCTCCTGGTTCCCAGGTTGAGGCATCCCAGAGGGGAAAACCAGGTTTCCCAGGAATGTTTCCCTTCTTTCAGCCAGAATTCCATGGTGGAGGAACCCAGGAACAACACGGGGGCATGGGGATTCAGCCGGGCATTGCGTTTGTCCTGCCGGTGTTTTTCCAGCAGGGCGCCCTGTTCCGGGGAATAGGGAAGGGGATGGACAGCCAAATGGTAGCGGTAGGCGTGTTTGGCGCACCAGACGGCGCCTAATGCGGCCGGAACGGTTAAAAGAAGAAAGAGGATACAGGCCTTAATTTTTTTTGGGAACATGGGTGATGCGGTCGTTGGCGACGTAGGGCAGGCAGGCCGGGAAGAATTTTCTCAGGAAAAGATAGAATGCGACGATCAGGAAAATGATGGCCGGTATTAATACAAAGGGAGCGAAAAAGGATTGTTTCCAGATGTGGGAGGGGATCAGCATGATCAAAGGATAATGAAGAACGAATATCAGGAAACAGGCGGGAGCATAGTTGGACAGCTTTCTGGCAACGGGAATTTTCTTTTCCAGCCAGATTCCAAGGGTCATGAGAAGAAGCGCCCCGAAGACTGGGCAGAGGGAATTCAAACGGACAGCCGGCCAGGAGATATTCCATACTCCATAGGATGCCAGTATTTTGTGCATGTTCCATTCCGGGTTATTCTGGCAAACGCTCAAGTAATTGGTGATGCTGAGCAGAAACCCGGTTCCTACGGCGAGCAGAACGAGGGGAGTAAAGGAATTTTTGTAAACGTGTTTTACTTCAGCCAGTTTGATGGAAGACAGGAAAAGGCCCAGACTGAACAGGGAGACGGTGGATGGAGCAAGGGTAATCTTGTTGGCCGGCACGGGGTATTGGAGCCAGTCCGTGCTGAAGCAGATCAGGATCAGGACAAAAACCGGATATTTCAATTTCAGCAGGATGGGGGAAATGAGGGAACAGAGAATGATATCCCTCAAAAACCATGTGGGAGGGGAAAAGGGTTCTCCCGTCAATCCATTGATGGAAAGAGGAATAAAATCGGGAGTGAAAAGGGAGCGGAAGCCTGCAAGGTTGCATAAGTATTCCGGCAGTCCCATATTCATGATTCCCGGATGGAGGAAAGAGATGACTATATTCCAGAACAGAAAGGGAATGAGAAGCGTATAACCCCGTTTGAACGCTTTGTTCCAGGAATTATTCCGGCCCATGAAATAGCCTGCCAGAATCAGGAAAAATGCCACGCGGCCGTTGAAAACCGGAAGCTGGAACAGGCTGGCGAAAGAGAAGGCCGGCGCGTGGACGCATACAATCAGGCATGCCGCGAGGAATCGGGATATGTCAATCCAATGTTCCCGGGATGAGGGTAATAAAATTGTAGGATTTTGCGGTGTCATGAAAGAGTCTGCCTTTGGAGCCCCCTGAGGCAGGCAGGGGAAATGCTCAAGGGCAGATGGCTTTTTGTGTTTCCCGGGGATGTTTGAGACGTTCGGGGAGCGGTTTATTTACTGCGGGATTTCCGATGGCCAGGCAGCCGGGAGGCACATCCCGGGTGACGACGGCTCCTGCGGCGACTACGGAACCGGAGCCGATGGTGACTCCTTTCAAGATGGTGGCCCTGGCGCCGATGAAGCATCCTTCCCCGATGGAAATGGGTTGTCCCTGTTCGGGCTGTCCCAGGGTTGATCCCCACCTGGCGCCGCTCCGGGGATAGTGCATGTCGTTGTCCAGAATCAGCGCGTCTGCTCCTATCAGCGTGTGGCGGCCGATGCGGATGCCGTTGACGCAGACCAGGGTGGCTCCGCTGATGCCGCAGCCGTCCTCCAGAATGATGCTTGCCTGATTGGAAAGGGCGGCCAGGCAGGTGTGATGGGAAAGTACCGGATTCATCCGGGTCAGGGAGTGGATGGTGACTCCGTTGCCGATGGTGATGGACGCTCCCGGGAATTTTTTAATGAGGGGAAATCCGGAAAGAATGATGCCTGTTCCGGTGCGCACCCCCCTGAGCCTGAGCAGCAGGCGGCCTATCCCGGAAAGCAGATGGATAAGGAATAATTTCATCAGCGTGGATACAGCATGGTATGATAACGTGACAGGCACCCGGTTACTGTCTGCTTTACGTCCAGCAGGCGGCGGCATTCCTGATGCCGCTCCATTCCCATGGACATGGCTTTATCCAGGCTGACGGAAAGTTTCTGCGCGGCTTCCCTGACGGCGGCGCTGTTGCGGACAGGGACAATATAGCCGGATACGCCGTCCTGAACATATTGAGTCTGTCCGCCTTCTTCCGTGGTGATTACCGGAAGGCCCATGACTCTTGCCTCCTTCACGATGTTGGGGCAGCAATCCCCCAGGGTGGGATGCACCAGGAACCACGCCGTGGAAAGGTGCTGCTGAAGTTCTGCGCGGGAAATGCTGCCCAGCCAGTGGATATTGGGAGTGGACAGGGCTTCCAGCCTTTCCCTGAGGGCTCCGTTGCCCGCAATGAACAGCTGGACATGGGAAAGGGACGGATGCGTAAAGGCCTCCACCAGGTAGGAAATGCCCTTCAACTCGTAAATGGTTCCGGCAAAGAGGCAGGAAGGTTCCGGGGAAGGTTTTCTGGCAAGATGGTAAAAGGAAGGTTCCACGCCGTATTCCATGCAGGATAGACGGGCATGGGGGGCAATTTCCGCAACGCGGCCGCACGCCCAGGGGGATTCGCACGTGATAAGATCATAATGTTTGACGGCCATCCGTTCCCAGAGGGCCTGCATATGGAGGAGGAAGGCCTGCGGAGCGCGCTGGCAGTAGGCGGTGAGGGCTCCCTGGTAGGAAAGGAGCTTCTTTCCCCGGAAGGCAATCCCCGCCAGAGCGTAAGCCTGCTCCACGCCCCATACGTGCAGGAGGTCCGGCTGGATATCGTTCAGGGTCTTGCGTATTCTCCGGACGGTCAGGAAATGGGCCGTCAGGATATTCCTGCCCATGCTGCCCAGGGGAAGAATGTGGATGGTCTGGTTGCGCATCCGGATGGTTTCCGGGGCAGAAACGGCTTTGCTGAGGGTGATCCAGTGGATGTCAAAATCTTCCTGAGATTCCAGAGCATGAAAAAGGGAAAAAATCCAGGGAATCGTACGCCGGTCCTTATTACGGAAAGACGTCAGCAGCCGGCCCAGAGGGAGGTCCGCTGCTATGGCTAATACGGGACGGAGGCGTTTGATCGGCATGGATTGGAAAGAGGAGGCAAGGTTAGCAGGTGGGTAAATGCTCCCGGACGATGGAAGACGCGAACGGAGGCTTTCCTTCCGGGCGGATGGAGGAAAAAAGCAGTTGCTCCCATTCCTGGTTTACTGCGTCGGGGGCGAAACAGGCTTCCCATTGCCGGCGGCCTTTACTCCCCAGTAGTTTGCGTGTTTTTTCGTCCGTCAACGATTCCACGGCTTTTTCCAGCACGGAGGGGGAAGTGTTTTTCAGGACGATTCCCCCCTCCAGGGTGGAAAGAGCTCCTGCGTCCGGAGCGAACCAGGGAACGCCGCATGACATCGCCTCCAGAATGGAGAGGGGCTGCTGTTCCTGATAAGAGTAAAGGAAAACGGCATCGCTTTCCATAATGGCGGCTTCTACTTCCAAACGGGGGAGCCTGTAGAGAATCCTGAATCTGGGGTCATCCCCGATGGCTTGTTCCATTTGTTCCGCGTAGGCATTGTGCTGGGGAATCAGAAAAAGAAAAATGATATGCCGCAGACGGGAGCGTTTCACATGGCGGATGAAGAGAAGCTGCCGTTTCCTCATGCTGGCGCCGGCAGGGCAGGTAAAAACGGGGGCGGAGGAAAGTCCGTATTTTTCCCGGAAAAAAGGAGCGGTTCTTTTCAGAGCCGGGAATGTGTTGGGAATGCAGGAGTAATGGGCAAGTTTGCTTCTGGATGCGCAGTAATAATCAAAGCTCTTGAACAGTGTCCCGTAAGGATCGAGAAAAACGAGACGGTTTAACGGTGATTTCCGGCATACGTTGAGGATATCCCTGCGTACTTGAAAAAAGGAGCAGAGCCATTTTTTCAGGCCGAAGAAAGGAGGGTAATTGAAGCGGAAAAAAGAGCGGAAATTGGTAGCTGCACCATGGGAGCGGAGGAAAAACGGAATGCCTGAATCCCGTGCCGCGTCCAGCAATTCTTCCCGGCACCAGTCCGCCCAGGAGTGGTAGATAATAACATCCGGCCGGAAATCTTTCAGAAACCCGTCCAGGTATTCCCTTAAACGGGCACTGTCCTTCGTCAGGGTGTCCGGCAGGGTTGTGAGAGGGCTGTATTGGTGGGAGCGGAAGGACTCATCCGGTGAATCCAGCGGGCGGGTGAGGACGTGGATATCCCAGTCCAGGGAGCTCAGGCTGCAGGCCATTTCATAGGCAGCCATGCCTACGCCTCCTTCCTCCGGAGGAAAAACATATGTAACGATGAGAACCCTGCCCTTGCTCACGGGCGGTAATGTAGATGAAAAGAAAAAATAAAACAAGGACACTTTATGGAACTGTTCCGGTCCATGGAACCTGTAAAAATGAGGAATTTGTTTTTTATCCGGTGAGCGATAAGGAGGCGTCATGGGAACAGGCGATTCTGCCAGGTTTCTATCCCCTGTGGAAGCCTGTTGGCTGAGGCTTCATAAAAAGATATTGATGCGGCAGGATGTTGTGCTAGATTGGCACCGCTTTCCGTACCCGTATAGCCGCAATATGCCGTTGGTATATTGCCGGTTGAATAAATAATCCGGTTATTAATAAAACAGATATTTTTAACTTCTCCCGGGAAAGGATAAGGTTGATGGAATAAATAACATGGAAGAATCCCGCGTAAAGAAAAGCCTGTTGAACGCCAGGGTCAATCTCATTTTTTATGTTTTGATTCTTCTCATTTCCTTTTTTTCAAGAAAGATATTCTTGAATTGCCTGGGTGCCGATTTTGTCGGTTTGACGGGAACATTAATGAGTCTGCTGAATTTCCTCAATTTGGCGGAACTTGGTATAAGCACGGCTATCGGGTATGTGCTTTACAAGCCGATCTTTGAGCATGATGAGACCAGGATTAATGAAATTATCTCCGTGCTGGGATACATGTACCGGTGGATAGGGCGGATAATCATTGCGGCTGGAGTAGCGCTTTCCTGTTTCCTGCCGGTTATTTTCCCTTCCACAGGTTTTTCCTATGGAATCATCTATTTTGCTTATTATTCCTTTCTGGCCTCTTCCCTGATCGGGTATTTTGCCAACTACAGGCAGACCCTTTTGGGAGCGGACCAGAGGAATTACGTAGTGGCGTTTTATTTCCAGACGGCATCCATCATCAAAATCATATGCCAGATGCTGTCTGCATGGTATACGGGAAGCTATTATTTATGGATAGGGATAGAGCTGTTCTTCGGCATTATTTATTCCTTCATCCTGAATTGGAAGATCAATCAGGTCTATCCCTGGCTGAAGAGCAATGTGGCCCTGGGAAAGGAGCTGTTCAAAAAATATCCTGAAGTCACTAAATACACCAAGCAGTTGTTTATGCATCGGCTGGGAAGCTTTTTCCAGTTCCAGGTGACGCCGTTTCTGGTATATGCCTTTGTTTCCCTCCAGATGGCGGCCTACTTCGGCAACTATTCCACCATTGTGGAGAAACTGCACCTTCTGGTCAATAACCTGCTCGGCAGTACGGAAGCCAGTGTGGGCAACTTGATTGCGGAGGGAAATGCGGGAAAAATCCGCAAGGTGTTCAGTGAATTGTTTTCCCTGCGCATGCTGATTGCCGGGACGGTATGTTTCCCCCTTTACCAGCTTTTGGAGCCATTCATCACGCTTTGGCTGGGAGCGGGCTATATCCTTCCCCGGGAAATCATGCTGCTGCTCGTTATCAGGCTGTTCATCACCATTACGCGGGGGGTTGTGGATCAGTTTTTATACGGTTACGGTTTGTTCTGGGATGTATGGGCTCCTCTTGCGGAAAGCGTGATCAACATTTCCGTGGCGATCATCGGAGGTTATTTATGGGGATTGCCCGGCGTTTTGCTGGGGGGCATCTCCAGCCTGATACTTATTGTGGGCATATGGAAGCCTTTCATGCTGTATAACTGGGGATTCAGGAAAAATGTGATGAACTACTGGTTCCAATTCGGTTACCAGCTGGCGCTGATTTTGATTTCGGCCGTGTTCATGGGCTGGATCTGGAAATTTGTTCCTCTGCAGCCTTCCGCGTCTTTCTTTTCCTGGTTTTTATGCGCCTTCCTCATGGCCGCTTCTTATGGAGGTGTGACGGTTCTTTTAATGTATTGCGGTACGCAGGGCATGCGCGGAATGGTGCGCCGTGCGCTGGAGATGGCGGGAACCCGGTTGCCGTGGCGGAAAAAAACTGAATAGGGACGCAGAGGTGTTGCTGGGTATCGGGAATGGGGAGGCTGCGTCATTCATGCTCAATCTTCGGTAATTGTTTCGGCTTCCGGGTCAACAAAATCCTCCACCGCCTCGGAGACAATGATATTGCTCTCCATGGAGGAAAAACCGTAATACGCCGGATTGACGTTATTGCAATGCAAGTGCATCGTCGCAGGTAGGAAAGCTCCGGCCAACGCCCAGCTGTTGGTATTCTCCATATCAAGATAGTACCCGGAAAATGGATAAATACTCTCAAAGCAATGGACTCCCTTCACCGTGGCGATTTTGACGCAGCTGCGGGAGGAATTCCCGCCATGCAGCAGCCACAGCGCACCCCTGTCTTCAGTATCATATCCTCCGTCCTGGTATTGTTCGTAAACCACCGCGTACACGCAGACGGGATAACCGTTATTGGAAGACGTCTCTTGCGCGAAGGCCTGCGTCGTCTTCATCTTCCATTTCTGCTCGGCATTGGAATAATAGATCTCCCGGACGCGAATATGATACCCTCCCGCGTCCGCGTCCCGGACATGATCAAACGTAATATCGATAATCTCCCCAATCTTGTAGCCGCCAGCCGCCTGATCCGGCACCAGCGTAAACGCGTCCCTGTCCCGCCCCATGCGCGCAACCGTTGTCATCTGGCCGAACCTGGCCGTGAATTTCGTGCTGACAGACGGCAGTCGCAGCGGGGCCACCCAACCCCGGATGCTGGAATAATTGTGCATGGGCCTCGCGTTGGTCGCGAGGCCGCATTTCACGGTAAAGGCGGAATTGGGAGGGACATTGAAATAAAGGGAATTGGGTTCCTTGTCCGTTTTGAAAACCGTCCCATTGGAAGACGAGCAATCCGCCAGGAGCGGATAACACCTGACGGAAAAAGCGTCAGTGACGGCAGCCAGCCCGGCGGCGTACAGGCGGTTGACCGCTGACGTATCCGTTGCCGCCCCCACGGCCAGCGGGATGTTGATGCCTCCGTTGGCGTTGACGGCCCCTGCAAAAGTCCCGGACTCAGCCGTCAGGTTTTTTAATTCGGCATTTTCTCCTTGCCTGATGCCGTTCTGGCCTGGCAACCCTGGAACGGCTGTTTTGAAAACCTGGGTGATCAGGGCGTCTTCATCGGATACTTCGACGGCGTCCGTCGGGGCTGCAAAACCGTATTGCCCTTTTTTCTCTGCTTCCAGAATAAGCATGGACGTCTCTCCGGAATTGAAGATGGCGCTTACAGTACAAGCTTTTGTACAGGTCATGACATAGGAACTTCCCTTAATAGTATCAACTTTCATAAATAAATTATTTTTTTAACTATTGATAAAACTCCGGAAAGATCATCAGGCATAAAACGTTGAGACGTTTCTGAAGAAGTATGCGGGCGGTTCTTTCCGGATTCGGGAAAATTCCGGAATGAAGCTGAGCCGGCTTGTTAAAAAAAATAGCCAGCTCCGGTATTTCCCCATAAAAGGCGGTTTTGTAAATGGCCGGATGTCAGAAAAATAAGGCCTTCCTCCGTATTTCTACTGATGCCTGCCTTGTAAAAGCCGTTTACCCTTTCCCAGGAGGCATCTCATTTTGGAGATGAACATCCGGCCGGGATCGTTTTGCTTCCGGAAATCCCTGATGTCATCTTTCCACGGAGATTTCTTCCAATACTTGTAGAACAATCCGTAATCCTGGCGAATGCTGTTGGGATGCCAGGGTTTGGGATGGCCCCAGTAGTGGATAATGCCCGGCCGCCTGGCGGCTTCCAGCAGGTCTGCCGGCTTTAGGGGATTATTCCTGAAGCTTGTCACGCCTTCCCAGCGAATGGACCAGATAGCCCCGTCGCAAATGTTCCACATGGGGTGAAGCAACAAGATACGCTGCTGATAGCATACATTCAAAATATCCTGATCCTGCCAGGAAAGGCGGTGAATATTGTTTTTCGCCCAGGATAAAACCTGGGATTCAAAACATTCTTCACGTATTCTTCCGATATGGTAAAGAATGACGCCGGCATTGATGTAAATGGAGTCCCGGCCCAGATTCATTTCTCTCTTCCAGCGTGAAAAAGACTCCTCGGATAAATCTTCCGTGGTGAAAACGCCGGCAATGAGGCAATCTCCGAATTCGGATTCATACATGGGGCTTATGTCCCTGTTGAAAATGGTATCAATATCCACGTAAAGGGCGCGTTCTACCGTGGCGGGAAGTTCCCCTGCGAGGCCAAGGCGGTAATACGTCGCCGCCGACCATTTGGAACCGACGGGGAAATCCGTATATTTATCCTTCATGTCAATGAAGTGCAAATGGAGATTGTAGCCCTGTTGCAGGGAATGGAAACGGGCCGTATTATCCCCGCTTAACCCGCCAGTCATGATGTAAATATCGGCATGAACGCCGGGCGGCAAATTCTCCATGAGGGACACAATGCTCACGCCCGTTCCCAGCGCGCCGTTATCGTCTGTAGCGTATACGATATTCATGAGCGTGAACGGACTGGATCTTGGTGTTTGCCCCCCATTCCGTTATTGGTTTGCAGCCGGAAAAACAGGGAGCGGCCCATCCTTTCCAGGCGGTCCAGCCATTTGCAGGAGAACATGGTTCTGTCCATGAGCGCGGAAAATGACTGTTCCATGCCTGCCCTTGCGGAACACGCTTTCATATAGGAGTCCAAAAACGGCCGGTTCAGGCATGGGTGCATGATTTTCCTGATCCTGCCCGTCAGGGAAATCCGCTCCTCTGCGTTGAGCGATAACAGTCTTTTGGGATGCAATTCCCTGATGACCAGATAATGGACGGCAAATTGCCATTTGGGATTTTTCATGGCTTCAAGCTCATTCAGCAGAGGCGCAATGAGCGAGTGGAGGGAGACATGCTGGTAATGCTCGTCATGCATGGCGGAAGAAGCTCTCTGCCTGTAGATGGAGGTGACGGAGCCTCCCAGCCCGATCAGGCCTGTCCCCCGCATGCACCGTGTCCAGTACAGGCCGTCTTCCCCATAGGGCATCGCTTCTTCCCAGGGGGGAAGCCGGGACGCAAGAGACGAATTCAGGATTACGCTGCTGGAATTCATGAAAAGCACTCCCCGTATCCCCAATCTCCGGATAGATTCGGGATAAGATGGAGGGCGCGGCGGGATGGCCTCCAGTTCATCCCTCATGTAGCGGTTGGCATAGGCCAATATCTCCGGATGACGGTTGAAAAAATCGGCTGCCAGCTCCAGATGCTCGGGATACCAGTAATCGTCTCCGTCCAGGAAAGCGATGTAAGCCCCCACGGCCTTCTTCATCCCTGCGTTTCGCGCTCGCGATACGCCGCCGTTAACTTGGGAAACCAGGCGAATTCTGGGGTCATGAAAAGATTGGATGATGGAAACAGTCTCATCGGAAGAACCGTCATCCACGATGATGATCTCAAAATCCTGAAATGTTTGAACCAGTACTGACTGAAGGGTGGCAGCAATATAATTCTCCAGATTATAGGCCGGGATAATAATGCTGAAGAACGGTTTCTGCATACAAGGGGAATGATGAACTGCTTCGTGAGTGGAACGGGAATCAGGATATGGAGGACATGATTCTGATGGGGCTGTAACCATTGCAACCGGTGAATGGCAGGGGACGAATCCATCGTTCCTCCCATGATTCATCAGTGCGCGAATGAACCTGTCATAGCGAATTCCAAATTCGATTGGGAAATTCCGGATTCAGCATGAATGAACAGAGAATTG
The DNA here is from genome assembly GCF_000020225.1 of Akkermansia muciniphila ATCC BAA-835. Lineage (NCBI taxonomy): Bacteria > Pseudomonadati > Verrucomicrobiota > Verrucomicrobiia > Verrucomicrobiales > Akkermansiaceae > Akkermansia > Akkermansia muciniphila. The sequence goes on along the minus strand of NC_010655.1, from coordinate 744,373 downwards.
TCCCAAGACCTCATGGAACCGGTGGGGTATGGAGGTATTCCGGCTAGGTCTGGTTCTAAGAGTTCTATGATTCTAAAAAATAATTGCTTATGAAAAAATGTGTATGTTGGGAGCAGTAAGGGAAAGCAGAATCTTTCGTCCTGTTTTCCCGGCTTCGGACTCCCTGCCCGCAAGGGGGAGATTCTTGATGACAAAACGTCCGCGCAACATAAGTTCCTTGGTATAAAAATCAACCCTTGACCCCGGATTTGGAATCCGGTATGAACGTGATGCCTTATTAATAAACAGAAAAGGACATGGTCCTCTTCATGTTTGACGCTTTCTTTTCCGTGCTTTTTCTTCATGAACCCTTCGGAACTCCCTTCCATCAGCATTATCCTGACCGGGCATAATGAGGAGAGCAGCATCAGGGATGCTATCCGGAGCGTATTCGGGCAGGATTATGAAGGGCCGGTGGAAATCATCCTTTCGGACGACGGCTCTTCCGACGGAACCTTCTCCGTCATGCAGGAAATGGCGGCTCAATACAGGGGGCCGTACCGGGTAATCTTAAACCGGAATGAAACGCCGCTGGGGCGCGGGCCTCATATCCGGCAGGCGGTTGGTCTGGCTTCCCATGAATGGATTCTCCGTCAGGATGGGGACGATTGTTCCTTCCCCTGGAGATGCAGGCTTTTTGCCTGGGCAGTGATGGAACGCCCGGATGCCGTGGCTGTGGTCAGCCAGATGACCAGCGTCTATGAGGAACCGGGCATTGCGTTTGAATTCCCGGCCTTTCCTGCTGCTCCGCGGGAAAGGCCGGCTGTTGTGCTTCAGGCGGGAGCTTTTTCTTCTTCCGCCCATTACGGAGGAAGCATGATGATCAGGAAGAGCGCCTGCGAATGGGGTAGCTCCCTGCGGATGACGGCCAGTTTTGAAGACGACTTGATGGGGTTCCACGCATGGCTTCAGGGCAACATTTATGAAATGCCGGGCATATCCTTATATTATTACCGGTTTGCGCTTAAAAATATTTGCGCTGTCAACAGCGCGTTCCGGTTTGCCGACATGCGGGCGGCGGCGGCCTTTGAAAAAAGGGAGCTGGAAATGAAAAGCCAGTTGAAAAAAAGCAAGGAGGCGGGGTTGGAACTGTGCGGGGAATTGCTGGAGGGCCTTGCTCCGGTTTTTCGCTCGCGGGAAGAACTGCTTGCCGAAATGGAGGAGAGGAGAAAAATCATAGACAGCATTGACCGGCAGCAGAATTGGTGGAGTTATCCCTTTCGGCGGAGATGGGCGTTGAGGCGGCCGGGATGGATGGGTATCGTCCACTGCCTGCCGCAAAAGCTGTATTTATTCTGCATGGTTTTCTTTTTCAAGCTCAGGAAAGTGAAACGGGCCGTTTGCGGTGCCCGGCAGGATTTGGAATAAGGGTAAGGAAACGCTTGAAGAAGGAGGGGAACTTTTGCTCGGACGGGTTCTCCCCGGTTCGGTGTTGTTTTTGATGGAGAGGGGGGCGGAAGATGGCTTCTCCGGCTCGAAAGAAGCCGGCGTGCGGACTGGGAAGGTGGCCTGTTCCGGCTGGGATTGACGGGAAAACAGCTGGAACCGTCATGAGGGAAGCCGGGAGGGGGAGCCGGAGTGATGATGCGTGGCGGGTTTTCTCCGGAAAAAGAAAAAGCGCCTTTCCAGAAAAAATGGAAAGGCGCGGTGACAGGTTCAAGGGGGAGATCCTGAATTAGTACACGTCCCGCTGGTAACGGCGGTGCTGTTTCATGTCCGCCACATATGCCGCGGCTTCCTCCGGAGTTTTATGGCCCCAGGTCTGGATGACTTCATGAAGGGCGTTGTCCACATCCTTCGCCATGCGGGAGGCGTCCCCGCAGACGTAGAAGCAGGCGCCGGCTTCCAGCCATTTCCAGAGCTCTTCGCCTTCCTGGACCATGAGGTGCTGCACATACACCTTCTTTTCCTGGTCTCGGGACCAGGCCACGGACAACTTCAGTTTGCCGGTGCCGGTCAACTGGTTCAGCTCGTCTTCATAACAGAAGTCGGTGGCCTTGTACGGATTGCCGAAGAACAGCCAGTTGCCGCCCTTGGCGCCGGAAGCGGCGCGTTCCTCCCAGAATGCCCGGAAAGGGGCGATGCCGGTGCCGGGGCCCACCATGATGATGGGGGTGTCCCCGTCTTCCGGAAGGCGGAAATTCTTGTTGGTATGTACGAATACCCTGGCCGTATGGCCCGGCTGGAGGCGGTCCGCCATATAGGTGGAGCAAACGCCGCCGCGCTTGCGGTCACGGGCCGTATAGCGTACCGCGCCCACGCACAGGTGAACCTGTTCGGGATGGGCGTTCGGGCTGGAGGCGATGGAATAAAGGCGCGGCATGATCTTTTTCAGGATGCCGACAAAAGCCTCCGCGGATTCGAAGGAAGCGGGGTATTCCGTGGCCAGATCCAGCACGTCCCGGCCCCACAGGAAATCGCTGAGGGCGTCCTTATCCCCGGCCAGAAGCGTGTCCAGCTCCTGGCTGCCGGAGGCGGCGGCCCACTTGGTCAGCAGGGCTTTGTTGACATTGGTAATGTCATAGCAGTGAACCAGGGCGTCTTTCAGGCTTGCGGTTTCCCCTTCGGGCGTGGGAACCTGGGAATCCGGGCTGAGGCCGAGCTTGTCAATCAGGGCGTCCGCCAGGGAGGGGTCATTGGCGGGAATGACGGCCAGGGCGTCCCCGGCAATATAATTCATCCCGGAACCGTCCAGGCTGTATTCAATGTGGATGGTTTCCTTGGGGCTGCCTTCCCCGGTGATATGCCTGACGGAGAGGACGGGAGCGGGAAACGGATTTTTTTTGCCGTATGGTTCAGTGGTCATGATGATGGAGGGGGGGTGAAAAAGAATATTACCAGCGGATAACGGCGGCGGACCAGGTAAGCCCGGCGCCGAATGTGACCAGGACGACGTTGTCTCCCTTGCCGAATCTGCCGGAACGGCGCGCTTCGTCAAAAGCGATGGCGACGGCGGCCGCGGACGTGTTGCCGTACTTCTCAATGTTCACGAACACCTTATCTTCAGGAATGGAAAGGCGCTGCGCTACGGCGTTAATGATGCGGAGATTGGCCTGGTGGGGAATAATCAGCTGGATATCGTCCGCCGTGAGGCCGGCGCGTTCAATGACGCTGGCGGCGGAAGCCTTCATGCGCGTGACGGCATGGCGGAAGGTCTCATTGCCGCGCATGGCCAGGGTAGCCAGGCGTTCATGGGCGTTTTCCGCTGTGGTGGGGCAGCGGGAGCCGCCGCCCGGAATCTGGAGCAGGTCATGCAGGGAGCCGTCCGAACCGATATCCGTGGCAAGGACGGAACCTTCTCCCTCTTCCCCTGTGGAAGCCTGGAGCACGGCTGCCCCGGCGCCGTCCCCGAACAGGACGCAGGTGCTGCGGTCCTCCCAGTTGACGACGGTGGAAAGTTTTTCAGCGGCGATGATGAGCGCCGTTTTCATCTGGCCGGTGCCGATGTACTGGACGGCGGTCTTCATGGCGAACAGGAAGCCGGAGCAGGCGGCGGAAATGTCAAAGGCGGCGGCATTCTTGGCGCCAAGGGCATCCTGGATATAGCAGGAAGTGGAAGGGGTGAACGTATCCGGCGTGATGGTGGCGACGATAATCAGGTCAATATCCTCCGGCTTCAGCCCGCAGGATTCCAGAGCGCGCTGGGCGGCCTTCGTCCCCATATGGGAAGTGTACTCGTCAGGGGCGGCGATGCGGCGTTCCACAATGCCCGTGCGTTCAATAATCCATTCGTGGGAAGTGTCCACCATCTTCTCCAGATCCGCATTGGTCAGGCGGCGTTCCGGAACATAGGAACCCGTACCGATAATCTTGACGGGCAGTCTTTTAAAGGGAATATCAGAATGTGCGGCCATAGCTTTGGGCGTATGATGAACAGAAAACGTCCTGACGTTTTATGTGGAAACAGTCTAAAAGAAAGAGGGCCTGATGACCAGCATAAAACGCAGGACTCCTTTCATGTCGTAAATGAATGGCTTACAACAGCCACCCCTGGCCGTTGGCGGGCGGCGCGGCTCCCATCTTGAGATAGGCGGAGGGCATCGCCACGCGCCCCCTGGGGGTGCGGCTGATATACCCCTGCATAATCAGGAAAGGCTCGTGCACGTCCTCCAGCGTGGAAGCGTCCTCCCCTACGGCCACCGCCAGGGAGGAAAGGCCCACCGGGCCGCCGTTGAACTTGTAAATCATCGCTTCCAGCAGGCGCTTGTCCATCTCGTCCAGGCCGTCGTCGTCAATCTCAATCATGGTCAGGGCATCGTGCGCCAACTGCTCCGTAATCACGCCGTCGCCGCGCACCTGGGCGTAATCCCGCACCCAGCGCAGCAGGGAATTGGCCACGCGGGGCGTGCCGCGGGAGCGCAGCGCGATCTGCAGGGCGCCCTCCGGGTCCACGGGCACGTTCAGCAGCCCCGCGGACCGTTCGATAATGGCGCACAGCTCCTCCCGCGTATAATAATCCAGCCGGTTCACCAGGCCGAAGCGGGAACGCAGCGGGCTGGTCAGCATCCCGGCGCGGGTGGTGGCCCCCACCAGGGTGAACTTGGGCAGGTTGAGCTGGATGGAGCGGGCGTTCGGCCCCTGGTCGATGATAATATCCAGCCGGAAATCCTCCATGGCCGGGTACAGATACTCCTCAATGGCCGGGTGCAGGCGGTGGATCTCGTCAATAAACAGAATATCCCCCTTTTCCAGATTGGTCAGCACGCCGGCCAGGTCTCCCGCCTTTTCAATCTGGGGGCCGGAAGTCGTATGAATGCGGCAGCCGACGGCATTCGCGATAATATTAGCAAGCGTCGTCTTCCCCAGGCCCGGCGGGCCGCTCAACAGGATATGGTCCAGCACGTCGTCGCGCTGTCTGGCGGCTTCCACCATCAGCATCAGGCGGTCCTTAATCTTTTCCTGGCCGCAGAACTCGCTGAAAGCGGGCGGTCTGAGGGACAAATCGAAGGCGGAGGAGGGGGCCTCCGTGGTGCGTGTGTAAAAGGACTCTCCCATGCGCAGGACTAGCAAACCCGTCTTTGGGGCATCCGTCAAGGGGGAAGTGCGGTCGGGAAACGCCTTTTCCGGGACATGCCGGAAGCCTTTGCCCTTTTTTGAGGACGGGAGGAATGCGGAGCCGCGGAAATGATGATACGCGGTGAAACGGCATGTTCCGCCTTCTCTTCTTACAGCATGGATTCCCATTCCTGCCGCGCCTTCCCGGAACTCTCGGAACCCTGGGCTTCCGGGATCCTTCAGTCTTCTCTTCCCGTCTCGCTCCTGAAACTTCTCAAACGGCTGCTGGTCAATCCTGGAGCCCGGACGGAAGCAAGCTTATCAATAGAGGTTTTTGCTTGAACCTTCCCCGATTACCCGGAAGCCGTAAAGGTGGAGAAAGAGAAAAATTCTTATTTGCCCCGTGGGAAAAACAGGGCAGGGAGGGCGAAAATCTGCCATGCCCTCATGGATAATTTTTGTGAACCACGGAAACCTGTTCCTTTCAAAACTTCTGAAAATACGCTTCGTTGCTGTTTATGCCCGTTGAAGATTTTCTCGCGCTGTCGGGGCACTTTTCATCCTCTTCGCGCAACCGCCGGAAACGTGAAAAAACTCGGGGAAAACGGGGAAATACCTTCCGGATGAAAAAAAGATTGCCAAACCTCTCTTCTGCCGTTATTCTATCCCTGCTTTCCTATCTAGCACAATCTCCAACGGGCAGGTGTCAGAGTGGTCGAATGAGCACGCCTGGAAAGTGTGTGTACCGCAAACCGGTACCGAGGGTTCGAATCCCTCCCTGTCCGCCATCAATTTTCTGCCGCAATATACTCGTGATGAGTATATTGCGGTTTTTTGTTTGCAAGGCTATAAGGAAGAAATGGGGAAATAAGTTGTTTTGTTTAGATTAATAAATATTCCATTTCTTAATTATATCATCCAAAATTTTCTTTTCTGAAGTAGAAGTGTAAATTGACCTTTCAAAAAGAACACCAAAATGCTGATCTTTATAAAAAGAAAAGAAAAAGAATCCTTTATCGAATTTTTGATCATGTTGATAAACATAAGAAAATATATGTTCCCCGTTATCATCTAAAAATGATCTTTTATCAGGATATTTCATCATTATATTGTATATTTCTGGATAATTATACAAGGGAAATACAACAAAGTCATAATTTTTATAATTATGTGAATCATACACTAAAAATCCTTTTGCTAGTCTGCTAAAAAAAGGAAGTATTTTTTCTGTGTAAGAAACTGTTATGTTGACCGCTTGTGAAAAAGAATCTTCCATTTGAAGAATCTCATATCCCCTGAAACCTCTTACTAGGTCTGCACAAAAATTAATTAGACTTTTTCCAATTTTAGGTTCGGATTTGTTGTTCCAAATCCAATCTCCTGCTTTTGAACGATAATTGCCACTAGAGAGCAAGAATCGGAATTCTTCATCAAGCCTAGCGTATGAGTTATTACATTTTCTACAACATAAAACAGTTGGTAAATTAACTTTTCGATCAAAATTTTCAGGAAAAAATCCTCTTGGTGGAATATGATCCACAGTTCTATTAGAAGAACCTCTAGATAGTTTCTTTCCACATAAATAACAAATTTGCTTATATCTCTTGTTCATCAACAATGATTTCAAGGAAAGATGAAACGTTAGAAAAATCAGTTATCTATTTCTTTTCGAGTTTTATTCAAATATGTTCTTATAATATTTAGTTTTTCAACAAAAAATTGTCACGAAATTCTGCTCGGTTAATAATTCATGACAATGGTAAATTTTTGATATAAAAATCTATCGTTATTTCAAATTTATTAATAAATTTAATTAATTCGTCAGATTGAATTCAATAGTTGCTGTGCGGAATCTCTTTATTTCTTGGTTTAAAAATTTGAGTTTTCAAATCTTTTGATACTTTGTAATAAATACATAAGGAAGTTAAAAGAGTCATGAAGTTTTTGTTCTTGAATAGTTGTATCCAAGGATTTGGTAGTAGCTTTCTTTATGGGAGAAAATATATCCTTGGATTTACTAATAAGCTCACTAAACCATCCACATATTTTCTAAATTTATAGGAATCATTTGAAATAAGAATATAATCTCTCAACATGTTCGTATTTAGTCTTTTTTGAATGATTATGCACATTTTATTATCTCGAGCTAAATCTTTTGAGAAACCTTATCTGTAATCTCTATAGTTAGTCTTTTTTACCAGTTTCAGATATATTTGATATTTAAAGGGAACCGTCGGGATTGCCGAATCACGTTACTCGCTTAGTTCGGTGATGTCGGTTTCGGGTTTCGGGTAGCCTTTGCCGGCAATCCACTTTTTCGTTTCCTCCACCATTTCAGGGGTGACGTTAAAGTCGTACTGGGCATAGTCGCCGATGTGGAATTTTCCGGGTTTGAAGAATCCCCATTTCTCAAAGAAGTCTGTCAGGTCGGTTTTTGTGACGTCACAGCATGCCTTGACGAATTCGAACTGGTATTTGACGGTGTCGTTCCCTCCGTAGTTTCCCGCGTTGTTGCGCAGGTACTCCATGACGTCAGGATAGAAGTCGGGGTGTCCGTTTTTGGTAAAGTAAAGATGGAGCTGCCACAGGGGAACCAGCTTATTGAAGACATCCTTAGATTGCAGGTAGGCGATTTCCCCTTCGATGATTTCCTTGCGCGCCTTGTCGTAGCTGCCCTGGCGCTTCAGGCGGCTTTCATTGCCTGTTTTGGCTGCGGCCTGCAGGGAAAAGATGTTGTTGCTGACTTCCGTCATGCCGCCCCAGGTCATCGGGCGCATTTGCATGACGTGTCCGACTTCGTGGGAGAATCCCCAGCAGGCATCGCCCTTGAGAACGTTTTCAGGGTCGGTTACCATGCGCATTGTCCCGTCGTTTCCGAGGTAGGCGACTCCGTCTCCGTCGCGGAACATGTAGTAGTTGAAGTTCACGCGGGCCAGGACGCGGTTTTCCGGGATTTTGCCGTATTTATCCAGGCCCATCAGCTGGTATTGGATGCCGATGAGCTTGTCGTAGGCGTTGATGAGTTCGGTTCCGCGGTCTTTGGTGAATTTTTTCAGGAATTCTACGGGGTAGGCAACCTGGATGTATTTTCCCCGGGCATCCATGATCGGAGAGACGGCCTGGTCAAGCAGGCGAACCCAGTCCTTGTTGGTGTCGCCCCGGGTGGTGTCAAAGTAGCCGTTGGCTTTGCCGGTTACGAAATGGACGGGGATTTTCGGCGCCTTGCCGGCGTCTTCGGTGAAATAGCTGATATAGGCGTTGGCGGGCGTTTCCACGTCAATGATGTTGATTCCTTCCTTGAGCGGAATCTGCTTTTTATGCAATCCCCAGCCGTTGGGGTCTTTTGTGGGCTGCACTCCTTCGGCCGGCTTGCGCATCAGGTTCGGCAGAAGGAGGCTGATTTCCTGCCCCTCCGTCTTGCCGACCAGGACGACATGCCTCCCCTTTTCCAGATAGACGCCCGTCATGTTGTCGTATTTGCTGAATCCGTCGCCGATTCTGAGATTTTTCCCCGTCTGGCGCGGTGAGGGGAGGGCCCGGTATTCGGCATACAGGTAGTCCGGCTTGTAATGGCCTGCCAGGATTTTGGTCGCGAGTTCCTTCATCGCGTCAGACTGGAAGGCGGAGGTGTTTTTCACATCCGGCTTCAGGGAGGTGCAGGAGGAGTCTTTGAACAGTTTGAGGTCGTTGCCGATGTGTTCCGGCGTATTAGCGGCAAATACCGCTGCGAGCGACAGCAGGGGAAGGGATAGTAATGGAAGGATTCGGTTCATGACAGTACGGGAAGCAGGTGATTCTGTGATGTTACAAGATACAGGTTCCGTTTTCTTCTTCTTTCACTATTTTTCTCTTGATGAATAAATAGGCAGGTAGTTCGTCAGAAGAGAGGCCGGGCGGTTGATGTGTGGAATGGCTTTGGCGGTGCGGCAGGGATTTTTCAGACGATTTCGCGTTTCCGGATATTTTCCCCGGTTCCGGCGGGCGCTTTTCCGGGGATCCGTATTCGGATGGGCACGTTTCTTGCTGGTTTGAATTTTGGGCCGAAGCCTTCCGGGCTGCCCGGCGGCGGTATCGCGTTCCTGCCGCGCGTTCCTCTTTAGTGTTCCTTTTTCTCTGGTCTTGGCGCACATGCATGACATGGTTGTTGTGCGGCAGGGGAAAATGGAATAAGGTGAAGAGGATGATGAATTCCGTATTCAAGTGTTTGATGAGTGCCGTATGCGCCGTGGCATTGCCGGCGTTCGGGCAGGAAGAGAAAACCGGTTTCCCTACGGACAGGGCTGTGACCGTATTCAGCGCCGGGGAGGGTAATCCCTATGCGTCCATCCGTATTCCCGCCCTGCTCAGTATCGGCAAGGGCCAGCTTCTGGCATTCGCCGAAGGACGGTACAAAAATACCGACCAGGGGGAGAACGATATTATCATGAGCGTCAGCAAGAATGGCGGGAAGACCTGGTCCCGTCCCCGGGCGATAGCCAAGGCCCATGGCGCCACGTTCAATAATCCGTGCCCCGTTTATGATGCCAAAACCAGGACCGTGACTGTCGTATTCCAGCGTTACCCTGCCGGGGTCAAGGAGCGGCAGCCCAATATCCCGGACGGATGGGATGATGAAAAGTGCATCCGCAATTTCATGATTCAGAGCAGGAACGGAGGTTCTTCCTGGACGAAGCCGCAGGAGATCACGAAGACGACCAAGCGTCCTTCCGGAGTGGATATTATGGCGTCCGGCCCGAATGCGGGAACCCAGCTGAAGAGCGGCGCCCACAAGGGCCGCCTGGTGATTCCGATGAATGAAGGGCCGTTCGGCAAATGGGTGATTTCCTGCATTTACAGCGATGACGGCGGCAAGAGCTGGAAGCTGGGCCAGCCGACTGCCAATATGAAGGGCATGGTGAACGAGACGTCCATTGCGGAAACGGATAACGGCGGCGTTGTGATGGTTGCGCGCCATTGGGGCGCAGGCAATTGCCGCCGTATTGCGTGGTCCCAGGATGGCGGGGAGACCTGGGGACAGGTGGAGGACGCTCCGGAGCTGTTTTGCGACAGTACCCAGAATTCCCTGATGACGTATTCCCTGAGCGACCAGCCTGCCTATGGCGGCAAAAGCCGCATTCTGTTTTCCGGGCCCAGTGCGGGCCGGCGCATTAAGGGACAGGTGGCCATGAGCTATGACAACGGCAAGACCTGGCCGGTGAAGAAATTGCTGGGCGAGGGCGGTTTTGCCTATTCCAGCCTTGCCATGGTGGAACCCGGCATCGTTGGGGTGCTTTATGAGGAGAACCAGGAGCATATTAAAAAGCTGAAGTTTGTTCCCATTACCATGGAATGGCTGACGGACGGAGAAGACACAGGGCTGGCTCCCGGCAAAAAAGCTCCTGTTCTCAAGTAGAGGAAAGCCGGCTAATACGTTTTTCCCTTCCGGAGGTGTCTCCGGGAGGGGGAGATTGAATGCTTTCCTCCGTAGCGGAGCGTTATGGAAGAAGGCAGATCAGGCCTTATTACTTGATGGATTCAAAGGCAGGAGGGGGGGAATTCAACGTACTGATGGATTGGCCGGGGCATAACTCCGGGAGGATGAGGCTATTGGAGATACGGCGATGTTCCAGCAGGGCTTCAATCATCCGGATAAGCCTGCGCGTCGTTTTTTCTGCAGGGGAGCGGTAGGAGGTAATGGGGGGAGTGACATGGTTCAGGTAAGGTTCATGAACCAGGCTGAGCAGGCTTATTTCCTCCGGGATGCTTTTAGCCATGGTGGCCGCCCAGGAGATGATGGATATCAGCATTCTGCTCCGGGTAGAAATTAAGGCGGTGATACCCGTATCCGCCAGGTCAATTCGGTTGAGTTCCTGGGCTGCCTTAATGGCATCCGACGGCATGCGGATGACATAGGGGGTATAATGTTCCCCCTGGAAGGAGAGGAACCCCTGTTCCATGAGCCTGTTGCCTCTCAGCTTGGAATCCGGTATGCAGAGCGCGATCCGACGGTGTCCTTTCTGGTACAGGTAGCCGGCCGCGTGACCGGCCAGCACTTCCCAATGCGTATCCAGATACGGCAGATTGGAGGAAGGGTAGGAAACTCCCCGGACCAGGCAGGGGATGCTTTTCCGCTTAAACCACAGTTGTACTTCTTCCGTGGTACGGTAGAGTATCCAGCAGGAGCCGGGATGTTCTGTTTCCAGTTTTTCCAGCCGCATGTCCGGATTGTTTTTTTCTGCCCATGTGGCTTCAACCAGCTGAAGCGCCATACCTTCGATTCGCAACGCTTTTTCCAGTTGGTAAAGTTCCACCCAAATGCTTTGGGGGATGTCCCGGATAGGAACGGAGGAGAGGAAGCAAACGCGTTTTTCCAGCAGGGGCAGAGGCTGCACAGGGCTTGTAGAAGTCCTGATGATTTTCCTGGCCCTGTTTTTATCCGGAGCCGCTATGAAGCCCTCTTCCTGCAGCTGCGCGAGGGCTTTCCGGATGGTTCCCCTGCCGGCGGCGAGCGCTTTGCTTAGTTCCCGTTCTCCGGGCATGGCGTTTATGAATTGCCCGGACCGGAGGCGGTGCTTTAATTTGGCAACGGTTCTTGACTGGGCCGTTTCCCCAGGCTGTGTATCCATGGGGGAATCATACTTTCTGGTTACTTCTGATGGCAAGCGGTCTTGCCGGTTGTGTTTTTTCCGTTCCGCGTTTTTCGGGAGCATGGAGGAATATGATGTTCAGGGACGTTTCAGAAGGCGATTAACGGAGTCCGGCTCATTGGGGTCAAAAACGGTTTCTCCCGCTCCTGTGTCATTTTTGATCTTGGGGTGATTGTTCCCCGCATATTGTTTGACCATCTTGTCCGTATCGCTGATTTTAAATCTGACGGAGAGGATGTATGGCAATTCCCCTTTGTCAAAGTGTCCGTAGGTAGTGCATACCAGGGTATGGTCCGGCAATAGTTCGGCGGCCGGGTAGGCGCAGTCCCAACCGTTGCGGTTGTCCTTAAAACGGATTTTATATGAGCCTTCCGTGCCGTTTTTCAGGTCTTCCCACCGGCCTATCCATGCTACCCAGTCTCCTTCCGTCGGGCTGGCGGCCTGCCCTTTCTTCCTGGTCGGGGGAGCATCCCTGAATTGAACCAGAAGCCTTCCGTCAGGCAGGGGAAGAATCTGGTGGCGGTCTCCGCACAGGGCTGCCGGCAGTTCTTTGGGGGGAGTCCATGTTTTACCTTCATCTTCGGAAAACATGATCTGGGAGTTATGGTGCCTGCTGTTTTCCCGTAACAGCAGCGCGATTGTTTTTCCGTCCGGGCTGCGGACAAAACCTCCCTCACACAGGTGCATGTCCCTTGTCCCTGGGAAAATGACCTGGGGGGAGGTCCAGGTCAGCCCACCGTCTTCCGTAAAGGTGACATATTGTTCAATGGTGTGAAACTCTCCATGTCCGTCTTTGCCCCGGGCATTGGCATGGTAGGAGGCCATATAATGCCCTTTTCCCGTTTTTAGAGGAATCAGGTCACTCATGACAACAATGCCTCCGACCTGGTTGGGAATGGGGGTCAGCTCGGACCATGTTGTTCCGTTGTCTTCACTGACCGCCATCCGGTTTCTGGGGGCTGTGTTTCTGTTTCCCCCCTGAATGCCGCTGAAAAGCAGAATGCGGCGCTTGCCCCGGGAGTCTTCCGTTTCATATAGTGTGGGTACTTCCCTGCTGGTTTTCCATGATTCTGGAACCGGCAGCCTTTCGCTCCATGTTTTGCCTCCGTCCGTGGATTTCTTCAGGATGATTTCCCCGGAGCCGTGCCCTTTAGGATAAACGCACAGAATGGTTTTTCCGTCTTTCAGCAATAGCGTCGTTGGATGTCCCAGGTATTTTCCTTTTTCCTTGTCGACTACTACCTGGGCTTCTGTCCATTGATCCAGATCAACGATCGGGAGGCCGCTCCGGATGAACGCTGTGGAAGGGGAATGGGCCGGTACGGTGGCCTGCGCCGGAAGGTATGATGCCAGGAGCAACGCTGCCAGGGATGATAGGTGCAGATTCATGGGAAATGGATGTTGTAATTAAAGTGTGGGAGATTTGCGGCGTCTGAAGGGCAGAAGCGCCATGCCAAACGTAAGCAGCAATGCGCTTGCCGGTTCCGGTACGGCCTGTGTATGGATTTGAAGACCTGTGGGAACCATGTTATCGTTACGGGCAATAAAGTCCTTTTGCCAATTGGAGCCGACTAAAGCGAGCTGGTTGACAGACGGCCCCGTTCCGGCTGCGTTATCCATGGAATTGTCGATACGCCGGGAACCGTTGATGGAGAAGAAATCGTTGTCCCAGCAGTCTCCTATGCTGATGGCGGACAGATCCGTTTCAGTAAACATGGCGTAATAAGTAGTGCCTGTGTTTAAAATTGGCCCGTTGGTAAAAGTCCATGTTCCGGAAACATAGTTTCCAGTAGAAATGGTATTGTCCGATTTGCCGATAATGGTTTGGATACCGCCTGAATGTTGCACGATGAGCAGGCCTGTTCCGTTCTTTCTGGCCTCTCTCAAATTGAAATCAATGGACGTTAGACGTACTTCTGCATCCATTGGCTGGGAATGCGGCGTGCTGGTCGTGATAAGCCTTGACCCTGCTTCTCCCAGGCAGAAAGACCATCCGGTGCACAGGTACTGGGATGTGGGGGAGAGATCGGGGGTGGCGCTTGTCCATGTAGTAGCCGCGATTCCCGTGGAAGCCATGCTTCCGGTCAGAATGATGGCGGTAAGTGAATAATGAATAGCCATAACGGAACCAATATCACAGGGCGGAGGCTTCCGGCTCAAGGATATTCGAGAAGGCTTGAAATAAGACCGTTTTTTAATTAAAAAGAACAGGTATGTGACTTATGGTAAATATGTTTTTGTAGATTTCATGTTTGAAAGAACCATTTTTCCGAAGCCGGTGAAACAGTGTGTATCCCATTTTATACGGGTTCATAAAAAATTATTGCCTTGATCGGAAACGCCGGGCAGATATTCTGCAGGGCATCCGTTGCCCTTGGAGCTTTTTCCGTTTGGGAAGGCCGGTGAGCGGAAGGTGATTCCCCGTTTCGATATATGTCCTGGATTTATCTGGTGTTGGCCGGTCTCTGCGAGATCGGATGGCCTCTGGGTTTCAAACTTTCTCAAACGCCCGGCACTGGGCCCGGCAAATTCGCCGCCTGTATCGCCTGCTCCGTTTTCAGCATGGTTCTGAGCGGTTTTCTTTTGTGGCTTGCCCAGCGGAACATCCCCATCGGCACCGCTTATGCGGTATGGACCGGCATTGGCGCGTTGGGCACGTTCCTGGTTGGTATTCTGTGGTTCGGGGATTCTTCCAATATCTGGCGCATGCTGGCGGCATCCTTCCTGCTGATAGGCATTATCGGGCTGAAGTTGGCCCCCGGGCATTGATGCGGTCTTCGGCATCCTTGCCGGGTTCCGGGAAAAGCCGTCTCCGCAACTTTCCGGATAGGAGGTCTCAGTAGTGGGGGATGGCTTTTTCCCACACGGTTCCGCAGGCGTCGGAAGGCATGCGCCAGTCCCCGCGCGGGGAAAGGGAAATGGTGCCCACCTTGGGGCCGTCCGGCATGCAGCTGCGCTTGAATTGCTGACGGAAGAAACGGCGGATGAAGATGCCGAGGCAGCGGCGGATGAAGTCCGGCTGAAATTCGCCGCGGAAGGCATGTTCCGCCAGGTGCAGGATTTTATCCGGTTCCGCACCGTATTTAATGAAGTGGAAGAGGAAAAAGTCGTGCAGGTCGTAAGGCCCAAGCACATCTTCCGTTTTCTGCTCAATGGTGCCGTCGTCCGACGGCGGCAGGAGTTCCGGGCTGACGGGAGTGTTGTTGATGTCCGCGAGGGTGGCTGCCAGTTCCGGGGATGATTCTTCCGCGATGTGTTCAATGAGGCAGCGTATCAGCGTTTTCGGAATGGAGCAGTTGACCGCGTACATGGACATGTGGTCCCCATTGTAGGTGCTCCATCCCAGGGCAATTTCCGACAAGTCCCCTGTTCCCACGACCAGCCCCCCGGTTTTATTGGCCAAATCCATCAGAATTTGCGTGCGTTCGCGGGCCTGGACGTTTTCATAAGTGGTGGTTCGTTCGGCAGGATCGTGCCCGATGTCGGCGAAGTGCCGGAGGCAGCATTCCGAGATGGGGATTTCACGAAGTTCCACGCCCAGAAGGCGGCACATGGTTACGGCATTGTCATGGGTTCTGTCCGTGGTGCCGAAACCGGGCATTGTCACGGCCAGAATGTCCGAGGCAGGGCGCTTCAGCGCACGGCAGGCGCGGGAGCAGATGAGCAGAGCCAGCGTGGAGTCCAGCCCGCCGGAGATGCCGATGACGAGCCGTTGCGCGCGGGTATGTTCCATTCTTTTGGCCAGACCTGCCGTTTGGATGGAGATGATTTCTTCACACCGTTCCCGGCGGCGGGACGGAGAAGGCAGAAAGGGCAGTGCCGGGTTGAAAGCGTATTCCAGGCCGGGCGCTCCGGGAACCTGTTCCGGCAGGGCCAGATGCAGGGCATTCCCGGCAGGGAAAAGGGATTTGCTGTCATTGAAGGAGCTTTCAGAGAGGCGCGCCGCCTCCAGCCGTTCAAAATCCACGTCCGCAAAGATGAGGGTGCTTTCCCTGCAGAACCGTTCCCCCTCCGCTGCTGGCCTGCCGTTGTCCGCAATGAGGGAATGGCCGCCGAATACGGTGTCTGTGGTGGATTCATGCACACCTGCGGAGGAAAGGACATAGGCGCAGAGGCATCTGCCGCTCTGCTGTCTGACCAGTTCCCTCCTGTATGCGGCCTTACCGGTGAGTTCCGTTCCTGCGGAAGGGTTGAGAATGGCTCTGGCACCCAGAAGAGCCAGTTTGGAACTGGGAGGAATGACGCTCCACAGGTCTTCACATATTTCCACGCCAAAACTGAAGGGAGACGATTCTTCATGAAAAACGATTTCCGTCCCGAACGGGATATGCACCCCATTGACTGTGACTTCCTTCACTCCTGTACCCAATTCCCTGCCGGAGGTGAATTGCCGCTTTTCGTAGAATTCCCGGTAGTTGGGGAGCACGGTTTTGGGCACCAGAGCCAGAATGCGGCCGGACTGCACTACCGCCGCCGTATTATACAGAGCGTCTTCATGAAGGAAGGGCAGGCCCACCACGGCAATCGTGCCGGAGCCTTCCGTGGCTTCCGTAAAGCGGAGCAGGCCGTTCAGGGCTGCTTTCCTCAGGTTCGGCTGGAAGAAAAGGTCTCCGCAGGAATAGCCCGTAATGCACAGTTCCGGGAAAACGACGGCCGCCGCCTGCTGTTCTGCGGCTTTCCGGAATCCCTCCGTAAGTTGGTCGACATTGTAGTCCACTTCAGCCACGCGGAGCTGGGGGACGGCGGAGGCAAGTCTGTAATATCCGAACATGGGCGGCGCAGTCTGAAAAATGGAACCCGCAGATGTTCGTTTTTCCCGTAGTCAGGACACAATCCGGGAAAGGCGGGCCTGAGCCGGATACTAAAAGTTCATGAAGGACTTGTAAAGCCATCTGTAGGGACTGCTCCGTCCATGTTGCCGGGAAATGGGCAAGGAACGCAATCTTTCCCGCATGCCTTTCTGCATGACGGTCACCGGGCAAATCCGTTTTTTCCCGGGCTCCCGCAGCATGGCGGCTTTTCTTGAGCCGGGTACGGCATTGAGGCTGGAACAGCGGGAGAAAAGGAGTAAACCATATCCTGAAAACTAATGAATAATACTGACCGATTTACTGGAAAAGCCCGGGCTTATGCCCAGGGCAGACCCGATTATCCCTCCTCCGTTGTTGGGCTTCTGACGCGGGAGAGCCGCCGGGAGAATCCCCGTCTGGCGGATATAGGTTCCGGAACGGGCATTCTTTCCCGCGCCATGCTGGAGCGCGGCTGGACCGTGTATGGCGTGGAGCCCAATGATGACATGCGGAAGGAAGCGGAGAAACGGCTGTCCGCTTTTCCCCGTTTTCATTCCGTGGCGGGAACGGCGGAGCGGACCGGGCTTCCCGGATCTTCGGTGGATCTGGTGACGGCGGCGCAGTCATTCCACTGGTTTGACGCCGCCGCGTTCAAGAGGGAATGCCGCCGTATTCTGTCCGGAGGAGGCAAGGTCGCACTGATTTGGAACTCCAGGGTGGAAGACAGTCCCGTTGTCCGGGAAGAAGGAAATATCCACCGTCTTTACTGTCCGTGTTTTTATGGATTCAGCGGAGGGCTGGCGAAGTTGACGGACAGCATTGGAGCGTTTTTCAACCACCGTTTCCAGATATTCCGCTTTCCAAATGATTTGTCCTACACGCGGGAGCAGTATCTCCGCCGCATGATGTCCACCTCCTATGCCTTGACGGAGGGCGGAGAAGAGCGGTCCTCCTGGCTGGACGCCCTGGAAAAGCTGTTTGACCGGTTTGAAACGGAGGGGCGCGTTACGGTTCCGAATGAAACTGTGGTGTATCTGGGGAAGTGCTGAGGATGCGGCGTTCATGCATGGCCTCCGGAAAAGGAAAGGCCTCTTTTCGGTTCAGGAACTGAAGATGATGACGGCAAGGACGGCAATGATTGCCAGAACGACAACGATGGCGGTAATATAGCCGGGTTTGTGGGCATCAAGAGTCCACTCCTTTTTGAGATGGGAAAGATCCTCCCCTGCCGCATAGCGTGAAAAAAGGTCATGGAGCCGGGAGTAGTCCAGGTCTTTGGGCGTCATGTAAAGCTCCCTGTCCTTTCCGCCGGCAAACGAAATTTCGCAATGGTAATTTTCCGGACTATTGCAGGTGGCCTGGAGGAATTCGTCACCACGGCTGCAGATAATGAAAGCTTCCGTGTTATTTTTAATGCCGGACAGGGCTTGATCCCGCGTTTCACAGGGCTCTCCGGAAAGTTCCCAAACGATGGAGGGGGCGGAATGAAGGCTCATGGAATAAAAAATCAGAAAAATATAGTAGAGAATTATTTTTTCTGCCACCAGTAAAAACTTTCCTTTCTTCTTCCTGGGCGGAAAGTGTTCCCTGGCGCAACACTCCGGAGAGCGCTGGGAGCGCTTGCGGGTTGGGGCATTCAATGGCTGTTTTCCGCTTATCATTCCGGTTTTGTATGGGTTCTTTCTGCCGGGGCGTTCCCTTCGCATTTCTTTGCCTATGCCGTGTCCGCCCCTTTGGAAAAAACATCCCAGGACTTCAGGAATGGCTTTTTCCTCCCGCTATTTTTGCTTTATTTAGTCAATCCTGCTGTGGTATAGTGTTTTATTAGCATGATGCAGCAGTCTTTTTACCAAGATACTGTTCTGGCTTCCGGATTGTATGGAGACCAGATTCAGGGGGGGCGCGATAATCAGCAGGATACCTTTTCCATTCTGGCTGAAGAGGATGCCCTGCTACTGGTTCTGGCGGACGGCATGGGAGGGTACACTGGCGGAGAACTGGCCAGTCGCGCGGCTGTAGAAGGTTTTTCCCGGGCTTTTGAGCGGGAATCCGTCTCGCCCGGAGAAAAAATGAAGGCTGCATTAGCCGCCGCAAATGAACAGGTGCTCGCTGTCCGGAAAAAAGAAGGAAAGGATGAGGAAATGGGAACGACGCTGGTAGCGGCCTGGATAGGGAGGGAAGGATTGCGCTGGGTCAGCGTGGGGGATTCCCTCCTGCTTCTTATTAGGAAAGAAAAAATGTTTCTGCTTAATGAATTGCATCAGTATTCCGAGGAATTGGACCGTATGGCGGATGAAGGAGTCATCAGCCGGGATGAGGCTTTGAACCATCCTTCCCGGCATTTTTTGACCTCTGCCCTGATGGGGAGGGAAATTTTTTTGGTGAATTTGCAGGAGGAATGCTTCCCTCTGGTTCCGGGAGACCGTCTTCTGGTTGCCAGTGACGGGGTAGAATCTTATCTGAATTCCATGGGGCCGGCACGGATACGGTATTTGTCCATGCTTTCCGCGGAGGAACTGGTGCGTTCCGTGTTGGATGGCATCAGCCGCGGCGGCGATCCCAACCAGGATAACGCTACACTGATTTGTGTGGAGATACCAGGGGCTTGATCTGCATTAGTGCGGCAAGGAGGTAATTTGCGGACAGGCGATTTTTGAGATTCACATCCTCCGTCTGCCGGACGATGAATAAAACCCCGCATGCGTTTCAGGCATGCGGGGTTTTATTGAAATAGCCGGCGTATTTCCCGTTCAGGAATGGTATTCCTGGAGGGAACGGGGTGATACCTTCACGTGCTGGGCGGAGCGGATGCCCTCCACCGTGGCTCTGGCGGCTGCGATGGTAGTCATGTACGGAATTTTCTTCTGGATGGACTGCATGCGGATGAAGGAGTCGTCAATCATACTGGTGCGGTCCACCGGAGTGTTGATAATCAGGTCGATCTGCTTGTTCGTGATCATGTCGCCCAGGTTCGGGCGGCCTTCATGCAGCTTGTTGACTACTTCCGTTTCCACGCCCTGGCCGCGCAGGTATTCTGCGGTGCCGCCGGTGGAGACAATCGTAAATCCCAGGGAAATCAGGTCCCGGGCGATGGGTTCGATGAACTTCTTATCCCGGTCGGAAACCGTGACGAGCACCTTGCCGGCGGTAGGCAGAATGCAGCCCGCAGCTTCCTGGGCCTTGTAGTAGGCCATGCCGAAGTTGTCCGCAATGCCCATGACTTCACCCGTGGCGCGCATTTCCGGCCCCAGTACGGGGTCCACTTCCGGGAACATGTTGAAGGGGAAGACAGCTTCCTTCACGCCGATGAAACGGCAGGCGCGCGACTTCAGGCCCAGCTCCTTGAGTTTCTTGCCCAGCATGATTTCCGTGGCGTAGCGCGCCAGGGAGATGCCCGTTACCTTGGAGACGATCGGCACCGTGCGGGAGGCGCGGGGATTGGCCTCAATGATGTAAACCTCATCGTTGCAGATGGCGAACTGCACGTTCAGAATGCCCTTTACCTGGAAGTCCTGGGCAATTTTGGCGGCATGTTCCTCAATGGTGCGGATGTGCTTGGGAGCGATTGTCACGGGAGGGATGGCGCAGGCGGAGTCGCCGGAATGGATGCCGGCCAGCTCAATGTGTTCCATGACCGTGGCTACAAAAGTGTCCGTGCCGTCGGCCAGAGCATCCACTTCCGCCTCAATGGCATTGTCCAGAAAACGATCGATCAGCATGGGATATTCCGGGCTGACCTGGATGGCCTCCACGCCGTAGCGCTTCAGGTTTTCTTCATCGTAAATGACTTCCATGCCGCGGCCGCCCAGCACGAAGGAGGGGCGCACCATGACCGGGTAGCCGATGCGGCGCCCCAGTTCCACGGCTTCCTCCAGGGAACGGGCCGTGCCGCTTTCCGGCTGGCGGATATTCAGGGCGATCATGCGTTCACGGAAATATTCGCGGTCTTCCGCCAGACGGATGCCTTCCGGCTGGGTTCCCATGATTTTCACGCCGGCGTCTTTGAGGGCCTGGGCGATGTTAAGCGGGGTCTGGCCTCCGAACTGGACGATGACGCCTTCCGGCTTTTCCTTCTCGTAAATAGCCAGCACGTCTTCCACAGTCACGGGTTCAAAGTACAGCTTGTTGGCCGTGTCAAAGTCCGTAGAAACCGTTTCCGGGTTGCAGTTCACCATGATGGATTCATACCCGTGGTCGCGCAGGGTGAAGGCGGCATGCACGCAGGTATAGTCGAATTCGATGCCCTGGCCGATGCGGTTGGGGCCGCCGCCCAGAATCATGATTTTCTTCTTGTCGTTCACGGGAACTTCGTCCGCCGCGCCGCTGTAAGTGGAGTAGTAGTATTCCGCGTGTTCCACGCCGCTGACGGGCACGATGCGGAAGGTGGCCGTGATGCCGTCTTTCTGCCGGCGGGCGCGGACGGCCTTTTCCGGTACCCCGAAAATCTGGGCCAGGTATTTGTCGGAAAAGCCCATTTCCTTGGCCTGGCGCAGGGTTTCCGCGGAAAGGGAATCCCAGTCCTGCCCATCCAGGGAAAAGTCAAAGTCCGCCAGTTCCTTCATCTGTTCAATGAAATACGGAGTGATGCGGGTCAGCTTCACGATTTCCTCCACGGCTACGCCACGGCGCAGGAGTTCGTAAATCTGGAAGAAGCGTTCGCTGTTGCCGTACGTGATTTTTTCACGCAATTCCGGGGTGGAGAGGGCTTCCAGCTTTTTCACGCGGCCCAGGCCGGCGCGTCCGATTTCCAGAGAGCGCACGGCCTTCTGGAAAGCTTCCTTGAAATTCTGCCCGATGCTCATTACTTCTCCCACGGCTTTCATCTGGGTGCCCAGCTTGTCGGCTGCCTTGGGGAATTTTTCAAAGGCCCAGCGTGCGAACTTCACGACCACATAGTCGCCGTAAGGTTCGTATTTTTCCAGGGAGCCTTTGCGCCAGTAGGGAAGTTCGTCCATCGTGACGCCGGAGGCCAGCTTGGTGGAGACGGAGGCGATAGGGAAGCCGGTGGCCTTGGAAGCCAGGGCGGAGGAACGGGATGTACGGGGGTTGATTTCAATAACGATGATGCGGTTGTCCTCCCGGTTGTGGGCGAACTGCACGTTTGTGCCTCCCGTAACGCCGATGGCGTCCAGAATGCGGTAGGAATAATCCTGAAGCTTATCCTGCACTTCCTGCGGAACGGTCAGCATGGGAGCCACGCAGAAGCTGTCTCCGGTGTGCACGCCCATGGGATCCACGTTCTCAATAAAGCAAACGGTAATCTTTTGTCCCTTGGCGTCGCGGACGACTTCCAGTTCCAGTTCCTCCCATCCCAGCACGCATTCTTCCACCAGCACCTGGTTGATGAGGGAGGCGGCCAGGCCGCGGGGGACTACCTGGCGCAGTTCTTCCACGTTGTAAACGATGCCGCCGCCCGTGCCGCCCATGGTGTAGGCGGGGCGCAGCACGACGGGATAGCCCAGTTCAGAGGCCACCTTTTCAGCTTCCTCCACGGAGTAGACGGGTTCGGACTTGGCGACCGGCACGCCGATCCTGTCCATGGTTTCCTTGAAAATGATGCGGTCTTCGCCGCGGGCGATGGCTTCCAGATCCACGCCGATGACTTCCACTCCGTACTGTTTCAGGATGCCTTCCTCATGCAGCTTGGAAGCCAGGTTCAGGGCCGTCTGGCCGCCCAGGTTGGGCAGCAGGGCATCCGGGCGTTCCTTCTCAATCACGGCCGTGATGCGGTCCACGGTCAGAGGCTCAATGTAGGTGTGGTCCGCCATGCCGGGGTCCGTCATGATGGTGGCGGGGTTGGAATTCACCAGAACGACGTCGTAACCTTCGGCGCGGAGGGCCTTGCAGGCCTGGGTGCCGGAGTAGTCGAACTCGCAGGCCTGGCCGATGATGATGGGGCCTGAGCCGATAATGAGGATTTTGCGGATATCTTCGCGTTTTGCCATGGTATGATGCCTCTATGTGGTCCGTGGTGGTTAAAAATAAATGCCGGAAACAAGGTCCGCCCAAGGTGCGTTGCCTCTCCGCTCCGCATACCCGGCGCGTGACCTGACGCACAGTACGGGACGCCGGGCGATAAGTCCAGACAAAACAACAGGAATTCCGGGGAAAAGGCTATGGCCTTCTTTCCTTTTCGTACAGTGCCGCACGCAATCCGCCCTTGATATTTTCCACCGTCCGTATACCCTGCGGAGCAAGGATGAGGAACGCCCTGACATTAATTTGCTGTCTTGGATTGCTGTGCTCCGCAGCATCGGCTGCGGACCTTTCTTCCACGGGGCGGGGGAGCGTTGTGCCTTCGGGGGCGGCTTCTTGGTACCAGGCCCTGCGGACCGGACTTTCCCAGTTCCGGAACGGCGGCGGCTACGAAACCAGCAGGGAAGCCATGCAGGCCCTTGCGGAGAAAGCCTGCCGCTGGGACCCCCGCACGCGCCGTCCCGTTTTTCTTCTCCGTAACGCCACGCCCTCCTTCTGTTCCTCCGCCTGCTACCTGCTCCTTTTGAAATCCCTGCAGATATGGGACTCTGCACAGCCGCGGCCCGTTATTTCCGAACGCGCGTGGCTGGCCCTCATCCCCCGCTTCGGCCAGCATGACGGGGAAGGGCCGTGGGGATGGGCGAACGCCAATGGCCCCGGCCTGGCCGTCCTGGTGCACAGGCTGGGAGCCGGCATCAACTTTGAGGACTGGAGGAAGGCCCGCCCCGGCGACTTCATGAAAATTTTCTGGACGGACCGCATCGGGCGCCGGGAATCCGGCCATCTGACCGTCCTGGTGAAGGATGGAGGGGATCAGGTAACGTTCTGGTCCTCCAACATTCCGGACGGTTACGGAGCCAGGACGGTGCCCAAATCGCGGATCAGGCGCGTCATTTTCACGCGCATCACCAGGCCGGAACGGTTCAACCTGGCCCCCTCCGTGGGAAGCCACTCGTGGCTGTCCTCCCTGCTTCGGCAGGAAGTGGGCATGAAGGAAGTGCGCAGGCATTCCGGCATGCAGAACCCCTGACCGTTTCCCGCCGTGAAAAAATGCTCCTTCCCTCCTTCCGTCACCCCGGACTGTTCCGTGCTGGTGCTCGGTTCCCTGCCGGGAGACGAATCCCTGCGTCAGGCCCAGTATTATGCCCATCCCCGCAACGCGTTCTGGAAAATCATGGGGTCCCTTCTGGGGTTCGATCCCTCCCTGCCATATGGGGAACGCCTGTCCCTGCTCAACCGGGGCGGGGTGGGGCTGTGGGACGTGGTGGCCTCCGGCGTCAGGCCCGGCAGCCTGGACCAGCACATCTCCCAGGAACGGCCCAATGACATTGCGGCCCTGCTGGATCGCTTCCCGGGCATCGGCGTGGTCTGCTGCAACGGCACCGCTTCCCATAAATACCTTAAACGGTATTTTCCCGAACTGTTCCTTCGGGAAACGCTTTCCGTCATTCAAATGCCTTCCACCAGTCCGGCGGCGGCGCGGCTGACGTATGAGCAGAAATTCCGCGCCTATGAGGAAATCATGGCGCCCCTGCTCCGGAAGGAAAGGGAAAAATAGAGACCTTCTGCGCCTTTTCCAATGCCGTGCGCGGCCCGACGGTAACAGGCGGGGTTGTTCGTCAGCAGGACCCGACGGCCGCCAGCAGGTGGACATCCAGGGCCAGGGCTTCGTGAATATTGAAATTCAAATCATCACGGAGCCTGTTGAGGGCCTCCATGCGTTTCAGCAATTCGTTCACGGGCATCTGGGCGGCCAGCGTGCGCACCTCCGGATGAATCGGAGCGACTTCCGGGGCTCCGGAGGCAATCAGGGCTGCCTGGCCAAACCAGCTGATGAGCAGTTCCAGGGCCTGATTGCGCTGTTCCAGATATTCCGTCTCTATCTGGGCGGCGTTCGCGTCCTTATTGCGGGCCTCCCAGTCGGAGGCGTCCGTACCCTGGGCTGCTTCCCTGGCTTCATCTTTCAGAGCCTGGTTCAGGTTTTTGGTGATGGCGGCCTTGGCCTCCGCCATGACGTCCATGAACCTGCTGCGGAAGGCCAGAGCGGCCAGGTCATTATTCAGATTGCGGCAGGTCTCCAGCCAGTGCGGGAGCAGGGCCTCCTGAATAGGAGTGAGCCTGAATTCTCCGGATTGCAGCAGATTGACGCGCACGCAGCGGGAAATAATTGTCTGGAGAAGCTGGTCCGGCTGGGAGGTGGACAAAATGAGCAGACACTGGCCGGGCGGTTCCTCCAGGGTTTTCAGGAAAGCGTTGGCGGCCTCGTCATTCATCCGCTCCGCATCCATGAACACGGCTATCTTCCATTTCCCCTCCGCCGCGCGCTGTTGCAAAAAGGGTTCCACGGCGCGGATATCATCCCGCAGGATGCGGCGCGACTTGGACTTGGGGCGCACCAGCCGGCAATACTCGTCCCTTACACTGTCCAGATGGTCTGCCCGGATGCCGTTTATCAGCTCCAGCAGTTGCAGGATCAGGCGGGAGGCTCCCTGGTGCTCGTCTCCCACGATGAGCAGGGCATGGGGAAGCCGGTTGCGGGAGAAGGCGGTGCGCAGCAGGTCGAACGCTTGGGATGCCGTAAATGCCATATGCTCCTATGAAAACATTTCGTTGCGTCAGGGCAACAGAAAAGATTGGTATATGTCGGATATTTCATGTACTAAGGGGGCCGGTTATGGAACAAAATGACATCTCATCCCGGATTGTCTTTGCCGACCGCGGCAAGGTGAATGTGGAAAAAGGCGTGGAATTCGCCCCCAAATTTGACCAGAACGGCCTGATTCCGGCCCTCGCCATGGATCATATTACCCATGAACCGCTGATGCTGGCCTATATGAATGCGGAATCCCTGCGCATGACCATGGAACTGGGGGAAGCCGTCTACTATTCCCGCAGCCGTCAGGAAATCTGGCATAAGGGCGCTACCAGCGGCCATGTGCAAAAAGTAAAGCAAATCCTGGTTGACTGTGACCAGGATGCCCTGATTGTGCTGGTGGACCAGTGCGGCGCCGGAGCCTGCCACACCGGGCACCACTCCTGCTTTTACCGTTCCGTTCCGTTCGGCGATGAACTGAAAGCCCAGCCCCAGGGGGGGGGCGTCACGCTGCGTGAAGCGGACGGAGGCGTCGTTTTTGATGCCGAAGCCGTGTACGGCAAGGGCCATTAACTCTTTTTGCGCGTCAATCTGCGTTCGCCGGATTGACGCGCCCTCTTTTTCTGCTGTAAAATCATGAATGTGAAAAAACTGTTTCTCATGATGGCTGCCGTTTCCGGGGCGCTGGCCCTGTGCCAATGCTCTTCGGAAGCGCCTCCTCCTCCCGGAACCGTCCGCATGGTGGATCAGCAGGCGATTGCCCTGATGCAGGAAGCCAGGGCAAAGGAAGCGAAGAATGATCTCTCCGGGGCCATCAAGAAATACAGGCGCGTGGTGGAAAAACACCCCCTTTCCAGGGAAGCTCCCCTGGCCCGGTTCAGAATGGCGGAACTCTATGAGGCCCGCAAGGAACCTGCGGAAGCGTTTGACCAGTACCAGAAACTCATTGACCGCCACCCGGACAGCCCCCTGTACAGGCAGGCCATGTCCCGGCAGAAGGAAATGGCCTTCGGCGCTGCGAGCGGCGCGCTGACCAACCGCGTGCTGTGGATGTTTGACGTCAGGATGGATCCCACGAACGTCACGGAATGGCTGAAGCATGTGCGCGACAACGCCCCGTATGCCCCTACCGCCCCGCAGGCCATGAACGTGCTGGGCAATTACCTGGCCGCGCGCGGCCGGATGAAGGAGGCCATAGAGGCATACCAGAACCTGGTGGACAATTACCCCAACTCTCCGCTGGCCCCCACGGCCCAGCTCCAGATAGCCACCCTGTATCGCCAGGCTGCTGCGGACGGAGACCGCAACCACGTCAATGTGGCCCGCGCTCAGGAAGCGTATGAAGACTACCTTCAGCGTTATCCCAACAGCGCCCGTGCGGGAGCCGCCCGTGCCGATCTGGCGGCCATGAAGCGTGAGCTGGTGGCCCAGCAGCTGGAAGTGGCGGAATACTACCTGACCAAGATGAAAGATGCGGATGCCGCCGTCTTCTGCTACCAGGAAGTAGCCTCCAAAGGCAGCATCAATCCCGCCGCCGCCGCCAGGGCGAAGGCCCGCCTGAAAGAACTGCGCGTGACCAGCAGATAACAGGAACTCTCCGTCCTCATGAACCGTATCCGGAACGTTTTCAAACTCTTCCTGCCCGTTTTTTGCCTCCTGGCCGGTTCTTGCGGTTACCAGCTTGGCGGCACCAAGCCGCCCAAGTTGGAACTGGCCCAGACCGTTAAGGTATGCCTTTTTGCCAACAACTCTTTGGAGCCCCGTGCCGCCACGCTGGTGACCGGCGCCTTGGCGGATGAGCTGCAGCGGGACGGCACCTACCGGTTAAGCTCCGGCGCGGATGCGGATATCCGGGTGGAGGGGGAAGTGTACTCCATCACCTTCGACCAGTTGCGATCCAGCCGGGAAGACACCTACAAGAGTACGGAACTTGGGTTGCGCCTGTCTGTCAAATACCGTGTGGTGGACGCCAGGACGCAGGAAATTCTGTATGCCGGCTCTGCGGAGGAAGTAGGTCAATTCTTTGACCAGGGCAACATTCAGTCGGCCCGCACGAATGCCCTTTCCTATGCGGCCCGTCTGGTGGCTACTTCCATTGCGGAAACCCTTACCAATGGCTAATCCCGCCCGGTTCAGGAAAATCTGTGCTTATGGAGAAAGTGGAATACAGCGTTTATTTTGTTCCGGTGCCGATCGGCAACCGGGCGGACATCACCCTGCGGGCGCTGGACGTGCTGCGCAAGGTGGATGTCATTGCGTGTGAGGACACCCGCCATTCCGGTCTTCTGCTTTCCCATTATGAAATCCGCAAACCGCTGGTAAGCATGCATGACCACAATGAGCAGCCGCGTGCCGGGGAAATTGCGGCGCGCGCGGCCGGCGGAGAAAGCTTTGCCGTGATCAGTGATGCGGGCATGCCTGGCGTGAGCGATCCGGGCTATCGTCTCATTCAGACCCTCAAGGAAAAGGGAGTAAGCTTCACCGTCCTTCCCGGGCCATCCGCCGTGGTGACGGCATTGGTGGGGTCCGGACTGCCTACGGACGCATTCTTCTTCGGCGGCTTTCTGCCCGTCAAATCCGGGAAAAAAAACGCTGTGCTCCAAACGGCAGTGGAAGCTTCCCATACCAGTATTTTTTATGAATCCCCCCATCGCATCGTCAAAACCGTGCAGGCTCTGGCGGCGTTGGATCCGGATATTCCCGTCTGCGTAGCCAGGGAACTGACAAAAACCTTTGAAACTTACCATCGCGGTCCGGCCTCCCGGCTGGCGGCGGAATTTGCGGAACGCCCCCCCAGGGGGGAAATCGTGCTGCTGGTGGGCGGCGTCAATGCCCCGCGGGCTACCCGGTGACGGGCCGGAAGCATCATGTCAATAGCTGACCGTCACCTTGACCGGGCGGTGGTCAGAGGCGGCGGGAGCTTCAATTACCCTGCGTTCCTTCACATGGAACGCCTCCGTCTTTTTTCCCCTGTACATCCAGATGTAATCAATGCATTCCTTCGGATGCCCGGCGGGAAACGTTTTTTGGGCCGGATCGCTCAGCAGGATGAAATATTTTTTCATCCGGGTTATCGGTTCCGAATCCGGCGTTAAATTGAAATCCCCTGCAATAAAAAAGGGCTTGCTGCATTTTGCGGCCAGGGCGGCAATCATATCAATGGAAGCGTTGCTGTCTTCCCTGGTCAGGGACAAATGCGTGACGCAAAACCAGTAATCCCTGAACTCGGCCATCAACAGTACACGGGCCTCCTCCCTGCCGGGTAAAGGAATCCGTTTGACGCTCAAAGGTTTTTCCCTGGATAAAATACCTACTCCATAGGAACCGCCTGAATAATCAATGGCCTTGGCATAGGTCCCCGTCAACGTTGTCCTTGCGGCCAATTCCTGCAGGGTATCCCTGCCGCCGCTTCTGATTGTCCCCTGGTCCAGCTCCTGAAGGGCCGCGACATCCGGTTTTTCCTCCGTGATTACCCGGGCCGTGCGGTCATAATCCCTCCTGCCGTCCATGCCGGTGCCGTTCTTTACGTTATAGCTCATCAGCGTGCATTCTCCGGCCTGCAGGGGAAAAAGGCTAAGAAAAAGCGCGGCTGCTGCACATAACCTGAAAATGAACCGTTTATTTCCTTTCATCTCTGTAAAAAGCTCCGTATTGCTGCCCGGGCTGCAGGTAATACGTGTTCCCCGTTCCCTTTTCTTGCAGAGAATCTTTTCTCCTTCTGGATAAGTAAGTCCTCCGGAGAGAAGGGGCGGCAACTCATTTCCGGTTTCCGGAACAGGCCTCATTCGCTGTCGGACCCTTCGCCTTTGGTACTTTTTGAGCCGTATGCCGGTGGAAAATGACGCAAATTTTATCAACTTGACGGCTGGAAGTGTGTCATGATAATATCCTATCATCATGCTGGAGGATAGGAGATCACGTTCCTCGCGCAAAACACCGGATTTGGTGACTGATGAGCTTATTCTCATTCTTCATGAAGCGGGCATGCTGGAATTCAATGACATTTTTCAGCGTACCGTTGTCGTGATGAAGGCAAAGCACATGTCCCTGGGCGGAGAGGAAATCCTGAGGCTGAGGATTTACGAAAAACTCCAGAATCTGGTGAGCGCCGGCGGCCTGATGAAAAAAGGCCGTGAATACACGGCTCTGCCCAGGCTGATGGCCTTAAAATCATCGACAGACGGGGGTGGGCTTGGGTAACCCTGATTCGGGAAAGGCATGGGTTGCGGTTTTCTGAAATGGGCTTCCCGTAAAAGAGAGGCTCTTTTACGGAAAAGCTCAGGGTTTCATAACCCCTTCCTGGAATGGCCCGCGGCAGTCATAAGGGATAATGAGAAGCAGGTTGTTAATCCGGGTTACCATTTTCTTCTGTTTGGTTTCCTGGATATGGAACAGGTGGACACTGTCATTTAAGGATCTCAGATACTCGAACGTCATGCTTTCCCCCTCCATTCGGAATTCTTTCGGATCCTTAATTTGAACGGTGCCTGAAGGGAAGTCCCATGTTCCGGTGATGTCCTGGAGTTGCTGTTTCTCCTTATGATTCCCCTTTTGCAATCCCTCGGCCCGTTTGCGCGCCCAGATGGCCGCTTCCAAATGACCGGAAACACCCCATTCCCTGCTCTTTTTTTGCAGGGCTTGAGCGTATTGCCGGGCCAGTTTTCCTTTGCCGGTTGCCATATCGGCATGGATTTTTTCAGAAAGAAGGTCGAATTTAGGGAAAGATGAGGAATAGGTGGAACGATTCGCTTCTTTTTCGCGCGCTCCCTTCCGCTTTAACAGGGAAACCAGTTTGGTAGCGTGGTTAACCTGGAAAATATGGTCGTCGCGGTCCGTTTTGATCCAGTAGAACCATACCGTCCGGGTTTCATTGAGCCTGATGATGTCAGGGGATGAAAAATCCTTGTCCACTCCGCCTTTGCCCAGCCATCCGGTATTGCCGGACTTCTGTTGCGCCTGCTTCCCATCAAAGCGGCTTAAATAAACGTATCCTCCCGCCGTTTCTTCCCATTGCCCGATGAAATGCGAGTAATCCTCTTTTTCCTCTTCCTGAATGCCGGGCAGGGACTTCCGTTCGAGAATATCCCTGATATGCTTGGCCTGTTCAAAATCCTCGTTTTTAACGCATTCATTCATGAGCCTGACCAGCTCCGGCTTGTACTTGGCAAAAGCCGCGTCGTTGATTTTCCTTTCCTGTTCCTGAAAAGTCAGTTCCAGCATCTTTGCCTCCGGCGGTATTTGCGCTGAAGCCGGGACGGTAAGAAGAATGAATGCGGCAGCTCGAATAATATTAATGGCTCCGCCTGTCCGGGAAAAAGTGCGGAATGTCTTTGCGATATTCATATGTATTTAATATGGTGATGGTTGGTAGTTTTCGTCCGGTTAAAGACCGTTCTGTTTGATCGTGTCCAGCAGTTCTTCCAGGATGCGGCAATGCCACTCGGTATTATCGCACTCCAGGCGGAGCATGTTAAACTGAAACCATTGGCTCTTTTGTTCTTTTTCATCTTCCTGCATCAGGCATGCGGCATATGCCTCTGCCAGGGAGTCCTGATAACTTTCCCATCCCTTCTGCGCCGCCTTCAATTTTTCCGCGATGGCCGGAACATGGGAGTAATGCTTCATGAGGGCCGAATGTGCTTTATGAAGTCGTTTTTCCCAATACGCGGACAGCTCCTGACGTACGTAATTGCTCTGGCGCCCCGTGAGTTCTCCTCCGTCAATCTGGTCGAGCAATGTTTCCAGTTCCGGGTCAGGAGTTTTTTTCTTCATCCAGCAAAATAGTTACCGGAATTCCGGTGAGGTCTTCCGCTTCCTGTTTTTGAGCACAAGTAAGATAGCCTTGAAGAATCCCTTTGTAATAGCAATAGCCTCCCTTGTCTGTGAACGTGATGGTGGCCGGCTTCGGGTTTTCTCCCTTTGCCTTTTCATAGGATTTCTCCCCTGATAAATAATAGCGTCTGAACAGGGATGGATTCTTTTCGTATATTTCCCCGGAAGAATAATCCTCTTTCCGCTTATCACAATGAACGACAATGATATGAGCGTTTTTCCCCTTGGGTTCGTATGTAACGATTCTATCTTCACTCCCCTCCCAGGAAATGCCGTCCTTTAAATTCAGAAAAACATCATGATGCAAATTTTTATATTCTTCCTTTCTTGCGGAAATTTCCAGCGATGCCCCCTCCAGAGACGGAGGAGATTGAACTTCTCCGGCAAATGACCGGCTCCAGCACACGGCGGCAATGATGAGGAAAGAAAAAATGGGGGGAATAGGTTTCATGAGTTTATTCATTAGTTGATGCTGGAAAAAATGCTATTCCAATGAGACAGGATTTTATTGGTGTCCAACCAGGGATGCAGAATAATGTAATTTATTGAAATGCCGGCTATGGCCAGCGTAAATGATTTATGAGCGGGAAAAAATCCGTTTTGCTCGTATTTAATGCGGCCCCATGCAAAACAGGCGAGCACCGATAGCAGCGGAAGAGCATAAGGCCAGCACATATTTTCAAAAAGATAATAGGAATTCCTGAAAAGTAACATGGACAGCCATGAGAACAGAATACCTGCAATGAGAGCAAATTCGAACCTTACGGACTGATAATAACATTTCGCCATAAAAATGAGAAAATATAGACTGAAAATGGATATCATGGTGTAAAAGAACTCTCCTTGGTAGGAGGTACGCAGAAATCCCATGGATCCGCCAATGAAAATGGATGACAAAAATATGGCTGTTAAAGGATTATGGTGAATTCCAGTAATTCGTTTAAAAACAGGGCTACACACGGAGAGCAT
The DNA here is from genome assembly GCF_000020225.1 of Akkermansia muciniphila ATCC BAA-835. NCBI lineage: Bacteria > Pseudomonadati > Verrucomicrobiota > Verrucomicrobiia > Verrucomicrobiales > Akkermansiaceae > Akkermansia > Akkermansia muciniphila. Next base: position 712,553 of record NC_010655.1, on the reverse strand, counting down.
AAGAAGGGCGGAACCTGATATGATGCAGGCCATATTGACGTAAGCGGCATTTTTTACTGACGGGAATAGATCGCCTGTAAGTAGAAAAATAATATACGGATCTGAAAATTCCGACTTTGCGTCAATAGTTATTCCAGGGATAAGCAGGGTAATGATAAGGAAAAAGGAAATCAGGGAAGAAACAGGATGTTTTTGGATGGGATAGATGATGTCGTAAAATGAATTTTTATAAGAAAAGCGTCTTTTCCATAAGCCGTTTATCCATTTTCCTGCTTCTTTTTTCCCCTCAGGGGAGAGCATGATTCCTTTGCCCTGCAACCCTTCTTCCGTATCGTTCCACGTACCTTTGTAGATATTGCCGTCTTTCCATGTCATCATTCCACGGCCTTTTCTGGCTGTTCCGCAAAAAGTTCCCTGATCCGTCCGCTGGTGCTGAGCATGGTAAAAGGTGGCATTTCCGGAAAGCTTGTCGTTTTCCCATGTCCCTTGTACCCAGGAACCATCGCTAAAATAATAGATCCCTTTCCCGTGGCGCAGGCCGTTCTTGCATTCTCCTGCATAGCTTTCTCCATGTGGATAGGTCTGCGTGTTGTGGGAATGTCCGTTGTTTTCCTCAGGACAGGTTTCCGGCGGTGTAGAGACGCTCAGCATAAAATAGAGGAATTATTCCGTTTTTTGGTTAAAAGCAATACATCCGGCATGGAATGCCTGCTTAATGCATACTATCCAGACAATAGGGCCGATGATGGCGGCCCCTATGGCGAGGCCGACTCCCAGCCCTCCAAGGCGAAATCCCCACTTTTCCATGGAAGATTCCATGTCGTTACCTCGGATAGTGCCTCTGGTGCCGTCTTTGAATACAATGCTTTTACCTTCGAGCGCATCCGCATATTTATCTTCCGCCTTCCATTCTTCCCTCGTTTCTTGAATGACGCTGCCGAAAGTGTCCTCTTCTGGGAGGAGTCCCGAACCCTTTCCTATCCCGATAGTAATGGCGCTGAAGATCCATAACAGAGTCATGCTTGCAAAAAAACCTTCCGTCACGTAGGCGTAAACGGTCACGATCAGACCTGTTCCCATCAAAGGGGCGATTAGCAGGAGGCCTATATTTTCAGCATTCGGCTTTAGTGTCTTCCTGCAAAAGGCCACAAAGCATAAAATCAAGGCGGCCAGCGAGACAGCCATGATGAACACGATGATTTCTTCCGCCAGCGTCAGGGAATACCCTCCTTCTAGGGATTTCCCGATGATCTGGACAATATTATGAAAGACGTCCATAAAGTTTTCCGACTTTTTCATGGAATAAACTCTATTCAGCAACAGGGTTGATGTAGAGGGGAAGATTTGGTTGCGAACCGTTCAAGCCGGGAACTCCGGATTAAAGATCGCAGCTTTGAATGGTGTTGAGCAGTTCTTCCAGAATGAGGCAGCGCGTTTCCGTCATTTCAATAATCATGAGGTTCATATGGGCGTTGAACTAGCCGTTTTCCCTGCCAGTTTCATTCTCTTGCCTGAGACACAGGCCAAAGGAATTATTTTGGCAGGCCTTCTTTTGATGGGAGATTCCGTGCAGCGTCATGCGACTGCGGATGCCCAAAGAAGAAGACCTGCATTTGCCAATAGCGGATTCGGAATCCGTATAGGAATTCCTGTGTCCTCTTTGTCATCAAACTGTCTGGAAGGGAATTGCTGATATGACGGGGCGGTGAAACGGCATCCATGGAATTGCCGAACATTTTGATTAATAAACGACTATTTTTGCTTGACTACGGATTCCGAAACCGTTGCAAAATAGATGAAATGAAAGAGGAAATTTTAGCAACGGATCATGCGGCGCTGGCCATTTTGAAAAAGACAGGGCTGGATGTGGTGGAAGCCGCCCAGCTGGCGCATGAATTGCTGCAGGCCAGCAAGGGGCGCGGCAACCGATGGAAGAGGGCAAGGGAATGCATCCGGCTGGGAGAGGAGGCCCTGGTTGCCAGAGGAAAAACCGTGGCGTTCAGGAAAGCCGTGGATGAGGCCATGGAGGCCCGGCAAGATCGCAGGAAAAGAACCAGGGATGATTTCCGTTATATCAGCCGGCGGTTGTTGAGGTTTTGTCCGGAAATGGCCCGGCGGCCCGTGCGCTTTATCACGCCTCGGGAATGCCGCGCCTGCCTGGAAAAATCATTTGATACCCTCAGGCAGAGGCATAAGGCCCGGTTGGTGCTCAGCGGTATTTTCGGAACGGCTGTGAAACGCGGCTGGTGCACGGAAAACCCGGTGGCGTATGTGGATCTGCCGAGGCTGAAGGAGCATTCCATTCCCGTGCTGTCCCTGGAAGAAATGCGCCGGTTGCTGGCTGCGGCGGAAGAGTATGACGGAGGGGCGTGCCTGGCTGCGGTTGGGCTGATGCTGTATGCCGGCATCCGCCCGGAAGAAGTGAGAAGGCTGGATTGGGCACAGATTAATTTAAGGGAGGGAATGGTTTCCCTGAGGGCGCGCCACAGCAAGACGGGAGGAGCCCGCATCGTGACGATCCGGCCGGTTTTGGGAAATCTGCTGGAAAGAGCGGTTGCTATGGGATTTGTGTCGGGAAGCGTATGCCCGCGCAACTGGCCGGCGAAGTGGAGGGAGCTGAGACGGTTGGCCGGGTGGGACGGGAAGGAAAAGAAGTGGCCTGCGGATATGTTAAGGCATACGTTTGCCAGTTATTTTGCCAGGCATTTCAAGAATTTGCATGTATTGCAGATGGAAATGGGGCATTCTTCTTCCGATTTGCTGAGGACCAGGTATTTGAATATGGAAGGCATTACGGAAATGACGGCCGCCGTTTTTTGGGGGAACTGCCATGCGGGGCGTCACACCATTAACAATGGCCGCCCCTGAACAGAAGCGGCCAGCTGTTGACGGGATGATACCGTCCGGCAATTAGAAGTTGGTGCGGAAGGCGATGTTGTAGCTCCATCCGGTAAAGCCTTTCTGCCGGCTGGCGTCCGTGCCGTTGGAATGGGCGTATTCGATGCCCGCCATGATCTTGGCCATGTTCGGGCTGCATTCGAAAATGTAGTAGTTGACGCCCAAGTACAGGGCCTGCATGCAGTCGGAAGTTCCGGAATAAGTGGAGTTCTGCGTATAGCGTTTTTCCCATTTTACGGCGTTGCTGCCCGCCGCCATCTGGTAGCGGACCACTCCTTCCCAGTGGGGGGTGAACTTGTAAGACGGCATGACGGTTACGCCGAAGACGTTTTCAGCCCCCGCTTTCATGCCGATGACGTTGAAGCCGGCCATGACTTCGGTCATCAGGGAGAAATCTCCCTCGGAACCTTCCCAGGTCAGGGCTACCACGTCCCTGGCTCCGGTACCCTGGTATTTGGATTTAAAGCCGTAACCGGTCAGTTTTTCATACGCCTTGTTTTGGGCGTCGTCCCCCCACTTGGTGAAATTGTGGGCGTAATCCAGCCACAGACGGCTTTTCTTCAGGAAAACGTCGTTGGACGTGTCATAGCTCAGCGTGCCGGTGATGAAGCAGTTGTCCCGGGAGTTGAAAGCGGGTTCAATGCGGTTGTTGAACGTGCCGGTTCCGGTGCCTCCGTTACCGTTCAGCCAGACGCCTGCGGCCCAGCCGAGCTTGTCCTTTTTGTCGGAATTGTTCACCTGGAATCCGTAATTGGTTTCCGGGCGGAGCTGGTTGACCAGCATGGAGCGTTCGATAGTCAGAATGGCGGAGGAGGACGTTCGGTATTCCCCGGTGATGCGCGGCTTTATTTTGCCGATGGCATAGGTGACGGGGCCTCCCTTGTATTCCAGATTCAGTTCGTAAAGGGAGTAGGTCAGGTCGGAGGTGTCCCATGTGTTGGTTTTCGCATTGTAGCTTTCCAGGCCGTCCATGCCGCCGATGTTCCAGACGTTGTTGATCTTGAAGTTGTTCAGAAACTTCATGTTGAACCCGGCGCGGAAGCGGCGCCATTCATCATTGAAGCGGCGACCGTTGCCTTCCTTTTCACCCATGACGCGGCCTTCGCCGTTCGGGTCAATCCAGTCCAGGCCGTACTGCATGCGGAGGGAAACGTTGAATTCCTGGATGTAGGGATTTTTGTGGTCCCGTTCCGAGTTGAACCACTTGAAACGGTCGCCGAGCCATTTGCAGGCGGAAAAGTTGTCGCGGGCCGGCAGGGAGTTTCCGGTAGAGGGCGCGGCAGCGGCAAAGGCGGAGGCTCCGAGAGTCATGAGGCCGATGACGGGGAGAGTATAGGTCTTCATTTGTTTTCTATGGTTGGTTTGTCTGTGAGAAGGTCTTCCGGGGAAGGTTCTTCCTCACGGAGACGGCTTCTGTCTATCAAACCAGCCACAGGAGTGTCCAAGGCTTAAGGGTGACAAAATAGCCACCCGTCCCCCTTTGGCGGTTACAAGGTCATGCGGAGCCATGCCCTGGCGTCCAGGGCGTCTGCGGCGGCGGCCACTTCCGCCTTCCTCTTGCTGGCCCCGGAACCGGCTCCAATGGCGTGACCATGCCAGAAAACGCGGGATTCAAAACGGTTTTCGGCGTCTCTCGGCCCTTTTTCTTCCGTTTCATAGGAAGGAGTTTCGGGCAGGATGTCCTGAAGGATAGCCTGGAGTTCCCCCTTGGGGTTGATTTCCTTGGGATGGCTGGCCGCGGAATCCAGAGCTTCATGGAGGACGCGCAGGGCTACAGCCTTGGCCGTTTCATAGTCGGAATCCAGGGACATGGCTCCGAAGACGGATTCAAATGTGTTGGCGATGATGGAATTTTTGCCCCGTCCGCCGGCCCGTTCCTCCCCTTTTCCCAGGGCAATGTGTTTATCCAGCCCCAGGATAAAGCCGTATTTGCCCAGATTGGCGCGGCTGACGGTCCGGGCGCGCAGCTGGGTTAGTTCCCCTTCCGGGGATTGGGGCATGTGGTGGTAAAGGTACTGTGTGACGGCCAGCTGCAGGATGGCGTCTCCCAGGAATTCCAGCCGTTCATACGCCCGGCGCGTTTCCGGCTTGCTGTCCGTGCTGGGGTGGGTAAGGGCCTGAACGAGCAGATCCGGATTGTTGAAACGGTAACCCAGCTTGTCTTCCAGCGCGGTGTGGTTCATCCCGGAAATGCTAGGGCCGCCGTTCCGGAAATGCAACTCCAAACGGAGGGAGCTTCCCGGCGGGGACGGAATTTGTTTTCCCGCGTCATCCCGGCCTCTCCACAGCTTTGACATATGGGAGGAGGGGTGTAGGATAGTTTGCGAACGAACGTTGGAGACGATGATGAAAAAGATTGAACCAAAGGAGATTCAGGATAATGCCGTACAATTGATTGGGGACGATTGGATGCTGGTGACGGCGGGTTCTCCGGAGCATTTCAACATGATGACGGCCAGTTGGGGCGGTTTGGGGTTCATGTGGAAGAAGCCTGTGGCGTTTGTAGTTATCCGCCCCCAGCGCCATACCTTCCGTTTTATTGAGGCCGGGGACGAGCTGACGCTTTCCTTTTTCAGCCATGAGTACCATAAGGCTCTGACCGTGTGCGGAACAACGAGCGGACTGGATACGGACAAGGTGGCCGCTTCCGGCCTGACGCCATACGTGACGGAGAACGGCAATGTAAGTTTTACGGAAGCGCGCCTGGTGCTGGAGTGCCGCAAGCTGTACGCGGAGCCTCTCAACCCGGAAGCTTTTCTGGATAAATCTATTGTGCCGGAGTGGTATGCCGCCGGGGATTTCCATAAGATGTATATTGTGGAAATCCTGAACGTATGGGTGAAGGAATAGCGCCCCGGAAATGCCGCAGGCGGACGCCTGTTCGTTGTTTCTGTCCGCGCTTTTTCAGAGGGGGGCAAGGGCGCCATCCTCCAGCCGGAAGGCTGGCAGGGGGCACGGAGCATTGTGCAGCCAGTCCAGATGGGTGGTGGTGATGAGGCTCTGCGCGTCCGCTGGAAGCGACTGCAGAAAGGCTATCCGGCGCGTGGGGTCCAGCTCCCCGAAGACATCGTCAATCAGGTGGATGGGCGTATGTCCCGTTTCTTCCGTCAGGAGGGAGGACTGCGCCAGCTTCATGGAGATGGCGGTGGTGCGCTGCTGCCCTTCGGAGGCGAATTGAGCGGCGTTTCTGCCGTTCAGCGTGATGTCCAAGTCATCCCGGTGGGGGCCGTTCTGGGTTTGTCCGTACCGGATATCCCGGTCCATGGAGGCGCACAGCCGTTCATACAGGTCTCCTTCCTCCGAGGCACGGTAAGCGATGGAGACCTGTTCCTGCCTTCCGCCGATATTGCGGTAGGCCAGGGCGATATGGGGCGCCAGAAGCGCCAGCAGATTGGCGCGCAGGTTTCTCAGTTCCGTGCCGTGCAGGGCCAGCTGTCGCGTGTAGGCGTCCAGCTGGAGTTTGTCCCGGTGCCTGTGCTTGAGCAGGTAATTGCGCGTTTTCAGCGCCCGGCGGTAGCTGAACAGAGCCAGTCTGTAGCCTGGATGCCACTGGCTGCCCAGAAAGTCCATGTATTTCCGGCGGGCGTCCGCGCCGGCCTGCACCAGGGAAAGGTCGTCATTCCCCATCCATACCACGGGATAGCTGTCCGCCAGGTAGCTGCGCTGGTCTTTACGAGGCTCTCCGTTGACGCGGAGGTCCGGAGCGTCCGGCGCCCACAGGATGCGCCGGATTTGCCCCGGAAGTTCTCCGCGGATGCCGAAGGATTGTTTTCCGTGGGAGACCAGCGGCCCGGTCCGGGCCGTGCGCGGGGATTGCAGGCGCAGCAGGAAGCAAACGGCCTCCAGCAGGCTGGTTTTTCCCCGGGCGTTGTTTCCCAGGATGATGGCCCCCTGCTGCGGAATCTGCCAGGAGAAGCTTCCGTAGCAACGGAAGTCCATTAATTTCAGCCTGGAGATCATGGGGCCGGGAAAGGGGTTATTCCGCAGGGAGGGAGCGGATGGCGTCCATGATTTTGTCCGTCAGGTGCTGGTATGCATCTTTTCCTTTGGCGTTGAGTTCCGCCGGCGTGAAGGGGATGGGGTCTCCCACCGTGACCGTGACGGGGCGGAGCCTGGGAAACCGGGCGCCGATGGGAAAGGCTTCATACGCACCGCTGATGCGCAGGGGCTGCACGGGAACTTTCGTTTTGCTCAGGATGAGGCCGATCCCGCCCATGCCGTCATGGATTTCACCATCCGGCGTGCGGGAGCCTTCCGGAAACACGAGTACGCGCTTGCCGGATTTCAGCAGGCGTATCACGTGCTTGAGGCTGGCGGCATCCGGGTTTTCCTGGTCAATGGGGATAGCCTGGCAGAGGGGCAGGGCCCATTTGAAAATGCCCTGGAACAGTGTCTTGCGTGCGAAAAAATAGATGCCGTCCTCATAGGAAATGCCCAGCATGGGCGGATCCAGAAAGCTCTGGTGATTGCTGACGATGAGCACGGGGCCGTCTTCGATGAGTTTTTCCCGGTTGACGACTTTCCAGGAGAAGAAGGCTTTGGAAATGCTTTTGAAGAGCGTGTAGAAAACCCAGTAGAAAGAGTTCATCTGGAGGAGAGTTTTTGTTGGATGTTGTCGGTGATGAAACGGACGACCTGGTCAATCGTCATGTCTGACGTATCCACCAGAAGAGCGTCAGGCGCCTGCGCCAGCGGGGCGGTGGCGCGGGAGGAATCCTTGCGGTCCCGTTCCGCGATAGAGTCCGTCAGTCCCTCCGCAGCGCGGCGCGCGGCCCTCACTTCCTCGGATGCGGTGACGAAGTACTTGAACGGCGTATCCGGAAAAACCACGGTGCCTATGTCCCTGCCTTCCATCACGACGGGTTCCCGGCGGTTATATTCCCGCTGCCGTTCCACCAGCAGGGCGCGTACTTCCGGGATGGCCGCAATGGTGGAAACGTGGTCGTTGACCTGCCGGCTCGTGAGTTCTTCGCCCAGCACATGCTGTCCGTACAGAACTACGGATCGGCTGCCGTCCTTGCCGAAGGAGAGAGGCACGGACGGCAGGGATTCCAGCACGGCCGCCGTGTCCGCAGGGTTGATGCCCTGTTCCAGCATGTACCAGGTAACGGCCCGGTACATGGCCCCGGTGTTGATGAACGTATAGCCGAGGCGGTCCGCGATGAGCTTGGCGACGGTGGATTTTCCGGAGGCGGCGGGGCCGTCAATGGCGATGGCTGGATGCATGAGTGTCTTCTGAGTTGGAAATGGGGGCTAAAGCCGTTTGAATTGTAGCTTTGAGCCCTGTGGAAATCAAGACTGCGTTCCGAAGGGCGTTGCAAAAAGAGTTTCACTTTTTCCCGTAAATCCGTTATACAGCGGGGCATGGCCCAGCTCAAGCACCCGAAGATGGTGGACATCAGAGACATTTTGGACGAGAATACGCGTCTGCCTGCTCTGGTGGCCGCGTCCGCCGAAAAGCTGCTGGGCCTGGAACGCCTGAACAAGGCTTATGACAAGATCGTGCGCGACAAGGAGTCCGGTTCTCAGGAAAATTTCTTTCAGCTTGCCTCCAGGCATTTGAATCTGAAGCTTCAGCTGCGCCCGGGGGACCTGGAAAATATTCCTAAGAAAGGGCCTGTCGTCGTCGTCGCCAATCATCCGCACGGCTTGTCGGACGGCATCATGTTCGGGGAGCTGCTTACCCGCGTAAGGGAGGATGTCCGCATCCTGGTCAACGAGCAGCTTTCCCTGTGCGGGGAGCTGGATCCCTGGCTCATCAAGGTGGACGTGTATGAGGATGAGAACGCCCGGCGCAAAAACCTTTCCGGCATGCGCAAGATGATTTCCTGGCTGCGGCAGGGCGGGGTTCTGGGCATTTTCCCCGCCGGCACGGTCTCCAGCTTTTCCCTGGCCCACAAAAGGGTGACGGACGACCCCTGGAACGCGAATATCGCCGCCATTATCCGCATGACGAAAGCGACGGTGGTGCCCGTATATTTCCCGGGGCGCAACAGCCTGCTGTTCCAGGGCATTTCCCTGATCAACCGCAAGGCGCGCGTGGCGTTCCTTCCCCGTGAAGTGGGTCGGGACGGCCGCCGGACACACCGCATTGTGGTAGGCAAGCCCATTCCGTTCAGCCAGCTTGGACAATATGATTCCGATGAAGCCATCGTCTCCCATCTGCGCCTGCGCACCTATCTGCTGGGCAAAAGTTATGAAAAAAGCCGCCGCCCCCATGTGCACAAAAAGGACCGGAAGGCGAAGATGGCCGCGCTGACCTCCCCCGTTTCCGTGCAGGATATGCAGGCGGAAATCGACGCGCTGCCCCCGGAGTGTCTGCATGCCCGTCAGGAAAATGGAGATTGGGACGTGTACGTGGCGGATGCCCTGCAAATCCCCAATATCCTTATTGAAATAGGGCGTTTGCGGGAATATACTTTCCGCCAGGTGGGGGAAGGTTCCGGCAACGCCTGCGACCTGGATACATACGACAACCATTACAAGCACCTGTTCCTGTGGGACAGAACGCACCAGAAAATTGTGGGCGCCTACCGCATGGGGGAAACGGACAAAATCCTTGCCCGCTACGGTGTGAAAGGGTTGTACAACGGGGAATACTTTTCCTTTTCCCCTGCCGCTTTGCGGGTGCTGGACCGCTCTCTGGAAATGGGGCGCGCCTTCATTGTTCCGGAATACCAGAAGAGGCCGCTGGCTCTCGGTTTCATTTGGGAGGGCATCGGCCAGTTCATGGCCCGCAACCACCATTACCGCTACCTGTTCGGCACAGTCAGCATTTCCCGGGATTACACCAACCTTTCCCGCGCCCTCATCGTCTCCTATCTGAAGGCGCATGAAATGGAGCCCGTGCTGGTGAGTGAGGTGAGGGCCTACAATCCGCCCCGTAAAGCGGACCTGAAGAGGTCGGAATCATGCATCCTCCCTCTGGGGCTGGCAGATGCCCAGGGGCTGTCCCAATTGGTCGCTGATATAGAAGAGGATGGCAAGGGTATTCCCGTATTGCTCCGCCAATATCTGAAATTGAACGGCAAAATTCTTTCCTTCAGCGTGGATAAGCATTTTGGCGACGTATTGGACTGCCTGATCCTGGTGGACATTTTCAAAACGCCGGAGCGTTCCATCAAGCGTTATCTGGGCAAAGACGCGTATGAACAGCTCCTGCCTTACATGCAGCGGGAGAAAGAGGAGGAAAAGGCGGCGGAATAATTCCGCAGGCGTTTTGCGTGGCTCTGCCCCCGGTTCTTAACGGGCTAGCTGAAGTGCCTGTAACCTGGGGGAAGGGCGGAGGCCGTTTCCGCAGTCATTTCCCCGATGACGGTGAGAGGCGTTTCCGGAAAATGCTCCGCGGCCAGTCGTGCCGCCCGTTCTCGGTCGCCGGGACGGAAGGTCACCAGCAATTCGTAATCCTCCCCATCCCCTACAGCCTGGGCCGCAGTAAACCCCGGGCGCACGGGAAGAAGCTCTTCATGAATACGGAACCCAAGCCCGGAGGCGGCCGCCAGCCGGGGGAGGTCGGTTCCCAGCCCGTCGGAAAGATCCATCATGGAGGTGGCTACGCCGGAGGCGGCCAGGATGCCTCCTTCCCTGACACGCGGCGTGAAGGAAAGATGGTGGCCGGTGGGGAAGCTGCCGCCGAGCGTTCCCGTTACGGCAATCAGATCCCCCGCCCGCGCCGTGCTGCGCAGTACGGCTTTGCCTGCCTCCACTTCTCCGGTCAGCGCCACGTTGATGATGAGCCCGTCCGCGGGCAGGCCGGAGCTTTCCCCCCCGGCGATGCTGATGCCGAACTGCCGTGCCAGCCGCCCCATGCCGCGGTAAATTCCTTCCACTTGGGAGATGGGGCGGTCTGCGTGCACGAACAGGGTCACCAGTGCGTGAAGGGGCGTGCCGCCCATGGCCCCTATGTCTGAAACGGCCCGTGCCAGCGCCTTCCTCCCGATCAGTTCCGGGTCCGTTCCGGGCAGGAAATGCATGCCTTCCACCACGCAGTCCGTTTTCAGGAGCAGCTGACGGTTTCCTGACCCCCGGATTATGGCGCAATCGTCTCCCGGCCCCGTCTCCAGGGACGGATTGGAAGGCATCAGGGGAAGGAGGCGGGCTACCAGCGCATCCTCTCCCATCTGCCGGATGCTGGGCTCAGGTTCCATACGGAAGAAGGATGCCGGGATACAGAATGTTGATGAGAGTGGCGGTGTTGAAAATGCAATGGGCGATGATGGGCGTCCAGATGCTGCCCGTGTATTCGTACAGCAGCACCAGTACGGCTCCGAAGATTGCCAGGGGGATGAACGGAACCAGGCTGACGTGGATGATGCCGAAGAGGAGGGAGGTGGTGATCAGGGCAAACCAGACGCCCGTGTATTTTTTCATGATCGGGTACAGATAACCGCGGAAAATAAGTTCCTCCACCAGAGGGGCGGCGATGGCGGCGCTGAAGCAGATAACCGTGATCAGGGGAATGTCGCTGGAGTGCCTCAGCACGGAAACAATGGATTGTTCGGCCGGGGCGTTGGTGGCGTGTTCAATCCACTGGAACAGGCCCGCCTTGTCCAGCAGGAAGTGGATGGCCAGCACCAGCAGATAACCTGCCGCCGGAGCGTAGAGGAGGACCTTCAGGGAATGTTTTTTCAATCCCAGCGCCTCCATCCGGCCCGTATGGAACATGCGCACCAGCAGGACGAAGGCCAGAATGAGATTCAGGCAGGTTCCGTTGAAAACCTTGTAGCTGTCCAGCTCCATGTTGGTTGTGCTGGGCGGAGCGGAAGCCCCCGGAGGCGTGGCTGCCGCCAACAGGGCCCCCAGGCTGAAGTAAAGCACAATGATGCCGCACATGGCGATGTCCAGCATGTCCAGATGGCCTACGGGAATACGCCATTTCAGCGGATGCCGGGTATCAGGCGCATGATTCCGGCGGAATATGTTTACCGCCACGGCGAGGAACATGACGGTAATCAGGATGGAAGAGAACAGGGTAATGAGCTGGTCCGTTAATTCATTCATGGAATAGGCATGTGTGGAATGGGCCGCCCTTCCAGAGTACCGCGCCGGAAGAAAAGCTCCTGTCTCTTTAGTGGAAACACGGTGATTTTCCAGCAGAAAATGAGCTATCTCCCCTCATTCCGCAAAAAAAATCATCAGGAAAGGGAATGAATACTTTTCAAGGAAAAGCGGGTATGCTACGTTTCCAACGGATTATCGCCATGAATATTCAACCCAAAATCACGCCTGTGCTGGACCCCGGCTTCGTGCCGGCCGTTCTTTGGAATCAAGCTTTTGAGGCCAAAGCCGCCGCCGATCCCGCTTCTCATCAAGTGGATATCGCTCTGACCCGCAATGACGGGACCTGTTTCCGCTGGTCCGGCAAGCTTCTTCCCCATACCGGAGAAAACATTGCCCTGAATGAGACCTATGTGGAGCGCATTGTGAAATTCCTGCTGTGGCAGAAGGGCGGCAATATCATCCTCGTCGCCGGGGATGACGCTATTGCGGACATGCTGGCCTCCCGCTATTGCAAAGGCGGTATCCGCGAATTCGACTGGGATTTCATCGGCAAGAAGATTTACGGCTCCCCGATTGAAGTGAAAAAGGTTTCCGTGGAAGAACTTCCCGAGGAATACTCCGGCTCCATGACACTGGGCCGCAACCTGGACGGCTGCCGCATTGGTTTTGACCTGGGCGGTTCCGACCGCAAATGCGCCGCCGTGGTGAATGGGGAAGTGGTTTATTCCGAGGAAGTGGTCTGGGACCCTTACTTCCAGAAGGACCCCCAGTATCACATTGACGGAATTCAGGATTCTCTGGAACGCGCCGCCGCTCATCTCCCCCGGGTGGACGCCATCGGCGGATCCTCCGCCGGCGTGATCATCAACAGTGAAGTACGCACTTCCTCCCTGTTCCGCGGCGTCAGCCAGGAAGACATTGAAAAGACTCTCGGCAAGGTATTCCGCACCCTCCAGAAGGAAAAATGGAACAACATTCCCTTTGAAGTGGTGAATGACGGTGAAGTCACCGCCCTCGCAGGGGCCATGGGCATGAACGATAACGCCGTGCTCGGCGTGGCCATGGGCACCTCCGAGGCCGCCGGCTACGTGGATCCGGAAGGCCACATCAAGCCCTGGCTGAATGAACTGGCGTTCGCCCCTGTGGACTACTCGGAGGAAGGCGGAGTGGACGAATGGTCCAAGGATATGGGCGTAGGCGCCCTTTACTTCTCCCAGCAGGCTGTGGCCCGCCTGGCCCCCCGCGCCGGTTTCCAGTTTGAAGGAATGCCCTTCCCGGAACAGCTTAAAAAGGTTCAGGCCGCCATGGCGGAAGGCGACGAACGCGCCCGCAAGATTTATGAAACCATCGGCGTGCACTTCGGCTATGCCATTGCCCATTACGCCAGGTTCTATGATATCCGCAACCTGCTCTTCCTGGGCCGTGTGGCTTCCGGAGACGGCGGCCAGATCATCATTGACAAGGCGGAAGAAGTGCTGCGCACCGAATTCCCCGAGCTGAAGATCCAGCTCCGCGTGCCGGATGAAAAGACCAAGCGCCACGGACAGGCCGTAGCTGCCGCTTCCCTTCCGGCTCTCTCCTGACGGGATTAATCAAATTTGCGGGAGGGGCCCTGGCTGGGGGCCCTCCCTGCTCATATTCGGAGGGGGGGGACGGCCAATCCGCGCCGTTTTTCCTCCTTCCTTTTTTCTGATTCCCGTTCCGCCGCCCTGCGTTCATGATTCCCCAGCAAGAAAACATCGTCAATTGCCCGGCGTGCGGACAGCCCATGGATGTTTCCCTGCTGCCTCCGTACGCCAACGCCATTTGCCCGGGCTGCCAGGCGCTGACGCGTGTAAAAACGCGCATGGGGCCTTATCGTATTACCGGAAAACTGGGAAAAGGCGGCATGAGCGTGGTGTTCCGGGCGGAGGATGCCGTTCTGGGGCGGGAAGTGGCCCTGAAAGTGCTGAATGATACTTATGCCGGGGATGCCCTGCGCTGCGAACGTTTTGAACGGGAGGCCCGGATCATGGCGCGGGTTTCCCATGAAAACCTGGTGCAGCTTTATGCCGTCGGACGTGACCAGGGCCTTTTTTACATTGCCATGGAGCTGGTGGAGGGCAATGGCCTGGATGCCCTGATTGCTGCGGAGGAACGTGTGCCGGAAGACAGGGTGCTGCGCCTGACGCTGGATATCGTGCGCGGGCTGGACGCCGCATGGAATGCGGGCCTCATGCACAGGGATATCAAGCCCGCCAACGTTCTTTTGTCCCCCGACGGAGCCGCCAAAATCGTGGATTTCGGCCTGTCCCTGCTTCATAGTGAATCCGACATGGAGCGGGAAATATGGGTTACTCCTTATTACGCCGCGCCGGAAACGCTGTTGCGAGGAGAGGAGGACTTCCGTACGGACATGTACGCTTTGGGTGCTACCATGTACCATTTGCTGGCAGGTGCGCCTCCCCGTGTGGACGCTTCCCAGTCTTCCGATATTCTTCTGGAGAACAAGAAAAATCTCCCTCGCCTGGAGCAGGTGGTGAACGACGTTTCCCCAATGACCTGTTTCATTGTGGACAGGCTGATGGCTTTTGATAAGGAAGACAGGTTCTCTTCCTATCCCGAATTGATGGATGCCGTGGCACAGGCGCAGGAGGAATACGCCCGGGCCATGCAGGAATCCGGTCTCACCTGGGCGGAACGGCGCGCGGTGGAGGCCCGGCGCGCACGGCGCAGGAAATGCCGCATCATCGTTGCCTCCTCCATTGCTTTCATAGTGGCGCTGGCGTTGGGCGTTTGGGGATGGACGAAATGGCGGGAGGAGGGAGCTCCTGCTCCCGCAACTCCGCCTTCGCCCATTTCTCCTGCGGCGGAAGCAGCCCTGGAAGACAGGGGGGCGGCGGAATCGCGGCTGGAGCGCAGCATCCGCTTCGGCAAACTGTTTAACGAAGCCCAGGAATCCCTGAACCGGGGGGATCTGGTGAAAGCCGCCGCCATGTTCGGCGATTTGGCGGCTCAGCCGGACTGCCCCCTGTCCACATCCCTTTGGGCCGGTTTGAACCAGGTTCTGTGCATGTGGGTGCGCGGTCAGTTCCCGGAAGGGGTGGAGCGTCTGGAAGAACTGGGCAGAAAAATGGAAGCCTGCGGGGACCCTGAGGAACTGGAACGTTCCAGGGATATTGGCAACCTGGTCATGTACCTGAGCTCCGCGGACTGGTCTTCCCGGATGCCGGGGCTGCGCTCCAATTCTGACCTGGCCGTGCATTATTATGTGGGCATGGCGCTGAAATCCTGGTACTTTGCCGGGAGATGGACGGAATACGGCGGCTTTCTGGACCGGGTGGCCGCTGATGCGGCGGATGACCGGGACAGGAACGTCCGTGAGCTGGCTTCCGCGTGGCTCAGCAACCTGGAGAGGTATACGGACCAGTACGCGCGCTTGAAACGTCTTCAGGACATGCCGGAAAAAACGGTGGCTGAAGTAGAGGCCAAACGGTCCGCGGCGGATTTCCTGCGGGGACAGATGGTCAGCGGGGAAGTTCCTTCCATGTCTCCGGCTTATGCCGCGCTGGAAGGAATACTGGATCATTTGAGGATGCAGTACCAGGCTGCGCGGGACTGGGAGGCTGCGGAAGCCGTGAAGGCGTCTGAAAGGAAAAAGGCGGAAGAGAGGCAAAAAAAACTGGAGGAGGAAAAGAGGAGGGAAATTCTGCTGGCCGCCCAATCCAGAAGTTATGAAGACGTCTGCCGGGAAGGGGAGGGCATCATGAAGGAAACCGGTGATTATGAGAAAGTTTCCACTGTTTATGGAGAGGCGGAAAAAGTCATTTCCTCTCCTGCGGTGAAAGCCCGCCTGGCCATGCGCCGGGAAATGACGGACCAGATGCTTCCGTTGTTCTCCCGCATGGAGAGACTTTTGCCCGCACTGCTGGAAAAGAAACCGGGGAAAACTCTGGTGCTCAGAGATGGCTCCAGGGTGCGCCTGAAAGGAATGAAGGGGCATCTGCTGACCGTGGAGCCTCAGGACAGCCGGGAAGGAAGCGGTGCGTACCAGGTCAGTTGGAACGAGCTTCCGTTCAACTCCCTGCATGCTCTGGCGCGGGAATGCCGCCAGAAGCAGCCTGCGGAATTTTCTTCCCTGGCGGATACGTATTCCAAGCCTTTGCTTATTTTTGGCAGGCTGACGGGAACCATTTCCGCCACACAGCAGGAAAAAGCATTGCTTCAGATGGACCGCTCTTTCATTGAAAAATGGAATTTATGGATGAACAGTCTGGAGGCGGAGGAAGGGCTGCCGGGAGACGATGGAAAATCAAGTTGATTCAGTAAGGGAATAAAGTCCCTTGAAAGGCGGCGGGTTGCTGCCGCCGGCAGGTTTCTGCCCCCGCCGCGTGCTTTGCCGGCTGCCCACGGGCTGGAAAAAAGGAAAACCGTCCGGGCAAATGCCTTTGTTCCGGATTTGGAGAAAAGTAATGGTGATGAAGTAAAATTTGCTTGCCTAGGGTACTTCGTGCGGGTCTCATAGCCGCATGAGACTGATCAGCTTTCTGACGCTGGCATGCGTGGCCGGCTTCCTCTCTTCATGCAGTTGTGATTGTCATAAGCCCGCGGACTTCGCTCTGAAGGATTACCAGCCTACCTCCAGCAAGCAATTCCGTTAAATTTCCTATATGTTTGAAATCCGCGAAAAACCGGAAATGGTGGAACGGGCCATGCTCGTTTCCGTTTACTTCGATCCCTCCGAGGCTGGGGAAAAACAGGCCATGCTGGATGAGCTGGAAGACCTTGTCTCCAATCTCGGCATCGGCATCGCAGGGAAGCACCTTATCAAGTCCAGGGACATGCACGCCAAATTCCTGTGCGGCACCGGAAAGGCGCAGGAAGTGAAACAGCTGGCGCTGGATTGCCGGGCGGATTGCGTTGTTTTTGACAATATGCTCTCCCCTTCCCAGCAGAGGGAATGGGAACGGCTTGTTGACGAATGCGTCATTGACCGTGAAGAGGTCATTCTGGACATCTTTGCCAGGCGCGCCCGGACACGGGAAGCCACCCTGCAGGTGGAACTGGCCCGCATGCAGTATTCCCTGCCGCGCATGGCCCGCATGTGGAACCACCTGGACCGCCAGGGCGGGGGCTCCGGCGGCGGCAAGGGAGGCGGCGGAGCCGCCAGGGGGGAAGGGGAAAAGCAGATTGAAGTGGACCGTCGTCTGGCGCGCGCCAGAATTGAGGCTATTCAAAGGGAACTGGTCCTGGTGACCCGTCAGCGTGCCACGCAGCGCAAGGAACGGGAGCGCCAGGCTGTCGCCACGGCCGCCATTGTAGGTTATACCAATGCCGGAAAATCCTCCCTCCTGTCCCTGGTGTCCGGGTCTGAAGTCATGGCCAGGGATATGCTTTTTGCCACGCTGGACACCACAACGCGGAAGATAGAGCTTCCCCATGGGCAGCCGCTGCTGCTGACGGATACCGTGGGCTTCATCCGCAACCTTCCGCACCGTCTGGTGGAAGCGTTCAAGTCCACGCTGGAGGAAGCCGTTCTGGCGGATTTCCTGATTCAGGTGGTGGACGCTTCCGATCCGGAAGCCGTGCGCCATTATGAAACGACTCTGGAGGTTCTCAATGAACTGGGTGCGGGTGACAAGCCCATGATCGTAGTTTTAAACAAGGTGGACCTGGTGCCGGAAGAACGGCGCGGGGCCCTGGAAACGCTGCTGGCGCCTCATTTCAGCGGCAGGGTGGTTCCCATGTCCGTGAAAGAAGGGAATGGTGAGGGAGACCTGCTGAATGCCTGCGTGGAAATGCTGGAAAGCCGTGTCCGGCGCGCCCGGTTCCTGATTCCCTATACCCGCAGCGACCTGGTGGCCGCCATGCATAGTGAAGGCAAGGTTTTCTCTACGGAATATGTAGAGGAAGGGACCTTGCTGGAAGCCGTGCTTCCTGTGGCCTTTTACAATAAACTGGAGTCATTCCTGGCAGACAGGTAATACCCTGTTCCTGAAGCCTGGGGCTTTGCCTTGCGTTCCGAAGGCCGTTCCGGGGCGGGAAGCGTTTTTTCTTCCGGAGACAGTATCCGGATTCCTGGACGGGTCAAGCCCGGTATCCCAGGCCGTTCAGGCATTTCATCACATCCCTGACAGGCAGTCCGATGACGTTGTCCGTATCCCCGCGCACGGAGGAAATAATCATCTCCCCGTGTTCCTGGAACGCGTAAGAGCCGGCCTTGTCCATCACGTCCACCAGTTCCATGTAATGGCGGATGTCTTTTTCCGTCAGCTCCCGGAACGTTACTTCCGTCAGCACGGCCAGGTTTTTCATGCCCAGCGGGGAACGGATGGCAACCGCCGTGCAGACATGGTGCGTGCGTCCGGACAGTTTCCGGAGCATGGACCGGGCTTCTTCTTCATCTTCCGGCTTGCCAAGAGGGAAGCCTTCCAGAAAAACGAGCGTATCCGCGCCGATGACGGTGGAATCCGGATGTTCCCGGAACACGGCTTCCGCCTTGGCGGCGGCATTGTGCAGGCAGAGTTCCTGCGGGGGCATGGAAGCCTCTTTCAGTTCTTCCGTGTCCCGGACAATAATGGAAAAAGGAATGCCGGTTTTCTCCAGTAATTCACGCCGCCGGGGCGATTGGGAGGCCAGGATGACGGGGGGAATCATGGGAGAAAAAAGCGGTCATGAAAAACAGGGAGCCAATCTTTCTCAAGCTCCCTGGATGATGGGCTGTCAATGATTGCCTGTCAACTGTCTGCTTCCCATAATCCTCTGGAAAGCCTCGGGGGAAATTTCCCGAATGGACCTGATAATGTTTTTGGAAAAGGCGCCCATGCGTTTCCGGATGGTTTCCCGGTCTTCCGCTGTATCAAATTCCATGCCCACCAGGGCGCGGCCTACGCGTTCCCCGGTGTAGGTATAGTTGAAATAACAGAGGGAAGCCAGATCCGCGATGCGTTCCATGAAGTCAAGGAAGGCGCCGGCGCGTTCCGGAAATTCAATGTGGACGAACAGGGGGTGTTGACACAGTTCCGGCTGGTAGTGAATCATGCGGAAGCGCACGTCGTCGTCCTCGCTGATGTCTTCGAATTCGATTCCTTTCTTTTTCAGTGTCGTGCGGATGGTATCCAGGTCTTCATCGGAAGCGGCAATGCCGAACACGGGGTGCTGGGTGTTTCCCTCCGTTTTGCCGTATTGCACATCCACCAGCGTCGTATCCTGCGGAATGTGGCGCAGGTATTTAAGCACCTGGCCGCGCTTGGAATCCATGGAAATGCGCAGATAGCGCGTTTCATGGTTGCCGATGCCCGCCTGCCGGGCAATCTGGGTAAGGTGGGTGAAATCCATATTGGCTCCGGAAATGACCACGAAACTCTTTTCCTCCGGCTTTACTTCGCCCCGGTTCCATTGTTTCAGGAATCCTGCCAGGCTCATGGCTCCGGATGGTTCCGGCACGACGCGGGAGGATTCCCACATGGCCCGGATGGCCTGGCAGACCTCATTATTGGTCACGGTCACGAACTCGTCAACCAGTTCCCGGCAAAGGGGATAGGTTAATTCTCCGGGGATGTGGACGGCTGTGCCGTCGCAGAAGACATCCACGTAATCCAGATTCACCCGGCGTCCCTGCTCAATGGAAGTTTTCATGGACGCCTGGTCGATGCCTTCCACGCCGATGACCTTGATATGGGGCCAGAATTTTTTCAGCCAGCACGCCACGGATGCGGCCAGGCCGCCGCCGCCGATGGCGACGTACGCGCGGTCAAAAGGGCCTTCTCCGCTCATCACCACTTCGTCCGCCAGCGTTCCCTGTCCGGCCATGGTCACCAGGTCGTCATAAGGATGGACAAAAGTGCAGCCGTGGGTTTCCGTGTATTCATGGGCGGCTGCGGCCGTCTCGTCATAGCAGTCCCCATGGAGCATGATCTTCACATGCCTGCCGCCGTGGCGGCGCACTTCCGTCTGCTTCACTTCCGGCGTGGAGCGCGGCATGAAAATGGTGGCATGGCAGTTCAGCACTCTGGCCGCCAGCGCCACGCCCTGGGCATGATTGCCGGCGGAAGCCGCCACAATGCCTTTGTCACGGGCTTCCTGGCTCAATGCGGCCATGCAATTAAACGCTCCGCGCCACTTATAAGCCCGGATGGGCCCCAGATCCTCCCTTTTGGCGTATACCGGGGCCTTGATGCCCGGCAGATTCAATCGCTGGAGAGGAGTCGGTTCGCCAACGGTATAGACGCGCTGGCGGGCTTGCAGTATTTCCTCGGAAAGACGGTCCGAAAGTATGCTCATGATTGTAATGCTGGCCCCCATTCTACTGAAGTCCAACCCCTTTTTCCAGTAAAACATTCCCGGAGGACGGCCTGTTTTCTGGAATTCAGGTTTTCTGGACGAAAAAAAAGCCGCCCGGAGGCGGCTGTTTTTCCTGAACAAGGTGGCGAAGCGGACGGGGCTCGAACCCGCGACCTCCAGCGTGACAGGCTGGCGCTCTAACCGAACTGAGCTACCGCTCCATGACCTTGGATGCCGTCCCTGCCTTGCGGCGGGGACGTGGAGGCTTATACAGGCACTCCCATGGGAATGCAAGACAAGAAATCATTTTTTCCTGCATGCGGGTTTCTCTTGCTGGGAGAAACAGGTTAAATAACCGGACGGATTAGAAATCCGTAAATGATATAAATGAATCCAGATAATGATTAAAATATTAATAATGCCGATTCTTGAAACGGACACCCCCATTTTCTCTCTTTCCCCTTTCAGGCCGTTCCATGCACCTAAAGGGCTTGGCCTCAAAAATTGTCATTGACTCCGGATTTCTAATCCGCTAATTATTAACAAGCATATAGTCTTGTAAATAATTTTATTCATTATCAATACGTTATAGTGTTATGCGACCGCGCTTGCCCCTTGTTCTTTTATCCGCTCTTCTGGCCTGTTTCATTTCTCCGTCATGGTCTGATTATACGTTGACGGGCAATGGAGATACGACGATTTCCTTTGCCGACGGCCAATACACGATTACGCCTCCGGAAGGGGATCCCGTGACTCAGGCGGATTCTCCCGGCGATATTTATCTAACGGATATTACGGCAAGCGGGACCTATGAAGACGGCTATAACCGGGTTCTCAATCTGGAGGGAGGAACCTATACAAAACTGCAATTATGGAATATTGCGGGTACTGCCTCCGGCGTCACCATCGGAGGAACCAATTCCTTTGTAATCAATATCGGGGAAGGTGCATCCCTGTTGAATACAAATGCCCAGTTGATGGGGTGGAGCAACCAGGACCGGATTGTGTCCGCCGACATTACCCTCAATGTAGACCGGAATGCCGGCACGATTAATGGTTTTTCCCTGGTGGGGGATGGAAACAAAAATGATGCCTACCAGACGACGGGGACATATACCGTCAACATTCATGGCGGGGAATGGGCCGGAATTTCTGTCTCCAACCCCAGTTCCAGCTGGTGCATAGGGCTGGGGCAGGAATCCTTCCGCCACACGGGGGATGTGACATTCACCATTGACGGCGGGACCTTCGCCCAGCTGGTAACGGCTGGAACGACACGCGGGGCGGGGCAGAAATCGACCATCGTCGGCAATGTCTCCCTGAATCTGGACGGGGGAACTTTTAACGGCTCCGTCGCCCTTCTGGGAAGAGGCCAAGTGCAGTTGGGAGATGGAACGAATGCCTGTACGGCCAGGTTGAGCATTACGGGAGGCCAGTACAACGCGAATGTATATGGCCTGTCCGATGCGACATCCTCAGGTTCTGCCGCAAATATTGCGGAGCATTCGTCCGCTTCCGTGGAAATCACCGGGGGGACTTTTGCTCAGAGTTTATTTTCGCAGGGCGTGGCGACAACGATCACGGGAGCTGTTTTTTCCGGAGACGGGACCAAGAAAATCTTTGCGGGCGCCCGTTTAAGCACGTCTGCCTGGAACCTGGCGGATACCAATATGACGCTGGACTTGGGCAGC
Organism: Akkermansia muciniphila ATCC BAA-835; assembly: GCF_000020225.1. Taxonomy (NCBI): domain Bacteria; kingdom Pseudomonadati; phylum Verrucomicrobiota; class Verrucomicrobiia; order Verrucomicrobiales; family Akkermansiaceae; genus Akkermansia; species Akkermansia muciniphila. Next base: position 690,702 of record NC_010655.1, on the reverse strand, counting down.
GGCACCGTGGCGGCCATGATTGCGGGGGGAAGCTGGGTGGAAACGGGGGAGAGCACGTTGAATATTACAGGTTCCACCAATTTGACTTTCAAGTCCGGGACATATACGGGACAAATCTGGGGCGGCTCCTATATTAACGGAACCGCTACCGCCGCCCTTACCGGGAATATCGGTTCCACCAATATAACAATTACGGGCGGCACATTTGATGGAGCTCAAATATCCCTGGGCACTTATGTGGAACGCAACAATACCAGTTCCGCGTTGACGATTGGGGAAGCCAATCTTTCCATCAGCGGAGGGACGTTCAATAATGTTTCCATTTATGCGGGCGGCCAGAAGGTCAATGGCACTGCCCTGACTACGGCTTTGGCCAACGTGACCATTACGGGCAATGACGCCATTTTTACCGGAACGACAACTCTTTCCGGCCAGGGCCGGGGGGATACGGTTACCAGAAGCGTGTTGAATTTGAACGGAGTGACGCGCGCGGACATGTTCACGAACGCCTCCATTTCCGGGTTTGACGAAATTTCCGCTGGAGAAGGGACGGATGCCGTTATTGCCAACGCAACGGTGCTGGATGGCCGTAGTGCTTTTACCAAGAGCGGAGCGGGCAAGCTCACGCTCAGTTCTTCCACCGGATTTGCGAATGCGCTGACAGTTTCCTCTGGGGAGCTCAGTTTCGGGCTTGCCGGCGGAGTGGCCTTCGGCAACTCCATTACGATGGGCTCCGGAGCCCGTCTTACCTCTGCGGGCAATATGGCTCTTTCCCCGTCTTCCGTTCTGACGATGGATTTGACGGGGCTGAATTCCTCCAGCTCCGCCGTCATCCAGTCGGGAGGCACGCTCTCCTTTAATACGGAAGGCACGCTGACCCTGGCGATCAGCGGGGTGGACCAGACGATGGAAAATGACTACAGGCTGATTACGGCGGGCAGTTTCGGTACGTTGACGGCCAGCAATTTTTCTTTTGATTCCAGCGGCCTTTCCGAAGATTATACCTACGCCCTGGAGTTGTCCGGAAACACTCTTTACCTGCGAGTCAAGGCGTTGGGAGAAGCCCTCAACTGGAACGGAGGAAATGCGGGTATCTGGACGGCGGCAGGAGGTTCTGCCGTCTGGCTGGACAAGGATGGGACGGCAGTCGTTTATGACGCCGCCAAATCCGCCAATTTTGAAGATCTGGCTGGCATATCCGCCTCTGCCGTCACCATAGAAGGGAATGTTTCTTCCGCGCGTCTTACGGTCAACAATGGAGAAACGGCCTACACGTTCACGGGAACAGGGGCTCTTGTGGACGGAGCAGATCCGATGTCCCTCATTAAACGGGGAGAGGGGGTGCTGACCATTGAAAATACTGGAACAAATACGTTCTCCGGCGGCACGACCATTATGGCCGGTACCCTCAACCTCAATGCCGTCCAGGGGCTGGGCACCGGTACGGTGACGCTGAACGGGGGGGAACTGGTGCTGAATACGGCAGGCACGACGGAAGGAACGCTGGGGCTGGTAGCGGCCAACAAGATTGTTTTTGGAGGGGGTACCTTCACATATGGAACGGGGGCCACGCAGGATATTTCCGGGCTCATTGATTCAGCCGCCAGCACAAATGCCATCCGAGTGAATACGAACGGCAATCATGTGTCTTGGGCTGCATACACCCAGGAACTGGGAGATAAGGATATCGTCAAGCTTGGAGACGGCCTGCTGACTATCAATACAATACAAGGAGGAATCTTTGCCGGATCCATCACCGTAAGCGGAGGGACTCTGTTCTATAACATCGGAGACAACGGCGTTACGCGAACCTGGAGCGGAAACATTTCCATCGCTGAAAACGCGACTCTCCAGATACAGGACAACCGTGCCCATAACTCCGTAAATACGGATACTCTGTCAGGCCGCATTACCGGAGCCGGAACGCTGGTCCTCGGTAAGAAGGAAGGAGGTACCTTCCCCGGCGGCGGCCGCTATTCCGTTACCGGAGACAACAGCGGCTTTACCGGTACCATGAGACTGGCGGGCAACGGCACCAATGCTGCGTGGAATGAAGTCGGCTTTGCCAATGCCGCTGCAATCGGCAGCGCCAGATTGGAACTGGATGGGCGCGGCTTTTTTGTTAATTCCGCCGCCGATCCCGTTAATGCCGATATCCATGTGATGGCCGCTGGGGGATGGCTGAACGGCAGTTCCAACCAGACGCTGGTCCTGGCGGGAAGCCTGACGGGCGAGGCGGACGCCAACCTGGGAGTAACGGCGGCCGGTGACCCGACTCTGACGGCCATTTTTACGGGGGATCTCACCGGTTTTGCGGGAACGGTGCATTCCGGCCGTGGGAATGCCATCCTTTCCTTTGGCAACGGCGGTGCGGCGTCCACGCTGAATACGGGCGAATTCATCAAGGCAGTTTCCCTGGGAGGAACCGGAACCTACCGCGTCAACTACACGGGTACGGCAGGGAACCTGCTTTATGCCGGGAATGTGATTGATACGGCCTCCCTGAGCGTTCAGGGAAGCGACAAGCTGATTCTTACCGGGGCGAATACGACCACGGGAGAGTTGAATATTGCCCAGAATTCCTCTGTCCAGCTGGGCGACGGAACCGGGGACAACGCCGCCTGGGCCGGAACCATTGCCGGAGCAGGCAATCTTACGGTCAGCACTTCCGGCTCTTTTGCAGTGGGGGACCGTGCCAACGGCCTGACGGGGACGCTGACGCTGGCCAAGGGCACGCTGGACCTTTCCGGAGCGGCCGCCGCTACTAATATCCTTATTCAGTCCGGAGCGCTGGCGAACGCCGGAAGCTACGCGGGAACGGATACAAACAAGGTCCATGTCAATGCGATTGCCGATTCCGGCAATATTGCCCTGGGAGATCTGGATGCCGCCGGGCTGGGGTCAGTTGTCACCGCTTCTGCCGGAACGCAGCTCACCGGACTCAAGCAGGGTTCCATCTGGACGGTGAACGGCACGGACAGCAGTCTTGCAGTGGGAGCGGGCAATATTTCCGGAGACCCCTTCTCGGGAGAGGACTTTCTGATTCAGTTTGAGGGCACGGGGGATAATCTGGGCAGCATCTCCTTTGGAGACGGCTCCACGCTTACGCTGGACCTCACCAGCGTTATGGATGCCATGAAAACGGCGGGCGGAAATCTGGAGATACTTCTGACCAATGGCGGTTTTGCACAGGATCTTGAAACGCTTAAGAGCCACATGACGGCTAACCCGCTTTTTGCTGCGCTGGGCTTCGGCATCGTGGGCGTCAACGGAGGCAGCATCGTCCTCTCCGGTGATACGGACCTGGTTTACGTGTCTTCCGTGGATGGTACGGGCAGCGCGGACAATCCGGTCACGGACCAGTCTCTCAATTTCTACCAGGCCGTCATTGTGGACCAGGACCTTTATGTCCAGTCGGACGGCTCCATGGTGATCAAAAACCTGACCGCACCGGGAACTGGCCCGGGCCAGACGGGCACGGGCAACCTGATTGTCACCAATACGGCGGAGGATAAGGGAAGCATCGAACTTCAAAACAACCTCTTCCATGAAGGCATGGGAGTGGATACCTCTTTTGCCGGGGACATCAGCGGCCTGAACGGTGCTGCGGCCAACACGGACCTCGTCAAAACGGGAGCGAACAAACTCACCCTGTCCGGGAATGTGACGCTGGCCGGGGATATCATTGCGGAAGAAGGAACGCTTCAGCTTAACGGCACGGCTGACGTGGAAGCTCTGCATCTTAATTCCGCGGATGCGGACTCCCCTGCGGTGATTGGAGTAGGAGGCCGCGCGACGGCCCGGACGCTGGCAGGCGGCGACAACGGCGGAAAGCTGGATATCGCTTCTTCCGGAACATTGACGCTGACAGGCGCTACCGACGGCCTTTCCCATACGGAAATTGCCGGAACCGGTACGCTGGCTATTGCGGAAGGCGCCTCTTTGGGGCTGGCTGCGGACAGTACGCTTTCCGGCGTGGTGCTGGATCTGGGCGGTTCCCTGAGCCTGGAGGCAGACGGCTCTGCCGGCGGACTGAACGGCTCCGGTTCCTTGGAACTGAATGGGCAGACTCTGCAAATTCAGGCGGCTTCCGGCCAGACGCATACATATGAAGGAACGCTGGGAGAAGGAACGCTGGATGTTTCCGGAGCGGGAACGCAGGTTTTGCGCAGCTCCGGCGCGGATACCGGTCTGACAATCAGCGGAGGGAATCTGGTTCTCCAGGGCAAGGCGGATGTGGACGGAGCCCGTCTCAGTTACGGCAATCTGGTCAACAGCGGCAACCTGACCATCCAGGCCAGCGACAACTCCCTGACGGCGGTCAATACCACTCTGAGCGTAGAGAACGCTTCCTTCAGCAGCGGATCCGCCACCACCTTCACCTTGAATACTGATGCCGACATGACCGCCAGCTTCATTGAGGTCTCCGGCGACGTTGTCATTGAAGATGGCGCCTCTTTCCATGTCACCTCAATCCCGGATGTCAATATCACCTGGAAATCGGGCAATCCGATGGAACTTACGCTGATGGAACTCACCGGCAACGGAACGATTGACCTGGGAGAAAATACGCTGACGGTCGGAGGCCTTTTCCTCACCTATTACAAGAATGCCCATCTGGTGCAGGAAGGAGATAAGGTGGTTCTGAAAGCGGAAGAACAGACGGACAATATCTATGCCGGCGTAGCGGACACGGCCAATTCCATGGCGGGCGCCAATCTGCTTTGGGATGCTGCCAGGCATGGTTCCATAGACCAGGCCGTCACGGATTTCCTGGGCGCCCTCAATAACGATATGCTCAATAATCCTTCCGCCGCCAGGCGTTCCCTGGCAGCAATGGCTGGGAGCACGGTCAACGCGCTTGGGACGGCGCAGAGGGACGCCCTGCGCGACCAGATGGGCTGGATCAGGAACCGGACCACCCTCATGGGCGTCAACCCGGCCTACGTCAACGACGACCTCCCCCGCTTCCACATGTGGATGGAAGGCACGGGCTCCTACGCCAAACTGGACACCCGCGGGGATGAAAGCGGCTACCAGCTCACCACCTGGGGAGGTACGGTAGGCGTGGACGCGGACCTCAGCGACCGCCTCACAGTGGGAGCGGCCTTCACGGCCAGCTACGGCGACCTGACGGCCGGCGCGGCGGACAGCGCCGACGGGCACCTGGACAGCTACTACGCCAGCCTCTTCGGCCGCTACCAGGACAGGCGCTGGGCGCACACGCTCATCCTGACGGGAGGGTGGAACGACGCGAAACTCAACCGTACGGTCAACTACGGGGAAGGAAGCTACGGGACGCAGGGAAGCACCAGCGGGTGGGGCTTTGGAGCGATGTATGAACTCACCTACGACGTATACCTCAACGAAAACCGCAGCAGCGTGCTGCAGCCGCTGTTCAACGCCTCGGTGGTGACGACGCGGATGGACGGCTATGAGGAAACGGGTGCGGGCAACGCGGGCCTGAACGTCGGCAGGCAGGACTGGACGACGGGGACGCTGGCGCTGGGCGGCCGGTGGATGGGCCTGGTGGGCAGCAACATCTTCGGACGAGAAGCGCTGGCGGAAATCCGAGTAAACGCGGCGCAGGACCTGGGAGACCGGAGAGGGGAAACGAACGTCTCTCTGCTGGGCAACCCCGGCTTCGCGCAAAGCGTGAGGGGGGCGAAAGTGGGAACGACGGCGCTGCAGCTGGGAGCCGGACTGAGCGTGCCGGTGGGAACGAAGGGAACCATCTACGTGAACGGGAACGCGGACATCCGTGACGGGTCCAGCGCGCTGAACGGAAGCATCGGCTACCGCCACGACTTCTAACAAGAAAGAAAACACAAGGAGAGGCCCCCCACCCCCGAAAGGCCTTCCTCCTGACCCTCCAGAGCCGTTCCGGAACAACTCCAGAGCGGCCTGGTAACGTCAGGGCTCGTCCGGCAGGGAAATGGCGGGAGCTTGGCGTCTACTTTTCCAGCAGCCGTCCTCCGTCGTGCCATTCTCCGTACATCCTGTTTTCACGGGTATTCTCCAGAAATTTTTCCAGGCGCTTGCGGAACAGTTCCGGCTGGTTTTTTTTAATTTGAATGGTATCCAGGCGCACATGGCGGTATAGCCGGGGAAACGCCAGAAAATTGGCGTAAATAAGCGGATCCTGTTGAAGGAGCTGTAAAATATATGGGTCAATACGGAACGCTTCCGGATTCATTTCCGGCAGACATTTTTCGCCGTGGGGCGTCATTAGTCCCAGCCTGGCCAGGCGGCGGACGCGTTCCTTGTTCAGTTCGGACCATTTACTCTTTCTGGATCGGGGAGTGAGACGCTGGGCCAGGAAACCGGAGGCCGTCTTCTTGCGGGTGCTGTCAATCCATCCGAAGCACAGGGCTTCCTCCACGGCATCCAGGTAAAGGAGGGCATGTGGGGAAGGTTTCCTCGTTGTGAGAACCCAGCAGCAGGAGGAAGTGAGGTGGTTGTTTTCCAGCCATATTCTTAATTCCTTCCGTGTAGTGATGGGAAGAAGGTTGCTTATTTCCATGGCGTTTATAGGTCGGTCTTCCGCTGATGTTCTGAGGGCCGATAATACTTCTCCGGAGCCTGCATTTCCAGCACAGACATGGCTTCTAACCGGGGACAGCTTCGGGAAGGGCGCCTTTCTCAGGAACCGCTTTTCTTTCCGTCTTCTTTTTCCGCCGTTTTTTCCTTTTCCTTCTTCGGAGAGAAACGGCCGGTTTTCTGCTTGTCAAAACAAAAGCCGCCATTATAGATGATTTATGAAGAAGAATGTAGTCTTGTCCTTGCTGGGGCTGGTTCTGCTGGTTTCCGCCGTAGCGGTTTTCAATATGGCATGTGCAGAAAAATCCTCCAACCGTGCGGATATCGCGCGGAAACGGGTAACGCCCGTGCTGAATTCCTTTCTGGAGCCGTGCGGCGCCAGGGTGGGAAGTCCTGTGTTTTTACGGGCCGTAAAGGAAGACTCCGTCCTGGAACTGTGGGTGAAACCGGACAAATCGGAATGCTACATGCTTGCCAAGCGCTATCCGATTGCCGCATGGTCCGGAAAACTGGGCCCCAAGGAGAAGGAAGGGGACAGGCAAACACCGGAAGGTTTTTATGAAGTGGAACCGTCCGGGCTTAATCCCCGGAGCAATTACCATTTGTCTTTCAACATCGGGTATCCGAATGCCTATGACCGTTCCCTGAACCGGACGGGAAGCTTCATCATGGTGCATGGACGGGATGTTTCCATCGGCTGTCTGGCGATGACCGATTCCGGAATTGAGGAGATTTATACCATGGTGGAACAAGCTCTGGTTCATGGGCAAAAAAACGTTCCCGTGCAGATTTATCCCTTCGTGCCCACTCCGGCGCGTTTGTCAGAGGAAAAGGATTCTCCCCACGCCGCCTTTTGGGCGGACATGGCCCGAGCGTGGGACTGGACGGAACGGACCCGTACTCCGGCCCGGGTGAAGGCCGTCAATGGCAGGCTGGTCGTTGTGGAGCAATAAAAATCCTCCGGTCCTCAACCGGAGGATAAAGGAAGGCCCGCGGAACAGGGGCGGCAGGAGCGCCCCTGGTACCGTGTGTCCGGAATGCTCCGGGTTAGACCAGCTGGGCAATCAATTCTTCGCGGTCGCCCGGCAGAAAATCCATCGGGGCAATTTCCGGCAGCGTATAGCAGCCTGCGGCCAGTTTCATGCTGGCGCGGGCGGAAGCCACCATGACCTGGGCGGTCAGGGCCGGATTGTTGATGCGCATTTCAAACGTGAACATCTGGTTCTGCGTGGAGCCGGAAACGCCCTTGCGTTCCATCAGCACGCCGTGGCCCATGTCTTTCAGCACGTCGATGTCGGGCACCTGCAGCACGCGGGTGTCGTCATGGCTGAAATAGGAATCTGATTTAATGGCGAATTCCACGTCGGAGAATTTGGCTCCTTCTTTCAGCACCACATAAACCATGCGGCGGTGTACGCCGGAACCCGTGGGGATGGTGAGGGAAAGAGCGTCCGCCACTCCTTCCTTGGAACGCGCCACGACGCTGTGGCCCATGCTCATGCCGGGGCCGAAGTTGGTGTACGTGATGCCTTTGGGAGCCATGGCCAGCATCAGGGTACGGATGACGGAGTCCGTTCCGGGATCCCAGCCGGCGGAAATGATGGAGACGGCGTCATGCTTGATTGCCTGGGCTCCCAGGGAACGGCGCAGGGCCACGATGTCCCCGTGAATATCGAAGCTGTCAACTGTGTTGATGCCGCGGGCGAGCAGGGGCAGAGCCGTTTCTTCCACGCTGCGGGTGGGGGTGCAGAGCAGGGCCGCGTCCACATGGCCCAGTTCCTCCACGTCGCTTACGGTCTTGATGCCGTGTACAGCTTCGCTGCCGGGGCGGCGCACGATACCTGCCAGTTCCATATCGGGAGCGGCGCGCAAGGCGTCCACAGCGTATTTCCCGATGTTGCCGTATCCTACGATGGCTACTTTAATCATCTTGGTAGTAAATAGTAATGGTTCCTAATGGGGCGGAATGTCCACCCGGCATTTTTTTCCTTTGGCGCATGTTTTTTAAGTGTTTTGGGAACGCATGGCAAGAACGGAGAATGACAGGGGGCTTCGTGGCATGATTGCCGGTTCTTTGAACGGGGGGCGGAGGAATAGAGTCTGATTACTCGGAACTCTTCCAATAAAACGATGAAAAGCAAATTGATTATTCTGAGTATCGCCACCCTTCTGGGGTGCGTTTCCTGCAATACGATAGGCGGGGTGGGCAAGGATGTGGAAGCGGTCGGCAGCGACATTAATTCCGCCGCCCGTTCCACCAGCCGGGCCATGTAAAAAGGTCATGTAGAGACCTTGGACGAAAGCCGCTTCATCCACCCGGATGAAGCGGCTTTCTGGTAAAAAATGTGCTGCCGCCCGCATGTCCTGATTTACAGATGGCCGCAAAGGTTTGGCGTGTTCCATGCAGGATGGAGCCGGACCTTGCCAATTCGTTGGGAATCCCATGGGGATGACTGCCATTCAGGGCAGAATGGCAGGAAGCAAAGTACTGCCTCTTTTCCATTAAAAGAGGACTCGAAGCAGCGTCCGGCGCTTCCCGGGCCTTACTGCATGGACTTGCTGGTGGCCTGGGAGGCGCTGTCAATCTTGCTTCCCATGGCTTCTACGTCTTTTCCTATTCCGCTGATCGTATTGCAGGAGGAGAGAGCGAGGGCTGCGGCGAGCGTCAAAAGGGCGGATTTGATATTCATTAGTCGAAGAGAGGTTGAAAGCCGTATCCTAACCTGCTTCCGGTTTCTTGTCAATGAACCTGCAAGCAGTAATTTGTTATAGCTTTTTGTTATATTATGCCATAGAATAATTGTATTATCGAATAATAACGCTATTTGCCATAAGAAGTCTGCATTTCATTACAGATTGAAAAATATCATGAAAACATCAGTTGCAGGATAATAAATCAACATGGCGTTTACCGCCCTCCTGGGGAGGGCATGCTTGTCTTGCCGCTTTCGATATTACCGGGAATAAAGCAGAAAGCGCCGATATTTTTCTGTTCATCCGGGCAGGTGGAAGGACACAGTACTTGCCGGCCTTTGCCTATTAGCCTTGAAGGCAGGCATTCTGCTTTTCCCTTTATGGTTCAAGAGCCGTTTCCCTGTTGACGGGGAACGGATTTTGCCATTGCAGCATGCGCCCTGCGTCAATATGGACAATGCTGTCCAGATCTGCCCTGTCTATCCGGGGGGGGGGGGGGAGGCGGTTGCCGTCAGGAAGGCGGGGATGAAGGGGCTAACTCGGGTTGACGGCGGTTGCGGTATCTGCCGCCGGGGCATCGGCTGCGGGAGCAGGGGAGGAAGCTGCGGTTTTCCCTTCCATGGGTTTGCCCAGAAAAGCGGGCAATTCCAGCCCTACGCTTTTGCCGAGTTCATGAAGGGGCAGCGTATCCTTTACCAGATTCTGGACGAATCCTCCCACAGAGGAGTTCCCTCCATTGCCCATGACGACTACCTTGTCGAATTTCAACCCCTTAATGGCGCCGGACTGGAGCTCCACAATCTTGGTAAGCTGTTCCGTCACCAGCAGGTTGGAAGCGGCCTCGGAAGAACCTGCCGCCTGGACGATCTGCTGAAAACCGCGGGCCTTGCCTTCCAGCACGGCTTCAATCGCGGCCGCTTCACCGCGTCCCACCATTTCCATGCCTTCCCCTTCCGCCTTTTTCTTCAGGAGGGTAGCCTGGGCTTCGCCTTCCGCCAGTTGGCGGATGGCTTCCGCTTCCGCCCTGCGCTGGATGAGCAGAGCCTGCGCCTTGCCTTCCTGTTCCAGTTTGAGTACTTCCGCCGTGGCCTGGGCCTGCACTTCGCGCTGGCTCTTTTCAATGCGGGCCGTTACCAGGATGTTGGCTTCCTGCGTGGCGCGTTCGCGTTCCGCGCGCTTCAATTCCGCTTCTTTTTCCGCCTGGTAGGCTTCTTCCAGGGTTTTAGCCTCCTGCACCTTCTGGGCCACTTCCGCCAGCTTTTTGGCCTCCGCCTGCTTCACTTGCAGCTTGGCGGCGGATTCCGCAATTTTAATCTGGGCTTCGTTCTGGCCCTCAATGGCGATGGCGCGGGCGTTCGCCACCTGGATGGTCTGGTCCTTTTCCGCTTCCGCTTTGCCGATTTCCCCGCGGCGCGTTTCTTCCGCCACCTTGATGGTGGCGTCATTGATGGCGCGCGCAGCGGCTTCCTTGCCCAGGGCGTTGATGTAGCCGGAAGCGTCCTGGATGTCCGTGATATTGGCGTTGATGAGATGGAGGCCCACTTTGTGCAGTTCCACGTCCACGCCTTCCGTGATGCCCTTGATGAGTTTTTCGCGGTCGGAATTGATTTCCTCAATGGTCATGGAGGCAATCACCACGCGCATCTGCCCCATGATGATTTCCGCGGCCAGGTTGCGGATTTCCTCCCGGGAGCGGCCCAGCAGGCGCGCAGCGGCGTTCTGCATGATTTCAGGGAGGGTGGAGATGCCCACGATGAAGGAGGAGGGCACATCCACGCGTATGTTCTGGGAGGAAAGGGCGCCCTGGAGGGGCACGTCAATATTGATAGGGTTCAGATCCAGGTAGCTATAGGACTGGAGAACCGGAAGCACGAAGGTGGAGCCGCCGTGGTAACATTTGGCCGGCTGGCCTGTGCCTACTTTCCCGAAGACGATGAGGATTTTGTCCGGAGGGCACATGCGGTAGCGGCTGAACAGCCAGGAAGCGGTCAGAATGATGAAGAGAACCAGAATGGCGATGGGGATGATTTTGTCCATAGTCGGCTTGGGGTATGATGATTGGGGTGTTTGTTAATGAAGAGGTTTGACGGTGACGATTCCCGCAGTGACGGCTACCACTTCCACCGGGGTTCCGGAGGGCAGGGGATGTTCCCCTTCCTGGACGGCAGGGAGGTACAGCAGCTGGCTGGGATGGGCGATTGTAACTTGTCCGCCGCGTTGGAGGTTTCCGGGAATGCTGATGTAAACGGAGCCGGTCATTCCCTTGAGGGTTTCATAATTCAGGGTGCCGTCTGATTTAAGGCTCATAATGAAACGCATGGAGATGCCGATAATCAGGAACATCAGCACGCCGGTGAAAAAAGCCGCCGCCAGGGAGGCGGCCATCCCCCAGTCCAGACCCTGGGCGAGCACGCCGCCCCAGCCGAAGCCCAGAAAAAAGCCGATGCCGGATTTGATGGACAGCAACCCTACGTCCGCTCCGCCGGAATCCGCATCAAAGTCCAGATCATGTTCCCCCAGCCCGAACAGGGACAGGAGAAACAGGAGCGCTCCCACGCCCGTCGCTACTACGGCGATGATAAAGAAAATGGAGTAATCAGTCATAGGGTGGATTGATTACCGGGAGTATCCATGTTTGGAGGCTGCTTGTCTATGGAAAAAGAGCGGCGGCCGGATATCCGGCCGCCGACGGAAGGGGAAAAATCCCTGCAACTTGTTTTTCTTCCACGCTTATTCCATTTCCACGACGGCTTTTTCTCCCTTTTTGAGTTCCAGTTCCCGGAGCAGCAGGAAGTCGTTGGTCAGCAGGCCTGCCTTTTCAATGGGAGTGGCGGTTCCGCCAATGGTGACGGTGGCCTTGCCGGCGTTGATCCGATTGGGGAACCAGACTCCCAGGCGACCTTTGGCGTCTTTGTTGGCTGTGACGGTGAACCCTTTGGAGGCATCTGCCGGGTCATTCCAGTCGATATGCCACGGGGACGGAGCCCGGGATTCGTCCAGGCGCGCCGTCCAGGCGGGGTCTCCGTAAAAGGCCACGGTATCCCGATCGTGGATAAGCCCCAGCTGGTCCTTGCCCATGCCGTATCCGGCGGAGTTCATGCCCCTGGCAAAGTCCGGATCATCCTTGATTCCATTGATATCCGCGGAGTTGAAATAGACGTCCATGAGCTTGGGGAAGTGGGTCATAGTCTCGTCCAGAATGAACTGGTTGTTCAAATACCAGGCTTCCGCCAGGCTGGAGGCGTCATGATTGCTGAACAGAAGGCCCAGCGTCCCCCAGCCGCCCTTGCCATACCAGGAAGGGACGGTGTAGCCTACCAGCTGGTTGAAGCCGTAGCGGCTCAGGGCGGTGACAGCCATGGAATTTTTCGTCTTCTTGGCATCTCCGATCAAGCAGTTCCCAGCCGCGACCCAGACAGCCGGAACCGGCCTGGTTTCAATCACCGGCGCTTTAATTCTCTTAAGGAAGGAGAGAAGGTCGTCTTCCTTTCCGTTGAAGAGCACGCCGTGCAAAAAAGTGGTGAATTCCCTGAATTGTTTTTTGTCCAGAGCGTAGAACCGGTTGTTGCCGGAAACGATGAGTCCCTTGCCGAAAGGCATTTCCAGATTAAACTGGGTTGCGTGGGAGGCCGTTACGAAGAGCTGCGGGGAATAACGTTTCCAGTATTCCATAAGCTTGGGCGTTACGCCCAGCGTGGTTTCATCCCCCTTGTCCTGTTCTTTCAGGCCTTTCGTGTAGAAAGCCGGCGTTACCTTGCCCTTGGAGCCATGCTGTTCCAGGTATTGGAAGGGCTGCCAGTCCGTGATGCTCATGCTGTCTTTGAATCGGGAGGAATCCACGTTGGTAGTTCCCATGGCACGGCTGATGACGAGAGGCTTCGTTTCAGAGGCTATTCTCATGGCGGCCTGCGGGGTGTACCCCGTGACAATGCCCCAGATACAGTCCCCGTAAGGGTCGTCGTCCAGCCGGCGGCTCAGGCGGTGCAGGTCATTCACCAGCACCCGGTCTATTTCCTCCGGGCGTGCGACGACGGCCATGAAACGTGGAGCCATTTTTTTGAGCGTGTCCAGCTTGGAGAATACGGAATCTTTCACGGTGACGATGGAGCCTCCGTGTTTTTCAGCCAGTTTGTCCGCCACGGCCTTCCAGGCCGGCATTGAAGCTGTTTCTTCGGAAATGATGATGGCATATCCATTTTTGCCGGAGTCTTTTTTTACAGTCTTCACGACGGTGGCGCGAACGCAAAAAGCCGCCGGGGAGACGGCGGCCTGGGGAGAGTCGGCTTTGTCCGCCTGCTTTTCAGCAGGCGGAGTTTCCGCAGCCGGGTGATCCGGCAGAATGTTCAGGTTGAGATGCTCTCCCTTGCCGAAGATCTCTTTGGCAAGTTTGTTGACCTCTTCCACGGTGATGGCTTTTACGTCCGGAATGCTTTCCCTCTGCTGGTTCAGCCGTTCCGGCTTGGCCTGGGAGTCTTTCAGCAGGGATGTCCAGTAACCGTTGTCGCGCTGGGCGCGGTCCATGGAGTTAAGAATGGGATTGCGGGCACGGTCCAGTTCCTCCTGGGTGATATTTCCCTTGCCGAGGTCGTCCGCAATTCTGGCGATGGCGCTGCGCACGGCCTCCTTATTGCGCATGACGCCGGAACTCATCGTGATGATATAGCCGTCGTCCGGATAGGTTTCACTGATATTGAGGCCGGTGGAAGGGGAGTAGGTTTCCCCCATGTCTTCGCGCAGGCCCTTGAATACGCGGTCATAGAAGACGGCCTTGAGCATGTTCAGCCTGCGGGCCAGCTTTTTATTTTCTCCGCCGGGCGTTTTCCAGAAAAGGCAGACCATCGTTTTATCAATGGAGGAGTCATAGGTCAGGTCCTTGGAGAAATTGAAGTCCGCCATGGCCGGATGGCGAAGCGTTTCATCCAGCGTTGCCGGAGCTTCCGCACGTTTGGGAACCGCTCCTACGGTGCGTTCCAGCAGGGGGATGATGTCTTCCGTCCTGAAGTCTCCCGTAACGGTCACTTCCATGTAGTTGTTTTTCAACGGGGCATCCACCCAGTCCCGCACGTCCTTGACCTGGTAGGAGGTAAGCTGTTCCTGGGTGGGGAAGGTGAACCGGGGATTGTTCTTGTAAAGGATGGCAGGAACCTGCTTCTTCATGGCTCCCTGCACTTCATGGTCCATCTTGTTATAAATCATGGGAATGGCCCGCCGGAGCAGGGTAACGCCGTCCTGTCGGTAACCGGGGTGCATCAGGTAGGCCGTCTGGAGCTGGAGTTGCGTTTCCAGGTCTTCCCTGTTGGTGTTTCCGGAAAGCAGGAAGAAGCGGTCCGTCATGGAGAAGCCTACCCCTACCTTCTTGCCTGCCATGATGGCGGCCAGTTCGTCATTGGAGTGGTCTTTCAAACCGCCGCCGTTCATGACGGCATTCGCAAAAAGTTCCAGCCCGGAGGCTTTTTCCGGCCTGCTCAGTTCCCCGCCGTCCACGGCAAAGGTGATGTTGATGGAGTCCTTGTCAAATTCCGTGGGCTTCAGGTTGACGCGCATGCCGTTGGACAGGGTGAGCTGGGTGACTCCCAGGTCGGTGGTTTCCGTACGGGCCGTCACCTTGCCGGGATCTCCGAACTTATAGGAAAAATCCTTGCGGCTGTCCGCCTGGTAGGGCTGTACTTTAGCGGTTTGGGATTCCCGGTACGCTTTCATGATTTCGGCGCTTCCCTGGGGGTTTTCCTTATTGGAAGTGACGATCACGCGGGGAAAGGCTCCGGTCCAGGCTTCCTTCAGGGCTGCCTGGCATTGTTCGGGCGTCAGGTTTTCCACGACTTCCCTGGAGATGGCCCAGTCTTCCTGCGGCGTGGTGAAGACCTTGTCCCGTGCGGCGCTCTGGGCGATGGCGGAAGCCAGGTCTTCCGACTTGGCGGTGGCCCAGGACTTGATGGCGTTTTCCGCGGCGGCGGTAATGTTGCTGCGGGCCTCCGCCAGTTCTTCCTTGTTGAAGCCGAATTCGATGGCCCGGCGCAGTTCCTGTTCAATGGCGGCCAGAGCCGGTTTCCAATTCTTGTAGTCCGCCTGGGTCTGAATGGAATCCACTTCCGCCGCTTCCACTATGTCCATGCGGCCTCCTTCCGCGGAGATAAAGGGGCAGTCCGCATTCTTCGCCATCTTTTCCAGCCGGCGGTTCAGCATGGCGTAAGCCACGTTCAGGGGGATATCTTTGTTGCGGTTGGCGACGGTATCCGGCTTTTTCACATAGGGCCGGGCGATGTTGATGCTGGCTTCCGTGCTGGTGGCCTCTTTGTTGGTAATCCAGTGGGCGGTGGTTTCCGTAGCCGTTTTAAGCGTGCCCCGGTCCGTCTGGAAGGAATAGTTGTCCTTCTTCATGGAGCCAAAATACTTTTCCACCCAGGCTTTTCCCTGTTCCGGTGTGATGTCCCCGGCGATGACGAGCTGCATTTGGCTGGGAACGTAGTGGGTCCGATAATAATTGATAAATTTTTCCCGCGGCGCGGTGCGGATTACTTCCAGCGTGCCGATGGGATAGCGGTCGGGAATGCGGGTGCCGTCCAGCATGATGGAGAAGACTTCCTTCATGACCCGGTAACCGGCGGAGTCGCGCACCTTGTATTCGCTGGTGATGATGCCGCGTTCCGCGTCAATGGCGCTTTCTTCCAGCAGGGCTCCGTCCGCAAAATCCCGCATGATGGTGAAAGCCAGGTCCACGGTGGATTCCTTCATGCTGGGCACGTCCATCATGTACACGGTTTCGTCAAAGGCGGTGTACGCATTTGCGTCCCCTCCCAGGCCCAGGCCTTCTTTCTGCATGGCGGGAACCATTTCCCCGCGCTTGAAATGGGTGCTTCCGTTGAAAACCATGTGTTCCAGAAAGTGGGAAACGCCCTGGATGTCATCCGTTTCATTCAGGGAACCCGTGTTGACGCGCAGGCGGATACTGAACCGGCCCTTGGGTTCCGCGTTCGGGCGGATGAAGTAGGTCAGGCCGTTGGCGAGCTTCCCCTGGATAAGCTGGGGGTCCTGCTTGGGAATGCCTGCCGCCGTTTGCATTGAGGCAGCCTGAATCTTGTTTCCTGCTGCAGTTCCGGCCGGTGAATAGGACGGAAATAGGCACGCAGCAGCCAGAATGGAGGTGATGGTAAATGCCTTCATGGGAAAATACTGCCTTTTTGTTTCACACGATTTTCCGGGCAAGTCAAGCGGCCTTCTCTGCATAAAAGAGGTGAATTTCCGGAAAACCTCAGGAAACGTGAACCATGTCAAAGGGATGAAGAAGGCATCCATTCATCCCGTGGGCGCGGTTCTGAAATTCCGCAGATGCGGTCTACACAACGTTCCCATGCCTCCCGGCCCTGGTAAATTTCCACCTCAATGCGCAGGAAATAGATAGGGACCTCCGGTTTTTCCTCCGGTTTTTCCAGCCGCACGGCATCCTTCTCCGTAGTTACGATCATGTCCATGGCCCGGTCTGCGCAGCGGTCGTAAAATTCCTGCAATTCCGTTTGTTCAAACCAGTGGTGGTCCGGAAACCTGCGGCAGATTTCCACGTGGGCGCCCAGGGAGCGCAGGGAGTTTTCAAAACTTTCCGGACGTGCGATGCCGCTGAGGCACGCCACCCATTTCCCCCGGAGGGCCTCCAGAGGAAGGCGTTCCCCCGTGAACACATTTTCCAGATACCGGGGGCCGTGGTCGCTCACGATGATGTCCGCCACGGGATTGTACTTCCTGATGGCGGAGATCAGCTCATCCTGTGGCTTTCCGCCGCATTTGGTCAGAATGATGTAACTGGCGCGCGCCAGACTGCTCCTGGGTTCCCGCAGGGTGCCGCGCGGGAGCATGGCTCCGGTGCCAAAGGGCGCGCCGCAATCCACCAGCACGATATCCAGTTCATGCGCCAGTTTCAAATATTGCATGCCGTCGTCCAGCAACAGGGTGTCGCACCCCAGGTGCTCAATGGCGAAGATGCCGGACTTGATGCGGTTTTTATCCACCAGCACCGCCACGCCGTCCAGATTTTTGGCGAGCATGAAAGGTTCATCTCCGGAATGCAGGGGGCCCAGGTAGCGCGTTTTCCCGTCGCTGGCGATTTTGGGAAGATTCTCCGGCAGCCTGCCGTCCTTGTCCCTCCATTCCTGAGGTTTATCCAGCTCTGCGCTCTTGTAGCCGCGTGTCAGGATGGCTACTTTGCGCCCGCGCCGGGTAAGGGTGCGGGCCAGCAGTTCCACCACCGGGGTTTTTCCGGTTCCTCCCACGGTGATGTTGCCCACGCTGACCACCAGCATTCCCAGCCTGGCCTGCCTGGCGATGCTGGAATGAAACAGATACAGCCGTGCCAGAACCACCAGCCTGAACAGCCAGGAGGCGCCGCGCAGGATCATGCGCATCATGGCAGCGCGGAATCCCTTGGCACGGCCGAAGATGACTTCCGTCCCCCACTCTTCAAATTCTTCCGATCTGGATTTCATGGCAAGCCCGGCGGCGTTCCTGGAAACTCCTTCAGTGGAGGATGCGGTGGCAGCTGTCGCAGTAAACGGTCTCGTGGCCGCCCAGCACTTTCATGCGGGCGTTGTCCGTGATAACCATGTGGCAGCCGCCGCAATGGCCTTTTTCATCCATTGGCACAATGACCGGAACCCCCTTGCTTCTGGTCATCCGTTCATATTCCCCCAGGGAATTTTCCGGAACGGCGGCGGCCAGATCCGCGCGTTCCGCATTCAAGCGGTTAAGGAGCTCCTTGTCCGTCTCTGCCGTCCGGTCAAAGCGCGCGAGCGTTTCCTCCAGTTCACGCTGGGCGTCCCGTGCACGGCGGATTTTCTGCTCCATGTCCGTTTTTGCTGTTTCCAGGCGCTCCATCAATTCCAGCTCTGAGGTTTCCAGAGAGTCAATAGCGGCTTCCGTTTTTTCCACCTCCTGGATGCACATCTGGTATTCCTCGTTTTTCCGGGTGTTGGACTGAAGGGTTTTCATTTTGCCGATGTAGGCGCGTTTGGTTTCAACGGCGGCCTCCACGTCCCGTATGCTTTTTTCAATGCCTGCCACTTCCTGTTTGGCGGCCAGGGCCTTCTGCTTGATGGCCTCCATCTGCTTCAGCAGGCGCGTTCTCTGTTCCGGCAGGGAAGCCAGCTCCTTCCGGAGTTTGGAGATCCGCACATCCTTTTCCTGAAGGATCAGCAACTGGTCTAAATCGGCATGATTCATCGCCTGCCACCCTAGCATGCCCTGCCGGGGGGGAAAAGATTTTTTCTTGGCTCCGGGGCGGCGGTTCTGCCGCCTGTTGACGGTGCGGGGAAGCCTGAGAAATATTTTTCTGTTCTCTGCTAAGTATTTCAAGCAGGGCTTTCTGTTGTGCCGGCGTGCTTCCCTTCGAGGTCTGGGGCATGGAAAATTCCGCGTACTGCCGCGACAGCCGGTCTTTTTTCTCCTGGTTCCGCCAGGAAAGGAAGGCGCATATGGCAAGGGCGCAGACGCAGAAGATTGCCAGGACCATGTATGAATGGCGGTTGGAGGGCATGGAGGAAGGGAACTGCCCTGCATTATAGAAAAAACTGTCTTCCGCTCAATGTAAATAGACAGGCAGGGGAAGACGGCGTTTGCGGGGGAAGATTTCTGTTCCTGTCTGCCCTGAGCGGAGAACGCTTCCAGAAAGCCGGGAATGTTCAGGGAGAAAGCTTGTGTTGGCCGTCCGGGATGAATGGGCGATGATGCTGGGTGAATGGGGAAAGAGGGGGACAACGGACTTTCCGGGCCTTGGTGCTTCCGTCCGGATGTTTTTCCTTTGCAGAAAGGACCGTTTAAAAACCCAGGGCTTCCTTCTGCCAGTTCAACAGGGTGGAAACGCCTTTTTCCCTGTCTTCCGCAATAGCTTCCAGAGAGGCCCGGGTAATCAGGAAGGAGCCTTCCATGCCCAGTTCTTCAGCTTTTTCATCCCTGAGTTTGCACAGGCGGGCCAGATTGTCCTCAAATTGGTCGGAATGTTGCCGGCGCTGAATGCGGGGCCGGCATGGGTAGTCTTCTTCATCCAGCAGGTAGAATTTCTGGAGCGCATTCATGAACCGGCTGCGCCTGTGGGCATGAAAACGGGGCGGGGGCGCCACGGTGCGCTGTTCCTGGAGAGCCACGCTCCACTGGATGAGGTCAGCATTGGAGCAAACCATGAACGCGGGTTTGTCCCACGTTTTGGCTTCCGCATCACGCCAGGTCCACATTTCCCGGAGGGCGGCCAGCCCCTTCCTGTTCAATTTGCCGCAGCCCTGGATGCGCCAGGGGTCCTGATGGCCTGCCAGATGGCGTTCCCGGGCGCGTTCCATGGAATGTCTGCAAATTTCTTCAAACCAGCCCATGCGTCCTTTTTTCCGGAGGGCGGCCGTCAGTTTGTCCGCCATGTCCAGCATGTAATTTACGTCGTTCAGGGCGTAAGTGACCATGGTTGGGGAAAGGGGGCGCCGCGCCCAGTCCGCCTTTTGGGAAGATTTGCTCAGGGTGATGCCGTGGAAGTGTTCCACCAGGGCTGCCAGCCCGAACTGGCGGAAGCCCAGCAGGCGCGCCGCCGTCTGCGTATCCCAGATCATGGCGGGCAGCGTTTCCCAGGCGTTTTGAAAGAGGCTCATATCGTAGTCCGCTCCGTGCATCCAGACTTCCGTTTCTTTCAGCCAGTTGTAGAAAGGCCCCATATCTTCGATAGAGAGAGGGTCAATCAGGCAGGAACCCGTTTCGTCCGCATATTGGATCAGGCAGATTTTTTCCTGATAGCGGTGCAGGCTGTCTGCCTCCAGATCCAGGACTACCCGTCCCGCGGGCTGTGCGGCGGCGCGTTTGCGCCATTCCAGTAATTCCTCTTTCTCGCTAATCATCTTATTGCAACGGAGCGGGATTGAACCATGTATCCGGACGCCGGGCAACTGGAAATGCAAAAAAAGTGCTGATGGGGCAATCATGTATTGCCTATTTCCCGGAAATAGGGCACGAAGGAAGGCGTATGGACGAGGAAGCCACAGCAACCGGACGCAACCACGGAGAACAGCCTTTGGATGAACTGATGAAGCGCTGGCATCTGACCAATCACGACCTGGTGGAAATTTCTCCGGAGCAGCTTACCCACAAGCAGGTCCAAAAAGCCCGGCAGGGGCGCCAGCTTACCCTGAAAATGATGCAGAAGGTATGCCGTGCCTTGAATGTAGCCATCTGGGAACGGCTCACCCCCATGCAGAAAGAGCAGTACTTCGAATACATGCACAAGCATGTGTTCAGCTATGCCAAGGGATATGATCCGGCCTGGAAAGACCCGAACATGGACATGATGGCCTGACCCCGGATTCCGTTACCGGGCGGATTTTGCCTGCTGCCAGCGTGCCTCCATGGCCTCCGCAGAAGCTTCTTCCAGGGAAAGACCGTCTTTGGCAAGCAGCCGTTCCATTTCGTTGAAACGCCGCTCAAATTTTCTGTTTGCTCCGGCCATGGCCGTTTCCGGGTCGATTCCTTTTTTCCTGCACAGGTTGACTACGGAAAACAGAAGATCCCCCAATTCTTCCGCGACGCGGGGGTCTTCCTCCGGTGCGGAAAGAATTTCCCCGCATTCCGCGGTTTCTTCCTTCACCTTGTCAAGGGCGCCTTGGGCGTCCGCCCAGTCAAATCCTACTTTGGCGGCTTTTTTCTGGAGCTTCCATGCTTGGAGCATGGGCGGCAGCCCCTTGCCTGTTCCATGCAGGTATGGGGTTGTTTCCGCCCCCTTTTCCCGGCGTTTGATCTTGTCCCACTGAGCTAATACGGCATCCGTCGTGTCCGCCTTGGACTGGGCAAATACGTGGGGATGGCGGCGGACGAGTTTTTCGCTTACTTCCGCAGCCACGTCATTGAAATCGAAACGCCCTGCTTCCTGGGCAATCTCCGCATGAAAAACCACTTGAAGCAAAACATCGCCCAATTCTTCCCTCAGCTGCGTCCAGTCATTCCGCTGAATGGTGTCCACGACTTCATAGGCTTCCTCGATCATATTGGAAATCAGGGAATGGTGGGTTTGCTCCGCGTCCCAGGGGCAGCCGTGGGGCGCGCGCAGACGTTTCATGATGGCGATGAGGCGCTGCATTTGAAGGGCAGGCTCGCGGCATTCGATCATTTCAGTGTCGTTCATGACGGAGCCATACTAATCGCGCAAGGGCGGATGACTAGAAAAAATTCCTCTTTACCCGAAACGCTTCTTCCTTACACTCGCCTCCATGGAAGTTCACACGTGGAAAGAACGCACGGAAGAGGGAACCCTGGTGTACAGGGCATGCCACCATGCCGGCAAATGGAAGCTGGAGTGCGCCCCCAAGGTGGGCCGTGCGGAACGTGACGATGTGGAATGGGAACACGTGGAATTAACGCGGGCGCACTGGGTGACCCTGCGTGATGTGCTGTGGCGTAAATACCAGCGCAAGCGGTGCCCGTGGCGTTTCATTGAAACCATAGACAAGCTTCTGGAAGAGATGCCGGAAGAGGAGGGCGCCGATTCCCCCGATGGGAAGTGCGAACGATAGGAGCCTCTTTCAACTTTCTGCCGTGCGGGGAATGCTGAGGTCGGTTGTCAGGGAATGGCTTTCCTGGGTGTATCCTTTTGTCTGCGAGTTATGCGGCCGCGGCGGCCTGGATGGCTGCCATGTTTGCCCGGACTGCCGCGGAAGTTTCGTGCCTGTCGAGCCTCCCTTCTGTGCCGTCTGCGGGGAACCGGCGGAGGGTTCCTTCATCCCGTCCGGATTATGCCGTCGCTGCGCGGTAGCTCTCCCCTCTTTTGAGGAAGCCCGTGCCGTGTATGTGAATACGGGATCATTGCGGGATCTTCTGCTGGCTTTCAAATATGGGGGAGCCGTTCATCTGGCCGGCTCCTTCGCGCAGATGATGGCAGAGGCAGTGCGTGGAAATCCTCACTGGTTCGGCGGGAAAAAACGCCTGATCGTTCCCGTGCCCATGCACCGCGGCAAACAGGCTCGAAGGGGGTACAACCAGGCGCAGGAACTGGCGGTTCTGCTGGGAGAGGAACTGGGCTGGCCGTATGCCGGCGTGCTGAAACGCCTGCCGGATACGCTTCCCCAGGCCAGCTTGTCGCGGGAGCAGCGGCTCAGACATGCCCGTAAAATTTATGCGGCGGATGAAAAAAGGATGAAACGCAGCCCCGTCAGGGGCAGGGATGTGCTGCTGGTGGATGATGTTTTTACGACCGGAGCCACGGCAGACTCCTGCGCCCGTCTGCTCCTCCGCTCCGGGGCTGCTTCCGTCTGCGTGCTGACGCTGGCGCGGACGCATCATGCATGGCGCGGCTGAACCGGAATTTTCTTTCAGCCCGCCTGTTTCCTTTTTACAATGGCAGGCATGAATCCGGAGCTGATGTTTCATACGGAAGATGAAGTCATGTTTTATGATACGGACTGCGGCGGGGTGGTTCATAACCTGGCCTATTTGCGCATGATTGAGACCTGCCGTACCAAACTTGGAGCTAAATTGGGAATGGATTACAAAACCATGAGCGATTTGCAGCAGTTTGCCGTAGTGGTGCGCCATGAGATTGACTATGTGCGTCCGGCCGTTCTGGGAGACACCATTTTGACGACGGGATGGCTTCAATCCGTGGACCGGGCCCGCTTCTGGTGCGATTTTGAAATGAGGCGCGCTTCCAATAATGATCTTCTGGTCAGGGCTCATCAGCAGCTAGCCCTGGTCCAGATGCCGCAGGGGCGTCCTGTGCGTATTCCTGCCGAATGGCGTGCGAGATGGCTGGAATGCATGGAATCCTGATCTTTTTTTGTCCATCTTCCATTTTACGCTTGCCATGAAAGGGGGTGTGGTGTTTACTGCTTGCGCCCTTCCAGCAAGGGTAAGTGCTTGGGTAGCTCAGTTGGTAGAGCAGTAGACTTTTAATCTATTGGTCCCGGGTTCGAGTCCCGGTCCAAGTACCATTCCTTTTTTGAAACCCTGTGGACTCAATAGTTTACAGGGTTTTCTCTTTCTTGTTTCAGATGCAGAAAATGGCCCAAGTGCTATCTGTTTCACTTACAGGTTAATAGCATTATATGGCGGTAACCGTTCTGGTTAAAAAGATGGAAGTAGTTGATTGTAAATAGGCTGGAATATATATATCCCAGGAAATTTTTAAGGGATATGGCGTTGGGCGTAGCAGGCTATTCTGTCCGTACTGCCGTCATGGGAATCCATCCCGGACGGCGCGTTCTATTTCATGAAACAACAGGAAATGGTCCTTTAAATGGTACAACCATGATTTAACGTCGGCCAATTCATGGGCTTCCAGCATGGTGACGGGCGAAATGAACGGATTTTTTTTAACGGCGATTTCGATAAGCCCGATGATTTCATTTCTCTTGCTCAGGACGGGAATGGCCAGATACTGCATGTATTTTTCCTCCGGAGGCTGGTTGCGCTTCCGGAAAAAGCTGCGCTGCACTTCTTCCGGGCTGGAAAGAACCAGGGGGCTGAGGTGGCGTTCCGCGAATAATTGTTCATCCAGCATGGCGGGTGTTTTCGTTACGGGCCGCGGAGGCTGTGCCAGCAGGGAAGGGGTGTCGTTATTGTGTTCTCCCTGTGCGTAGCCTATAACGTGCAGCAAGGTTTGGTCTTTCCTCCGCTCTGCCTGAATATAAAGCACTTCAAAGACAAGGGAGTTTTTATATTCAGCCAGCGCAGCGGCAATGGTGGAGCACAGGAACAGGCAGGCTCCGTTGAAGCTTTCCGTCGTCCCCCTTGAACCGTCCGTTTTTGCCTCCCGGCAACTTTCTCCATTCAGTTTATTGGCGAAGTTTTCGTATTCTCCGCTCAGGGCGGCGTAAGTTTTTTTGTAAAGAGCCGCACTGCG
Organism: Akkermansia muciniphila ATCC BAA-835; assembly: GCF_000020225.1. Taxonomy (NCBI): domain Bacteria; kingdom Pseudomonadati; phylum Verrucomicrobiota; class Verrucomicrobiia; order Verrucomicrobiales; family Akkermansiaceae; genus Akkermansia; species Akkermansia muciniphila. The sequence continues at coordinate 666,620 of NC_010655.1, read as the reverse complement.
GTTTTTCAGGGCGCAGGCATGTTCCCTGGTTTCCCGGTTTCTGTTGAGCAGTCTCTGGCATTCCACATGCCATACAATGAAAGCGGCGCCCAGGATGATCAAAAGGACTATTTTCCCCGTATTGGCTCCTTCCATGGGAGTTCCCCCGATGATGGAGATCACGACAACCAGAATAGGCTGGAACAGATTTGCTTTTTTGAGGAAAGAGGGCTCTTTGAACATAAAAAGACGCTGTGCAAGTTTTGTTAAAGGTGTGTTATGAATTGATTATCAAAAATATTCCATATCTGATGTGACGGCTGTGCAGAACGAAGGTAAGGTACAGAAAGGTTTTTTCTTATGGCATTTTAAATTAAGTTTATTTACAATCAATGAGTTTTTTGCTAATTTAGAAGTATTCTAATACGGTATTTCTTTGAATGATAAGGATTCTTTTATTCCAATAATTGTTAGGAAAAAAGAAGAGTTTTCCTTTTGGGAAATGATTTGGTAAACAGCGGTGTTTTGCCTGGTTTTAACCTTATAAAGGAATTATTTTTGATTACAGGGCAAAAAATAGGGCATAGGAAAAATCCGAATGAAGAAGCGGATTTTT